>NZ_JBFTHF010000002.1:0-577564 GCF_056394105.1 Arthrobacter sp. 10T419 | reverse complement strand
TACGCCTGGGACTTCGGAGACGGGTCCATTGGTCAGGGTGCGACGGCGACCCACACGTATGCGGCTGCCGGAACCTACACGGTGAAGCTCACCGTGACCGACAACCAGAGCGCGACGGGTGAGAAGACGGACCAGGTGACCGTGACGGCGCCGGCACCGGTGGAAGTGGTTGCTGTTCCGGCCAAATCCGCATGGAGCTGGCGCTACGAAGCCACCGCGCCTCCCACCGGCTGGAAGGGACAAGGCTTCGACGCCTCGTCCTGGAAGACCGGAAACGGCGTCCTGGGCTTCGGCTCCACGGGCCTGGGTACTAATGTCGACGTCAGCACCGGAACCAGCACGCGACCGCTTGCTGCCTACTTCATCAAGACGTTCACGGTGGATAACGCAGCCAGCGTTTCCAAGCTGACGCTTAAGACGGTCGCCGACGACGGCGTGGTGGTGTACGTCAACGGAACCGAGGTGGGCAGGAGCAATATGCCTGCCGGCACCGTGACGTTCAATACCTACGCATCGAGCGCACCTCGCACCTCGGTGGCCGCGGCCAGCCCGGTGACGATGGATGTGCCGGTGGTCCTGCTTCGGAACGGTGCCAACACGATCGCCGTCGAGACGCACCTGAACTACCGCGCTACGGCCGACATCAGCTTCGACCTGAACGCCACTGCAACGGTCGGCGGGACGGTGCCGAACCAGGCCCCGGTCGCCAAATTCACCTCGACGGTTTCGGGACTGGGGGTTGCGCTGGACGGGTCCACGTCGGCCGATCCTGACGGGACGGTGGCATCGTATGCCTGGAATTATGGTGACAACACCACCGGGACAGGTATCACGGCCACGCACACCTATGCCGCCGCTGGGACGTACACGGTCACGCTCACGGCTACGGATAACAAGGGCGCAACCGGTGTGGCAACGGCTCCGGTGACAGTCACCTCGGTGACCGGGCCGGTGGATGTGGCCGTGGTGCCGGCGAAGTCTCCCTGGAGCTGGCGCTACGCCTCAACGGCGCCGGATGCCGCGTGGAAGAACAACGGGTTTGATGCCTCCTCGTGGAAGATCGGCAATGCGGTTCTCGGGTTCGGCTCAACAGGCCTGGGAACGAACATCGATGTGCCGCCACCGACCAGCAGCCGGCCGCTGGCAGCCTACTTCCTCAATCAGTTCAATGTGGACAACCTCGCCAAGGTCTCGAAGCTGACGCTGAACACTGTGGCTGACGACGGGGTGGTGGTGTACGTCAACGGAACGGAGGTTGCCCGGCAGAACATGCCGGCCGGGCCGGTGACGTTCTCAACGTACGCGTCAACCGCGATCAGCACAGCCAAAGCCAACGCGGCGCCGCTGTCCATCGACGTGCCGCTGTCCGTGCTGGTGGCAGGCATCAACACCATCGCGGTGGAAACCCATCTGAACTACCGCTCGACACCCGATGTCAGCTTCGATCTCAAGGCTACGATGACCAAACAGCCCTGAGCCGCAGCGGGGGATCACGCCCCGCTATGAGCACCAGATGGACCCGTCGGCTGCTGTATCAGCGGCCGGCGGGTCCTTTTCTGCGCGGCTGGGGGAGTGTGTCGCCGTCCCGGACTGCCCGGCGGTTGAGCGTACGGTCGGTCAGCCTGGACCGCGGGGGCTGACGCAGGGCAGGGTGCTCCGCCGTCGGACGGCTCAGGGAATCAGCAAGCCGGGTTGTCCGGGAAGGTCACTTCACTGACGAGCCAGGTCCGCATCGGGGACTGCACCAGCGTCATGACGTTCAAGGACCGGTCCTTGGCGCTGCCTTTCTGGACCGTCACTCCGGCCTTCGTCAGCACGGAAACAGCCGAGGAATCGATACACACGTTGAGGGTGACGGTCGGCGGCTTTGCGCTCGGCTGGTAGCGGACCACCTTAGTTGACACTACTTTCGGTTTGCCCTCGAGGTGCCAGCCGTTGGCCTCGAACTCGGTGGTTCTTGCCATCAGGGAGTCGTAGGCGGAGCCGGTGGCCACCGCGGAAAGCTCGGCCTTGGACGGCGGGGTCACCTTGGCTAGCACCGCGGCCGTCCTGCCCACGTACGCGGCAGCGTTCTTCGCCACCGACGCCGCCACCGGGGCCGGAACAGCAACGGCGGGTGTAGCGCTGGCCGACGGGTCTGCCGAAGGCTTGGCGGCCGCAGCGGCAGAAGCGGACGCCGTCGGGAGCGCGCCAGCCTGCGAAGAACTGCCCTGAGCGTCGGGCCGGCCCGCACTGGGGCTGGCTTGCGTGACAATCAGCAGAACCACCAGGGACGCCAGCGCGACGGCGGCGACTACGATGCCGGTGGTGCGCCGTCTGGCTCTCGGAGCCTGACCTGGTTCGGACATGTTTGCTCTCCCTCGATAATCGCCACATTCGCCGAGACCTTCGGCGTCATCGGAGCTCTGCCACGGCTCAGGCAATGACCAGTATCGTACACAGCCAGTGGTGCTGACTATAGCCGGGACTGGTCGACGGCGGTCGGGAATCTATCCGGCGGCTTCGCCTCGACGGCGTTGGCAAACGCCTTCGTCGCCTGCCGGTGTCCGCGTCGGTTTCTGACGACAAAGGCGCCCGAGCCAGCGGGCGTTTCCCTGGTCGGGTGGACGCCTCGCCATGCATCCTCGGGCCACCTTGCCAGCGGACAGCTATTTAAGCACAAAAAACCCCTGGAATCCGTGGATTCCAGGGGTTTTTCCCATGTGCGCGGAGGGGGACTTGAACCCCCACCCCCTTTCGAGGACTAGCACCTCAAGCTAGCGCGTCTGCCATTCCGCCACCCGCGCAGGTGGTATTTCCGGGAACAATTTCGCCTTTCAGCGTTTTGCTTTTCTCGGAAGCAGCGAGAAAGACTCTAGCACGAAGATTCCGGAAACAAATAATCGGGGCCAGTGGGTAGGCTGAAGCCAATACACAGCCACTGCCACGAGGAGCGATATGACTGACGTTCGGCCCGAAGATGAGGTTGTCCGGATCTGCCAGGAACTGATCCGGATCGACACGTCCAACTACGGTGATGGTTCAGGGCCGGGGGAGCGGGCCGCAGCGGAGTACACCGCCGGCCTCATCACCGAGGTCGGGCTGGACGCCGAAATCTTCGAATCGGCGCCGGGCCGCGCCAGCGTAGTCACCCGGATGGCGGGCGAGGACCCCTCGGCCAGCGCCCTGGTGGTCCACGGCCACCTCGACGTCGTTCCGGCGCTGCGCGAGCAGTGGTCCGTTGACCCGTTCGGGGGCGAACTCAACGACGGCCTGATCTGGGGCCGCGGCGCCGTGGACATGAAGGACATGGACGCCATGATCCTCTCCGTCCTGCGGGATTTCGCCCGCACCGGCCGTAAGCCCAAGCGCGACCTGATCTTCGCTTTCTTCGCCGACGAGGAGGCCGGCGGCAAGTACGGCGCCGGCTACGCCGTCGAACACCGGCCCGAACTTTTCGAGGGCGCCACCGAGGCGATCTCCGAAGTCGGCGGATTCTCGGCCACGATCGGGGGCCAGCGCACCTACCTGCTGCAGACCGCGGAGAAGGGCCTCTCCTGGCTGCGGCTGGTGGCCCACGGCCGCGCCGGCCACGGCTCCCAGATCAACACCGACAACGCGGTGACCCGGCTCGCCAGCGCCGTTTCACGGATCGGCGAGTACCGGTGGCCGGTGGAGCTGACACCCACCACCCGGCAGTTCCTCGACGGTGTGACGGAACTCACCGGCGTCGAATTCGACCCCCACGACCCGGACAAGATCCTCAAGGAGCTCGGCACCGTTGCCCGCTTTGTCGGCGCCACCCTGCAGAACACCACCAACCCCACCCTGCTCAAGGGCGGCTACAAGCACAATGTCATCCCTGAATCGGCCGAAGCCCTGGTGGACTGCCGAACGCTGCCCGGCCAGCAGGAACAGGTCCTCGAGATCGTCCGCGAACTGGCGGGCACCGGCGTGGACGTCAGCTACGTCCACCAGGACGTCTCGCTCGAAGTCCCGTTCGCCGGCAACCTGGTGGACTCTATGATCGACGCGCTGCACTCCGAGGACCCCGGCGCGAAGGTCCTGCCGTACACGCTCTCCGGCGGCACTGACAACAAGGCCCTGAGCCGGCTCGGCATCACCGGGTACGGCTTCGCGCCGCTTATGCTCCCGGACGAGCTGGACTTTACCGGCATGTTCCACGGAGTGGACGAGCGGGTTCCGGCCGACTCGCTGAAGTTCGGCTCCCGCGTGCTGAACACCCTCCTGAGCAACTACTGAGAGGCACCTCAAAGGAATGGCCCACACAGACATGACGCCCGAAGACATCCTCCCCGACGCCCTGCTGGAGCGGATCCGCGCCCGCGCGGCCGGCTATGACCGGGACAACGCGTTCTTCACTGAGGACCTCCGCGAGCTTGCGGACGTCGGCTACCTGAAGATCTTCGTCCCCGTGTCCGACGGCGGCCTGGGCCTGGGGCTCGCCGGGGCAGCACAGCTGCAGCGGCGGCTGGCCACTGCCGCCCCGGCCACCGCGCTGGCGATTAATATGCACTTGGTGTGGACCGGCGTCGCGTACGTCCTGGCCGCACGGGGCGACTCCTCGATGGACTTCGTCCTGCAGGAGGCGGCGGAGGGCGAGATCTTCGCGTTCGGCAATTCCGAAGCGGGCAACGATTCCGTGCTCTTCGACTCGAGGACCGAGGCGACGCCGCTGCCGGACGGAAGCTACGGCTTTACCGGGCGGAAGATCTTCACCAGCCTCTCTCCGGCTTGGACCCGGCTGGGGATTTTCGGCAAGGACGCTGCGGCGCGCGGCGGCGAGGGCGAACTGGTGCACGGCTTCATTGACCGTGAGACCCCGGGCTACCAAATCCTGCCCGACTGGGACACCCTGGGAATGCGGGCCAGCCAGTCCAACACCACGGTGCTGGAGGGCGCCGTGGTGCCGCCGGAGCGGGTCTTCCGCAAGCTCCCCGTAGGCCCGAACGCAGATCCGCTGATCTTCGCCATTTTCGCCTGCTTCGAGACCCTCCTGGCGGCGGTCTATACGGGGATCGGGGAGCGGGCGCTGCAACTCGGCGTCGAGGCGGTCAAGCGCCGCACCTCATTCAAGAACGGGGGCCGCAGCTACGCCCAGGATCCCGACATCCGTTGGAAGGTCGCGGAAGCGGCGATGGCGATGGACGCGCTCTACCCGCAACTCGCCACCGTGGCGTCCGACGTCGATGCCCTCGCGGACCACGGCCACCAGTGGTTCCCGAAGCTCGTCGGGGTTAAGGTGCGCGCCACCGAGACCGCGCGCACCGTCGTGGATCTGGCGATCAGGGTTTCCGGCGGCTCGAGCTATTTCCGTGGTTCCGAGCTTGAACGGCTCTACCGGGACGTGCTGGCCGGAATGTTCCATCCGTCCGACGACGAGTCCGCGCACAATACCGTGGCCAACGCCTGGCTTGGCCCGCTGGAGCCCTAGACGATCGCCAGCGCGGCCTACACGGTCCGCTGTACCTGGATGACCTTCCGGCGGAGCCAGAAGCGGCGTCCGCCGCCGACATAGAGGACGCTGCGCTCGAGTTCCCATTTGCCGTACTCGGAGTGTGCGGCGAGGATACGGCGGGCCTCGGGCAGCGAATCCTCAGGGCTGACCGTCAGCACGAGGTACTCGTACTGACGTGCGTAGTCCCGCTCCCGACGGACCGAGCTGCTCAGAAAATGTTCCTTCATTGCTCTCCATTTTCGTCTTTTTCGGGCTAACGTGAAGTCATGAGCATCGATCCGCGTGTCGCGCTTCAGTCCCTAACCGCCGCCCTCGAAGAACACCTGGCCGCTGCCGCGGCGCGGCGGGGAGACGGGGATCCCGCGGTCGAAGCGGCCTTCTTCGCCGTCGCCGATGCTTTTGAAGTCTACGACGACTCCCTCTATGAAGCGTATGGCGAAGTGACGCCCCTTGAGGTCATCGACGAAGAAGATGACGAGGACGAAAGCGAAGACGTCGACGACGAGGAAGACCTCGAACTCCTGCAGGACAACTAGCAGCCAAGCCACGTTCGGAACGACGCCGGCACTCCCTCCCGCTCCCTGGCGGCCGCGCGGAGCCATAGCATCCCTAGAGCTGCAATTCCCGGGATCTCCCCAGCTTGCGGGCGTACTCTGTGGACAGTCCTACGGGACGCTGTTCGAGTCCGCAAAGGCTCGGAACGCCCTAAGACGTTCTATGTCCCGGGTTGGCCCGATGTCGGAGGTTGTTGTTGCCTGCACCACGGCGCAGCGTCGGCCTGTCGGAGGCCGGCGTTGACGAAGTCCCCTCGGCCGACCGCGCTGCCGCAGACGCCCCGGCCCGTTCCCCTGCGCGCTGGTCGACCGTCTGGCGGAGCCTCCCGGGCCGGTTGCTAAGGCGGCTCGGCCGGAGCATCATCAGGATCCCCTTGGCGCTGGCCATGGCTGTGCTGTTGTGGACGGTCGGACTTGTCACAGGCTCGGTGTCGTCAGGGCCACCGGCGCCGCTGGGCGCGGCCGTCTCGGCAGGTCCGGACCAGCTGATGGGCGGCCAGTGGTTGTCCATGTTCACCTCCGTGTTCTTCCCCGGCCCTTTTGCTTCCTACGTATTGGCGACCGCCGTCGTCCTGGGGTGCGTCGGTCTGGCCGAAGTAACGATTGGCGTTGGCCGGACCGCCGTGGCGTTCGTCGTCGGGCACCTCGGCGCACTGCTGTTGTACTTTGCGGTGGTCGAACTCGGAACGGCCATGGGCAGCGAATGGCTGTCCACGCTCCGCCATCCGGGCCCAATGGGGCCGTTTGCCGGGTCGCTGGCCGCCGTCCTGGCGGCGAGTCCGCGGATCAGCGCCCTCTGGCGCCGGAGGATCCGATCCGTCAGCATCGCCGTAACCGTAATGCTCCTGCTATATATCGGGCATCCGCAAAACCTGGACAGCGTGCTCGGTGTGGCATGCGGACTCGGGATCGGCGCCCTGATTGGCGGCCGGCACGGCTCCGCCCACTACATCCGCTCCACGAGCCGCGAAGTCAGGGCACTGCTGTCAATGGTCGTCGCGGTCTTCGCGGCCGGCCCGGTCCTTGCCAGCCTGGCGAAGGCACCCTCGGGGCCGCTCGCTGTGCTCAGGAACCTGATTGTCAACCCGATCCCCACCATCAACGATCTCCAGGCGAGCTGCTCGGCCGCCGTCGACCTTTCCTGCCTCCAGATCATCCACAGCCCCGGGTTGCGCGGCCCTGGCGGTGAGGCCCTGTCCCTGGTGCCCCTCGTGCTGCTGCTGGTGTGCGCGGAAGGGCTGCGCCGGGGAAACCGGGCTGCCCTCTGGGTGGCAATTTCCGTCCATCTGGTGATCGGCGTCCTTTCGGCCATCTACCTGCAGCTCTTCGCCCAGTTCGGGACATCCGTGCGGAGCGGGTCGCGGGTGCTCTCGGTGGACTCGGGGATCGCGGAGGTCCTCCCGGTTGTGCTGGTGCCTCTGCTCATAGCCGCCGCGCTGTTTGCGGCGCGGCGGCACTTCAACGTCGACGCCGATCCGGTTCTGGGGCGTCGGTCACTTATCCTGCTGGCCGGCGTCTTCGCGGTTTTCGTCACGGGCTATGTGGTGGCATGGTTTGCCGAGGATAACTACCACCACCGGGCCGGCCTGCTGGCCCTTCTGGCCACCCTGCCGAGGATGTTCCTTCCCTACCCTTTTTCCTTCCGGTATTCCGTGTCGGTGTACCCGCACGGCGTATGGTCGCCGCTGATCTTCAGCTACGGCGGCGCCGTGTTCTGGCTCGTCTGCCTGATGAGCATCCTCGCCATGTTCGTCAGCCGCAAGCTCCGGGACCTCCGCGCAGACAGCGGGATCTCGCTGGCCCGACGGCTGGTGCGCCAGGGCGGGGGATCACTGTCCTGGATGGCACTCTGGCCCAACAACCGGTACTGGTTCAACGAGGCGGAGACCGTCGGTGTCGCCTACCAGCTCCACTACAACGTGGCCTTGACGGTGGGCGGACCATTCGGCGCGTCCGCCGACTTCGAGAGGGCCGTTGAGGGATTCACCGCCTTCTGCGCCGAGCAGTCGCTTTCACCGTGCTGGTATTCCGTCACTGATGAACACTGGAACCTGCTGCGCGGGCTCGGATTCAGCCGCGTGCGGGTGGCCGAGGAGACCCTGCTGCCGCTGGGCAACATTGAGTTCAAGGGCAAGGAATGGCAGGGGGTCCGCACCGCCCTCAACAAAGCCCGGAGGCTCTCCGTCGAGGCCCGGTGGAGTACCTACGGCGAGCTGTCCGGACCACTGCGGACTCAGGTCCACGAAATCTCGGAAGAGTGGGTTTCCGAGAAGACGTTGCCGGAAATGGGATTCACGCTGGGCGGCGTTGAGGAACTCAAGGACGAAAACGTGTTGCTGTGCCTGGCCGTGGATGACGCCGGCAAGGTCCACGGCGTCACCAGCTGGCTTCCGGTGTTCACAGCCGGCGTCGTCACCGGCCGGACGCTCGATTTCATGCGGCGGAGTCCGGACGGCTTCAAGGGCGTGATGGAATTCCTGATTGCCTCGGCCGTACTGCATTTTGACGGAACGATGGAGGAAATTTCCCTGTCCGGGTCGCCTCTGGCGCCGGTACCACGTGGTGATCCGGCGCGCGAGCCGTCCGACGGCGCCGCGGTCGGCCGCTTCCTGGACTGGCTGGGCGGGGCCCTGGAACCGGCGTACGGTTTCCGGTCGCTCGCTGCCTTCAAACAGCGCTTCCACCCGCGGCACCGCACGCTGTACATGATGTATCACGACCCCCTGGCGTTGCCGGTAATTGGACGCGCGCTGACCGAGGCCTACATGCCCACCATGTCCATCCGGCACACGGCCAGGCTGCTGCGGGGCGTCATCGGATGAGCGCCGCGGCCGAAGCAGCCGCCGGAGCGTAGCATCCACGTAGCACCTGAGTGGCGCCCTGTACATCCGCCCCAAAAAAGCGAGTATTGCCTACTCCCGAAGTGCCGCCCGAAGGGGAATATGCTTCAGGCGTGCCGTAGCCGTGCCGCTGAGCCGGGCTACGCTGCCGCACTGGAAGTGACGGGTGACATGAAGCCTACGAGCAGCACACCGGTCCGCCCCGACGGACGTGTGAAGCGGCAGGCAGGAGCACATCGGGCCCAGCCGCTGCCGCGGTACGGCTTGCGTCGAATACCGCTGACCTGGCTGCTTATCGTTCTCTTGTGGTCCGCCGGAGCCGCCACGGGATCCCTGGTTTCCGGCCCCCCGCAGGCCCTCGGTCCGTTCGTTGCCATCGGCCCCGACACCCTGACACGGGGTGAATGGGGACCCGCTCTTGCCAGCCTGCTGTTTCCCGGCGGCGTTGCGTCCTATGTCCTGGCCACTGTGGTGCTTCTCCTGTGTGTCGGGTTTGCCGAAACCACGCTGGGAAGCGGCCGGGCTTTGGCCGCCGTAATGGCCGGCCACCTTGCAGCCGTCTTCCTGTTCGTAGGGAGTGTGGCGGCCGGCGACGAGCTCGGCAGCAGCTGGCTGAGCTCCATGCAGCACCCGGCCCTGGCGGGTCCGTTCGCCGGCTCCCTGGCTGCCGTAATGGCTGCGAGTCCCGGAATCAGTCCCTTGTGGCGTCGCCGCCTGCGGTCACTCGGCCTTGCCGTGACCATCATGCTCCTGCTGTACGTAGGTCACCCCCAGAACGTGCTCGCATTTTTGGG
The DNA here is from genome assembly GCF_056394105.1 of Arthrobacter sp. 10T419. NCBI lineage: Bacteria > Bacillati > Actinomycetota > Actinomycetes > Micrococcales > Micrococcaceae > Arthrobacter > Arthrobacter sp. 10T419. The sequence continues at coordinate 567,918 of NZ_JBFTHF010000002.1, read as the reverse complement.
GGTGCTCAGCGGCCTGGCAAGCGGCTGGGCCGCTGCCACAGCCAGGTCCAGGGCCGCCGCCAAGGCCACCACCCGACGTGCCGCGAACGGCGCCGCTTCGCGCGCGAACGTTGTATACCCGCCGGGCGCGGTGTGGACCGGCCGCGACGTTCGCTCGACGCTGGCCATGACCGTGGCAGTATTCGCCGCCGGCCCGGTGCTGGCCGGGCTGTCCCAGGCGCCTATCGGCCCCCTTGCCGCTCTCCGGAACCTGATTGTCAATCCGGTGCCCACCCTGGGCGAGCTCCAGAGCGACTGCGCCGCAGCCGTGAATGCGGGCTGCTCCCAGATCATGCACAGTCCCGGCTTGCACGGCCCCGGCGGCGCCGCCCTCTCCGTGGTTCCCTTGCTCCTGCTGCTGGCATGTGCGGAGGGGCTGCGCCGGGGGAGCCGGGTAGCGTTGTGGATAGCCACGGTTGCCCATCTCGCCGTCGGCGTGCTCTCTGCTATCTACCTACAGCTATTTGCCCACTTTGGCGTCTACGTCAGGAACGGGAGCCGCAGGATTCCTGTCGACTCGGGCATCGTGGAGATCCTGCCGGTGGTACTGGTGCCACTGCTGATCGCCACCGCGCTGTTTTTCAACCGGCGCCATTTTCCCGTGGACACGGATCCCGCGCTCGGACGCCGCGCACTGGTCTTGGTGCCCGGCATCTTTGCCGCATTTGTCGCCCTCTACGTCCTCGCGTGGTTCGCAGAGGGAAACAACCGGCACCGCGCCGGTCTCCTGTCGTTGGGAACAACCCTGCCTCGGATGTTCCTGCCGTATCCCTTTTCCTTCAAGTATTCCGTCTCGGTGCACCCTCGCGGCTATTGGTCGTCGTTGATTTTCAGTTACGGCGGAGCAGCTTTTTGGCTGATCTGCCTGGTCGCCGTCCTGGTCATCTTTACCAAGCGGCGTCTCTGGGACCACCGGGTAGACGATAACCGCTCCCTGGCCCGGCGCCTGGTGTTCCAGGGCGGCGGCTCGCTGTCCTGGATGGCGTTGTGGCCCAACAACAGCTACTGGTTTAACCGTGCGGGAACGGTGGGAATCGCCTACCAACTGCATCACGGCATCGCCCTGACGGCAGGAGGTCCGTTCGGGAGGGAGTGCGACTTCGCCGACGCCGTCCGCGAATTCACGGGGTACTGTGCCGAGCAGTCCCTGACGCCGTGTTGGTACTCCGTCGCCGACGCCCACTGGGCAGAACTCAGGTCGCTGGGCTTCAGGGGCATGGAGGTAGCCCAGGAGACAGTGCTTCCCTTGACTGGAATCGATTTCCACGGCAAGGAGTGGCAAAGCGTCCGCACCGCCATGAATAAAGCCCGAAGGCTCGGAATTACTGCCCACTGGGGCGTCTACAGCGGGCTCCCTGACGGACTGCGGAGCCAGGTCCACGATATTTCGGAGCGGTGGGCCTGCTCCCGGGCACTCCCGGAAATGGGTTTCACCCTCGGGGGTGTGGAGCAACTCAAGGACGACCATGTGCTGCTCTGCCTCGCCGTAGATCCTGAGGGCGCGGTCCTCGGTGTCACCAGCTGGCTGCCGGTCTTCCGCAACGGGGAAGTGGTCAGCCGCACCCTTGATTTCATGAGGCGCCGCGAGGACTGTTTTAACGGTGTCATGGAGTTCCTGATCGCATCGGCGGTGCTCCACTTTAAGGACAGCATGGCCGAGATTTCGTTGTCCGGTTCACCCTTAGTTCCCGCGACGGCGCTGGTGCCCCGCCAGGCGGAAGTCTTTCCCTCTGCGGGGGCCGGGCTGCCCGGCAAAGGCGCCACAGTGGCGGACGACGGCGGGACGGCGGGCCGCGTCCTGCGCTGGCTCGGCGACGTGCTTGAGCCGGTCTACGGATTCCGGTCCTTGGCGGCCTTCAAGCAACGCTTCCAGCCCCAGCACCGGACCCTCTTCATCCTGTACCAGGATCCGTTGGCGCTGCCGCTGATCGGCCGCGCCCTTGCCGAGGCGTACCTGCCTAACTGGTCTGTGCGCCATACGGCGCGGCTGATCCGTGATGTCACCACCGGCCCTCAGCCTGCGAGCAGGCCCGGCCGCCGGTAGCCGAATCCCGCCGCCCTGCAGACGGCTCAGCCCGTAACCCCAAGGCGGCCCATCAGCCAGTCCATGTTGTTCTCCACCCCGTACTTCCAGGCCGTCCAGGCGTGTCCGCCGGGCGCCTCCTGGAACTGGACATTGATGCCGGCTTTCTTCATCGCCTGGTAGACCTGGACTCCCTGGGCCCGGAAGAACGGATCGCCAGCGCCGACGGTGACGATGCCGGCGGTGTCCGGGTACTTGCGTGTCTTGATGACGTCGAGCGCGTTCTGCTTCTTGAACTCGGCTGCGCTGCCGCCGAAGTACTGCTGCAGGAGCACTTGGTGGCCCTGCCGAATCGTCGGCTGGTTCTCACCCGAGCTGTCGATGAACGTGGGATAGACCTCTGGGTAGTTCATGGCCAGCTGCATGGCGCAGGTCCCGCCGTAGGAGAACCCTCCGATGGCCCACTGGCGGCTGGAGTGCTTGCCGGCCCCAAAAGTGGCCTTGACCCAGTTCGGTACGTCCTCGCTCAGGTACCGTCCGGCCTGGCCCTGTTTGGTGTTCATACACAGCGGCGGGTAGTTGGCCCACTTTGCCCCGGCGTCGGGAAGCACGATGATCGGCGCCAGCCCCTTGTGTTCGGATGCGTACTCGTCCATGAACTCGGCAATCCTGCCGTTCCGAAGCCAATCCACCGGTTCGCCCGGGACCCCGTGGATCAGAACCAGCACCGGGAGATCCGCCCGCGGTGCGGCGAGATACGCCGGGGGAAGGTATACAAAGGCCGTTGAGGACACCTCGTGGGAGATCGGAGCCGGGATGAAGGCCCGGACGACTGTTCCCTGATCCGGCATATTCTCCGGCGGCGTCCAGTCGGCCAGCGTGGTGGGCGGCTCGCTCGGCTTGACGTCCGGCACCGGGTCTCCTCGTTCCTGGCTCTTGAACTGATCCAGGGTTTCCATCTTCACGCCGGTGTCTCCGAAGACCGATCCCAGGGTGGGGTAGTACTCGAAGTTCTGGTTGATCAGCGATCCCGACGCCAGGACAACGACCAGCGCCGCCGGCAACACGGCAATGCGCGCCGGCAGCCGACGGAGGTCCCGGATCTTGGGCACCACAAGGAGCAAGGCGAGGATACCGAGGCCCGCGTAGGCATAGACACGCTTAGGCAGCGGGGACCCCCACAAGTTCCACACCGGCTCGCACAACACCCAAATAATGGCGCTCAGGAGGCCGGCGGCCAGTACTGCGGCCGGCACCCAGCGGGACAGATGGCGCCGCCGACCCCAAATAAGCCAGATGAGGGCCGCGGCGGCCAGAATGTAGAGAACCACGGGCACGACGCCAGTAGTAATAGCGAGGTTCTGCAGGTTCATGGCCTAAGACTAAAGCTCAAAACAGGGAATCCGCCCGGAAACAACCGAAAAGCTACCCCGGATCAGGCCGGGCTGGAGACATCCTCCAACGCTGCGGCAATCTCCGGCGGCAACGGCGTCAGCACCGCATCCATGATCTCCTTCAACTGGACCGGCGTCCGGGCACCCACCAACGCGGTGGCCACGCCGTGCTGGGAGAGCAACCAGCTCAGGGACACGTCCAGCGCGGTCCGGCCCAGACCCTTGGCCGCCATCGCCACGGCCTCTACGACGCTGGAGGCGGTCCCTTCAAGGTAGGGCTCCACGTAGCCGGCCAGCTTGTGGTGTGCGGCCCGCGAATCGGAGGGAATATGACCGCGGTACTTGCCGGTCAGCACCCCGCGCCCCAGCGCGCCCCACGCCATCAGGCCGAGCCCGGCGTCTTCGATTGCCGGGATCAGCTCGGCTTCGGGCTTTCGCTGCAGCAGCGAGTACTCGGCCTGGCAGGCAACCAGCGGGAAGTCAGCCACCGCGGCGGCCTTGGCGGTCTGCCAGCCGTTGAAGTTGGAGACACCGGCGTAGCGTGCCCGGCCGGAGCGGACTGCGAATTCCAAGGCGGAAAGGGTCTCCTCCAGCGGAACGTTCGGATCCCAGGCCTGGGCGAACCAGATATCCACATAGTCGGTGCCGAGTCGGGCCAGGCTCGCGTCAAGGCCGGACAGCATGCCGTTGCGGGAGGTGTCCACGCTGCGCCGGCCGCCCGAGGTCGTCAACCCGGCTTTGGTGGAGATCACCACTTCGGAGCGGGCCACGACGTCGCCCAGCATGCCGCCCAGCAGGACCTCGGCCGCGCCGCCGGCGTAGGACGCGGCCGTGTCGATCAGCGTGCCGCCGCCGTCGACGAAAGCACGAAGCAGACCGGCGGCATCCTGTTCATCGGTCTCACCGGCCCACGACATGGTGCCAAGGGAAAGGGACGAGACACGCAACCCACTGTTGCCGACATAACGCTGCTGCATGCCTGCAAGCTTACGATGCTTCGGAACCTCCATAACGTAGGGTCTATAAACGTGAACTGGTTAGAAGCGGCCTTTCTGGGCCTTGTGCAGGGACTGACAGAATTCCTCCCGATTTCCTCGAGCGCCCATCTGCGGATCGTGGGGGCGTTCCTGCCCAACGCCGCGGACCCTGGCGCGGCTTTCACCGCCATCACCCAGCTGGGTACCGAGACGGCGGTGATCGTCTACTTCTGGCGGGACATTGTGCGGATCGTCAAGGCCTGGTTCGGCTCGCTGACTGGCAAGGTCTCACGGCAGGATCCGGACGCACGGATGGGCTGGCTCGTGATTCTGGGCAGCCTGCCGATCATCGTCCTTGGCTTGCTCTTCCAGGACCAGATCGAATCGGTGCTCCGCAGCCTGTGGATCGTCGCCACCACCCTGATCGTCTTCGGCATGATCCTCGCCGTGGCGGACGCCGTCGGCCGCCAGGAACGTGACCTCACCAAGCTCAGCTACAAGCACGGCATTTTCTACGGCCTCGCTCAGGCGATGGCTCTGATCCCCGGGGTGTCACGCTCCGGCGGCACGATCACGGCCGGCCTGCTCATGGGGTACACCCGTGAGGCCGCCGCCCGCTACTCCTTCCTGCTCGCAATCCCCGCCGTCTTCGGCAGCGGCCTGTACCAGCTCTACAAGGTGGTCTCGAAGGACGGCATCACCGGCCCTTACGGCCTGCCCGAAACCGCCCTCGCCACCGCGATCGCCTTCGTGGTGGGCTACGTGATCATCGGCTGGTTCCTCAGGTACGTCTCCACCCGCAGCTACCGGCTCTTCGTCTGGTACCGCATTTTGCTGGGCCTCGCGCTGTACCTGTTGCTCGGTTTCAATGTCATCAGCGCCTAGCACTAGGCTTGGGGTGTGAAATCCTGGATCTCCCGCCCTGTTCCCCAGCTGCCGGGCAGCATGCCCGCGCTGCGTCTTTTCGATACCGCCAAGGGCGGCCTCGCCACCCTTGAAGCGACGGGGGAGCAGTCCATGTACGTCTGCGGGATCACCCCGTATGACGCCACCCACATGGGCCACGCGGCGAGTTATGTGGCCTTTGACCTGCTCAACCGGGCGTGGCGCGACGGCCGCCAGCAGGTCGCCTATGTCCAGAACGTGACCGACGTCGACGACCCCTTGCTGGAGCGCGCGACTGCCACCGGGGTGGACTGGCGGGAACTCGCCGCCAGCCAGATTGAGCTGTTCCAGACCGACATGGAAGCCCTGAACGTGCTGGCGCCGGATAACTACGTGGGCGCCGTGGAGGCCATCCCGCTGATCGTCCCGGCTATCGAGTCGCTCGTGCAGCGCGGCCTGGCCTACCGGGTGTCCGGCACCCCCGGCGAGCCCGACGGAGATGTCTACTACGACGTCGAGGCGGCCGGAAAGCACTCGGCCGAAGCGCAGGACGCGTGGACGCTGGGATCCATCTCGGGCCTGTCCGATGCCGAGATGCTTGAACTCTTCGCCGAGCGCGGCGGCGACCCCGGCCGGGCCGGGAAACGCCAGGCGCTTGATCCGCTGCTCTGGCGCGTGGCCCGTGACGGCGAACCCAGCTGGCCCGGCGGCGATCTGGGGGAGGGGCGCCCCGGCTGGCACATCGAATGTACCGTCATTGCGCAGAAATACCTGCCCGCTCCGTTCACCGTGCAGGGCGGCGGGTCCGACCTGGTCTTCCCGCACCACGAAATGGGAGCCGGCCATGCCTACTCCCTGACCGGGGTGCCGCTGGCCAAGCACTTCGCGCACGCCGGCATGGTGGGACTCGACGGCGAAAAGATGAGCAAGTCCAAGGGCAACCTCGTACTCGTCTCCAAGCTGCGCGCCGCCGGCGAAGACCCTGCCGCCATCCGGCTGGCAATCCTGGCCCACCACTACCGCAGCGACTGGTCCTGGACGGATGAGGGCTTTACCGAGGCCAAGGACCGGCTCCGGACCTGGCGTGCCGCCGTCGAACTCGCACCGGCGGGTTCTGCCGGGCCGCTCATCGCAGAGATGCGGGCCGCGCTCTCTGACGACCTCAACGCCCCGCGCGCCCTCGAGGCCGTGGACGCATGGGCGTCTGCAGCGCTGGCAGCCGGAGCGGGTACTGGTTCCGCGGCTGACGCTGCACTGGTGGGCGACGCCGTCGACGCGCTGCTCGGCGTCGAACTCTAGACCTCACGAACCGCCAAAAGGCCGGCGACGCAAAAAAGCGCTGGCGACACCCGGATTCCGGTGTCGCCAGCGCTTTTGCGTAGCGCCGGGAAGCAAGCGCGTCGGCCCCGAGGTCTAGGGCTTGTCCTTGCCGCGGCGCTTGAGGTAGCGCTCGAATTCCCGCGCGATGGACTCGCCGCTGGCCTCGGGTAGGTCTGCGGTGTCTTTCGCCTCCTCCAGCTGGCGGACGTAGGCGGCGATCTCCGGATCCTCTGTTGCGAGTTCGTCCACGCCGCGTTCCCACGCGTCCGAGTCCTCCACCAGCTCCTGCGTGTCGAGTGGGACCTGCAGCAGTTCCTCGATCCGGTGCAGCAGCGCCAGCTGGGCCTTCGGTGAGGGCGCCTGCGCCACGTAGTGCGGCACGGCCGCCCAGAGCGAGACGGTGGGAAGCCCGGCCAGCAGTGCCACCTCGGCGAGCACCCCGACGATCCCTACCGGACCCTCGTACTGGGATGCCTCAAGGTCCATCCGTTCCCGCAGTGCCGCGTCGTCGGTTGAGGCGCTGACCGGGATGGGGCGGCTGTGCGGCACGTCCGCGAGCAGCGCCCCGACCAGGATGACGTAGTCCACCTTCAGCGCCTCGGCGTGCACCAACAGCTCTGCCGTGTAAGCGCGCCATTTGTAAGACGGCTCGGTGCCCTGGACAAAGATGACGTCCACGTTGGAGTCCGGGACGCTGGCTTTGAAGATCCGGGTGGCAGGCCACTTGATTTTCCGTTCGCCGGACGCCGTGCGCCGGATGGTGGGGCGGGTGAACTGGAAGTCGTAGTACTCGTCGGCATCAATCGAGCCCACCTTCTTGCCGCCCCAGAGCTTGTTGAGGTAGCGCAGCGCATCGCTCGCCGCTTCACCGGCATCGTTCCAGCCTTCGAAGGCTGCAAGCATCACGGTGACACGCTGGCCCTCGGGCACGGGCTGCAGCAGCCGCTCCGGCTCGGGCGTGACGCCCGTTTCCGTGGTGTCTGGCTCGAAGCTATTCATGTGTTCACCCTACGTCCAAGTCGCAGGCGCGCGCATGGAGGAAAACGCCCCGGGTGCCCTGAAATTCGCCATCGGCGTAGCCTTGGGCGCCCCACACGGCCTGCACCGTAGACTGGAGGGCATGCGATCCCCAGCCTCCCAGCCCCTGCTCAAAGCCGCTTTATGGGACATGGACGGCACGATCGTGGACACCGAACGGTACTGGATTGAAGCCGAACACGCCCTGGTAGCCGCCCACGGCGGACAGTGGTCGCACGAGAAGGCCATGCAGCTCGTAGGCCAGTCGCTGGTCTATTCGGCCGGCATCCTGCAGGAAGCCGGCGTGGCGCTGGAAGTGCGCGAAATCATCGACACCCTCACCGGGCATGTCGTCAGCCTGGTCCGGGAGTCTGTGCCGTGGCGCCCCGGCGCACGCGAACTGCTGGAGGAACTGCACACGGCGGGCGTCCGCTGCGCCCTCGTGACCATGTCCGAGGCGCCCCTGGCCCGCGAAATCGTGGCCAGCCTGCCCAAACCCTATTTCGAGTTCCTGGTCACCGGGGACACCGTCACGCAGGGCAAGCCGCATCCCGAGGCGTACCTGAAAGCCGTGGAACTCCTGCAGCAGCACGACCCCGAGCTGGACCACCGTCACTGCGTGGCCCTTGAAGACTCGGGGCCGGGGGTCGCGGCGGCCGTGGCTTCCGGCGTCGTCACGGTGGCGATTCCGCACATCGTCCCGCTCCCGCACGATCCGCGGCGCGCGACCTGGGACACCCTGGCCGGACGCACGGTCGCCGACCTGGAGGAGCTGCTCGGCCTCCGGCACGAATTTACCGGAGCCGGTCTGCGGCTGTCCGCTGGCGAACTGGAGAACTCCGGGCTGGAAAGCGCGGCAAGCGGAGGCCGTCGCCTTGACTGAGCCGTCGCCGCAGAAGCCGCCGGAGACCGGGGACCGCCCCTTTTCGCTCCGTGGCGGAATCCCGCTGGGCCGGATCGCCGGCATTCCCTTGGTGCTTGCCTACTCTTGGTTCGCCATCGCCGCTTTCACCGTGATCGCCTACGGACCCGTGCTCGAGCACAACGACCCCCGCCTTGGCATCACCGCCTATCTCGTGGCGTTCGCCTACTCAGTGCTGTTGCTGATCTCGGTGCTCGTCCACGAACTGGCCCATGCGCTCACCGCCCGGCTCTACCACTGGCCCACCCGCAAGATCGTCCTCAACCTCTGGGGCGGCCACACCCAGTTCGAAGAGTTCACCGCCTCGCCGGGCAGATCCGTGCTGGTCGCCCTGGCCGGACCAGCCGCGAACCTGGTGCTCGCCGCCGGCGGCTGGCTGTTGCTCTCCGGCGGGCAGCTGGACGGCGTCGCGGACACCCTGGCGAACATCTTTGTCTGGGCCAACCTGCTGATCGGCATCTTCAATGTGCTGCCCGGCCTGCCGCTGGACGGGGGCCGGCTGGTGGAATCCGCGGTCTGGAAGGTCACCGGCAGCCACGAGAAGGGCACCATTGCGGCCGGCTGGGCCGGCCGCATCATCGTGATCGCACTGGCAGTCTGGTTTGTTGCACTCCCGCTCCTAAGCGGCAACCGCCCGGATACCTCCCTCATGCTCATCACCCTGCTGGTTGGCAGCTTCCTCTGGATGGGTGCCACCGCCTCCATCCAGCAAGCCCGGTACCGGAGCCGGCTGCACCTGGTGGACGCCGCGGCCCTCGCCGAGCCGGCGCTCGGGCTGCCCGACACCGCCACCGTCCTGGACGTGCTGCGGCACTCGCCGCAGGGTGTCCCCGCCGTCGTGCTCTTCGGCCAGGACGCGCGCCCGTCGGCCGTCGTCGACGAAACGGCAGCAGCGGCCGTTCCGCCCGCGCTGGCCGCCACGACCCCGGCAACCGCCGCCGCCTATCCGCTCGCCGCGGGTGCGTACGTCAAGGAAACCGACCGGGGAGCCGAACTGCTGGCATACCTTGCCCAGATCGAAGGTTCGGACTATGCGGTGGTCAACGACGCCGGCACCGTCACCGGACTGTTGCGCCAGCTGACCGTGCTCAACGCCCTGACCGGGAAGCAGCCGAGCGGCACCCCCGGCTCACAGACCGGGGGCGAAGGCCGGAATCAGGACCAGACCCGGTAGAGTTACCTGCCGGTCGTGAATTCTCCGGCCCACGAACACGGGCCGGTGCCCGCCGCCCATCCGCGGCCACCGCAGCTTTACAGGAGCGAGGAACATCTCATGAGCAGCGACACTGCCGCCAACGCCACCCCCAGCGGGGACAGCACAGCCGCCGACAGCATTTCGGCGCCAGCCGCCGAAACTGCCAATGTAACAGCCACCGAAACAGCACCCGGCACTGCGCCGGTCGGCGCCAACCGGCGCCGCGGTCCGTTCCGCGAGGGCGAGCGGGTGCAGCTCACGGACGAACGCGGCCGGATGAACACCATCAGCCTCGAGGCCGGCGGGGCCTTCCACACGCACCGCGGCTTCCTCAACCACGACGAGATCATCGGCAAGCCGGACGGCTCGGTCGTGGTGAACAACGTCGGCCAGCAGTACCAGACCTTGCGCCCGCTGCTCTCGGACTTCGTGCTCTCGATGCCGCGCGGCGCGGCCGTGGTGTATCCCAAGGACGCCGGCCAGATCGTCACCATGGCCGACATTTTCCCGGGCGCACGCGTGGTTGAGGCCGGCGTCGGCTCCGGCGCACTGTCCATCTCGCTGCTGCGCGCGGTGGGGGACAACGGCTACCTGCACTCCTTCGAACGCCGTGCGGAATTCGCCGACATCGCCCGCGGCAACGTCGAAACGATCTTCGGCGGCCCGCACCCGGCGTGGCAGATCACCCTGGGCGACTTCCAGGAGGAAGTTGTGCGGACCGAGGCGCCGGGATCCGTGGACCGGGTGGTCCTGGATATGCTGGCGCCCTGGGAATGCCTCGACGCCGTGGCCACCGTGCTGGCTCCCGGCGGCGTGTGGATCAACTATGTCGCGACTGTTACGCAGCTGTCACGGACCGCCGAGGCCATCCGCGCCGACGGCCGCTTCACCGAGCCGGATGCCTGGGAATCCATGGTCCGCGGCTGGCACCTCGAGGGCCTCGCCGTGCGCCCGGACCACCGGATGGTAGCCCACACCGGCTTCCTGCTGGTCACCCGCCGGCTGGCCGACGGCGTCACCGGCATCTCCGTGAAGCGCCGGCCGTCCAAGACCGAGTTCGACGCCGAGGATGTCAACGCCTGGACCCCCGGGGCAGTCGGCGAACGCGCGGTCTCGGACAAGAAGCTGCGCCGGGCCGCCCGCGACGCGATCGCCGGAACTAACGTCAAGGACACCCCCGAGGTTACGAACTAGTCCGTATTTCGGAAGTCTTCAGCAGCACCCGCCGAGTTGGGGCTATGGTCTTAATAGAAGTACGGAAGGGGCTGATGCATGATGGAGACTCCCAACAACGACCACGGCCGGACGCCGGCGGAGGACGAGGCCCAGGCGGCTGCCGCTGCCGGAGGGACTGAACCGGCGGGGGCATCCGACGTCGACCGGTATGCAGCCAATGAGCTATCGGTTGCCGAACGCCAGGTCAATATCCTGCGGGACAAGCTCCGCCACATCGACCGCCAGCTCGCGGCCGCCACGCAGAACAACTCCAAGCTCGTGGGCATGCTGGAAACGGCCAAGGCCGAGATCCTGCGGTTGAAGAACGCCCTGGACCAGGAGGGCCAGCCGCCCTACAGCTTCGGCACCGTCCTGCAGCTAAACCCGAAGCGACGCCCCGAACCCGGCAGCAGCGGGCAGGCCGACACGGAGGAGTCCGTGGACATCTTCAACGCCGGCCGCAAGATGCGGGTGGGCATCAGCCCGCTTGTGAACATCAACCAACTCGCCGTCGGGCAGGAAGTCCTGCTCAACGAGGCGCTGCTGGTGGTAGCCGGGCTTGGCTACGAGCGGGCCGGAGACCTGGTCACGCTCAAGGAACTGCTGGGATCGGACCGCGCCCTCGTTGTGGGCCGCGCGGACGAGGAACGGGTCATCCGGCTCTCCGGCGCCCTGCTGGCGCAGAAGCTCCGGGTCGGCGACGCCCTCTCGATCGACAGCCGCACCGGCTACGCCCTGGAGAAGATTCCCCGTTCCGAAGTGGAAAACCTCGTCCTCGAAGAAGTCCCGGACATCACCTACCAGGACATCGGCGGACTGGGCCCGCAGATCGAACAGATCCGCGACGCCGTCGAACTGCCGTTCCTGCACCCGGACCTGTACCGAGAGCACGGGCTCAAGGCGCCCAAGGGCATCCTGCTCTACGGGCCGCCGGGCTGCGGCAAGACCCTCATCGCCAAGGCCGTGGCCAACTCGCTGGCCGCCCGGGCCGCCGAACGCGCCGGCAAGACGGACATGAAGAGCTACTTCCTGAACATCAAGGGACCGGAGCTGCTGGACAAGTACGTCGGTGAGACCGAACGGCACATCCGGCTGATCTTCGCCCGGGCCCGCGAGAAGGCCTCCGAGGGCAGCCCCGTGGTGGTGTTCTTCGACGAGATGGATTCGCTGTTCCGCACCCGTGGCACCGGCATCTCCTCGGACGTCGAGACGACCATCGTGCCGCAGCTGCTCAGCGAGATCGACGGCGTGGAGCGGCTGGACAACGTGATCGTGATCGGCGCCTCCAACCGCGAGGACATGATCGATCCGGCGATCCTGCGCCCGGGCAGGCTGGACGTGAAGGTCAAGATCCAGCGTCCCGATGCCGAGGCCGCCGCGGACATCTTCAACAAATACATCACCACGGACCTGCCCTTCCACGAGCAGGACCTCGCCGAGCACAACGGCGACGTGCAGGCGACGGTGGATGCCATGATCCAGCGCACGGTAGAGGCCATGTACTCCACCGAGAAGTCCAACGAGTACCTCGAGGTGACCTACGCCAACGGGGACACCGAAATGCTGTACTTCAAGGACTTCAACTCCGGCGCCGTGGTGCAGAACGTCGTGGACCGCGCCAAGAAGTCCGCGATCAAGGACCTGCTCACCTCCGGGCAGAAGGGCCTGCGCATCGACCACCTGCTCCGCGCCGTCATTGATGAGTTCCGCGAGCATGAGGACATGCCCAACACCACCAACCCGGACGACTGGGCCAGGATTTCCGGCAAGAAGGGCGAACGCATCACATACATCCGCACCATCGTCCAAGGCAAGGCCGGCCAGGAACCCGGCAAATCCATCGAGACGATGCCGAGCACGGGCCAATACCTGTGACCGCCGGACCTTCAGCGGTTTCAGGGGGGCTGCCCGCCGGCGGCGCCATGCGGGTGATGGGCTCCGAGACCGAATACGGTATCCACGCGCCCTCCGCCCCGGGGGCCAACGCCACTATGATGTCCGCCCGGGTCATCCAGGCCTACGCCCAGGTGACCCGGCAACGCGCAGCCGGCGGCGCCGAAACCCGCTGGGACTACACCGACGAAGAGCCGCTGCACGACGCCCGGGGCTGGACCCTGGAGCGCAGCGAGGCGGAACCGGAACAACTCACCGACCGGCCACCGGCCCTGGACGCGGAGGCGATCGCGCTTGCCTACGGCCGCGCGGAACTGGACCACGACGGCGAGGACGAGTCAGGTTCGCTGCTCATGAACATGGTGCTGGGCAACGGCGCGCGGCTCTACGTGGACCACGCCCACCCGGAATACTCGAGCCCGGAAGTCACCAACCCGCGCGACGCCGTCACCTGGGACGCCGCCGGGGACCTCGTGGCTCTGGCCGCGGTCCGCCGGCTGGCCGCGGACCCGGAACTGCCGCCGATCAACCTGTACAAGAACAACACGGACAACAAATCCGTATCGTACGGCTCGCACGAAAACTACCTGATGCCCCGCTCGGTCCCGTTCGGCGAAATAGCCCGGGGGCTGACACCGTTCTTTGTCACCCGGCAGATCATGTGCGGCGCCGGCCGCGTCGGCCTGGGCCAGGACAGCTCCCGGCCCGGCTACCAAATCAGCCAGCGGGCGGACTTTTTCGAGACCGAGGTCGGCCTCGAAACCACCATCCGGCGACCCATCATCAACACCCGGGATGAACCGCACGCGACCGCGGACAAATACCGCCGGCTGCACGTCATCATCGGCGATGCGAACCTCAGCCAGGGAGCCAACTTCCTGAAGTTCGGCAGCACCGCCATGGTCCTGAGCCTCATCGAGGCCGGCCTGGCGCCCCGCATCGAGGTCCACGAACCGGTGGCGGCCCTGCAGGCCGTCAGCCACGACACCTCCCTGACCGCGACCCTGCGCCTACTCGACGGACGCCGCGTCACTGCCCTGGACCTGCAGTGGATGTACTTCGAGGCTGCCGCCAAGCTCGCCCAGGATACCGGTGTGGCGGACGCCGTCGACGGCGACGGCCACACCCACGCCGTGCTCGAGCGCTGGTCGGCGACCCTTACCGCACTGGACAGCGACCGGGCCGCCGCCGCGTCGACAGTCGAATGGCTGGCCAAGCTCTCGCTGCTGGAGGGCTACCGCCAGCGCGACGGGCTGGAATGGTCGGACGCCCGGCTGGGGCTCGTGGACCTACAGTGGGCGGACATCCGCCCCGAGAAGGGGCTCTACCACCGGCTGCTGGCCCGCGACCGGATGCAGCGGATCGTCGACGACGAAGCAATCGCCCGTGCGGTGACGGAGCCGCCGTCGGACACCCGGGCTTTCTTCCGCGGCCGCTGCGTCAGCCGCTTCGGCACCGACCTGGTTGGCGCCAGCTGGGACTCGGTGATCTTCGACCTGCCGGGGCGCGGCAAGCTGCAGCGGGTCCCCACCCGCGAACCGCTGCGCGGCACGGAGGCCCTGACCGGAGGACTCTTCGCCCGGCACCGCGAGGCCGCGCCGTTCCTTGCGGAGTTGCTCGGGTTGCCCCCGGGTTCGTAGGCCCAAAGACCCCCCGCAGGGGACCAGGGCGTGGCAAGATTGCTTACAGGATGTCCTGTGCAGGATGGGGCAGCCGGTGGGATTAAACAGTGGGATCAGAAGGAGAAAACGATGGCAGGCCAGGAGCAGCAGCAGCCGCAGTCCCGCGACACTGAGGTCGAGGAGGACATCCCCGCACCTCCCGCGGCACCGGAGGCCCAGGCCTCTGCCGCGACCCAGGGCGTGGACGATCTGCTCGATGAGATCGACGGCGTGCTGGAGTCAAACGCCGAGGAGTTCGTCAGGGCCTTCGTCCAGAAGGGCGGCCAGTAGCCCCCCGGCCGCCGGCTGGTCGCGGACACTACTGGAGGAGAACCGGAACTGAGGAGACACAGGGCTGAGGGCCGGAAGTCGTTGATCCACTACGTTGAGGGAGTGCACCAGTGCAGGAAACATCAGCCAACCAGGTAGCAGCGAACGCGACGTCCTCATTCACGGAGCACCTGCAGCGTTCACGGCCCGAACTGCTGCCCTACAACGCCCTCCAACACGGCTTACCAGCTGGGCCTGCAACCGCGCCGCTCCAGACCCCGCACGCTACCACGATCGTGGCCCTGACCTACGCCGGGGGAGTGCTGATGGCCGGTGACCGCCGCGCGACGATGGGCAACGTGATCGCCAGCCGGCACATCGAGAAGGTGTTCCCCGCGGACCAGTATTCCGTGCTCGGCATCGCCGGCACTGCCGGCATCGCGCTCGATATCACCCGGCTGTTCCAGGTAGAGCTGGAACATTACGAAAAAATCGAAGGAACGCAGCTGAGCCTGGACGGCAAGGCCAACCGGCTCGGTGCCATGATCCGCGGAAACCTTCCCATGGCGATGCAGGGCCTCGCCGTGGTCCCGCTGTTTGCCGGCTTCGACCGGCCCGCCGGCGTCGGCCGCCTGTTCTCCTACGACGTCACCGGCGGCCGCTACGAGGAGCAGGAGCACCACACCGTCGGTTCGGGCTCCATGTTCGCCCGCGGCGCGCTGAAGAAGCTCTGGCGGCCCAACCTCTCCGAAGCCGACGCCGTCCAGGTGGCGGTCGAAGCCCTGTACGACGCGGCCGACGACGACTCCGCCACGGGCGGTCCGGACCCCGTCCGGCAACTCTGGCCCGTGGTCTACACCGTCAGCCGCTCCGGTGCAGTGCGCGTCCCGGAGCGCGAACTTGCGGCGGTGGCCGGCGCCATCATCGAGTCACGGGCCGTAGCCCAGCGGGAGGCCTGAGATGACCCAGCAGTTCTATGTCTCGCCCGAACAGCTGATGAAGGACCGGGCGGACTTCGCCCGGAAAGGCATCGCGCGGGGACGTTCTGTGGTGGTCATCAGTTGCCGGGACGGGATCGCGCTGGTCGCGGAAAACCCCTCGCCGTCGCTGCACAAGATCGGC
Source organism: Arthrobacter sp. 10T419 (assembly GCF_056394105.1). Lineage (NCBI taxonomy): Bacteria > Bacillati > Actinomycetota > Actinomycetes > Micrococcales > Micrococcaceae > Arthrobacter > Arthrobacter sp. 10T419. Next base: position 551,985 of record NZ_JBFTHF010000002.1, on the reverse strand, counting down.
GAAATCTACGACAAGATCGCCTTCGCCGCCGTCGGCAAGTACAACGAGTTCGAAAGCCTGCGCCAGGCCGGGGTGCGCTACGCGGACGTCCGCGGCTACTCCTACGACCGCGAGGACGTCACGGCCCGGGGCCTGGCGAGCGTCTATGCGCAAAGCCTCGGCGCCGTCTTCACCGCCGAGCAGAAGCCCTTTGAAGTGGAACTGGCCGTGACGGAGGTCGGGGACAGCCAGGACCAGGACCACCTCTACCGGCTGACCTTCGACGGGTCCATCGCCGACGAACAGGGATTCATCGTGATGGGCGGCCAGGCCGACAAGGTGTCCGAAGCCGTTGCGGCCGGCTGGCGCAGCGAACTCGACTTCGCCGGCGCCATCCGGCTGGCCCTGGCCGGACTGGTAGCGGACAAGGAAACCGACGCACTGCCGGCGTCGGCCGTGGAGGTGGCCGTGCTGGACCGCGGCTCCGAGAGCAGCCGCGGCACCCGCCGCGCCTTCCGCCGCCTCGACGACGCCGACGTCGTGGCACTGCTGGCTGAGGAGAACTGAAATGGACAAGCGCATCTTCGGTATCGAAACCGAATTCGGAATTTCCTATTCGAGCCCGGAGTCCCGCCCGCTCGCGCCGGAGGAAGTGGCCCGGTACCTCTTCCGCAAGGTGGTCAGCTGGGGGAGGTCCTCCAATGTGTTCCTCACCAACGGCTCACGGCTCTACCTCGACGTCGGTTCGCACCCTGAGTACGCGACCGCCGAGTGCGACGACCTGGCCCAGCTCATCGCCCATGACCGGGCGGGCGAGCTGATCCTGGACGACCTCGTGGACGAGGCGCAGGAGCGCCTTGCGGCCGAAGGGTTCAACGGCACCGTGTACCTGTTCAAAAACAACACCGACTCGGCGGGCAACTCCTACGGCAGCCACGAGAATTACCTGATTCCCCGCCGCGGGGAGTTTTCCCGGCTGGCGGAAATCCTGATCCCGTTCCTCGTGACCCGCCAGTTGATCGCCGGCGCGGGAAAGATCCTGAAGACCCCGCACGGCGCCACCTACGCCTTCTCCCAGCGCGCGGACCACATCTGGGAGGGGGTCTCCTCCGCCACGACCCGGTCCCGGCCGATCATCAACACCCGCGACGAGCCGCACGCCGACGCCGAGTTCTACCGGCGGCTACATGTGATCGTCGGGGACTCGAACATGTCCGAGACCACGGCCCTGCTCAAAGTCGGCACCGTGGACCTGATCCTGCGGATGATCGAGGCCGGCGTGATCATGCGCGACATGCGGATGGAAAACCCGATCCGCAGCATCCGGGAGATCTCCCACGACCTCAGCGGCCGCGCGGTGGTACGCCTCGCTAACGGCCGGCAGCTCACGGCCCTTGAGATCCAGCGCGAGTACCTGAACAAAGTGACCGAATTCGTGGCGGACCGCGGCGCCCACAACCCGCACGTCCCGCTCATCCTGGACCTCTGGGAACGGACCCTTGACGCGATCGAAAGCGGAAACACGAGCACGATCGACACCGAAGTTGACTGGGCCATCAAGAAGAAGCTGATGGACAACTACCGCGAGCGGCACGGCCTGGAACTCGACGCGCCGCGGATCGCCCAACTGGACCTCACCTACCACGACATTTCACGCAGCCGCGGTCTCTTCTACCTGCTCCAGGCCCGCGGCGCGGCACGGCGGGTCGTCGACGACACCGCAGTGAAGGATGCCGTCGACGCGCCGCCGCAGACCACCCGGGCCAAACTGCGCGGCGACTTCGTCCGCCGGGCGCAGGAACTGGGCCGTGACTACACGGTGGACTGGGTCCATTTGAAGCTGAACGACCGCGCCCACCAGACCATTTTGTGCAAGGATCCCTTCCGCAGCGTGGACGACCGGGTGGACGCCCTGCTGGACTCTATGGGCTGATACCCAGCTTTCCGCGTTATTCTGGGGAAGGTGCCGTTTCACGGCCACCGCATGCTTTGCCGCTGGCAACCGTCCGGCGAAGCGTCCATCCTGCCCCGACGAAAGTTCTTACGTGCGCCGACTATTAGCAATTCTCCTCCCCGGACTGCTGCTGCTCACCGCTTGTGGTGGCGGCCAGCCTGCCGCCCCGGAGCCCACCAGCCAGTCCGCCGGCGAGACCGCGAAGCTGGACTCCCTGAAACTGACCGAGAACGGCGACAAGAAGGCCCCCGGCGTCGAGTTCACCAAGCCGCTTGAGGTCAAGGACCCGACCATCAAGGTGGTCAAGGACGGCGACGGCGAACGCGTCAAGGCCAACCAGGTCGCGGACATTTCCATCGTCGCCTTCAACGGCAAGGACGGCTCCACCCTTGAGGACACCTTCCCGAAGGACCCCGAGAAGCTCGAGCTGAACGATGAACTCAAGGCCGGCAGCGCGGTCATCTACAACGCCTTCGTCGGCGCCAAGGTCGGCTCCCATCTGGCCCTGGCCGTGCCGGGCAAGGCAGCCAGCGCCGAAGGCGGCGCGGCCCAGCCGTCGCAGCTGCTGGTCATCAAAATCCTCGCCGCGAAGGACGCTCCCAAGGTCCTGGACAAGCCCGAGGGCGACGCCGTGACCCCGCCGGCCGGCCTGCCCACCGTGAAGGAAAACGACAAGGGCGTTCCGGAGATCTCGGTCAAGGGCGTGGCCGCTCCCAAGGCCCTCATTTCCCAGGACCTGATCAAGGGCAAGGGCCAGGCGGTCAAGGAATCCGACACCGTCACCGTCAACTACGTTGGCGTGGCGCTGGCCTCGGGCAAGGTCTTCGACTCCAGCTTCACCAGCGGTAAGAAGGCCACGTTCCCGCTCAATGGCGTCATCAAGGGCTGGACGCAGGGCCTCGCCGGCAAGACCGTCGGCTCCCGCGTCCTCCTGGTCATCCCGAAGGCCCTCGCCTACGGCGACAAGGGCCAGGGCGACGCCAAGGGCGACCTCGTCTTCGTCGTTGACATCCTCGGCGTCAAGTAAACAACCCCGCTTAAGCAAGCCACCCAAGAAGGAGCAACCATGTCATTTGGACAGCGCAACATCGACCGCCAGAAGCCGGAAATTGACTTCCCGGAGGGCGACGTACCCACCGAGCTCGTCATCACCGACCTGATCGAGGGTGACGGTGCCGAGGCCAAGGCCGGCGACACCGTCTCCACCCACTACGTCGGCGTGGCCTGGTCCACCGGCGAAGAGTTCGACGCCTCCTGGGGCCGGGGCGCACCCCTGGACTTCCGGGTCGGCGTCGGCCAGGTCATCCAGGGCTGGGACCAGGGCCTGCTGGGCATGAAGGTCGGCGGCCGCCGCCGGCTCGAAATCCCCTCCGAAATGGCTTACGGCGCCCGCGGCGCCGGCGGAGCGATCGGCCCCAACGAGGCCCTGATCTTCGTCGTCGACCTCGTCGCCGTCCGCTAATCCCCACCGGCTCCCTGCCCTCGCAAGCTCGGGCCGGGGCCCTCGCCGGCGTGGGCCCACCCACCGGCTCCCTGCCCTCGCAAGCTCGGGCCGGGGCCCTCGCCGGCGTGGGCCCACCCACCGGCTCCCGCGAAAGCGCGGTAACAATCAGAAAGTTCTTCCGGTTGTTGCCGCGCTTTCGCGGTTTTCGGGGCGGACACTTTAGTACCCTTGCGGAGTGTCCGCCTCACGTACTGAACGCCTCCTGAACCTGCTCATCGCCCTGCTCAACACCCAATACGGGCTGCGCCGCAGCGAGCTGCGCGAGAAGGTCTATCACGACACCACCAGCTCCGAGGCGGCCTTCGGCCGGATGTTCGAACGGGACAAAGGCGAGCTGCGCCAGTTCGGCTTCGACGTCGAGACCGTGACGGACAAGGGCTGGGGCTCCGATGACCCGGCGACCACGCGGTACCGGATCGGCAAGGAATCCAACCGGCTGCCGGACGTCAGCCTGACCCCCGCAGAGTGCACCGTGCTGATCCTCGCCGCGCAGCTCTGGGAACAGGCTGCCCTGGGCTCCGCCGCGCGCGACGCCGTGCGCAAACTGCAGGCCGCCGGCGGCCTGCCGGACGCCGAACTTCCCCCGGGGGTCCAGCCCCGCATCCGCCCTGCCGGACAGGCGTTCGAGGACCTCGTCGCCGCCGTCCACACCCAGCACCCCGTGAGCTTCAACTACCTCGCCGGCAGCACCGGACAGGAGGAGACCCGCACCGTCGAGCCCTGGGGCCTCGGCAGCCGCTTCGGGCAGTGGTACCTCGTTGGCCACGACCGCGCCCGCGGGGACAAACGGTTCTACCGGCTGTCGCGGTTCACCTCCGCCGTCACCGTGCTGGACCAGGAGTCCTTCACCCCGCCGTCGTCCTTCAACGTCCGCCAACAACTTGCCGCGCTGCCCGAACTGCCCGTGCGGCACGCCCTCGTCGACGTCGCCGACGGCGCGCTGCTGGGGCTTCGCAAGCATGCCGGACCCGCCGCCGGCACCGAGGGTGACATCACCGATGCCGTCGCGGCAGCGCCTCGCCCCGGTTTCGACCGCCTCAAGGTGCCATACCGGGACATTGAGACGCTCGCCGAGGAACTCGCCTCCTACGGCCCGAAGGCCGTCGTCGTCGCGCCGCCCGAGCTGCAGACCGCCGTGCGCCGGCGACTGGCGGCAGCCGCAGCCTTCGCTGCGGCGCCGGTCCCGCCGATCGAATTCCCGCGTTTGGCTCCGGCGAAACGGAGCCGGAAGCGCACGTCCGAGGACCAGCTCAAGCGGATGCTGCAGCTGGTCCCTTTCCTGGTACACAACCAGGGCCTGCACATCAGCGAAGTGGCCGACCGGTTCGGCATCACCCGCAAGGAACTCGAGGACGACCTGCGGATCCTGATCTGCTCCGGCCTGCCCGAGGGCTACCCGGACGATCTGTTGGACATCCAGTGGGACGACGACCACGTCTACATCATCGAGGACCTCGACCTTAAGCGGCCGGTGCGTTTCACCGTGGACGAGGCCTGCGCGCTGCTCACCGGCCTCGAAGCGCTCAACGGCCTGCCCGGACTCGCCGAGGGCGGCACCCTGGAGTCCGTGACGCTCAAGCTCATGGCCGCGGCCGGCGAGGAGGGGCTGAAGGCGGCGGCCGTGTCCGGTCCCGAGGTGGCGCCGGAGGATTCCGGCACCCTCGAAACGGCACGCAACGCCATCCGCACCGGCGCGCAGTTGCGGCTGAGCTATCTCTCCCCGCAACGCGATGCCGTCACCGAACGCGACATCGACCCGCAGCGGCTCTACTCAATGGACAGCACCTGGTACCTCGAGGCGTACTGCCATTCCGCGCAGGGCCTGCGGAACTTCCGGCTGGACCGGATCCAAAGCCTGGAACCCAACGGACGCCCGGTGTCCTCGGCCGCCAACCCGGCAGGCGGGTTCCCGGTCAAGCTGTTCACGCCCAACGACGATGACGCCGTGGTGGTGGTCGAGCTGACCAGGCAGGGCGCCGGGCTCGCGGATGACTACTACGCCGAACGGACCGCCGCGCTTCCGGACGGCCACGTCCTGGCCGAAATCCGCTTCGGCAGTGCCGGTTGGCTGCCGATGTTCGTGGCCCAGCACGGCGGCGCCGTCCGCATCCTGCAGCCTCCTGCGCTGGCCGCGGCCGCCCGGGAATGGCTCGACGCCGCCCTCGCCCGATACGAAGACCACCCCGCACGCCAGCTAGACTGATCAGCATGCCTTGGTGGTCCTGGATCGTAATTTGGATAGCGCTCGTCGCGCTGTCGCTGCTGTTCTTTGGCGTACTCGGCGTCCGGCTCTTCCGGCAGTTCATGGCCACGGTCAAGGAACTCGGTGAGGCGGGGGAGCGCTTCTCCACGTTCGCTTCCTCCCCGCTTACCTCCGGTTCAGCCGCTGTTCATGTGGGTGCCGTAGGCTCGGACGGCGACGACGCGGGGGACGGAGCCGGCCTGTACGCGGGGCCCGGGGCAGCCGTTTTTGCCCCGCCCGCGTTGATGCGACATGATTACCATGCATCCAAAATCGCGCGTCAGGAAGCCCGGCGGTTGCGCCGGACCCGGCGCAAAGCGGAGCGAGGCCAGCCCCAGGCGCTGCGCGACATCGATCTGCGTTAGACATAGGATGTACTCAAACGAAAGGACCACCCAGCATGAGGCTTGAAGGCTGGCATCTCATCATCATCATCGTCCTGGCCCTGGTGCTTTTCGCTGCACCGAAGTTGCCGGGGATGGCCCGCAGCCTGGGCCAGTCGATGCGGATTTTCAAATCCGAGGTCCGCGAAATGAAGAAGGACGGCACGCCGGAGGCCAAGGCTGACTCCGACGCCGTCGAGGGCAAAGTCGTGAACCACCCCCGGTCCGCCGGCACCGAGAGCCGCCCGGGCGAGGGAACCGACGTTCCGCCGCCGAACCGCGCCTAGAACCACATGGCAGTAACCATGAGCCGCCGATCGAACCCCGAGGGCCGGATGGCCCTCCTCGATCACCTCAAAGAGCTGCGGAACCGGCTCTTTAAGTCGGCGATCGCTGTCGTCCTCGGGACCGTCGTCGGATTCCTCGTCTACCAGCCGATGCTGGCGGCGCTGATCAAGCCGATCCGCGACCTGAACGAACATGAGGGCCGGCAGGCGTCGCTGAACTTCGACGGCGTGGCGAGCTCCTTTGACCTGATGATCCAGGTGTCCGTGTTCCTGGGCCTGATCGTCGCCAGCCCGGTCTGGCTCTACCAGCTCTGGGCGTTCATTGTCCCCGGGCTGCACAAGAAGGAACGGCGCCTGGCGCTCTCCTTCGTCGCCGCCGCCGTGCCGCTCTTCGTCGGCGGCGTCCTGCTCGCCTGGCTGGTGCTCCCCAACGCGGTGCGGGTGCTGACCGACTTCACCCCCTCCGGCGGCTCCAACTTCATCAGCGCCCAGGTCTACCTGTCCTTCGTGCTGCGCCTGTTGCTCGCCTTCGGCATTGCCTTCCTGCTGCCGGTGGTGCTGTTCGGGCTCAACCTGGCCGGGCTGATCAAAGGCCAGCAGCTGCTCAAGAGCTGGCGGATCACCGTGTTCTTGGTCTGCCTCTTCGCTGCCATGGCCGCCCCCGGCGCCGACGCGATGAGCATGTTCTACCTTGCCGTGCCCATGCTAGTGCTGTTCTTCACCGCCATCGGGCTGTGCCTGCTCAACGACCGCCGGCGGGAGAAGCGGGCGGCCAAGGTGGCCGCCGAGACCGAAGCCACCGCGGACCAGGCGACTCCCAGCTCCGAGCTGGAGAATCTCTAGCCGTCCGCCCACTAGGCTGGAAGCATGTCCTCACTACCCGGGCCGGAGTCGCCGTCCGAGCGTTACCGTGCCAGCGCCGAGCGGGCCGCAGAAGCCAAGACCTATCTGGGCGGTTTCACCCGTTCGCTCGCGTTCGACCTCGATCCCTTCCAGCGCGAGGCGTGCCTGTCCCTGCAAGCGGGCCGGGGCGTGCTGGTGGCCGCCCCGACCGGGGCCGGAAAGACGATTGTCGGGGAGTTCGCCATCTACCTGGCGCTCCAGCGCGGCCTGAAAGCCTTCTACACGACGCCGATCAAGGCGCTGAGCAACCAGAAGTACACCGAGCTGGCCGAGAAGTACGGCGCGGCGCAGGTGGGCCTGCTGACCGGTGACACCAGCATCAACGGCGAAGCCCCGGTAGTGGTGATGACCACCGAGGTGCTCCGCAACATGCTCTATGCCGGCTCGGAGACCCTGGATGACCTCGGCTTCGTGGTGATGGACGAGGTGCACTACCTCGCCGACCGGTTCCGCGGCGCCGTCTGGGAGGAAGTCATCATCCACCTGCCCAGCGAGGTGCAGGTGGCCTCGCTCAGCGCCACGGTCTCCAACGCCGAGGAGTTCGGCGCCTGGCTGGACACCGTCCGCGGCCAGACAGACGTGATCGTCTCCGAGCACCGTCCCGTACCGCTGTGGCAGCACGTCATGGTGGGACGCAAGATCGTGGACCTGTTCGCCGGCGACACCAGCTTCGACGAAATTGCGCCCGCCGGTGAGGACAATGTGGCCGCTACCGCGGATACCGCAGGCTCCAGCGCCGCGATCACCGAACGCGCCGGCTACGAGGTCAACCCGGAACTGCTGTCGATGGCCCGGGCCGAGAGCCAGATGAACTTCCGCGGCCGCTTCGGGCACGGCGGCCGCAACCAGCGCCGCCAGCAGCGCGGCCAGCGGGAGGCGGCCCCGCAGGGCGGCCCGCGCAGCCCGGTCCGGAAGGCCAGCCGCCCGCAGGTCATCGCCAGCCTGGACCGGATGGACCTCCTGCCGGCCATCACCTTCATCTTCTCGCGCGCCGGCTGCGATGCCGCCGTGGCGCAGTGCGTCTCCGCCGGGCTCTGGCTGACCACCGAGAAGGAACAGCTCATCATCGCCCAGCGGGTCGACGAAGCGGCCCAGGACATCCCCTCCGACGATCTGGACGTCCTAGGCTTCTGGAGCTGGCGGGACGGGCTGCTGCGAGGCCTGGCCGCGCACCATGCCGGCATGTTGCCGACCTTCAAGGAGGTCGTCGAGAAGCTGTTCGTGGACGGACTGGTCAAGGCGGTGTTCGCTACCGAGACCCTCGCGCTGGGCGTCAACATGCCCGCGCGCTGCGTGGTGCTGGAGAAGCTGGACAAGTTCAACGGCGAAGCGCACGTGAACATCACGGCGGGGGAGTACACCCAGCTGACCGGCCGGGCGGGCCGCCGCGGGATCGACGTCGAGGGGCACGCCGTCGTGCTCTGGCAGCCGGGCACCGATCCGGCAGCCGTCGCGGGTCTCGCCTCCCGCCGGACCTACCCGCTGAACTCCAGCTTCCGTCCCACCTACAACATGTCCATTAACCTCGTGGCCCAGTTCGGCCGGCCGCGCGCCCGCGAAATCCTTGAGTCCTCCTTCGCCCAGTTCCAAGCGGACCGCTCCGTGGTCGGACTGGCCAAGCAGGTCCGCAGCCGGGAGGAATCCCTGGCCGGGTTCAGCAAGGCAATGAGCTGCCATCTGGGCGACTTCACCGAGTACTCCAGACTGCGCCGGGCCCTGTCGGACGCCGAAAACGCAGCTTCCAAAGGCACGTCGCGGGCCCGGAAGTCGCTCACCGAAGACTCCCTGAGCCGGCTGCTGCCCGGCGACGTCGTCGATGTGCCGTCCGGCCGGGCCCCCGGCCTCGCCGTCGTGCTCAGCTCGGACCACCACTCCCGCGAGCCGCGGCCGGCGGTAATGACCCTGGACAACCAGCTTCGCCGGATCGGCCTTCACGATGTGGAGGGACCGCTGGCCCCGATCACGCGGGTCAGGATCCCCAAGTCCTTCAACGCCAAAGTGCCGAAATCGCGGCGCGACCTGGCCTCATCGGTCCGCAACGCCATCCGGGAGAGCCGCCCGCCGGCACCGCCGAACCGGAACGAGGACTTCGGCCGTGCCGCCGCCCTGCCGAACATGGAGAAGAAGATCGCGGAACTGCGCCGCGAGCTCCGGGCCCACCCCTGCCACGGCTGCAGCGAACGGGAGGACCACGCCCGCTGGTCCGAGCGCTGGTGGAAGCTCCGGCAGGAAACCGACGGCCTGATCCGCCAAATCCAGGGACGCACCAACACCATCGCCAAGACCTTCGACCGGGTCTGCGGAGTCCTCTCCGGCTACGGCTACCTGGAAACCTCCGACTCGGGCACGCTTTCCATCAGCCCGGACGGGCAGCGGCTGCGCCGGATCTACGGGGAAAAGGACCTGCTGATCTCCCAGTCGCTGCGGATGGGCGCCTTCAGCGACCTCGACGCCGCGGAAATCGCGGCACTGGCCAGCGTTCTGGTCTACCAGGCCAAGCGCGAGGACCGCGGTCTGCGGCCCAAGATGCCCAGCGTCTCGCTGGAGTCCGCCGTCGACACCGTGGTGCGGGAGTGGTCCGCCCTGGAGGACGTGGAGGAGGCCAACAAGCTGCCACTGACGGGGGAGCCCGAGCTCGGCCTGGTCTGGCCGATCTTCAAGTGGGCCAAGGGCCGGCACCTCCAGGAGGTGCTCAGCGGCACGGACCTCGCCGCCGGCGACTTCGTCCGCTGGGTCAAACAGGTCATCGACCTGCTGGACCAGCTCGCCAAGATTCCCGGACTGGACCCGCGCGTCGCACGGCTGTGCGGCGACGCGATCACCCTGGTCAAACGCGGCGTCGTCGCTTACTCGGCCGTCGTGTGACCGGCCCCTAGCGGCCCTCCGCCCCTGCCTTTCCGCCACCATGCCCCGATGCCGCAGGCCCGGCACACCGGCCCCCAGCTACAAGGAGTTCCACACCATGACCGCTTCACCGTCCGAGGCTTCCAAGGAACAGCGCAAGGTGACGCTGTACCGCAACGGTTCCGTCTACACCGCGGCGGATCCCTTCGCTACGGCCATGCTGGTCGACGGTGACACCGTGGCCTGGGTCGGCTCTGAACAGGCCGCCACGTCCATCGCGGACTCCTCCATGGAGGTCATCGACCTGCAGGGCGCGCTCCTTGCCCCCGGCTTCGTGGACTCCCACGTGCACCTGACAGAGACCGGCATCGCCCTGGACTCGCTCCAGCTCGGCGGGGTCCGCTCCGGAGCCGAACTGCTCGACGCCGTCGCCGGCGCCGCCGTCTCCGCTTCCGGCGCGGGCGGCACGGTGCTGGGGCACGGCTGGGACGAAACGCTCTGGGCCGACCCGGTCCTGCCCAGCCGCGAAGAACTGGACCGCGCCGCCGGCGGCCGGCCGGTATACCTGTCGCGGGTGGACGTGCACTCGGCCCTTGTCTCCGCTTCCCTGGCCGCCGCGTCCGGCCTTGAGAGCCTCGACGGCTACGCCGCCGACGGGCAGGTCAAACGGGCCGCCCACACCGCCGCGCGGCGCGCAGCCCGGAACCTGCCCGCCGGTGCCCTGCGCCGCTACCAGGAGGCCGCGCTGGCCGAGGCGGCCGCCAACGGCTATGTCGCTCTCGCCGAAATGGCGGCACCGCACATCGGCAGCATCGAGGACCTGCAGCTCGCGGCCGGCTGGAACGCCGCCGACCGGCCAGGACACGCCGTTCCGGAGATCCTGCCCTATTGGGGCCAGCTTGCCGGTTCCGCCGAACAGGCCCGGTCCATCCTGGACAGCCTTGGCGTTTCTGTCCTGGGCCTGGCCGGCGACCTGAACATGGACGGTTCCATCGGTTCACGGACCGCCGCGCTCCGCGGCGACTACAGCGACGCGCCGGGGGAGCGGGGCACCCGCTACCTCTCGGTCGATGAGGCCGCCGCGCACCTCGCGGCCTGCTCGGTGCTCGGGATCCAGGCAGGCTTCCATGTGATCGGCGACGCCGGACTCGACGCCGCGCTGGACGCCCTGGACCAGGCCGCCGCCGAAGTCGGGGAACAGCGCGTCCGTGCCGCCGGCCACCGCCTGGAGCACGTCGAAATCGCCGACGCGGACGCCATCCAACGGCTGGCCAAGTACTCGGTGACCGTCAGTGCGCAGCCCGTCTTCGATGCCCTCTGGGGCGGCGGGGAGAGCCTCTATGCCCAGCGGCTTGGCGCCCGCCACGCCGCCATGAACCCCTTTGGCTCGTTCTACTCCGCCGGCGTGCCGGTGTGCTTCGGCAGCGACAGCCCGGTCACGCCGCTGCGGCCCTGGTCCAGCGTCCGCGCCTGCCTCGAACACCACAACGCCGATGAGCGCATTTCTGCCCGCGCAGCCTTCCTCGGCCACACCCGGGCCGGCTGGCGGGCGGCCCGGTACCGGAACCCAATGGCGGGCCAGCTTGTCCCCGGCGCTCCGGCGAGTTTCGCGGTCTGGGAAGTCGAAGAACTCATGGTGCAGGTGGCCGACGGCCGGGTCCAGTCCTGGAGCACGGACCCGCGCGCCCGGACACCGTTGCTCCCGGCACTGGACACCGGCACCGACCCGGTCTGCTTGCAGACCGTTCGGGACGGCGTCGAACTCTTCTCCAACGGCTCACTCGGACGCTAAGCGCCCTGCCGGGCCGGACCACGCCGGCATGCCCGGGCGGTCCGCGCCGGACCACGCCTGCCGGGCCGGCCGCCCGGCCTCGGCGTGCTGACTGACTATAATGGGGAGCTGTGCCTGTCGTCGGCTAACTGCCGACAGTCCCGGCCCTCCGACCGCTCCCTCCAAGGAAAGGCCCCGCTGTGCGTGTCCTCACGATCATCCCGACCTACAACGAGCTGGAATCGTTGCCCAAGACCCTCGGGCGTCTCCGCACCGCTGTGCCGGCCTCCGACGTCCTGGTGGTTGACGACAACAGCCCCGACGGCACGGGCCAGCTGGCGGATCGAATCGCGGCTGAGGATGGCCAGGTCCACGTCCTGCACCGGGAGGGCAAGGCCGGACTCGGCGCGGCATACATCGCCGGCTTCAAGTGGGGCCTCGACGCCGGCTACGACATCCTTGTCGAGATGGACGCCGACGGTTCGCACAAGCCGGAGCAGCTGCCCCAGCTGATAGAAGCAGTCGAGCAGGGTGCAGACCTGGCCATGGGTTCCCGCTGGGTCCCGGGCGGCAGCGTCGTGAACTGGCCGCTGTACCGGCAGGCCATCTCCCGCGTTGGCAGCACCTACGCCCGCATCATGCTGGGCGTCAAGATCAAGGACGTCACCGGCGGCTTCCGTGCCTTCCGCCGGAGCACGCTGGAGAAGCTCAACCTCGACTCCGTGGACTCGGTGGGCTACGGCTTCCAGGTGGACCTCGCCTGGCGTGTGGCCAAGCTGGGCCTGAACATCGTGGAGCGTCCCATCACCTTCGTCGAGCGCGAACTGGGCGCGTCGAAGATGAGCGGCAACATCGTGGTCGAAGCCATGATCAACGTCACCAAGTGGGGCCTCACCGCCCGCTGGAACACCCTAAGCCGCAAGCTCGGCCGCAAATAGACTCAGACGCGCAAAAGGCCGGGCCGGCACCTCAACGAGGTGCCGGCCCGGCCTTTTGTGCGTGGGCGCGGTTGCTAGGCCGAGCGGCGTTCGCCGCGGCGTTCGCGCAGGATGGTGAGCCGGTCTTCCAGGATCTGCTCCAGCTCGGGCAGGGAGCGGCGTTCCAGCAGCATGTCCCAGTGCGTGCGGACGGCCTTCTCGTTGCTGTTCACGGGGCGTTCGCCGTCGACCAGCAGGGCCTCCTTGCCGGTCTTAGAAACCCAAACCGGGGGGATCTCCGCTTCGGAGGAGAAGGTCACGAACACCTGCTCGCCGTCCTCGCAGCGGTACTCGACCCGCTGGCGCGGAGCCGGTTCGACGCCGGATTCGGTCTCCATGCTCTGTGCGCCAAGGCGCATACCCCGCAGGCTGCGATCGCTCATCTTTTCTCCCTTATGATCGGTTCGCAGGGCCGGGCCCTGCGCTAGCCGGGGGCCACTGGGACCTCGCCGGACTACTTGTTGCGTGGCGTTCCCCACTGCAGGAATCGTCAGTAGATATAACGCCGCGCGAAGCGTGATTGTTCCGGCAAGCTGAACCGTCCGGACAAATACTCAAGTATACGCGGGAGCGGCACCTCAGGTAAAGCCGCTCCCGCGTCGGGGTGAAGCGACCGAGAGCAGCTGCGGGAAAAGTGGCAGGGACAAGCGGCAGGAAAAAGGGAGACACCCGCCCGAGCGGGTGCCTCCCTGTAACTACGGTTGAACCGCCCCTACTAGGCCTCCGGCGCGGAACCCGCGGCCGTCGTCGGCTCCGTCGACGTTGCGGCAGAGGCAGCCGCGGTCCCGAACGGCCCGTCCGAGCGCGGGTCGGGGTTGGTGCCGCCAAGGGCGCTGCCGATCCCCTTGAGCGCCTCGCCCACCTCGCTGGGGATGATCCACAGCTTGTTGGAACTTCCCTCGGCGAGCTTCGGCAGCGTCTGCAGGTACTGGTAGGCCAGGAGCTTCTGGTCCGGGTTGCCCTTGTGGATGGCGTCGAAGACCTTCTGGATGGCCTGCGCCTCGCCGTCGGCCCGCAGAATGGCTGCCTGGGCATCGCCTTCCGCCTTCAGGATCGAGGACTGGCGCTGGCCCTCGGCGGTAAGAATGGCGGACTGCTTGGTGCCTTCGGCCGTCAGGATGGCGGCACGGCGGTCCCGCTCGGCGCGCATCTGCTTCTCCATCGAGTCCTGGATGGAGTGGGGCGGATCAATCGCCTTGAGCTCCACCCGGGAGACCCGGATGCCCCAGCGTCCGGTCGCTTCGTCCAGGACGCCGCGCAACTGGCCGTTGATCTGGTCGCGCGAGGTCAGCGCCTCTTCAAGGTTCAGCCCGCCGACCACGTTGCGCAGTGTGGTGGTGGTGAGCTGCTCGACGGCCTGGATGTAGTTGGCAATCTCGTAGGTAGCGGCCCGCGCGTCGGTCACTTGGAAGTAGACGACGGTGTCGATGGACACCACGAGGTTGTCCTCGGTGATCACCGGCTGCGGCGGGAAGGACACCACCTGTTCGCGCAGGTCGAGGAGGGGCAGGAGCCGGTCAACGAAGGGAATCAGGATGGTGAGGCCCGGGTTCAACGTCCGCTGGTACTTGCCCAGGCGTTCCACGACGCCGGCGCGCGCTTGCGGGACAATCCGCACCGAGCGCACCAGCACGATTATTACGAACGCAACAAGTACCAGCAGCACTATTGCGACTGCGATATCCATACATCACCTTTTCCCCAGTTATGTGGTTTTGCTGTGCGCGGCAGTCCGGCTGCCGCTGATCCTGCGGCCGGTGGCGGCAACAGGAAGATTGTGCCTCGAGAGGCGGCTCGGAACGGTCGCAGCCTTACAGCGCCTCCGGTTCCGGCGACGGGTTCGGTTGCGGCTCAGGCTGCGGGTCGACGACGGCGGTGGCACCGTCAATGGACCTGACGACGGCGTGCTGCCCGGGAGTCAGCACGCCGGACTCCGAGCGGGCGCTCCAGATGTCGCCGCCGATCTTGACCAGGCCGCCGTTGGCGCTCACGGGTTCCATGACGAGCGCGGATTCGCCGATCAGGCGTTCGACGTTGCTCCGCTGGTCGGCCGGGCTGCTGCGAAGGTGCTTGAGCGCCACCGGCCGCACGAAGCCGATCATGAGCAGCGAGACGACGCTGAAGACAACGATCTGGAGCCAGAAGTCCGCGCCGGCGAAGGCGGCGACCAGCCCGGCCAGGGCACCGCCGCCGAGCATGATGAAGAACAGATCGAGGGTGAGCATCTCCACCACGGCAAACACCAGGAAGACCGTGAGCCACAACGCCCACCAGTTTTCGGCCAGCCAGTCGAACATCATTCCCCCTTAGCCACGCAGCCGGGCCTGCAGGCACAGGCCCTCCCTAACGTGGTTCCATCCTAAGCCGGACGGCAAGGACGCGGGCAGGGTGCCAGGATCAGCCCGGGAACGTGGCCAAGTCGTTATCGTTCAGCGGCCTGTTGCGGAGACTGCAACGGTTCGAAAACACCGATCCGGAAGCGGGCGGACACTGCTGTGCGGGCCGGCAGTCCTGCCACCCTGGCGGCCAGGGAGGCAGGGTCCAGGTGGTGCCCGGCGGGCCCCATCAGGGCGAGGTTGGCGACGTCGGCGGGCGCCAGGCGCAGGTCCAGGTCCAGGTCCCGCCCTTCGTGCGCGTGGAAGTGCCCGGCGAGTGTCGCCGCGAGGCGCTCCTCCTTGGCCGGCTCGATTCCCAGCATGCCGGTCTGTCCGGCGATCTCGGCCAGGTGCCCGGGCCGGGGGGTCACCACGATCAGTCGGCCGCCGGGCCGGAGCACCCGGGCAAACTCAGCCGCGTTGCGCGGCGCGAAGACCACGGTGACGACGTCGACGGCGTCGTCCGCCACAGGGAGCGGCTGCCACACGTCGCCGACGAGGTTGACCGCCTCCGGGTTCAGCCGGGCCGCCCGGCGAAGCGCGAATTTTGAGATGTCGATGCCGATGGCCGCAGCCGCCACACGGTCCAGCAGGGCGCGAAGGTAGTGCCCGGTGCCGGTGCCGGAGTCCAGCACCGCGGATCCGGTTTCGGCGAGGAACGGGGCGGCAAGTCCGGCGACCGTCTCGGCCAGGGGACGGTAGTGGCCGGCGGACAGGAAGTCGAAGCGGGCCGCGACCATCGCCGCGGAGTCCGCTTCGAAGACGGTGCCCTTGCCCGTCAGGAAGTTGAAGTATCCCTGCTTGGCGGCGTCGAAGCTGTGCCCGGCGGCGCATATCAGGGAGCGCCCACCGCTGCCTGCCGTGAACGGCCCCCGGCACACGGGGCACACGAGGGCGGCGAGGGAAGCGGCGGGCATAAAGTCAATCGTAGGGCCGGCACGCTCCGGCGGCCGCCCTGAACTCCCGGCGGCGCCGCGCGGATGTGAGGTATTTCACCTCACGGACGCCAGCGGTTAGGCTCGCACTCGTGAAATCCGAACATCTTCCCCTGCTCAAGTCCGTTTCGGCTCCCGCGGTGCACCCTGACGGCTCCCGTGCCGTCGTGGCCGTGGTTCGCCCCGATTTCGACGCCGACGCCTACGTGGGCCAGTTGTGGAACGTGCCGGTGGATCCGGCACTGCGACCGCGCCGGCTGACCCGCGGCTTCCGTGACACGGCACCGGATTTTTCCCCGGACGGGCAGGTGCTGGGGTTCCTCCGCGCCGAAGCCGGCGGCAAACCGCAGCTGCACGTGGTCGAGGCCTCGGGCGGCGAGCCCGTGGTGCTGACGGATGCGCCGCTGGGCGTCAGCGCCTTCACCTGGTCCCCGGATTCGCGCAGCATCGTTTTCAGCGCCAGGACGCCCGAGGACGGCCGCTACGGCACGGTCGACGGTGTCTCGGCCGGCGGCGAGGATGCCCGGCTGATCACGGACTACCAGTACCGGATGAATGGCGTCGGCTACACGGCGGATAAACCCCTGCAGCTCTTCGTCATCCCGGTCCCGGACCTGGACGAGGAACCGAGGGTGGCCCCGGCCGGCCGGGCACTCAGGGCCGCCAAGGCCGCAGAAGAAGGCACGGCTGCCGCGGGCCTGCCGGAGGCGCGTCAGCTCACCACAGCCGCGACGGACCACAACGGTGCCACCTTCAGCACCGACGGCGAAGCCGTGTACTTCACCGCCGCCCTGCACGATGGCAGCGACGAGGACCTGGTGAGCGGCATTTACCGGATTCCGGCTGATCCCCAAGCCGGGGGAGAGGGCCCCGAGTCCGTGCCCCTGGGCGACACCGGACGGCTGTCCGTCACCGCCGTCCGGCAAAGCCGGGACGGCCGGTGGCTGTACTTCTCGGCGCAGGACCTCGGCGCCGAGGGCAAGGACTTCGTGGCCCGCAACACGGCGCTCTACGTCCTGCCAGCCGGCGGCGGGGACGCTGTCCTGCTCAGCGATCCGGAGACCACGGATCTGAGCGGCGGCGGGATTGAGCTGCGCGGCGCAGACGGTGCCCTGGTCCTGAATAACGCACGGGGCACCGTACAACTATTGGAGTTCGGCCCCACCGGGAAACGCGGCGTTCTGCTCGATGGCGAGCGCGTGGTTAGCGGCGCGGCCGACGGCGGGGGAACACTGATCCTGAGCTTCGCCGACGCGGAAACTGCCGGAGACGTGGCGGTCCTCGAGGGAAGCGACCGGCTCCGCGTCGTGAGCGACTTCTCGGCGCCGCTGCGTGACGAAGCCGGGATCATCGCCCCGCAGGAACTCACCTTCGCGTCAGGGGACGGCTACCCGGTGCACGGCTGGCTGGTCCGGCCGGCGGGCGGCGGTCCGCACCCGGTGCTGCTCAACATCCACGGCGGCCCGTTCGCGCAGTTCACCGGGGCGCTGTTCGATGAGGCCCAGGTCTACGCGGCGGCCGGGTATGCCGTCCTGATGTGCAATCCGCGCGGCTCGGCCGGCTACGGCCAGGCCCACGGACGCTCGATCAAGGAGCGCATGGGCACCGTCGACATGCAGGACGTCCTTGCCTTCCTGGACGGGGCGCTGCAGAAGTTCGAGGAACTCGACGCCGCGGCCCTCGGCATCATGGGCGGATCCTACGGCGGCTACCTGACGGCCTGGACCATCAGCCACGACCACCGCTTCAAGGCCTCCATTGTGGAGCGCGGCTTCCTCGATCCCGTGAGCTTCACCGGATCCTCGGACATCGGCTGGTTCTTCGGCGGCGAGTACACCGGCCGCACCGCGGAGCAGATGGCGGCGCAAAGCCCGATGGCCCGGGTGGAGCAGGTGCGCACTCCCACCCTGGTCATCCACAGCGAGGAGGACCTGCGCTGCCCGGTGGAACAGGGCCAGCGCTACTTCACTGCCCTCAAGCAGCAGGGCGTGGAGGCTGCCTTCCTGGTCTTCCCGGGCGAGAACCACGAACTGTCCCGGTCCGGAACGCCGCATCACCGCCGGCAGCGCTTCGAGCAGATCCTGCAGTGGTGGTCACGGCACCTTCCGACGGCGGCCAATCCGGCGCCGGCGCGCGGCGCAGCAAACAACGCGGCAGGAAGCTCGGCAAACTAACCGGCCGGCTCGTCCGGCAGGAACCCCAGTTCCTGCCGGGCGTGTTCGATGTCCGGCTGGGCCCAGCGGGCGGCGTATTCGGCGTTGCTGCTCAGGGAGCGCAGCTCGGCCCGGTCCAGGTAGATGATCCCGTGCAGGTGGTCGGTCTCGTGCTGGACAATGCGGGCCTGCCACCCGGTGAAGTCCCGCTGTTGCGCTGTGCCGTCCACCGCGGTGAAGTCCAACCGCACCGATTCAGGCCGCAGCACCGCCGCCTGCAGGCCGTTGAGGGACAGGCAGCCCTCGTAGAAGGCCTTCTTGGCCGAGCCCAGCGGCACGTATCTCGGGTTGAGCATGGCAAAGAACGGCAGGGGCTCCCGCCCCCGGGCCGCGGCTACCTCCGGGTCGACGTCGAACCGGTCCTCCAGGACGGCTATCTGCAGGGGGATTCCCAGCTGCGGTGCGGCGAGCCCGACGCCCGGTGCTTTGTGCATGACCCTGCGCATCAGATCGATCAGCCGGCTGAGTTCGGCGTCGTCCAGCTGGCCGGTGAAGGGCACCGCCTGCTGCCGGAGCACCGGGTGGCCCACCTGGACGATGGGCGGAAGCACGCCTGCGTTCAGGATCTCCTCAACAGCCTCCTGGATGCTCTCGGTGCTGATCTCGGCGGTGGGGGCGATGGTGTTTGCGTCGTTCGTCGTGTCTGAAGACATGGGAACAGACTACTGGCGACCGCACGCTGAGGTGACGAAATCGTAAATGCGTCCCCGCAGTTGTGACCCGGCGTCGATCTTCAGGGTTCCCCGACGGCCGCCGACGGTGACCTGCACCGGAATCAGCGTCCCCACCTTGTCCTCCGCCACGGCGTGCGGGTCGCACCGGGCCGGGCGGATGCCGAGCCGCACTTCGTGCACCGGCCCGGCCGCATCCACCCGGAGGCCGCTGGGCCAGGGCGCACTCGTGTCTTCCTCCAGCAAGGTGGTCCCGCCGATGCTGTCGATCGTAAGGGTCCCGCCGCCACCGGCTGCCGCCGGGTTTCGCGGGGTGATGACCAGGTGCAGGACGGCAGCTCGGGCATCTGCGGACACCTCGAGGCTGGGGCTGAGCCGGAAGCCGGCCACCGCGGCGGCGGCCTGGGCAACGCACATTTCGGCGTTGTTCCGAGGCAGGACTCCGAAAGGATCGGCCGCTGTTGCGGTGAGCGTCTTTTCCGGTATTCCGGCGGCGGCCGCCACCCGGACCTCGACGACTGCGCCCGGCTCTGCAGGTTTTGAACCGGACGGCGCGGCCTGGCTGGATCGCGGCGCAGGATCGGGGCAGGCGGCGGCCGGCAACCGGGCCGGCAGGCTCTTTGTCTGGCCGGGCGGCAGCTCCGTCCCCGCTGCCGCCGAGGTCCAGTGGATTCCGTCAGCAAAAAGCGGACTCCGCAGACCGGCTGCGAGCACGGTGACCGCCTCGCCGGTGGTGTTGGTCAGCTGGATCTCTACGATCCGCTTGCTGTAGTTGTCGCGGAACTGGCTGATCTCCGCGGTCAGCGCTCCGCTTCCGGTTGCTGCCGGGCCCGTGCCCGGACTGCACGATGCCGCCGCCAGGACGACCAGCACTGCGGCGGACCACCGGAGCGTCGGGGGAAGGCTACCCATGCGGTCAGTCTAGGCCGCGGCACCGCAGCCGGCACGCCTGGGGCGCAGTTCGGCTAGTCTCGGTCCATGACACCGATACCCCTGGACTGCGTGCTCGGCCTGCTCCGGGCCATCGAAGCCGGCGGCGGCGCGGAGGCGCTCGGCCCCTTCCTGGCCGAAGACTACGTCCTGACCGAGGCACCCCACCTGCTCGCTCCCGGGGGGTCCACCCGCAACCGGGACCAGGTCCTCGACGGTGCCGAGCGCAGCGGCGAAATCGTTTCCGGGCAGCGCTTCGAAGTCCAGCGCAGCACGTGCGAGGGAGGCCGGGTGGTCCTGGAGGCCGAGTGGTCCGCGACGGTGCTGATGGATCTACCGCATTGGGACAAGGGCGACGAAATCCGGGCCCGGACCGCCTCGGTGTTCGAGGTGCGCGACGGCCGGATCATCAGCCAGCACAGCTACGACTGCTACTACACGCCGCACTGAGGGCTCCCGCCCCGGCTACTGCATGGTGAACCGGCGGGCCACGAAGCTGTTGACGGCCGGGACGGCCGCCGCGGCGGCCAAGACACTGTTGCGTGCGGTCAGCGGGCCTTCGCGGAGCGGCCGGCCCAGCGCCATGTTGATCTCCGACTGCCGCGCCGCTCTGGCGGCCTGGCGCATCCGCTGCCGTTCGAACGCCGGCAGGCCGTTGCGGTTGCCAGCCATGAGCTCCGGCACGAGGGGTGCCAGCGCCAGGGCGTCGAGCCAGCCCAGGCTCATGCCCTGACCTCCAATCGGGCTGATCTCGTGTGCCGCGTCCCCGATCAGAATGCAGCGGTCAACCACCAGTCGGCGGGCCAGCCGGGAACGCACGCCGAAGCCGCTGAGCATGCTGTTGCTGCCGGGGTCGACGTCGACGCCGGTCCGTCGCCGGACCTCCCGTGCCAGCCAAACGGCGTCGGCCGAGCTCCCCGCCGGAGCCCCGGCCGGACCGAGGCGAACCACCCAGCGGCGCAGCTTCCCCGGCAGCGGGAACGACTCGACGATCCCGCCGCTGGCCAGGAACAGCGCCGCATCCGGACCAAGTCCGGTGCCGTCGGCGAAGTCGCCCATGAGGTAGCGGTCCGGGTAGTCCCGGCGCCGCAGGGGCACGCAGAGCGCAGCCCGGGCCGCGGAGCGGACCCCGTCCGCGGCGATCACGAGGGGAGCCGCGAAGCTCACCGACCGTCCGCCCAGGCAGGCCTGCACCGTGACCTGCCGGCCGTCGTCGTGCAGCCCCTCCACCCGCACGCCCCGGCGCAGCGCGTCCGGGTCGAGCTCCTGCAGCCGCCCCTCCAGCACCGCCTCGGTGCGACCCTGCGGCAGGGAGAGCACGAACGGGAACAGCTCGGACACCCGGGCGAAGGACATTTCGGCCAGCATGGTGCCGCGGTTGAGGGCAATGCCGCGCCGGATCTGGACGCCCCGCCGGATGAGCTCCTGATCCACGCCGACGTGCCGCAGGGCATCGAGTGCCGGCGGATGGATGCCAATGGCCCGCGAGTGCGGTTCCGGCCCGGTCCGCTGTTCGAGCACCGCGACCCGCAGCCCCCGCTGCAGCAGCAAAGCAGCCATGAACAGCCCCACCGGACCGCCGCCGATGATCACGACGTCCGTCGCGGCGTCGGTCATGGTCCCGCCCCGGCACTCCGCCCCCGCGCCCTGTCCAGGATCAGCAGGTTGCGGAACGGGGCGCGGGCCACCACGGCCCAGCCCGGGGGAGCCGCAGCGCGCAGTTCCGCCGAGGTGTAGCTGCGCCGGATCGACGTCAGGCCGTCCTGCCGGATGTAGGAGCCCCGGAACGGCAAGGCGCCCGCATAGAACAGCGAATAGGCGGCCGGGCTGCGGCGGAGGTCGTTGTGGATCACCGTCCCGGCACTCAGTGCGGCCGATTCGGCAAGGAAGCCAGCCAGCGCGCCGGCGTCCAGGTGGTGCAGCACATGGTTGGAGACGACGACGTCGTAGCGCTCACCTTCGCCGAGCAGTTCCGCCGCTGTCTGCCGCCGGAACGTCACGCCGCCCCGGGTGCGCCGGGCGGCCGCAAACGCAGCGGCCCGTGGGTCCGGATCGATCGCAGTGATCTCCAGTCGCAGCCCGTCCCGGGCCGCCCAGCGGGACAACAGCACCGGGACGTCGCCGCCGCCGCAACCGATGTCCAGCAACGTGGTGGCCGACTCCGCGGAGAGCAGCGGCTTGATCTGCTGCCGGTAGATGCCCCTCCAGCCGGACACAGCGCGGTTCACCAGGGCGAACTGGGCGTAGGTCCGTTCCAGCCTGGCAGGATCGCAGTCGGGCCGGTCCATCTCCTCAACGGCATCCAGGGCACGCGTGCGCAGCAGCACCATGGCGCCGGTGCTCAGGCCAGGGCCGATGCCGGCCGGGGCACGCCGGGGCGCTGCAGGTCGGCCTCACCGCTGGCCGCCCGTGGTGCCGTGATCTTGGTGAAGAGCGCGGTCTCCACCGTCAGGCCCGGGCCGAATGCCATCGAGCAGATGCGTTCCCCGCCCTCGTCGTCGGCTGCCAGCGCACCGCCGGTGTCGGCGCCGTCGGTGCCAGCGCCGGGCGCGGGAAGGTCGAGGATGTGCCGGATCACGAAGAGCACGGTGGCGCTGCTCATGTTGCCGTAGTTCCGCAGCGTTTCGCGCGCCGGGATCAGCTGTTCGTCGCTGAGCTCCAGCCTGGACTGCACCTTGTCCAGGATGCTGCGGCCGCCGGGATGGATGGCCCAGTGCCGGATGTCGCGGTAGGGGAGTCCGAGGAGCGAGGCATCCCGGGACAGGAGCGGTTCGAGGGCGCCGATGATGTGGTCGTCGATGATGTGCGGGACGTAGGTGCCGAGGACCATTTCGAAGCCTTCGTCGCCGATGTTCCACGCCATCGCTTCCTCGCCCACCGGGGTCAGGACCGTTTCGAAGTGGTCCAGGGTCAGCAGGGCCGGCTGGTCCGGGATGTCGCGGGCACTGATGATGGCGGCCGCCGCGCCGTCGGCAAACAGCGCGGATCCCATAATCGTGTCCGGGTCGTTGGAGGTCCGGACGTGGAGGGAACAAAGTTCGGCGCAGACCACCAGCACCACGGCCTCCGGGTCCGCGTCGCAAAACGATTTGGCCGCGCGCAGTGCCGGGAAGGCGGCGTAGCAGCCCATGAAGCCGAGGTGGTAGCGCTGGACCGAGGGGTTCAGCCCGAGCGCACGGACAATCTTGTAGTCGGGGCCGGGGTTGAAGAAGCCGGTGCAGGACACTGTGACGAGGTGGGTGATCTCGCGGGCTTCGATGCCCTGGCAGGCCGCCAGCGCCTTGTCCGCCGCCTCGATGAAGAGCTTGCTGGCTTCGGCCGCGAAGATGTCGTTCCTGACTTTGGTGCTGGGGCTCAGCAGCAGGCCGGTGGCGGGGTCGAAGAACTGCGGATTCTCCGACCGGCTGCCGGTGGTGAGCTCCCCGACGGCGGTGTAGCGGGTGTCGATGGCGGCGGAGTCGAAGCAGGTGCTCACCAGCCGGGAGCCGAGCCGGCTGAGCCCCGGCTGGGCGGCAAACACGTCGCGGGCCTCGGACTGAATCAATACGGTGGGCGGGACAGCAGTTTCCAGGGACCTCAGGTAGACCGTCATGGTTCATTCTCAGTGAGGGCGGCGGATAAGACAATGCATGCCGGGGGCGTGCGGCCAGCGCGGCGGAGGATAACCCCATCGTCTGTTCTAAGCTGTTCACATCGAGCGAGGCGACGCCGTCGGATGCGCGGGGGCGGCCAGGCCGAACAGAGGGAGACACGATGAGCATGGCGACCAACACGAACGCGGACACGGAGACGGACCCGCGGCTGGCGCCGCACGTCGCCGACACCCACGACCTCATCCGTGTGCAGGGCGCCCGGGAGAACAACCTCAAGGACATCAGCGTTGAAATTCCGAAGCGCCGGTTGACCGTGTTCACCGGTGTTTCCGGCTCGGGTAAGAGCTCGCTGGTGTTCGCCACGATCGCCGCCGAGTCGCAACGGATGATCAACGAAACGTACAGCGCCTTTGTGCAGGGCTTCATGCCCAACCTGGCGCGGCCCGACGTCGACCTGATGGAGGGGCTGACGACGGCGATTATCGTCGACCAGGAACGGATGGGCGCGAACCCGCGCTCCACCGTCGGCACCGCCACCGACGCCAACGCCATGCTCCGCATCCTCTTCAGCCGGCTCGGGACACCGCACGTGGGGCCTCCCACGGCGTTCTCCTTCAACGTCCCGACGAGGAAGGCCAGCGGGGTGATGAGCACCGAAAAAGCCGGGGGGAGGGTTGAGAAGAGTGTGGTGCACGGCGCCGTCTACCTGGGCGGCATGTGCCCGCGGTGCGAGGGGATGGGCTCGGTCTCCGACTTCGACCTCACGGCGCTCTATGACGAGACCAAGTCGCTGGCCGAGGGCGCGCTGACGATCCCCGGGTACAGCATGGACGGCTGGTACGGCCGCATCTTCAGCGGCGCCGGTTTCGACATGGACAAGCCGATCGCGAAATACACCAAGAAGGAAATGAACGACCTGCTCTACAAGGAGCCGACCAAGATCAAGGTCGAGGGCATCAACCTCACCTATGAGGGCCTGATCCCGAAGATCCAAAAATCGATGCTTTCCAAGGATGTCGAGGCGATGCAGCCGCACGTCCGGGCCTTCGTCGAGCGTGCCATTACCTTCCAGGCCTGCCCGGAGTGCAACGGCACCCGGCTCAGCAAGGAGGCACGGTCCTCGAAGATCCGGGGGAAGAACATCGCCGAATTGTGCGAGATGCAGATCAGTGACCTGGCCGTGTGGGTCCGCGAGCTCGACGAGCCCTCGGTCGAGCCGCTCCTTAAGGGCCTGCGGCACCTGCTCGATTCGTTTGCGGAAATCGGGCTGGGCTACCTTTCGCTGGATCGGCCGGCGGGGACTTTGTCCGGGGGAGAGGCCCAGCGGACCAAGATGATCCGGCACCTGGGGTCCTCGCTGACCGACATCACGTACGTCTTCGACGAGCCGACGATCGGCCTGCACCCGCATGACATCGAGCGGATGAACCAGCTACTGCTGCAGCTCCGTGACAAGGGCAACACCGTGCTCGTCGTCGAGCACAAGCCGGAGACGATCGCGATCGCCGACCACGTCGTTGACCTCGGTCCCGGGGCGGGCACCGGGGGCGGCAGTGTCTGCTTCGAAGGAAGTGTGGAGGGCCTGCGGCGCAGTGACACCATCACCGGCCACCACCTCGACGACCGGGCGACGGTCAAGGATGCGGCGCGTACTCCGTCAGGCTCGCTTGAGGTGCGCGGCGCGTCGACGAACAACCTCCGGGACGTCGACGTCGACCTCCCGCTCGGGGTGCTTTGCGTGCTCACGGGGGTCGCCGGATCCGGCAAAAGCTCGCTGATCCAGGGCTCGGTGGCCGGCCGGGACGGCGTGGTGCTGATCGACCAGAGCGCCATCAAGGGTTCACGGCGCAGCAACCCTGCGACGTACACGGGCCTGCTTGAACCGATCCGCAAGGCGTTCGCAAAGGCCAACGGCGTGAAGCCGGCGCTGTTCAGCTCCAACTCCGAAGGCGCCTGCCCCACCTGCAACGGCGCGGGCGTGATCTTCACGGAGCTTGGCGTTATGGCCACTGTCGAGTCCACCTGCGAGGACTGCGAGGGCCGCAGGTTCCTGGCATCAGTGCTGGAATACAAGCTGGCCGGCCGCAACATCGCTGAAGTCCTGGCGATGTCGATGACCGAGGCGGAGCTGTTCTTTGGCGACGGCGAGGCCCGCACGCCGGCGGCGCACAAGATCCTCGACCGGCTCGTGGACGTCGGACTCGGCTACCTCAGCCTCGGCCAGCCGCTCACCACCCTGTCCGGCGGCGAACGGCAGCGGCTCAAGCTGGCCACCCAGATGGCGGAGAAGGGGGACGTCTACGTCCTCGACGAACCGACAACGGGCCTGCACCTGGCCGACGTCGCGAACCTGCTCGGGCTGCTGGACCGGCTGGTCGATTCCGGCAAGTCGGTGATCGTCATCGAGCACCACCAGGCGGTCATGGCACACGCCGACTGGATCATCGACCTGGGCCCCGGCGCCGGACACGACGGCGGCCGGATCGTCTTCGAGGGCACGCCCGCCGAGCTGGTTGCCGCGAAGTCCACGTTGACCGGGGAACATCTGGCGGCCTACGTCGGAGAGTGAGCGCGGGCTCTGCCTGGGTCATTTAAGCGCGGCATGGATACTCGATGAGATCCGGATCTTACCTATATGTGAAAATCAAACATTGCAGAGGGTTTTCGATTTCTTTATGTCGGGTTTATGCTAATGCATTAGCAATTGATAATTTATCAAATAGTCCGGGGGAGTAGCCCCCTGAAGTCACTCCAGCCTGTTTGCCGGCACGTTCTTCTGACATGGATGTCTCCGCGGCCGGCACCCTGCTTTCACCTGGCTTCCCGGCGCTCCCTGGCTTTCAACTAGTCCGGTGTCCGGCTGAGGGCTGTGGCGAACTGCCGCCCAAGCCGCGTGGCCGGACAGCGCAATTTCCGCATTATGGCGAAATTGTTGTTCTGATATCCGCTAATTGCTCGGGATCTTCCTGGCACGTCAGGTGGCGACGTTGTCCGCCGAATTGACACGAGGTCGGCTAATAAAGTGACCATGGACAAGAAATGCAAATTTGCAACCAACCAGCGCAGAGGCAGCAAATTCGCAGCCTGTGGCACTGGCTTCGCGCATCGGCGCTGGAATGTCTCCGGCGGCTCCAAGGTCGCACCGCGCAGCGGCATCCCGGCTGCTTCCTCCCGGCGGAAATGTCCCGGCTGCTTCATCCCGGCGCAGCCGGTGCACCAGGCGACGGACAGCAACCGCGGTCGGCACTATGGAAGCCCACTTCCGGCCCTTACCGAACTGGCATGCGCGGGTATTCATGGGCCGGGCGTAGTGGACGCGCCAGACTTCAATGCGTGGGATGTTGGGCAAGTCCGTTAAGTTCTGCTGAGGTCGGCCTGTCATTGAGATTGTGCCGTGCCCGCTCCGGTAGGGTCTGCGTATGGAGCCCATTAGACGCTTTTCAACCGAGAACTACGCGGCAGCGCTTGAGTCGTGGTCGTTTCTTGAACTTTCCGACAAGCGGCCGTTGTTCACTTCACCCTTTGGCGATGTGTTCTTTGAAAGTCAGGACGGCTTCTGGTTTTTGGACCTGCTTGCTGGTGAGTTAAGCCGTCGCTGGGAGACTGAAGGTGACTTCAGTAATTCTTTGAATTCCCGAGAAGGCCAGGATGAGTACCTCATGATCGGGTTGGCCAGCGAAGCTGAAAGAGCCGGCCTTCGACCTAGTGAAGCTGAGGTTTACAGCTTCCGAGTTCCTCCGGCACTCGGCGGTGCGGTGGATCTGGAAAATGTCGAGCTGAGCGACTTTGTCGTGGCCATCAATATTGCAGGGCAGATCCATCAGCAGATCAAGGATCTCCCACCCGGAACGGCGATTAGTGGCGTGTCTCTGAATTGATCGTTCTTATCTTCCTGTAGGAGCGTGCCGAACGGCCGCCATGTACTGGGCATACGCAGCGGATGAATCTACTGCATGGCGTTCGATGGTGGTAGGGGAGTAGCCGAGGGTTTCGGCGATGATGGCCACGGGTGCGAGTTTGGTGAGTTCGTGGAGAGTTCCGAGCCGCGCGGCCCGTGTACTGAATAATCTGCTGAGCCGGGATGTGAGGTGTCCGGGGTGGATGTGACGCCCGGGAGCGGCGCCCCGGAATACCCACCGGCTATTGGGGTGTGCGGCGGTCAGGTCGTGGCCAGGGTTCGTGGCGAGTTCGCGCCATGGCTCGGCCAGCGGATCCGGTAATGCGATCCGGGTGGTCCCGAGTTGGATGGTGACCAGTTCTTCGGTAATGGTCAGGTCGTCCCAGGTCAGCCGTGCGATGTTTTCAGCCTGTTGTCCAAAGACGAGAATAAGGATCGCGGCGGCCCTGTCACGTGTCTCTAGTCCGTCTTCATGGATGACTCGCTTGAGTGCTTCATCCTGTCCGGGCTTGGCAAGTCTCGGACTGGTGCCGCGGCGGTGCGGAACGATGGCGAGCCCGGAAGGGGCGGCTTTGGTCTTGATTGCCCATTTGAGGAAGCGCTCCGCGATGCGCCGGGTTGTGGGTCCTTCGGCTTGCCAAACGTCGAGGTGGGATTGCTGCAGCTCGGGCAGTTTGAGGTCGTGTCCGGTCAGCCAGTTCAGCAGGTCGATGGCCACGGTGACTTCCTGCTTGGCGCGTAGGAAGGTGCCACGGGTGACTTCGTCCATGTGGTTCATCCGTCGCTGGTGGTGCCAGCGGATGCAGCGGCGGACCACGTCAAGATGCTGAGGATCTTTCACGCGGTCGACGGCTTCTACGGCCCAGCTGTCGTAGCGGATCCGAAGTTCGTCGCTCCAGTAAAGCCCCGCTGACCTGAGAAAACGTCGGATCCATTGACGGGCGGGAGTTCTCGCAGCTACTTCTACTCCCGCACTTTTAACGCCGATAATCAACATTATGTCAAGTAAACGGAAAGTTGCCAGGAGGGGCTTCGCCTGGTTACGGGGTGAGACGCCATGGGTCCCAAGGCCGCTCAGGTGGATTTCGCACGACAACCCATAGCGGCCACGCCATAACGGCCAGAACGCCGAATGCCTCCCAGCCGAAGCCTGCATGCGACATGACGTTTATCAGCACGCCGATTAGAAGTATCAATACCCACCAGGACGTATAGAAGGCGCCGCGCGCCCTCCGTTTCCACCAGGAAAAACTGCCGCTGACATCGGACGGCGCCCGTTCATCTTTGGATACGAATTGGCCCACCAGGAGGCCCACGGCCATGGAGGTCACAACGACTTCGGGAACGAGACCAAGGGCAAACGCTCCAGCGGCGACCACCACGGCCACCCAGACTAGAACCCGCAGGCCGCGGCGAACGAACGGGCCGGGACTTCCCTCCCCCTGGATCGTCATGAATGAATAGTACCGACGACGGCCGAATGGCAGTTCCCACGAAGCCAGCTCAGTACGAACCACCTTTGATGTTTGCGGCGCCGCTCGCCACACAAGACCTTCGTGAAGGAAAGCATGCCGCTAAGGGGTTCGGTCCTGCGGCCCTCTCCCCTGCCAGATAACCGGCAGGCCAACAACCAACCCGATTACTGTGGCGGGCACCGCAATGACTCCAGCAAGATGAGGCAGCAAGCCGTCCGGTGCCGCGAGATTGGTCCAGCCAACCAGCAGTGCCGTGGCGCCGACGGCGAGCGTCCCTGGCCAGCCAAAACCCCGAAACCGTGCCCAGCCCCCCGCCGCAGCGGACGCAACAGCGCCCAGGAAGATCAGCGTATGGCCGGACCTTTCGCGTTCAAAACCATCGGAATATCCGAAGAGGAAAGCGGTGAGCCAGAGTCCCCATGCTGTTAGGCCAACGGAGACCAGGACTCCTAGAGCCCACATGCCAGTTTCCAAGCGGCGCCGGCGGAGGGAAATCATGGGCACAGCCTACGCCGGGTCCCAGTAGCCCTCGCCCCCCGGCGCCGGGTTCGGGCCGACAGCTACGGCGTGCCCGGCTGGGTGCGTCTCGCCGTCGTCATGTGCGGGATCCAGCAGCGGACCGTGTCGCAATACTGCTGAAATTCATCCACACGAGCGAGCCGGCGACTGCGTAGGCAATAACCAGCCACGACTGCATCATCACGCCTACCGCGGCGCCCTGGACAATCCCTGCGACCGCCATCGGATTGCGGATCCAGCGATACGGGCCCACGATAACCAGCCGGTTGGGCATCGCCGATGGCAGCGGCGTGCCGTGCCCCAACGTGGACATGACGATGGCCGACCAGATGCCAAGAGCGCTAGCAAGTAGCAGGACCATGGCGCCGGCTGGATTTGCAACCGGCGGAAATGGAAGGGCCACCGCCCACCGTTGTTCGAGGAACGCGAGGGCAAAAGGAACGACGGCCAGGAAGAAGCCCCAAAATATGACGATCTGCCCGAATGTTGCGGCGACATGGCTTACTGCTGCCGGGCGGCGGGCGGCCGGGCGGAATGCGAAGGGCCCGCGGATGATCCATGCGGTCGGTATGCGCCCCAGAAGCACCGCGCAAAGCGCGATCACTGAACCAGCGAAGGCCGCACCCATGGTCACCACACCCCAGCCGGCCTCGGCCGTTATGGTGGCATATGCCGCCAGCACGAAGGCGACCAGTCCGGTCCAGCTGACACTCACCACTGCGGCGGCCCGGATACCAAAAGCGGCGAGGGCTGAAGCCACGACAAATAGGGGAATGTCGAAGACCGCGACGGCGGCGGCATCAAGATTGCCGAGGGTCGCCAGGCGGATGGCCGGGGACACCAGAACCGCAATCCACCAGGACGCACCGGCGAAAGCCTGGAAGGCGAAATACGTCCGCCCCCACCAAACGAGACGCGTCACAGAACTAACCCCAGCACTGGTCCCCTTGTCCTCATGCGGTTCGAATTCATTCAACGTCTGACCGTCGACCCGGCGCGCCGGGGTTTCGTCGAGAACGATGGTGGGAAAAGCCTACCCATGGAACGCTGCAGCGTCCGGGATGCGGACTGCCCGCCGGTCCCCCAACCGGCGGGCCGCCCCAGCGCGGGAGCTAGTGGTAGTTCAGGCTGACCAGCAGCGCTTTGAGTTGTGCATATTGTTCCGTGGCCATCCACGCCTTAGCCGCTCCCCGGTTCTTGAATGCGGGGTCGTCGAAGAGCACACGGGTGACCAAGCCGCCGTTGTCAGTCGACACAACGTTGCACCAGGAGGGCACCCCGTCGCCCTGCTTCAGCGACCGAGGATCGACCAGGCCCATGAAGTAGGCGTCGCCGGCACCGGCACCATAAGATTCAACGGAGAACCCGAAGACCGGGCCGGAACCATTCGGTGCCGCCATGCCCGCGACCTCCGCCTGATCCAACACCCGTCGCGACACCGGGCCCCCGGCACAGCCCACGGGAACGCCGTTGGCCATGAGAAGCAGATCGTTGCCGGCGCCGTCCGAAACAAGAGCTTCGACACCGGGAGGCCCCGCCGGAGGAAGCGCTGTCCGCACCGTCCACGACCCCGGGTAGTCGAAGGAGATATGCCCGTCAGGGAAGGTGAACGTCTTGAGGCTGCTGGGCGCGGGCTTTGCCGCCGGCGCGTGAGTCGGTGCGGCCCCGCCCGCTCTGGTGGGCGAAGCGGCAGGCGAGGTCGCAGAGTTTGCGGTCCCCGGAGTGGACAGCGGCGAAGCGGCCAGCACCGTAGAGGAAGTGGTGGCGTCTGTCACTGCCACGTTCGGCGCGGCTGCGGGAGCAGCCCCTGGCTGTGGCCCACAGCCGGCCAGGACGAGGCTGGCGGCAAGACCGGCCATTGTTACTGCGGTGATGTACCCGGCACGATTGGATTTCATTTTTGTTACCCCCAATATCTGTGAAGGCGGGCTAATCGTCCCGCTAGATATAAGGTTTCCCGGGCGTGGCCAGAAATTACGGAGCCGCCAAAAATCTCTAAAGCCAGGCCTCAGGGCAGTGCCGGCGCGCCCTGCTCGTCTG
This sequence comes from Arthrobacter sp. 10T419, assembly GCF_056394105.1. NCBI lineage: Bacteria > Bacillati > Actinomycetota > Actinomycetes > Micrococcales > Micrococcaceae > Arthrobacter > Arthrobacter sp. 10T419. The sequence continues at coordinate 520,492 of NZ_JBFTHF010000002.1, read as the reverse complement.
TCTCGACCCAGTAGCGCCGCTTGCCGTTGCGGGTGTCTTCGTAGACGCCGCCGTTGCGTTCGATGGTCGCCCTGGATCCGGCGTTGTCCTCGTCGCAAGTGATCAGGACCCGGGAAATTCCGAGTTCCTTCGCCACCGGCAGGGCGTCGGCCAGTGCCTTGGCTGCGTGACCGCGGCGCCGTGCGGACGGCCTGACGCTGTAGCCGATGTGGCCGCCCTCGTTGAGGAGGAAACTGTTCAGCTCATGCCTAATGGCCAGCGAGCCCAGGAAGGTGTCGCCGTCCACAATCCACAGGTAGGTGCACGGGACGTATCCGGGCTTCCGGGGGGTCTCCGGTAACGCATCGTTGACGAGCGCACCGACGAAGCGGCGGAAGGTGGCGGTGTCCTTGAGATCATCCAGCGGCCAGCCCTCGGCGCCGCCGCCGTCCCTGTGGGCACCGTCGAACTCTGCTGATCCCTCCAGCCAGGAGGAGTGGTAACGGATGTCTGGAACAATGAGGCGGGCCATCAGACGATCCTATGCCCCGGGATCAGTCGAACATCACTGTATTGGTCGCCACGACGCCCGCCGCACGCCCCGGCGCCGACTGGTTTTGCCAGTAGAGGTTTGTGTGGGCGATCACCAGCTCCGGCGGCGGTGCGCCCCAAGCCGAAAGATCCTCTGTGGTGTGCGCGTCACCCACCAGGGTCACGTCGTAGCCACGCACAAACGCCCCGTGGATGGTGGATCGGATGCACTCGTCCGTTTGCGCTCCCGCAACGAGGATTCGCCCGACGCCGGCAGCGGCGAGCACATCTTCAAGGTCCGTAGCCTCGAAGGAATCACCGTAGGACTTGTGCACCAGCGGTTCGTGCTCCGCCCGGGACAGCTCAGGAACATACTGCCAGGCCTCGCTCCCCCGCTCCAGCTGCGCATCCGAATGCTGGACCCAGATGATCGGGACGGCGGCTGCACGAGCCTTGTCGACGAGTTCGGCGATGTTCGCAACGACGGAATCGCGCTCGTGGGCGCCTTCCACCACCCCGTTCTGCACATCGATCACCATCAAGGCCGTGTTGGGCCGATCCGACAGCGTTGTCATGATCATCTCCTTGCTCGCAGCTGTGGTTCCTCAGGTCATCATGCTAGGCCGCGACGGCGTCCCGCAATGGCCGCAGCTAGGCTGGAGGTATGCCAGCCAACACTCCCCCAGTCGCCCAACCGCCGTCGACCGCACGAGGCGCCCTGCTGGCCGCCGCCGGCGACGCGGTCCTGATTCTGCTCTTCGCCGCGATCGGACGCGACGCCCATCAACGTGGCGAGATCATCACCGGGATCCTGGCGACGGCCTGGCCGTTCCTCGCCGGCGCCGCCGTGGCATGGCTCGCCCTGCGCCTGTGGCGGGGTCCCCTGGCGCTCTGGCCGGCCGGCGTCGCGGTCTGGCTCGGCACGGTGGCGGTCGGCATGCTGCTCCGGGCCCTCACCGGGCAGGTTGTGGTTCTGCCGTTCCTGATCGTGGCGCTGCTCAGCCTGGCCGTTTTCCTGCTCGGCTACCGCCTTTTGTTCGCGGCCACACGGCGTCTCCGGGCAGGGCGCCGGCGGAGCTGATGCACTAGGCTTGCAAGCAGATGGCACGGCCTCAATGGGGCCAATCAACAAGCCAGCAACGGCGCACCAGATCCGAAAGGCCCCCACGTGATCACCGCTTTCGTCCTGATCAAGACAGACGCTTCCGCCATCCCGGAGACGGCTGAAAAAATCTCCGCGATTCCCGGCATCAGCGAGGTCTATTCCGTGACCGGCGAATGGGACCTGATCGCAATCGCACGCGTCGCCAAGCACGAGGAGCTCGCCGACGTCATCGCGGACAAGCTCTCCAAGGTCCCGGCCGTGGTGCACACCACCACGCACATCGCCTTCCGCGCCTACTCGCAGCACGACCTCGACGCGGCGTTCGCCTTGGGCTTCGAACAGTAGCCGGCCCAGCGGGCACGGAGCGCCGCCAGCCGGAGGGAAATTAGTCGCGGGAGAGTGCGACCCAGCGGTCCAGCACCGCGGCTGCCGCGCCCGAATCGACGGACTCCTCGGCCCGCTTCATCGCAGCTGCCATCCGTTCGGTCAGCGGACCCGAGGCGTCCAGGTCGAACGACACCAGACCGGCAGCGGCGTTCAGCAGCGTGGCATCCCGTGCCGGGCCAGGCTTTCCGGCAAGCACCGAGCGGACGACGGCGGCGTTGGCGGCAGCGTCGCCGCCGCGCAGTTCCTCGACAGTCGCCTGGCGGATACCAAGATCGCGGGGGTCGAATTCCTGCTCAATAACCTTGCCGTCGCGGATTTCCCAGATCCGCGACGGACCCGTGGTGGTCAGCTCGTCCAGCCCGTCGTTGCCGCGGAACACCAGGCCTCGGCTGCCGCGCTTGGCAAGCACGCCGGCCACCAGCGGCGCCATCCGTTCATTAGCGACGCCGACGGCGGACGCCTGGACGTGCGCCGGGTTGGTCATCGGTCCCAGGAAGTTGAAGGCCGTGGGGACACCCAGCTCGCGGCGCGCGACGGCGGCATACCGCATTGAGGGGTGGAAGACCTGCGCAAAGCAAAAGGTGATTCCAGCCTCTTCGGCGTTCCGGGCTACCCGCGGGATGGGAAGGTCCAGCCGGACACCCAGCGCCTCCAGCACGTCGGCGGAGCCCGAGCTCGACGACGCCGCCCGGCCACCGTGCTTGACCACCTTGGCGCCCGCTCCGGCCGAGACGAGAGCGGCCATGGTGGAGATGTTGACAGTATTCAGTTGGTCTCCGCCGGTGCCGACGATGTCCAGCTTTTGACCCGCGATCTCGATCGGGTTGGCGGAGTCGATCATCGCCTCGACGAGGCCCGTGAGTTCTTCCACCGTCTCACCCTTGGCGCGCAGCGCCACCAGGAAGCCGGCCACCTGGGCCGGCGTAGCTTCGCCGGACATGATGGAGTTCATCGCCCACTCAGTATCGCCGGCGCTGAGGTTCGTGCCGAGGATGAGGGCGCCAATGAGGCGCGGCCAAGTCTTGCCTACAGCCTGTGCAGATGCCTGAGAAGTCACGTTCTGATGCTATCGAGCCGGGGGCTGCAATGCCCAATGCGAAGGGGTCCCGGAACTTTTCCCCGCGATTTCGCGTCTTTGTAGAAAAAGTCCCCCCAAAACGCGGGTTGCGTTGGGCAGGACGGACTTTTACAGACATAATGTCTATGTGACATCTGCGACCCATGCCCCCAGTACCCCGGCGCACCCGACGCTGAATCGCCCGAACATGGTTTCCGTTGGAACCGTCGTCTGGCTGTCCAGTGAGTTGATGTTCTTCGCCGGTCTCTTTGCCATGTACTTCACACTCCGTTCGACTTCCGGACAGATGTGGGCCGAAGAGACAGCCAAGCTCAACTTCCCCTTTGCGCTCGTAAACACGATCGTCCTCGTGGCCAGTTCCTTTACTTGCCAGATGGGCGTCTTCGCCGCCGAACGGCTCCAGCCGCGCAGGCTCGGCGGGCCCCTGAGCTTCACCCGCTGGGGAATGAACGAGTGGTTCACACTCACATTCATCATGGGTGCGTTCTTCGTGGCCGGCCAGGCGACCGAGTACGCCATGCTCGTCTCCGAGCACGTCTCGCTCTCTTCCAACGCCTACGGTTCCGCGTTCTACATGACCACCGGCTTCCACGGCCTGCACGTCATCGGCGGCCTGATTGCCTTCCTGCTCATCATCGGACGCTCCTTCGCAGCGAAGAAGTTCGGACACTTTGAGGCAACCTCCGCGATCGTCACCTCGTACTACTGGCACTTCGTCGACGTCGTATGGATTGGCCTCTTCCTGGTCATCTACGTCCTCAAGTAGCCCCACTTGTCTCTCTTTCTACAAGAGATAGAATTTCAAGAAGCGGCTCCCGGAGCCAACGCAGGATCGAATAAAGGAACCACCACGTGAAGGCACTCTCGCAGAAGCGACGTCACCCACTGGCAGCAGTTGCACTGTTGCTGATGGGCCTCCTCATCACTGGTGGGCTGTACGCCGTCGCCACCACCGTCAACCAGGCCAAGGCCGACACCACGAGCTTCAGTGCAAGCGACGCAGAAGAGGGCGGCAAGCTGTTCGCCGCCAACTGCGCCACCTGCCACGGCATGGGTGCCAGTGGCTCGCAGGCCGGACCGTCGCTCGTCGGCGTCGGCGCCGCCGCCGTTGACTTCCAGGTTGGCACCGGCCGTATGCCCATGCAGATGAACGGCCCGCAGGCTTACAAGAAGCCCGCCCAGTTCAACGAGGAGCAGACCCACCAGCTCGCGGCTTACGTCGCTTCGCTCGGCCCCGGCCCGTCCATCCCCGAGGCAGGTGTTCTCGATGAGAAGGGCGACGCCGCCAAGGGTGGCGAGCTGTTCCGCACCAACTGCGCCATGTGCCACAACGCTGCTGCAGCCGGCGGCGCGCTGACCCGGGGCAAGTTCGCCCCGGCTCTCGCTGACGTCTCCGGCAAGCACATCTACGAAGCCATGGTCACCGGCCCGCAGAACATGCCGGTCTTCTCCGACGCCAACGTCTCCCCCGAAGGCAAGCGTGACATCATCACCTTCCTGAAGCAGATCGAAGCCAACGGCTCCCCCGGCGGCAACGACCTGGGCGCCCTGGGTCCCGTCTCCGAAGGCCTGTTTGTTTGGATTGCCGGCCTGGGCGTCATCATCGCCTTCACCATCTGGCTGACTTCGCGGACGTCCTAGACGGACCGCGGCACCTGTAAGAATTTTCTGCTGATCCGTCAGCAGTTTGAATTGAAAACTAACTCGACACTGGTCGAGACGAGAGAAGGATGAGGCGAATTATGGGCAACCATAGTGACGGCAGTCCGAACCACTCGGGCACCGTAGCTACGGCTGGTCAGAATGAGGTGGAGAAGTTCCAGGATCCTGGAATTCCTCCGCATCGTTTGCGCCTGGCTGACACGGACCCGAGGGCCGCCAAGCGAGCGGAACGGCAGGTGGCCATTCTGTTCGGCGCCTCGGTCGTTGGCACCCTGATATTCCTGGTGGCGTACTTCGCCATCGATCTTGGAAATGACTCCTCGATCGCCACTATCCGGCTGCAGAACATGCTGTTGGGTATCGGCACCGCCTTTGCCATGCTGGGTATCGGCACCGGCATCGTGCACTGGGCCAAGGCCCTTATGCCGGACCACGAAGTGTCGGAAGAGCGCCACGCCATCCGCACCGAAGAGGACCGCCTGGCCGCTGTCCGGATTGTCGACGACATCGTCGAGGAAACCGGCATCAAGCGCCGCCCGCTGATCCGCAACACCCTGCTTGGGGCCGTCGCCCTGGCGCCGCTGCCGGCCCTGGCCGTCTTCGGCGACCTCGGTCCCCGCCCGGACAACAAGCTGGCGCACACCATGTGGGCCCCGGTTGGCGGCAAGACCAAGCGTCTCACCCGCGACCCCGATGGCACCCCCATCAAGGCCTCGGACGTCACCATCGGCTCGGCTTTCCACGTCATCCCGGAAGGGCTCAACGAGCTCGAAGAAGGCAAGTTGAACGAGAAGGCGAAGTCCGTCGTCCTGCTCATGCGCCTTAACCCCGAGTCCCTCAAGCCCTCCCCGGGCCGCGAGGACTGGAGCTACAACGGAATCGTTGCCTACTCCAAGATCTGCACCCACGTTGGTTGCCCTGTTGCCCTCTACGAGCAGCAGACCCACCACCTGCTGTGCCCGTGCCACCAGTCAACCTTCGACCTGACCCAGGAATGCAAGGTTATCTTCGGCCCGGCCAGCCGGCCGCTCCCGCAGCTGCCCATCGCCGTAGACGACGAGGGCTACCTTTACGCTACGAGCGACTTCCATGAACCCGTTGGACCTAGCTATTGGGAGCGTGCTGAGCATGAGCGCAACATCAACCCCTAACGCCTCCCCCTTCGTCGCCAAGACCAAGGGCGGCCGCATTACCGATTTTGTTGACCAGCGCGTGGGCGGTTCCGGAATGCTCCGGGAATTCGGCCGCAAGGTCTTCCCGGACCACTGGTCCTTCATGTTCGGCGAAGTGGCCCTGTACTCTTTCGTCATTCTGCTGCTCTCCGGCACCTTCCTGACCTTCTTCTTCGACCCGTCGATGGCGGAAACCCACTACCAGGGTTCCTATCTGCCGTTGAAGAACGTCGAAATGTCGGTGGCCTACAGCTCGTCCCTGAACATCTCCTTCGATGTCCGCGGCGGCCTGTTCATGCGCCAGGTCCACCACTGGTCCGCGCTGCTCTTCGTAGCCTCGGTTTCGGTGCACATGCTTCGGGTCTTCTTCACCGGCGCCTTCCGCAAGCCGCGCGAAATGAACTGGGTGGTGGGCAGCGTGCTGCTCATCCTCGCCATGGCCGCCGGCTTCACCGGCTACTCCCTCCCCGATGACCTGCTCTCCGGCAACGGCCTGCGCATCATCGACGGCGTCATCAAGTCCATCCCGGTGATCGGCACCTACATCTCGTTCTTCCTCTTCGGCGGCGAATTCCCGGGCACGGCTATTATCGGGCGCCTGTACATGCTCCACATCCTGCTGGTTCCCGCGCTCATCCTGCTGATGATCGTCGTGCACCTCTTTATGGTGGTCGTGCACAAGCACACCCAGTACCCCGGCCCGGGCCGCAACGACGGCAACGTCGTCGGCTACCCCCTCGGCCCGGTTTATGCGGCGAAGGCCGGCGGCTTCTTCTTCATCGTGTTCGGCGTCATCGCGCTGATGGCCGGTTTCTTCACCATCAACCCGATCTGGAACTACGGCCCGTACGACCCCTCCCCCGTCTCGGCCGGCACCCAGCCTGACTGGTACATCGGCTTCGTTGACGGCGCCCTGCGCCTGATGCCGGGCACCTTCGGGAACTGGCACGTCGAGCAGGTCTGGTTCGGCCACGTCTTCACGTTCAACGTGCTGCTGCCGGCGCTGGTCCCTGCGGGCATCCTGTTCACCGTGATGTTCACCTACCCGTGGATCGAACGCTGGATCACCAAGGACGACCGCGAGCACCACGTCCTGGACCGTCCCCGGAACGCGCCGACCCGCACCGCCATCGGCATGGCCGGCTTCGTCTGGTACTGCGTGATGTGGGCTGCTGCTGGTTCCGACCTCATCGCCACCCACTTCCACGTGGCCTTGAACGACGTCACCTACTGGCTGCGCGCCCTGTTCTTCATTGGCCCGGTACTCGCCTTCATCATCACGAAGCGCGTCGCCCTGGCCCTGCAGCGCAAGGACCGCGAAATCGCCCTCCACGGCCGCGAGACAGGCCGCATCGTGCGGCTGCCGCACGGTGAGTTCATCGAGGTCCACGCCCCGCTGAACGAATACAAGCGCTACAAGCTGGTCGGCTTCGAATCCCCGTCGCCGCTTCCGGCCGAGCCGAACAGCCACGGCGTCGTGGACCGCAAGGAAAAGCGTCGCGCGATGCTTTCCAAGTGGTTCTTCGAGGACCGGGTCGCTCCGGCAACCCCGGCCGAACTCGCGGCGGCCCACGGCCACCACGGCGAGCACGAGTCGATCGAACCGGCTGCGGAGCAGAAGAGCCTCAGCCACTAAGACACGGCATTAGTCCACAGAAAGGCCCGGTCCACCAGGACCGGGCCTTTCTGCGTTTCCAAGGACTCCGCGCTGGTTGTCAGGGGCGGTAGCCGGAGGCGTAGTTCCGTGTGGGACGGACGCCGGGGCGCTGCAGCGGCACCCAGAGCTTGTAGCGGTCCGCCCGGTAGTAGGAGACCGAGTAGTCGACCATGGCCCGGGCCACGAAGGCGTGGCGCTGGATCTTCAGCAGCGGTGAGCCGACCTCCACGTTGAGCAGGCGCGCCGTGGACGGAGACGCAGCCGTCGCCTCGATCATGTCCTCGCCCCACTCCATCACCAAGCCGTACCGCTCGCTCAGGACGTTGTAGAGCGACGTCGGCGGCTCGCCGTCGAGCAGTCCGGGCACGCGGTGCGCGGGGATGAAGTTCTCGTCCACGCTCATTGGCTCACTGTCCGCCAGCAGGAGTCGCCGGAACCGCACCAGGGGTGTTCCCTCCTCGAGCTGCAGTTCGCGGGCCAGAAAGGCGCTGGCGTTGATCTGTTCAAAGCTGAGCACCTTGGCGGCCGGGACCATGCCGCGTCGCTGCATCTCCTCGCTATACGAGGTCAGTTTGACCTGGAGGTCCAGCTTGGGCTTGCGGACGAAGGTGCCGAGGCCCACCACGCGCTCGATCACTTCTTCGCCCACGAGCGCGTCGATGGCCTGGCGCACGGTCATCCTGGCCAGCCCGAAGCGTTCGGAGAGGTCCCGTTCGGAGGGAAGCGCCGAACCCGGCGGGCAGGAGCTGGCAATGTGGGCGCGAAGGATTTCGCGGAGCTGGACGTAGATGGGGGTGCCGCTGGTCCGGTCAATGTCACCGGCCATCCGGGCCGCGTTAGAGCCCACGGAGGCGCCTGCTGCAATCGTTCATCCCTTAAGCCTAAGGTACTTTCCCAGCAGGTCTAGACCACTCAGGTCTGCCCGGTTCGCCCGGGACTTCTCCCCCGGCTACGCTGGATATGCGCCCCGCCGGCCTGTCGTATCCGGACCAGTTGGCCGGGGGCCCCCAGCACCGGGCCGGCACCGCCCGGCGCGTCACGATTGAAGGAGTTCCATTGCCAGCACGCAAGGCGGTCGTCCAGGCCTCGATCGGACTGCACGCCCGCCCCGCGGCCGCGTTTGTCCGGGCCGTGACGCAGACCGGATTCGCCGTCACGATCAGCAAGGACGGCAGGCCGGGCGTGGATGCACGGTCCCTGCTGGAGGTCATGACCGAGGACTTCGCCTGCGGTTGCGAAGTGGAGCTGGCGGTACGGCCGGAGACGGTCCCCGACAATGCAAGTCTCGCCGACGCTGAGCGCGCCCTCACCGAGCTCTGCGCCCTGCTCGAGTCCCAGTCCGGCTGACCGGCCGCCACGCCCGCTGGGCACAGGCAAACGACGGCGGGCCCCCACCACAAGGTGGGGGCCCGCCGTCGTTGCTGTCAGTGTCCGGCGCTAGTGCGCGTGGTCACCGCGGCTGTACTCATAGACCCAGCCCACGAGCGCCACCACGGCGAGGCCGCCGGCGATGAACGTGATCCAGAAGCCCACGGCCAGGCCGAGGAAACCGCCCGCGCATGCCAGGCCGAGAACCAGAGGCCACCAGCTCCAGGGGCTGAAGTGGCCCTGCTCGCCCGCGCCCTCGTGGATCTCAGCGTCGCTGCGGTCCTCGGGGCGCATGCCGACCCGACGGCCGGTGAAGCCCAGGTAGGCGCCGATCATACCGGCCAGGCCTGCAACCAGCAGGACACCCAGGATGCCGACCCATTCGGACCAGTGCGTCATGAAGCCGTAGACGATGGCAACTGGGACGAAGAAGAAGACTCCCAGTCCAAAAATCCTTGATTCGATTTTCACTGGGCCTGATCCTTCTGGTCGGCGTTACCGAGCGTCGCTGCTGCCGGAGCAGGCGAGTCGACGGTGTAGTACTGGGAGAGCTCGGGGTGGTGCAGGTCCAGGGCAGGACGCTCCGAGCGGATCCGCGGCAGCGAGGTGAAGTTGTGACGCGGCGGCGGGCAGGACGTCGCCCATTCGAGCGAGGCGCCGAAGCCCCAGGGGTCATCGACCGTGACCTTCTCGTTGCTGCGCCAGGTGATGTAGACGTTCCAGAAGAACGGAATCAGCGAGGCGCCGAGGAGGAAGGACGAGTAGGTGGAGAACTGGTTCATCCAGGTGAAGTTGTCCTGCGGCATGTAGTCCGCGTAGCGGCGGGGCATGCCCTCGACGCCGAGCCAGTGCTGGATGAGGAAGGTGCCGTGGAAGCCCAGGAAGAGCATCCAGAAGTGGATCTTGCCGAGACGCTCGTTGAGCATCTTGCCGGTCCACTTCGGCCACCAGAAGTAGAAGCCTGCGAACATCGCGAACACCACGGTGCCGAAGACCACGTAGTGGAAGTGCGCCACGACGAAGTAGGAGTCGGAGACGTGGAAGTCCAGCGGCGGTGAGGCCAGGATGATTCCGGTCAGGCCGCCGAAGAGGAAGGTGGCCAGGAAGCCGATGCTCCACAGCATGGGGGTTTCGAAGGTGATGGAACCCCGCCACATGGTGCCGATCCAGTTGAAGAACTTCACGCCGGTGGGAACCGCGATCAGCATCGTCATGAAGGAGAAGAACGGCAGCAGGACCGAGCCGGTGACGTACATGTGGTGCGCCCACACGGTCACGGACAGTGCGGCAATCGAGATCGTCGCATAGACGAGGCCCTTGTAGCCGAAGATCGGCTTGCGGCTAAAGACCGGGAAGATCTCGGAGACGATGCCGAAGAACGGCAGCGCGATGATGTACACCTCGGGGTGGCCGAAGAACCAGAACAGGTGCTGCCAGAGGACGGCGCCGCCGTTCTCCGGGTCGAAGATGTGGGCGCCGAAGCGGCGGTCCGCGCCGAGGGCGAAGAGGGCGGCGGCCAGCGGCGGGAACGCCATGAGCACCAGAATCGCCGTGACCAGAACGTTCCAGGTGAAGATCGGCATCCGCCACATCGTCATGCCCGGGGCGCGCATGCAGATGATGGTGGTGATGAAGTTGACCGCGCCGAGGATGGTGCCGAAGCCGGAGAGCGCCAGGCCAAAGACCCAGAGGTCACCGCCCACGCCGGGGCTGAAGGTCGTGTTGGACAGCGGCGCGTAGGCGAACCAGCCGAACGACGCCGCACCCTGCGGGGTGATGAAGCCGGACACGGCGATCGTGGAGCCGAACAGGAAGAACCAGAAGGCCAGCGCGTTCAGCCGCGGGAAGGCGACGTCGGGGGCACCGATCTGCAGCGGCATGATCACGTTGGCGAAGCCGGCGAACAGCGGCGTCGCGAACATCAGCAGCATGACGGTGCCGTGCATGGTGAAGAGCTGGTTGTACTGCTCTTTGGTCTGCAGGATCTGCATGCCGGGCTCGAAAAGCTCCGCACGGATCAGCAGCGCCATAACGCCGCCGAAGCAGAAGAACACGAAGGACGAGATCAGGTACATGTACCCGATGGTCTTGTGGTCGGTGGAGGTGATCCAGTTGACGACGATGCGCCCCTTGGATTTGGGTACTACGGGAGCCTCAAGGATCCCTGAGGGCTGAGAGTAGGTCGTTGCCACTTCGCGCTCCCCTTACTTGTTCTCGGTCGGGGCCGGGTTGCGGTCGTACTCTTCGCCGAGCAGTCCGGTGTTGCCGTCCTGGCGGAGCTGGTCCAGGTGGGCCTTGAACTCCGAATCGGAGACAACCTTCACGCGGAACAGCATTTCGGAGTGGTACTCACCACAGAGTTCGGCACATTTGCCGTCGTAGGTTCCCTCTTTGGTGGGGGTGAACCGGATGTAGTTGGTCTTGCCCGGGATCATGTCGCGCTTCTGCAGGAAGGCGGGAACCCAGAAGGAGTGGATGACGTCGCGGGCGTTCAGCTCGAGGTCAACCGACTTGTTGACCGGCAGGTAAAGCGTAGGCAGCTTTTCCTTGTCCACGTTGTTGCCGGTGAGGTGCGCCTGGACGCCGGCCTCGTGGACGTCGTCGGTAACGACGTCGCCCTTCTTGTAGTTGAAGTCCCAGGCCCACTGCTTGGCGCGGACGTCGACGACGACGTCGGCCGGCTGGTCACGGTTGTCGATCGCTTGCTGGTCGCGGTCGGTGAAGTAGAAGAACACCAGGACCATAAACAGCGGAATCGTCAGGTAGAAGACCTCGAGGGGCAGGTTGAAGCTGTTCTGGCGCGGGAAACCCACCGTGCCCTTCCGCCGCCGGTACGCGACGATGACCCAAATCATCAAGCCCCAGGTGATGATGCCGACGACCAGCGCGGCAATCCATGAGTTGACCCAGAGGTCCATGATGCGGTCAGTGTGGTTGGTGGTGCCACGCTCAGTGGGCAGCCACCCTTTCTGTACCTCTGGTGAACATCCAGTCAAAGCCAACGCGCCGGCTAGTGCCAAGCCAGTGATCGTAGTGATCTGTTTGCGTCGGCTGCCGGTTCGGTTCTGCGAACTCACAGACGGCCCTTCCTACTTGTTGCTGTCGCCCGGCCGCCGTCGGCGTTCCGGGCACACTAAAAGTTTTACTACTCGGTGTAGAGCTTACCGCTCCCCGCGAGTTTTCGCCCACATGTCCGCGCCGTGCCTCGATGGAGTTTTTGGCGGTTCCGGCGGCCATCCCCTGGACGGCACTAAGGCCGGGCGGATTGCCCGGCCTTAGGCCTTAGTGGAAGGAGTCCCCGCAAGCGCAGGATCCGCCCGCATTCGGGTTGTCAATGGTGAAGCCCTGCTTCGAGATGGTGTCCTCGAAGTCGATGCTCGCGCCGCTGAGGTAAGGGACGCTCATCTTGTCCACAACGACCTCGACGCCGTCGTAGTCGCGGACGGCGTCACCCTCGAGGAGCCGCTCATCGAAGTACAGCTGGTAGATCAGCCCGGAACAACCGCCCGGCTGCACGGCAACGCGGAGCCGAAGATCAGTGCGGCCTTCCTGTTCCAGCAGGCTGCGGACCTTCCCGGCGGCCACATCGGTCAGCTGGACCTCGTGGCTGGCCAGTTCCTGGTCCGCCTGGACGGTGGTGTCGGCGCTGTTTTCATTGGTTGTAGTGCTCATGGCCTACCTTCTTACGACGGTCGTGGCGGCTCCGCCTGCGCGGTGCCCGCCCCTACTTAAACGGTATGGGCTATAGCTACATGCTACGTCGATCAGACGTGTAGCTCTAACTCCTGACGTAACCGTCAACGCCGGCTGGATGTTCCCCGGAAATGCCCACCCGGCAGAGCCGGAGATCCAGCCGGCGACCCAGCCGCAGGCGTTCCGCTTAGGCCAGGCCTTCCGCGTTCAACCGGGCCAGCAGGAACGCCTCGGCCACGATTGCGTTGCGGAAGTCGTCGAGGTGGAGCGACTCGTTGGCGCTGTGCGCCCGCGAATCGGGATCCTCAACGCCGGTGACCAGGATCTGCACGTCCGGGTACAGCTCGGTCAGGTCGGCGATGAACGGGATTGAACCGCCGATCCCGGTCTCGACAGCCGGCACGCCCCACGCCTCACCCAGCGCCCACATCGCCATGGTGGCGGCGGTGGAGGACGTGTCCGTAAGGAAGGCGTTGCCGCTCTCCCCCGGGGTGAACACCACCTCGGCGCCGAACGGCGCGTGGGATTCAACGTGCCGGCGGACCGCTTCCATGGCCTCGGCCGGGTCCTGGCCGGGGGCCAGCCGCAGGCTGAACTTGGCGCGGGCCCGCGGCAGCAGGGTGTTGGAGGCAACGTCCACGGCTGGGGCGTCGAAACCGATGATGGACAGCGCGGGCTTGGTCCACATGCGCGAGGCGATGCTCCCGGTGCCGGCGAGCTTGACGCCGTCGAGCACGGAAGCATCCTTGCGGTACTCCTCCTCGGTGAGGTCCACTTCGGCGTCGTCGCGGCTGACAAGGCCCTCGATCGCCACGCTGCCTTCGTCGTCGTGCAGGGTGGCAATCAGCCGCGCCAGCAGCGTCGGGGCGTCAAGGACCGGGCCGCCGAACATCCCGGAGTGGACCGCGTGGTCCAGCACCTTGACCTCGATGGTGCCGTCCACCAGGCCGCGCAGGCTGGTGGTGAGGGCCGGGATGCCGACCTTCCAGTTGGACGAGTCGGCGACGACGATCACGTCGGAGCGCAGCAGTTCCTGGTGGGTTTCGAGGAACAAACGGAAGGTGGGTGAGCCTGCTTCTTCCTCACCTTCGAAGAAGAAGGTCACGCCCAGGCCCAGCTCCTCCCCCAGCACCCGGGTCACCGCGGAGTAGGCGGCGACGTGGGCCAGGATCCCTGCCTTGTCATCCGCGGCACCGCGGCCGTAGAGGCGGCCGTCGCGTTCGACGGCGGTGAACGGCTCGGTCTCCCAGAGCGCGAGGTCGCCGGTCGGCTGGACGTCGTGGTGGGCGTAGAGCAGGATGGTGGGCTTGCCGGCTGCGGCGGGCCGGCGTGCGACGACGGCCGGCCCGCCCGGGGTGCCATCCTCCTTGTCGCAGCGCAGGATCCGGACGTCCTCGAAGCCGCTGCCGCGGACCAGTTCGGCGACGGCGTCGGCGCTGGCATTCAGCGGAGCAGGATCGAAGCTGGGCCAGGCGATGCCCGGGATCGCCACGAGCGCCTTCAACTGCTCGACGGTGGCGTCAAAGGACTCGGTAACGGCCTGACGGAGGGCGGCGGCATCGATGGAGCCGACGGCTGAGGGCTGCGGGGTCCCCGCGGGTGATGAAGTCATGGCCAAAACACTACCCGTGTCCGGCATCACGACAAATGCGCCACGGCGCTCCCACGGCGGCTCTGCGGCGGCCCGGGAGACGTTTCCCCCGGCGCTGATACCGGCGCGATTTACGGCTGGGATCACCGCCGCCCCGGCCCGGTGTGGGCTGGGTCTCGGGCGAGCCGCCGCAGGGTATTCTGTAGGGGTGTTTGGACGTAAAAAGGAAGCGCCCCTGGCGCAGGACGTAGTTGACCAGCAGGTGGCCGAGGCAGCAGCCCGGGACGCCGCCATCGGCAAGGGCGCACCCACGCCCAAGCGGAGCGCCCAGGTGGCTGCCCGCAAGCGCCCCTTGGTTCCGGAGGACCGCAAGGCCTCCCGGGCGGCCGAGCGCACGGCGATCGCGGACCAGCGCCTCAAGATGCGCCAGGCCATGGATACCGGTGACGAGAAGTTCCTGCCGCTGCGTGACAAGGGCCCGCAGAAGCGCTTCGCCCGCGACTACGTGGACGCCCGTTTCAGCCTTGGCGAATACCTGATGTTCGGCGCCCTGGTCTTCGTGATCATCTCCCTGCTGGTCCCGGCGAGCAGCGAACAGATGATCTACGTCCTCGGCGGTTTCTGGGTCATGTTCCTTGCCGTCTTCGTGGACGTCTTCATCCTGTCCCGGAAGCTCAAGAAGCGTCTGGCCGAGAAGTTCGGCGAGGTGGAGCGGGGCACCGTCTGGTACGGCTCCATGCGATCCCTGCAGTTCCGCCGCCTCCGCCTTCCCAAGCCCCTGGTCAAGCGCGGCGACTTCCCCGCCTGAATCCGGCCATCGAAAAGCCCCCGGCAGTTGGACTGCCGGGGGCTTTCGCGTTTCCGGAATCCGCGCGGGCGTGCTGGGTGGGAGCCCGCCCTGGCGGCGGGAGACCGCCGGTTAGCGGCGGGCCGGCCGCTTCGCCAGCTCGCGGTTGATCTTCGCCGCCCAGAAGGGACCTTCGTATAGGAACGCAGTGTAGCCCTGCACCAGGGTGGCGCCGGCCTCAAGCCGGTCCCGGACGTCCTGTGCGGTCTCGACCCCGCCGACCGAAACCAGCGTGATGGCCCCGCCGGTCGCGGCCTTGAGCCGGGCCAGGACTTCCAGTGATCGCTTCCGGAGCGGGGCACCGGAGAGGCCCCCGGCGCCGCACGCCTCAATCTGTTCCGGGCTGGAGACCAGTCCGGCGCGGGCGATGGTGGTGTTGGTGGCGATGATGCCGTCCAGCTTCAGGTCCAGCGCCAGCCTGGCGACGTCGTCGATGTCCTCGTCGCTGAGATCCGGGGCGATCTTCACCAGCAGAGGCACGTGCCGGCCGGCGGCGTTGTCCGCGGCCTCCCCCACCGCGGCCAGCAGCGGGCGCAGGGTGCTGACATCCTGCAGCAACCGCAGGCCCGGGGTGTTCGGGGAACTGACGTTGACCACCAGGTAGTCGGCGGCCGGGGCCAGGCTGCGGGCACTGATCAGGTAGTCCTCCACGGCATCCTCAAGCTCCACCACCTTGCTCTTGCCGATATTCACACCGATCACCGGGCGGACCCCGGGATAGCGGCGCTGCAGGGCAGCCCGGGCGGAACGGAGCCTGGGCGCCACGGCCGCGGCACCGTCGTTGTTGAAGCCCATCCGGTTGATCACGGCGCGGTCCTCGATCAGGCGGAACAGCCGCGGCGCCGGGTTGCCCGGCTGGGCCTGCCCGGTGATGGTGCCCACTTCGATGTGCCCGAAGCCAAGGTCGGTCAGCGCTTCGATCCCGTGGCCCTCCTTGTCGAAACCCGCGGCCAGCCCAAAGGGCGAGGGGAAGGTCAAGCCGAATGCCTCGGTCCGCAGCGCTGCGGACGGCGCCGTGAACCGTTGCAGCACGCGGCCGGCGCCGCAGCGGTTGGCCAGCCGGATGCCTAGGAAACCGATCTTGTGGGCGCGCTCGGCGTCCATCCAGGAGAAGGCGAGCCGGAAGAAGGTGGGATATACGCGCATACCCCTAGTTTTCCGGTTCCGGCCGCGCAAACCAAAATGCCGGGCAAACCGTACCCCCGCGGGCGCTAGCATGAAGCCATGACCAGCGAGGGTGCAGTCCACAGCAGCGTGCCGGCGACGCCCGGCACCCGGATCGAGGCCGACGTCGTCGTTGTCGGGGCAGGCCTCGCCGGCCTGGTGGCCGCGGCGGAAGCGTACGCCGCTGGCCGCCGGGTGGCTGTCCTGGACCAGGAGCCGGAGGCTTCGGCCGGCGGGCAGGCGCACTGGTCCTTTGGCGGCCTGTTCCTGGTCAACACCCCGGAGCAGCGCCGGCTGGGCGTCCGGGACAGTGCCGAGCTGGCCCTCGCCGACTGGCTGTCTTCCGCCGCCTTCGACCGCCCCGAAGACGCCCTCGCCCGGGAGTGGGCCGAGGCCTACGTGAACTTCGCGGCGGGTGAGAAGCGCGCCTGGCTCGCCTCGCTCGGCGTCCGGCTCTTTCCGCTCGTGCAGTGGGCCGAGCGCGGCGGCTACGGCCCGGACGGCCACGGCAACACGGTGCCGCGCTTCCACGTCGCCTGGGGCACCGGCCCGGCACTGGTCGCGCCCTTCCTCGCCAAACTCCGCGAGGGCGTGGCTGCAGGGCGCGTCTCCTTCCACTTCCGGCACCGCGCCACCGAGTTGACGACGACGGCGGGCCGGCTCAGCGGCGTGCACGGCGAGATCCTGGAGGCCAGCAGCGCTGCGCGGGGCGAGCAGTCCTCCCGCATCGCCGCCGGCGCGTTCGAGGCCTCCGCCGGAACCGTCATCGTCACCAGCGGCGGCATCGGCGGCAACCACGGCGCGGTCCGGCGGCAGTGGCCCGGCGGCGGCGCCCCGGCGTCCATGCTGAGCGGCGTGCCGGCCTCGGCGGACGGCGACTTCCTGGTCGCTGTGGACCGTGCCGGCGGCCGGCTGATCAACGGCGACCGGATGTGGCACTACCCGGAAGGCATCCAGAACCACAGCCCGGTCTGGCCGCAGCACGGCATCCGGATCCTGCCCGGGCCCTCGGCGCTCTGGCTCGACGCCACCGGCAAGATGCTCCCGGCACCGCTGTTCCCCGGCTTCGACTCGCTCGGCGCGCTGCGGCACATCCTCGGAACCGGGCACACCCACTCGTGGTTCGTGTTGAACAAGACCATCGCGCTGAAGGAGTTCGCGCTCTCCGGCTCCGAGCAGAACCCGGACCTGACCGGGAAGGACGTGCGCCTGCTCGCGGCGCGGCTGAAACCGTCCGCGGACAGTCCGCTGCAGCGGTTCCTGGACCGGGGCGTGGATTTCCTGCAGGCAGGCACTCCGACGGAGCTTGCCGCGAAAATGAACGGGCTCACCGGGACTCCGTTCATCGACGCCGCCGGGCTGGACCGGCTGGTCCGGTCCCGGGACCGGCAGTTCGGGAGCGGGCTGGGCAAGGACCCGCAGCTTGCCGCGATCCGCGCTGCCCGCCGCTTCACCACCGACAGGATCATGCGGGTGGCCCCTCCGCACCGGATGCTGGACCCCCGGCACGGGCCCCTGCTGGCGGTGCGCCTCTCCGTCCTGACCCGCAAAAGCCTCGGCGGGATCCAGACCGACCTGCAATCCCGGGTCCTGGACGCCGCCGGCCGGCCGGTCGCCGGACTCTACGCGGCCGGCGAGGCGGCTGGCTTCGGCGGTGGCGGCATCCACGGGTACCGCGCCCTGGAAGGCACCTTCCTGGGCGGGTGCCTGTTCTCTGGCCGCGCGGCAGGCCGCGCCGCGGCCTCGGCCCTGTAGCCGGCAGAGCGGGAGGATCCGATGGACTGGCAGACCGACATCCTGGGTGAGGACTTCGCGGCGTGCGCTTTCAAGGCGGCCGGCCCGGACGGGGTCGAACGCACGGCCACCCTGGTCCGGCACATCCCTTCGACCGGAGCCGGCAAGGCTCCCCGGCGGGCCGTCCTCTTCCTGCACGGCTGGAGCGACTACTTCTTCAACGAGGAGCTCGCCGAGTTCTGGACCGGCCACGGCTTCGGGTTCTTCGCACTGGACATGCACAACCACGGCCGAAGCCTGCAGCACGGTGCGCACGGCGGCTACGTCGCCGACCTTGCCGACTACGACGCCGAGATCACGGCGGCGATCGGCATCATCGAATCCCTGGCCCCCACGGGGTCCCCTCCCCCGCGGGTCACCTTGATGGGACACTCCACCGGCGGGCTCATCGCGGCGCTCTGGGTGAGCCGGCATCCGGGCCGCGCCGCCCAACTGGTCCTCGACAGCCCGTGGCTGGAAATGCATGGCAGCCCGGCGGTCCGCCGCGCCGCGCGGACCATGCTGGAGCCGCTGGCCCGGTTCCGGCCCGAATCCGTGATCCGGCTTCCCGAGCGCGCCTTCTACTGGCGCAGCATCAGCAGCGCCGCAGAGGGCGAATGGGTGCTGGATGACAACTACCGCCCGCCCCGGGCCTTTCCGGTGCGGGCGGGCTGGCTCAGCGCCGTGCTGGCCGGCCAGTCCCAGGTGGCCCGGGGGCTGAACATCGACGTTCCCATCCTCGTGATGATCTCCGGGGCCAGCGCCAACGGAATGTTCTGGAAGGAGTCCATGCGGCGCACCGACGCCGTCCTGGATGTCAACACCATTGCCCTGCGCGCCCTGAGCCTGGGCCGCACCGTGACCCTGGAACGTATCGACGGTGCCCTGCACGACGTCTTCCTCTCGGCGCCGCGGGTCCGCGCGGACGCGTATGCGCGGCTCGCCCGCTGGATCCGCGCCTACGTGCTGGACGACGGCGGCCCCGCGTGAGGGGTCCAGCGCAGCCACCGCGGTGGCGCCGGGATGTACTGGGACACCACTTCGAGTCCTTGGAGCTGGAACTGCCGCCGGACGATGAAGGACCCGTCGTCGCCACCCTCGTTCGCCATGCCAGCAACGGCGGTGCAGCGGCTGGCCCGCCGGACGCCCCCGGGACCCGGGCGCCGGAGAAAGTGGTCCTCTACCTGCACGGCTGGGCCGACTACTTCCTGCAGGCGGAACTCGCTGAGCAAATCGTGGCTGCTGGGTTCCACTTCTACGCCCTGGACCTGCGGAAGTTCGGGCGCAGCCTGCGCAGCTGGCAGACCCCCGGCTACACCACCGACCTGGCGGTCTATGACGAGGACCTCGCCGCTGCGCTTGCCACCGTCACCGCCGATGTGTCCACCCGGACCGGCAGCGCCGGGCGGCCGACGGTCCACCTGCTCGCGCATTCCCTCGGCGGCCTCGTCGCGGCACTGTGGGCTGACCGGAATCCGGGAGTACTGGGCACCCTGGTCCTGAACGCGCCATGGCTGGAACTGCAGGGCAGCAGCCTGATCCGGAACATCGCCATGCAGTTGGTGGAACCACTGGCGCGCACCGACCCGCGGCGGCCGTTGCTGCTGCCGAGCATGCCCGGCTACTGGGACAGCGTCAGCGGCTCAGCGCACGGCGAATGGGACGTGGATCCCGAGTGGCGGCCACGGGCGTCCTTCCCGATCCGTCCGGGTTGGACGAAGGCTGTCCTCGCCGGCCATGCGGCCGTGCAGCGGCGGCTGGACATCACCTCGCCGGTATTGGTGATGCTTTCCGGGCGCACCCACATCCAGGCCGAATGGAGCGACGTGCTGATGGACGTCGACGCCGTGATCGACGTCGAGGAAACTGCCCGCCGGGCGCTGGGGCTGGGCCGCAGGGCTGCCGTCTTCCGTTACCCGGGCGCCATCCACGACGTCTTTCTCTCCCGCCGCACGGTGCGGCAGGAGGCCTACGACGACCTCCTGCTCTGGCTGAGCCTCTACCCAGGCTGACTGCGCTGGAACGGGCCAGCGTGGCAGGCGACGTGGCAGGCGGCGTGGCAGGCGGCGTGGCCGGCCGCCGCGCCGGCTACCGGGGTCAGGCTGGGGTGACGGGGGCGGCGGCGTCCACCGCGCCGCCGTAGCGGCGGTCCCGCTGCGCGTAAATCTCCACGGCGTCCCAGAGGGTGCGGCGGTCCACATCCGGCCACAGCGTGTCCAGGAAGACGAATTCGGCGTAGGCCGACTGCCAGAGCATGAAGTTGGAGAGCCGCTGCTCACCCGAGCTGCGCAGGAACAGGTCGACGTCCGGCAGGTCCGGTTCGTCCAGATACTTTTGGATGGTCCGTTCGGTGATAGCGCCTGGCCTGAGCCGGCCTGCGGCCACCTCCTCGGCGATGGCTGAGACTGCGTCGGTGATCTCCGCCCGGCCGCCGTAGTTAACACACATGTTCAAAGTGCAGGTGCTGTTGCCGCGGGTGAACTCCTCGGCCTCTTCTAGCTCCCGGATCACCGAGCCCCAGAGTTTGGGCCGCCGGCCGGACCAGCGGATCCTCACGCCCCACTCATCCAGCTGGTTGCGCTGCCGTCGCAGCACATCCTTGTTAAATCCCATCAGGAAGCGGACTTCCTCGGGTGAACGGCGCCAGTTTTCGGTGGAGAATGCGTAGACGCTGACGTGCTCAATGCCCAGTTCGATTGCCCCGGCCACGACGTCCAGCAGGGCCGGTTCCCCCGCCTTGTGGCCTTCGATCCGGGGCAGTCCACGCTGGTTCGCCCAGCGGCCGTTTCCGTCCATCACGATCGCGACGTGCCGGGGAATGAACTCGGCAGGGATGGCGGGCGGCACGGCACCGGAGGGATGCGGGTAGGGCGCCACCACTTCGGAGCTGCGCTGTCGGACGGGGTTCTTCTTGCTGCCTGGAGTTTTCTTGCCTAGGGCCACGGTTAGGTTCGCTCCACATGTTTGAGGGATTTCAGGACACGTTCCAAATGCCACTGCAGGTAGCTCGCCACCAGGCCGGCGGCCTCCCGGCGGTGGATGGTTGCGGACGCATCCGCGGCCGTCCAGTTCCCGGTCAGCAGCGCACCCAGCAGCAGCACCGTCTCCGTGGCCGGCGCGGGTGAACCCGGCGGCCGGCACTCCCCGCAGACCATGCCGCCCAGCGGGGCGGAGAACGCGGTGTGCGGGCCCGGAGCGCCGCAGCGGGCGCATTCGGTGAAGCTGGGTGCCCAACCGCCGGTGGAGAGGGCGCGGAGCAGGTAGGAGTCCAGGATGAGTTCCGGGGCATGGTCGCCGCGGCTCAAGGAAGCCAGCGCCCCGACCAGCAGGTTGTACTGGGCGGTTCCCGCTTCGCCGTCGACGTCGGTGAGCTTTTCCGCGGTTTCGGTCATCGCGGCGGCGACGGTGTAGCGGCCGTAGTCGGCCGCGATACTGGAGCCGTAGGCGCCCTTGGCGACGGCCTGCGTAACCACGTCCAGGGTGCGGCCGGAGATGAGCTGGAGGTCCGCGACCATGAACGGCTCCAGCCTGGCGCCGAATCGGCTGCTGGTGCGGCGCACGCCCTTGGCGACCGCGCGGACCTGCCCGTGGTGCTTGGTCAGCAGGGTGATGATGCGGTCCGCCTCGCCGAGCTTATGGGTGCGCAGGACCACGGCGTCGTCGCGGTACGCGCGGGCAGCAAAGGAGGAAGGTTGGGCCACAGTTAATCTTCGCACTGACTTTCGGGAATCTCTGCCATTGGGAAAACAGCACTGCGCCGCCGGAGACTCCGACGGCGCAGTGCTGTTCCCGAATGGCCTAGGCGCGGGCGTCCCGGATGGCGCGGTTGACGGCGGAGATGACGGCCTTGAGCGAGGCCATCGACGTGTTGGCGTCGATGCCGACGCCCCACAGCACCCGCTCCCCCACGGCGCATTCAACGTAGGCCGCGGCCTGGGCGCTGCCGCCCTCGGACAGGGCGTGCTCGCTGTAGTCCAGCACGCGGACGTCAACGCCGTCCTCGCGCAGGATGCTCAGCAGGGCCGCGATCGGTCCGTTGCCCACCCCGGTGCGCCGGAGCTGCTTGCCGTCCACCTTGAGAGCGGCGGTCAGCGTCATGGTGCCGTCCTCGTCGGACTCGGTGCTGACCGCGCCGAGCGCATAGCGGCCCCACTGGGCTTCGGCCGCGGCGGAAGGCAGGTATTCGTCCTGGAAAAGCTGCCACAGCTGGGCGCCGCTGACTTCGCCGCCCACCGTGTCGGTTCGGCGCTGGATGACACCGGAGAACTCGATCTGCGCGCGGCGCGGCAGGTCCAGGTTGTGCTCGTTCTTGAGCAGGTAAGCCACGCCGCCCTTGCCGGACTGCGAGTTGACCCGGATTACGGCCTCGTAGCTGCGGCCGAGGTCCTTCGGATCGACCGGCAGGTAGGGCACCTGCCAGGCGTAGTCCGCGACGTCCTTGCCGGCGGCGGCGGCGTCCTTCTCCAGGGCTTCCAGGCCCTTCTTGATGGCATCCTGGTGCGAGCCGGAGAAGGCTGTGAAAACCAGGTTACCGCCGTAGGGTGAACGCTCCGCGACGGGCAACTGGTTGCAGTACTCCACCGTTCGGCGGACGTCGTCGATGTCGGAGAAGTCGATCATCGGGTCGATGCCCTGGACGAACATGTTCAGGCCCAGCGTGACCAGGTCGACGTTGCCGGTACGTTCGCCGTTGCCGAACAGGCAGCCCTCGATCCGGTCGGCACCGGCCAGGTAGCCCAGCTCGGCCGCCGCGACGCCGGTACCGCGGTCGTTGTGCGGGTGCAGGGAGAGGATGATTCCTTCGCGCGGGTGCAGGTGCCGGCTCATCCATTCGATCGAATCGGCGTACACATTGGGGGTTGCCATTTCCACCGTGGCCGGCAGGTTAATGATCACCTGGCGGTCGGCGGATGCTTCGAAAACGTCGGCGACGGCGTTGCAGACGCGCACGGCGTAGGCGAGCTCGGTGCCCGTGAAGGACTCCGGGGAGTACTCGTAGGTGATGTGGGTGTCCTCGAGGGTTTCCTCGTACTTCTTGCACAGACGGGCACCCTGCAGGGCGATGTCGAGGATTCCGTCCTCGTCCTGGTTGAACACGACGCGGCGCTGCAGGACCGAAGTCGAATTGTAGAGGTGCACGATGGCCTGCTTGGCGCCGACCAGGGACTCGTAGGTCCGCTCGATCAGATGCTCGCGGGCCTGGGTCAGGACCTGGATCGTAACGTCGTCCGGGATGTGGTTGCCCTCGATCAGCTGGCGGACGAAGTCGAAGTCCGTCTGCGAGGCCGAAGGGAAGCCGACTTCGATCTCCTTGTAGCCCATCCGGACCAGCAGATCGAACATCTTCATCTTGCGGGCCGGGCTCATCGGGTCGATCAGGGCCTGGTTGCCATCACGCAGGTCGACCGCGCACCAGCGCGGGGCCTTGGTGATGACCTTGTCGGGCCAGGTGCGGTCCGGCAGTTCGACCGTGATCAGGTCCTGGAAGGGGACGTAGCGGTGGACCGGCATTCCTGAGGGCTGCTGTGCGTTTCGCATTACTATCGGGGCCTTTTCTGTGGTTCTTGGTGAAAGGGTGGCCGGGCAACACAAACTCCGCAGCGAGGTTTGGCCTTGCGCTAGATCGCGTCTGAGGCCCCGCCGCGGCAGCTAAGAAGGAGCAGTTCTGCGCGCACGTTTTCACAGTAACACGGGTGCGTAAGATGAAGGAGCCATACCTCCGTAACGTCCACCATGCAGACGCTGTGCCGGTCCCAGGCCCGGTTCAGCCTCCCACTCGAAGGAGCATCAGTGCCGCTTTCCGGGATCGACAAGACCACCATCGACGACGGCGTCCGCCCCCAGGACGACCTGTACCGGCATTTCAATGGCGGCTGGCTGAAGAAAACCGCCATTCCGGACGACCGGCCCCTGGAGGGAACGTTCACGGCGCTGCGCGACGGCTCGGAGCTGGCGGTCAAGGAGATCATCCTGGAGGCGGCCGGCCGCGGCGAGGCAGCCACCGGTATCGAACGCAAGATCGGCGACCTGTACAACAGCTTCATGGACGAGGCCGCCGCGGAGGCCAAAGGCGCGGAGCCGATCCGGGAGCGGCTGGCCGAGGTTTTCGCCACCGGCTCGGTGGCCGAACTGGTCCAGCTGTCCGGACGGCTCTTCCGCGCGGACGTCTCCGGACTGTTCTACATTTACCCGGCACCGGACGCGGGCAACCCGGACCGGATCCTGCTCTACACCGGCCAGGGCGGCCTGGGCCTGCCGGATGAGTCCTACTACCGCGAAGAGAAGTTCGCGCCGATGGTCCAGGCCTACCGTGAACATGTCCGCACCATGTTCGGGCTGGCCGGCGTAGCGGACGCGGAGGCAGCCGCGGCCCGGGTGGTGGACCTGGAGACGTCCCTCGCGTCCCATCACTGGGACAAGGTCACGCTGCGCAATCCGCAGAAGACGTACAACTTGAAATCAGCCGAGGAGGTCTCGCAGCTGTTCCCGCTGCTGTCCGCCTGGTTCGATGCCGCCGCCATCGTGCCGGAGAAGCGCTCCGAACTCGTCGTCAGCACGCCGGACTTCTTCGCGGGCGCCGCGGAACTGCTCCAGGCGGTGCCACTGGCCACCTGGCAGGAATGGCTGGCCATGCGGGTGGTCAGCGCGGCGGCGCCGTATCTGTCCGCCGCGTTCGTGGACGCGAACTTCGCCTTTTACGGCACCACGCTCAGCGGCACGCCCCGCAACCGGGACCGCTGGAAGCGAGGCGTCGCCGTCGTCGAGGCCGCCCTGGGTGAGGCCGTCGGGCAGATCTACGTCGCCCGGCACTTCCCGGAAAGCCACAAGGCGCACATGCGTTCGCTGGTCGGCAACCTGATCGAGGCGTACCGCGAATCCATCACCGGCCTGGCGTGGATGGGCGAAGAGACCAAGCTGGAGGCGCTGAAGAAGCTGGATTCCTTCCGGGCCAAGATCGGCTACCCGGACAAATGGATCGACTACTCCGCCGTCGTGATCGACGAGGCGGACCTGCTGGGGAACGTGGAGCGCGCCCACAGCGCCGACGTCGACCGGCACCTGGACGAGGTGGGCAAGCCCGTGGACCGGGAGAAGTGGCTCATGACGCCGCAGACCGTGAACGCCTACTACCATCCGTTGCTGAACGAGATCGTGTTCCCGGCAGCCATCCTGCAGCCGCCGTTCTTCACCGCCGACGCCGACGACGCCGTGAATTACGGCGGCATCGGGGCCGTGATCGGCCACGAGATCGGCCACGGCTTCGATGACCAGGGCTCCCAGTACGACGGCAGCGGCCTGCTCCGGAACTGGTGGACCGAGGCCGACCGGACGGCCTTCGAGGCGCTGACCTCCAGGCTGGTGGCCCAGTTCGATGCCCTCTCCCCCGCGGAAGCCGAAGGCCACCACGTCAACGGCAGGCTGACGCTGGGCGAAAACATCGGCGATCTTGGCGGCCTGACCATCGCCTACAAGGCGTACCTGATCAGCCTCGGCGGCCAGGAGGCGCCGGTCCTGGACGGGCTGACCGGAGCCCAGCGCTTCTTCGCTTCCTGGGCGGCCAGCTGGCGGCAGGTGATCCGGAGCGAGGAAGCCATCCGGCGGCTCGCCACGGATCCGCACTCCCCCAACGAATTCCGCACCAACAACATCGCCCAGAACCTTGACGCCTTCCATGCGGCCTTCGAAACCGGCGAGCAGGACGGCATGTGGCTGGCGCCGGAGGAACGCGTCAGCATCTGGTAGCCAGCCTTCGGCGGCAACTGAGCCAACAGGGGCGGGCCGGGTGAAATCATCACCCGGCCCGCCCCTGTTAACTTCGTTCGGCCGGCCCCCAGTTCGTGCCCCGTCCTCGTCCTAGGGGACAATCAGCTCCGGGTTCGCCTGCTGGCAGACGGTGTCACCGGCGGTCTGGTTGACGATGTCCGGCGGCAGCGATACCGGTGCATCCGCCTGCTTGGTGCCGCTCTTGTAATCGCTGCCCACATAGACCTGGACGCCGGTGACACCGGCCGCCGGGAGCACCTGCTTCGCCCGGATGCCCAGCAGTTTGGCGACGTCGGCTGCAACGTCGGCGAAATCTGCTCCGTAGTAGACGGCGGTGGCCGCCACTGACTGGGCGTCGAACTGGCTTGTCTGGGTGAAGCCGCCGGCCTTGAGGGCGGCCGCGAGTTCCTGGCCCCGAGCCGGGTTACCGGAACCGTTGGCCACGGCAATGGGCTGCAGCGTCTTGTCGTAGGCCGGGGCGGCCGGGGCCTTGCTGGCCGTCGGCGTGGCACTTGCCGACGCGCTGGCGGAAGCATCGGGGGTGGCCGCAGGCTTGGCCGTCGGGTCGGTCAGGTCGATGTCCTTGCGCATCGCCGCAAACAGCTCGGAGGCTGCGGGTTCCGCCAGTTGGAGGCGGTTCGAGTCGGACACCGCCGGCTCGGTCGGGGCGGCAACGAAAGCCACCTTGCCGACGTCGATGTTCTTCAGCCGGTTCCCCACCGTCAACAGCGTCGGTACGGAGGCCAGGCCGTCGTCGATGGTCAGGTTCTTGGTAATGGCGTCCGCAATGCCGAGCATCCGGGCCGGGTTGGTCAGGGTCCCGTCGTCCTTGATCTTGCGGACCAGCGAGGACAAGAAGCCCTGCTGCGCCTTGATCCGGCCGAGGTCACTGCCGTCGCCGAAGGCATGGCGGGTACGAACGAACGAGAGAGCCTGCTCGCCCTTGACCTTGGACGTGCCCTTGGGAAGCCGGAGCCCGGAGTCCGGGTCGAAGACCGCGTCGCTGATGCAGACATCCACACCGCCGACGGCGTTGGAGAGTTCCTTGACGGCATTGAAGTCCGCCATCATGAAGTGGTCGATCTCCAGGCCGGTGAGCTTGTTGACGGTGTCCACGGCACAGCCGATGCCCGCTTCGGACATCGCCGAATTGATCATGACGCCTGTCTGGGCGGGATACTGCTTGTTGGACTTCGGGTCCTTGCACTTAGGGGTGTCCACCAGCAGGTCGCGCGGGAAACTAATGACGCTGACGCGCTTGTTGTCCGCCGAGATGTCCATCAGCATCATGACATCCGAGTGGCCGTAGCCGGAGGAATCGTCCTTGGAGCCGTACTGCGAGTTCTTGCCGTCGCGGGTGTCCGTGCCCAGGATCAGGATCTGCATTCGCCCGGTGGCATCGTCGGGCGCGCCCTCCGTCCGGCTGTTGCCGGCGCCGAGGGCCTGCGTGCTGATGTTGCCCTGCAACCGGATGAGCCAGTAAGCCCCGAACGCAATGACCCCCACGAGCAGCACGGAGACAACGATCGTGGTGGCCTTCAGCCAGCCGGGGATATGCCGGGCGGCGCCAAGATGGCGCGCCGGGCCGACGGAAGGATCTTCCGCGTGCCGAGCAGCCGCATGGGACCGAACCGGGGGGCCGGTTCCGTCTGCACGGTTATCACGGGGTAGAACCACGGGTGGAGCCTTCCTTTGCGAACGGGAGTTTCCCTATTTTAGTGGCCGAAACTGGGAAAATCCCGATGGGCATGCCCGAGCGGGGCCGCGGCGTTGTTGCGCGGTCCGTCCCGGCGGGTAACCGCCGCCGGTTCAGTCCAGGCCTAGAAGCCCAGCTTCACCAGCTGCTTTGGATCCCGCTGCCAGTCCTTCGCGACCTTGACGTGCAGGTCCAGGTAGATGCGGGCGCCGAGGAGCGCCTCGATGGCCTTGCGGGCCGTGGTGCCGACGTCGCGGAGCCGCGCTCCGCCCTTGCCGATGATGATTGCCTTTTGCGACGGCCGTTCGACATAGAGATTAACCCGGACATCCAGGAACGGGCGGTCCTCGGGCCGGCCCTCGCGAGGAACAATCTCATCGACCACAACCGCCAGGGAGTGCGGAAGTTCGTCGCGGACGCCTTCCAGGGCTGCCTCGCGGATGAGTTCGGCGATCATCACCGCTTCCGGCTCGTCCGTCAGGTGTCCGTCCGGGTAAAGCGGCGGCGACGGCGGCATGTGGCCGATCAGCACGTCGGCGACGGTGCCGACCTGGAAGCCGTCCGTCGCGGAGACGGGAACGATATCCTTCCAGCCGTCCTCCCCCAGCACCTCGCGGCCCAGGGCGGCGACGGCGAGCAACTGCTCGGTCAGTGCCTGGCGGTCCACCGTGTCGGCTTTCGTCACGATCGCAATGACCGGCTTGTTGCCGATGGCGGCAAGCTGTGCGGCGATGAACTTGTCGCCGGGGCCGATCTTCTCGTTGGCGGGCAGGCAGAAGCCGATCGCGTCGACCTCGGCGAGGGTGTCCGCGACCAGTTCGTTGAGCCGCTTGCCCAGCAGGGTCCGCGGGCGGTGCAGGCCCGGGGTGTCGACCATGATCAGCTGCGCGTCGTCGCGGTGCACAATGCCGCGGATGGTGTGCCGGGTGGTCTGCGGCTTCGCCGAGGTGATGGCGACCTTCTGGCCCACCAGGGCGTTGGTTAGGGTGGATTTCCCCGCGTTCGGCCGTCCCACCAGCACCGCGAACCCGGCCCGGTAACCGCCGAAAGGCGCTTCGCCGTCGGACTTATTCTGCTTGCTCACGTGGAACTCCCTGTTGCGTTGGTTCAGCCTCGTCGAGAAGATCTTCAAGGTCAGTTTCTTCCTTTGGCACCGCGGCCGCAATGATGTGGCTGACGCGGTTCCGGCGGCCTTCCAGCCTGTCGGCCCGGAGGGTGACGCCGTCGACGCTGACGGTGCTTCCGACGATCGGCACCCGGCCGAGCGCCTTGGCGAGCAGGCCGCCGACGGTGTCCACCTCATCGTCGTCGAGCTCCAGGTCGAAGAGCTCGCCGAGGTCGTCGATGCTCATCCGGGCGCTGACCCGGTAGCTGCCGTCGCCCAATTCGACCGCTTCCGCGGCCTCGGTGTCGTATTCGTCCACGATCTCGCCGACGATTTCCTCGATCAGGTCCTCGAGCGTGACCAGCCCGGCGGTGCCGCCGTACTCATCGATCACGATCGCCACGTGCGTCGATTCCTTCTGCAGCTCGCGGAGCAGCTCGCTGACCGGTTTGGAGTCCGGCACGTAGCGGACCTCGCGGGCCAGTTCGTCGACGACCGGGGGTTCCTCGCCGGGGGCCAGGTTGTGGACGACGGCGGCGACGTCCTTGAGGTAAACGATGCCGAGGATCTGGTCCGTGTTCTCCCCGATGACGGGGATCCGCGAGTACCCGGAGCGGAGGAACAGCGACATGGCCCGGTGCAGGCTGGAGCCGGAGTCGATGCAGAGAATGTCGGTCCGGGGCACCATCACGGAGCGGACCAGGGTGTCGCCGAAATCGAAGACGGACTGGATCAGCTCGGCCTCGTTGTCCTCGATCACGTCGGATTCGCTGGCGCGTTCAACGAGTTCGCGGAACTCCTCTTCGCTGAAAAAGGCCTCGTTGTCCGCAGGCGCCCCCGGTGCGACGGCGCTGCCCAGGGTGACCAGCCAGCCCGGGATCGGACCAAGTACCCAGCAGAGCCAGCGGATCAGCGGGGCGGAGAAACGGACCATGCCGGCGGAGTGCACCCGGCCCAGCTGGCGCGGGGACACGCCGACGATCACGAAGCCCACGAGGGCCATGATGCCGGTCGCGGCGAGCCCGGCGAGCCAGACATTGCCGAGCAGGCTGTTCAACAGCACGGTCACGGCCACCGCGGAGGCCATCTCGAACCAGACCCGCCAGAACCGCAGCGCGCGCATGTGCGCCACCGGCTGGGCCATGATCCGTTTCAGCGCCGTGCCGCGACTCTGCAGGATCGCGTGTTCGGCGTCGTGGCGGGGAAGGTAATTAAAGGCGGCCTCTGCCGCGGTCAACACAGCCGCAAAGCTGAGGAAGACCAGCGCCATGCCGGCCAGGATCAGTGGGGTCACTGAATCGTCTCTGCCGGGGCGTCCTTGCCGGTGAAGCCGGAGAGCAGCTCGCGCTGCAGCCCGAACATCTCTTCCTTCTCTTCCGGCTCCGCGTGGTCGAAGCCCAGCAGGTGCAGGATGCCGTGGGTGGTCAGCAGCAACATCTCGTCCTGGGTGGAGTGGCCGGCGTTCTTAGCCTGCACCTCCGCCACCTGGGGGCAGATCGCGATGTCGCCGAGCATGCCCTGCGGTGTGGGCTTGTCCGGCGTGCCGGGAGTGAGTTCATCCATCGGCACGGACAGCACATCGGTGGACCCGGGCTCGTCCATCAGTTCGATGTGCAGCTTCTCCATGGCGGGCTCGTCGACCAGCAGGATGGACAGCTCCGCCTGCGGGTGGATGAAGAGCCGTTCAAAGACGAACCGGGCCAGCGCCACCAGCTCGGCTTCGTCCACCGTGACGCCGGATTCGTTGTTGACCTCGATGCTCATGCGTGTTCTCCCCGGTTCTCCCGGGCGACGGAATGCTTGACTCGGTTCCTTTGTGTCTCGTCCCAGACGCTGTACGCGTTGACGATGTCGCCCACCAGCCGGTGCCGGACGACGTCGGATGCGTCCAGGACCGAGAAATTGACGTCCTCGATCCCCTGCAGGATGTCTTCGACGATCCGCAGCCCGGAACGGGTGCCGAACGGCAGGTCCACCTGGGTGACGTCGCCGGTGACGACCATTTTGGAGCCGAAGCCCAGCCGGGTGAGGAACATCTTCATCTGCTCGGGGGTGGTGTTCTGGGCCTCGTCCAGGATGATGAACGCGTCGTTGAGCGTGCGTCCGCGCATGTAGGCCAGCGGCGCCACCTCGATGGTGCCGGCGGCCATCAGCCGCGGGATCGACTCGGGGTCCATCATGTCGTGCAGGGCGTCGTAGAGCGGACGCAGGTAGGGATCGATCTTGTCACTGAGCGTGCCGGGCAGGAAGCCGAGCCGCTCCCCCGCTTCGACGGCCGGGCGGGTCAGGATGATCCGGCTGACTTCCTTCTGCTGCAGCGCCTGGACCGCCTTGGCCATGGCCAGGTAGGTCTTGCCGGTGCCGGCCGGGCCGATCCCGAAGATCACCGTGTTCGCGTCAATGGCATCCACATAGTTCTTCTGGTTCAAGGTCTTGGGCCGGATGGTCTTGCCGCGGCTGGAGAGGATGTTGTGGGTGAGCACGTCCACCGGGTTCTGCAGTGACTGGGTGCGCAACAGCGACACGAGCTGCTGCAGGACAACCGGCGTAATCACCGTGCCGCGCGCCACCAGGCCGCGCACCTCGTTGAGCAGCCGCATGATCCTGGGCACGTCGGCGGCAGGGCCGCTGATGGAGAGCTCGTTCCCGCGGACATGGAAGTCGACGCTGGGGAACTGGGTTTCGATAAAGCGCAGGGCTTCGTCATGGCTCCCCAGGGATTGCACCATCTGGTCGGAATTGTCGAACAGGACCACCTCCGTCCGCAGACCTGGGAGGGAGTGGGGAAATTCCCCTGCGGTGCGCTCGTTCGCGCTGATCCGGGCCTTGCCGTTGGCTGCTTCAGTCATGGTGTTGGCCCGTGGGCCTCTGGTCCCCTCCAGTTCGGAAATGGTCTCGCCGCCTCGGCGCCGGCCGACGGCGTTCCGGGCCGTCCGCGCCGGGTTTCAGCGGGTCCTTCCATCTTACGCCAGCGCGGCCCGGTGCCGGAGCGGAGGGCATTAGGTATCAACTTCATATCGTCCTCATATCGTTCCCGTTGCAGTTCGCCGGACAGCGCGGAATCCCCACTGGAGCGCAGGCGCCTTGTGCAATGCTGGATTCGGCCCTGCCGGGCCCGCGGAGCGAGCAACACAGCGAAGGGACAGGGGCAATCAGCCAGCGTGGAGTGAACAAGACAGCAGCAGGGCGGCGTACGCGCCGCGGCTTGCTGCACCTTGTGCTGCCCGCTGCCCTGGCGCTGTCCGGCTGCGTGGCCACGCCCCAGCCGGGCATCACGAACTCCGACACGCCCTCCCACACGGTCCCCGGCCCGGCCGCCGGCGTCGCCACCACCAGCGCACCGCTGGAATCCACCCAGGCCTCCAACAAGGCTCCGGTCTACTGGATCGGGCGCAGCAACAACAACGTCTTCCTGTACCGCGAGTTCCGGGACGTGTCCGAAGAGGACAATCCGATCACCAGGGCGCTGCGGGTGATGATGTCGCAGAAGCCGCTGGACCCTGATTTCTTCACCCCGTGGCAGAACCCCAGGCTCCTCGCCACCTCGATTTCCGGAAAGAACGTGATCACGGTGGACGTGTCCGCCGATGCGTTCAACAGCAACGTCGACGCCGACATGGCCGAACGCGCGATCCAGCAGCTCGTCTACACGGCCACGGCCGCCGGTGCCAGCGCCGGGCTGACCGATACCGGGCAGCAGATCCAGGTCGTCATCCTCGTCGACGGGCACACCGACTACGTCGCCTTCAACCGGGTCCGGCTCGGTTCACCGACCTCGCGCAGCGCCGGAATGGTGGCGCCCGTGTGGATCATCGATCCGCAGGAGGGCACCGAGGTGGCGGACGGCGCGGTCAAGATTTCCGGCCGGAGCACGGTCCCGGGCGGAAAGCTGCGCTGGGAGATCCTGCGGGTCGACGGCGCCAGCAAGACGCCCTATCTGGACGGCAACATCACGGCCTCCGCCGATGCCTCGAAGCCCGGCCTGTTCAACCTCTCGTTGAACCTCGGTCCCGGTGAGTATGAGGTCCGCGTGTCGCAGGTCGATCCCAGCAGCAAGGTCCAGGACCTGAACGTAGATACCCGCGGGTTCACTGTCCGCTAAGGCATTCCGCTAAGGCAGGCACCCGGCGGACCCGCACGGGCGCGGCGCCTGGCCTGTCCTACTACTGCTTGCCCCTACCAACGTCCCAGGACGTCGCTGGCCAGCACCGTGGCGGCGGGGCCGGCGGTGGAAGAACGCAGCACGTGGTGGCCCAGCAGGGCGGTGACGGCTCCCGCATCGCACAGCCGGGTGACCTCGCGGGGGCTGATGCCGCCCTCGGGGCCCACGATCAGGAGCACCTCGCGGGCCACACCGCCGTCGCCGGCCTGCTGGTGCCAGGCCTCCAGCACCTGCCGCAGGGGCCGAACCGCGTCCTCGTGCAGGATCACGGCCAGGTCCGCGGCGGCTACGGCCGCCTGCAGGCCGTTGCCGTCCACCGCGGCGCGGACCTCCGGAATCCAGGCGCGGCGTGCCTGCTTCGCGGCTGCCGTCACCACGGACTGCCATTTGGCGTGCGCCTTCGCCGCGCGTTCGGGTTTCCAGCGGACGATCGAGCGTTCGGCCTGCCAGGGCACGACGGCGTCAATCCCCAATTCGGTCGCGGTCTCAGCCGCCAGCTCGTCGCGGTCGCCCTTGGCCAGGGCCTGCACCAGCACCAGCCGAACGTCAGGCCTTGGCTCGGTCACGACCTCGCCGCACTCCACCGTCAGCTCCTGCGGCGCGGCGGCCGTCACGGTGCCGGTGATCCGCTTGCCGGCGCCGTCGGCGATGTCCACCGGCTCCCCCACGGCCAGGCGCTTGACCGTCACCGCGTGGCGCGCCTCGGCGCCTTCGAGGACGAACGTCGCGCCGGGGACCAGCTGGTCCAGGGTGCCTGCGGGGGTGAAGAAGACCGGGTTGCTCACCGCTACAGGTTACCGAGCCGGTCCCGCAGCTTCGCGAAGACACCGCCGCTGGCGGCAAGCTTCCCTTCGGTGAACTGCTCGCCGCGGAGTTTGGCGAGCTGGCGCAGCAGGTCTTCCTGGGCGGCGTCGAGCTTCGCGGGGGTATCCACCTGCAGGTGGACCTTGAGGTCTCCGCGGCCGTAGCCGCGCAGGTGCGTGACGCCCAGGCCACGCAGCGTGATGACCTCGCCGGACTGGGTGCCGGCCTTGACGTCGATTTCCTGTTGACCGTCAAAGGTCTCAAGGGTCAGCTCTGTGCCGAGCGCGGCCGCCGTCATCGGGATGTTCAGGCTAGCGTGCAGGTCGTCGCCTTCGCGCACGTAGGTGGGGTCGTTGTTGACCCGGATCTCGACGTACAGGTCACCGGACGGGCCGCCGGCAGGACCGGCCTCACCCTGGCCGGAGAGCTGGATGCGGGTGCCGGTAGCGACGCCGGCGGGAACCTTGACGGTAAGCGAGCGGCGGCTGCGGATGCGGCCCTGGCCGGCGCATTCGTTGCAGGGATCCTTGATGACCGTGCCGAAGCCCTCGCAGCTGCCGCAGGGGGCAGTGGTCATGACCTGGCCGAGGATGGAACGCACGGCGCGCTGGACCTGGCCGCTGCCGCCGCAAATGTCGCAGCGCTCGGGGTGGCTGCCTTCGCGGCAGCAGGAACCCTCACAGGTGGGACAGGTGACGGCGGTGTCCACTTCGAGCTTCTTGTTGACCCCGAAGACGGCGTCGCGCAGGTCGATCCGGACGCTGATCAGGGCGTCCTGGCCGCGCCGCACCCGGGATGCGGGGCCACCCTGGCCGCCGGCGCCGCCGAAGAAGGTTTCGAAGATGTCCTGGAAGGCGAAGCCCTGGCCGGCGTAGCCGCCGCCGAAGCCGTTGTCGTTCCCGTTCTCGTTGCCCGTCGTGTCGTAGACCCGGCGCTTTTGCGGGTCGGAAAGCACCTCGTAGGCATGGGTGACCGCCTTGAAGCGCTCGGAAGCGTCATCACCGGGGTTCACATCCGGGTGCAGGGTCCGCGCAAGCTTGCGGTAGGCCTTCTTGATCTCTTCCCCCGTGGCTTCACGGGAGACTCCAAGAACGTCATAGTGGCTGCTCAAAGTCTGTATCTCTTCCTTTTTGTACTGCCAGTGGGGCACTGCCTGTAGTTGGCAAGAAGTCCGGTTCCGGATCCGGCCCGTCAGGGCCCGAGGATCCGCGAAAGGTAGCGGGCCACCGCACGGACGGCGGCCATGGTGGTGGGGTAGTCCATCCGGGTGGGGCCAAGGACTCCGACCTTGGCCGTGGCGTCCGGGCCGTAGCCGGTGGCCACCACGGACGCTTCGGACAGGCCGTCGTAAGGGTTCTCCCGGCCGATGCTTACCGTGACGCCGCGCGGGTCCTCCGCCATGTCGCTGAGCAGGCGCAGCATCACCACCTGCTCTTCAAGCGCTTCGAGCACGGGTCCGATGCTCAGCGGGAAATCCACATTGGACCTGGCCAGGTTGGCGGTCCCGGCCATGACCATCCGTTCCTCGCGGCTGCTCGCGGCAAGCGATTCAAGCCCGCGGGCCAGGGCCTGGGCGGGTCCCCGCCGCACCGGCGGACAGCTGTCCACCACGGCCTGCAGCGACTGGGGCAGCAAGCTCAACGGGGTGCCGGAGAGCCTGGCCAGGAACAGGGTGCGGAGTTCGGCGAGGGCGTCGTCGCCGAAGTCCTGGCCGACGTCGATCACCCGCTGTTCCACCTTGCCCGTATCCGCGATCAGGACCGTGAGTACCTTGCGCGGCGCCAGGAGCACGAATTCGATGTGCCGGACGCGGGCCCGGCTCAACAGCGGGTACTGCACGACGGCGACCTGGTTCGTCAGCTGCGATAGCAGCCGCACCGTCCGGTCCAGCACGTCGTCGAGGTCATCGGACCCCTCGAGCAGCGCCTGGATGGCGCGGCGCTCCGCCGGAGAGAGGGGTTTGACGGCCGAAATCTGGTCCACGAACAGGCGGTAGCCCTTGTCCGTGGGAATCCGGCCGGCGCTGGTATGCGGCGCCGTGATCAGGCCCTCGTCTTCCAGGGCGGCCATGTCATTGCGGATCGTGGCGCTGGACACGCCCAGATGGTGCCGTTCCACCAGGGCCTTGGATCCAACCGGCTCGCGGGAATGGACGTAGTCCTCCACGATGGCGCGCAGCACTTCGAGTTTGCGTGGCTCGCTCACTCTCCACCTCCAATCGACCCGTATCGGTTCGCCGGTGCCGCCGCGCGTGCAGGAACACCCGGCGTTAGCACTCGACATGCCTAAGTGCTAACCAGTCTAATATGAGTCGCGCCGTTGTTAGCATTGGATTCGCTGCGGGCGTGAGCCCCGGGACTGGTGTTTCCGGGCACACCACAGGCCGCGCCGCCGTTCTGTCCCCCGTAATTCCCGAGTGCAAAGCAGTGTGTAGCAGATGTCGTACCAGAATTGGGGCCCGCAGGATCTCTCCGCGCCCGCCAAGGCCCAGCTGCCCGAGATCCCGGTGGAGCGCGGCATGGTGCTGGAGGACGTGCAGTCCGGCTGGGTGGGCGCCGTCACCCGGGTGGAGAAGTCCGGCGGCATGCACGTCGTGGCCCTCGAGGACCGGCGCGGCAAGTCCCGATCCTTCCGCCTCGGCTTCGGCTTCCTGCTCGAGGGCCAGCCCATCCGGCTGATGCCGCCCGCCCCGCGGGTTCCCGCGGCGGGTGCCGGAGTCGGCGCGCGCACCGCCTCCGGTTCGGTCCGGGTGGAGGGACAGCGTGCCCAGGTCGCGAAGGCCAGCCGGATCTGGGTGGAAGGCAAGCACGACGCCGAACTCGTCGAGAAAGTCTGGGGTGACGACCTCCGCGTCGAGGGCATCGTGGTCGAGCCGCTGCACGGCATCGACGACCTCGCTGCCGCCGTGAAGGAGTTCCGGCCCGGCCCCGGCCGTCGCCTCGGCGTCCTGGTGGACCACCTTGTTCCAGACTCAAAGGAGTCGCGAATCGCCGACGCGGTGATGGCCTCCCCGGGCGCGGCCGGCAACGTGCTGATCGTCGGGCACCCGTACGTCGACGTCTGGCAGGCCATCCGCCCTGCCGTCCTGGGCATTGAGCGGTGGCCGGTGATTCCGCGCGGGGTGGACTGGAAGACCGGCATCCTGACGGCCTTCGGCTGGCCGCACAGCACCAAGGAGGACATCGGCCTGGGCTGGCAGAAACTCCTCGGCGCTGTCCGCAGCTACGCGGACCTGGAGCCCTCCCTGCTGGGCCGGGTCGAAGAGGTCATCGACTTCCTCACGGTGCCGTAGCCGCCTCCCCATGCTTTGGTTCGCGGTCCGAGCAAGTATTCTTGGTAGGGCGGCCGCTGCATTTTGTTGCGGCCGCGGCTCGTACAGGTACCTACGCTCCACCGCAATCCAAAGGACGAAACGTGGCAGAAGACGCACGCGAACACACGGATCACCAGGCCGGCCATGGCCAGTCGCAGTACCATGGCGTTCCCGCAAATGCTCTGCCGTTGACGGCAAGCGAGGACCGGCAATGGGCCACCCTGGCGCACTTTGGCGGCATCCTGGGTTGCATTCCCGCGCTGCTGATCTACCTGATCTTCAAGGACCGCGGCCCGTTCACGGCGCAGGAGTCGAAGGAGGCGCTGAACTTTACGCTTCCGCCTACCATCGCTGCGGTGGTAGCCAATCTGCTGGTCTTCGTCCCGGTGGTGGGCAACCTGTTCGCAGTCCTGGCGACCGCCATCTGGATTGCCCTCGCCTGCTTCTCGGTGGCCGCCGGCATCCACGTCAACCGCGGCCAGCCGCACCGCTACGAATACAACCTCCGCTGGATCAAGTAGCGCGAACGGACATTTCCGTCCCGCGCCCAACGCGATCGGACACTTCCGGCCCGCATGGGCTGACTACCTAGTCCGGCAGGATCCGGCGGACCACGGCGTCGGCTAGGAGCCGGCCCTTGAGCGTGAGCACCAGCCGGCCCTTGAACGCTTCCGCAGGCTCAACGAGCCCGTCGGCGATCAGTCCGGCGACCGCGTGCCGTCCGGTATCCCCCAGCCCGCCAAGACTCGGGATTTCCAGGCCGGTGACCAGCCTGGCTTCGAGCATGACGCGCTCCACGTTGCGGGTCTCGGCGTCGAGGGTCTCCCGCCCGGCCGCGGGCGAGACGCCTGCCGCCAGCCGACCGGCGTAGGCCGTGGGGTGCTTGACGTTCCACCAGCGGACCCCGCCGACGTGCGAATGCGCTCCGGGGCCGATGCCCCACCAGTCATCCCCGCGCCAGTAGGCCAGGTTATGGCGACAGGCCTGGTCCGGCGTGCGCGCCCAGTTGCTTACTTCATACCAGCCCAGCCCGGCCGCGGAGATCAGTTCATCGGCCAGTTCGTATTTGGCGGCATGGTCGTCGTCGTCGATCCCCGGAACCTCGCCGCGCCGGATCTGGGCGGCGAGCTTCGTGCCCTCCTCGACGATCAGCGCGTAGGCGCTGATGTGGTCCGGGCCGTAGGACAGTGCGGTCTCCAGCGAGTAGCGCCAGTCCTCCAGCGACTCCCCCGGGGTGCCGTAGATCAGGTCCAGGCTGACCGCGAGGCCCGCCTCACGCGCCCACTGGACCACCTGCGGCACACGGCTGGGCGTGTGGGTGCGGTCGAGGACCTTGAGCACGTGGGGCACCGCGGACTGCATGCCGAAGGAGACCCGGGTGAAGCCGGCGTCGGCGAGCAATTGCAGGGATTCGGGCGTGACCGAATCCGGGTTGGCTTCCGTGGTGACCTCGGCGCCGGGCTCGAGGCCCCAGGTGTCGATCGCGGCGGCCAGGATGCGGGCCAGGTCCCCGGCCGGGAGCAGCGTGGGGGTGCCGCCGCCGAAGAACACCGTGCTGAGCCGGCGCTCCGGGAGGCCGGAGGCTTTCAATGCCCGCCCGGCGAAGTCCACTTCCGCGACGGCGGTGTCCGCGTAGGCGTCCTGCGAGGCGCCGCCGCCGAGTTCCGTGGCGGTGTACGTGTTGAAGTCGCAGTAGCCGCAGCGCACGGCGCAGAACGGAATGTGGACGTAGAGCCCGAAGGCCCGGTCCGCGGCGCCCTCCAGCGCCTGGCCGGGCAGCAGCCCGTCCGACGGCGCGGGGTCACCGAGGGGAAGCGCACTTGGCATGGCTACTTCTTGGCCTTGTCCTTGGACTCGTCCGTGGTGAGTGCGGCGATGAAGGCCTCCTGCGGGACCTCGACGCGGCCCACCATCTTCATGCGCTTCTTGCCTTCCTTCTGCTTCTCCAGCAGCTTGCGCTTTCGGGTGATGTCGCCGCCGTAGCACTTGGCCAGGACGTCCTTGCGGATGGCCCGGATGCTTTCGCGGGCGATGATCCGGGAGCCGATGGCAGCCTGGATCGGCACCTCGAACTGCTGCCGCGGGATGAGTTCGCGCAGCTTGCCGGTCATCATTACACCGTAGGCATAGGCCTTGTCGCGGTGGGTGATGGCGCTGAAGGCGTCGACCTGTTCGCCCTGGAGCATGATGTCCACCTTGACCAGATCGGCGACCTGGTCGCCGTCGGCCTTCCAGTCCAGCGAGCCGTAGCCGCGGGTCTTGGACTTCAGGATGTCGAAGAAGTCGAAGACGATTTCGGCCAGCGGCAGGCGGTAGCGGATCTCCACCCGGTCCTCGGAGAGGTAGTCCATGCCGCCCATGACGCCGCGGCGGCTCTGGCACAGCTCCATAATGGCGCCGACGAACTCGTTGGGCGCCAGAATCGTGGCGGAGACCATCGGCTCGCGGACCTCGGAGACCTTACCGGTGGGGTATTCGCTGGGGTTGGTCACGTGGACGACCTTCTTGTCCTCCAGCGTCACCTCGTACTCCACGTTCGGGGCGGTGGAGATCAGGTCCAGCTTGTACTCCCGTTCGAGCCGCTCGCGGGTGATTTCCAGGTGCAGCAGGCCCAGGAAGCCGACGCGGAAGCCGAAGCCCAGCGCGGCGGACGTCTCCGGCTCGTAGACCAGGGCGGCGTCGTTGAGCATCAGCTTCTCCAGCGCGTCACGGAGCACCGGGTAGTCGGTGCCGTCCAGCGGATAGAGGCCGGAGAACACCATCGGCTTGGCGTCGGCGTAGCCGGGCAGGGAGTCGGTGGCGGGCTTAGCCAGGTTGGTCACGGTGTCGCCGACCTTGGACTGGCGGACGTCCTTCACGCCGGTGATCAGGTAGCCGACCTCGCCGACGCCCAGGCCCTTGGACGGGGTGGGCTCCGGGGAGCTCACGCCGATTTCGAGCAGTTCGTGGGTGGCGCGGGTGGACATCATCTGGATGCGCTCACGCGGGTGCAGCATGCCGTCCACCACGCGGACGTACGTGACGACGCCGCGGTAGGTGTCGTAGACGGAGTCGAAGATCATTGCCCGGGCGGGGGCGTTCGGGTCGCCCACCGGGGCGGGGAGATCGCGGACGATCTTGTCCAGCAGGACTTCGACGCCGGCGCCGGTCTTGCCGGAGACGCGCAGCACCTCGTCCGGGTCGCCGCCGATCAGGTTGGCCAGCTCCTCGGCGTACTTCTCCGGCTGCGCCGCGGGCAGGTCGATCTTGTTCAGGACCGGGATGATCGTGAGGTTGTTCTCCATCGCCAGGTAGAGGTTGGCGAGGGTCTGCGCCTCAATGCCCTGGGCGGCGTCCACGAGCAGCACGGCGCCCTCGCAGGCGGCGAGTGACCGGGAGACTTCATAGGTGAAGTCGACGTGGCCGGGAGTGTCGATCATGTTCAGCGCGTAGCTGGTGCCGTCCAGCTCCCAGGGCATCCGGACGGCCTGGGACTTAATGGTGATGCCGCGTTCGCGCTCGATGTCCATCCGGTCCAGGTACTGGGCCTTCATGTCGCGGGACTGGACGACTCCGGTGTACTGGAGCATCCGGTCGGCCAGCGTGGACTTGCCGTGGTCAATATGCGCAATGATGCAGAAGTTCCGGATGAGGGCCGGATCTGTTGCGGCAGGCACCGGGGCGGTGCGGGCCATGGGAGACACGCAGGGTCCTTACTGTTGGCAATACTTGGGGGCTGTACTGGCGGGCTGCACAGCTGGGCTGTTCTACGGGCGGGCGCAGCCGGTGTTCTACGTTGCTTGTTCCACCTGCTGCGGCACGCCGCATTTCTCGTTCCTATAGTCTCCCACGTCCCGGACCGTGGCACTGCATTAGCGCCGGCGCTCACTGCCCGTCGTCGCCGCTCCGTCAACGTACGCCGGTGCACGGCGGCCGGTAGGGTTTCCCCATGGCCTTGAATCTTCGCTCCCTCGGCAACGCCGTCCGCGGCGCTCTGCGCTTCCTCGACCGGCTCGGCGGCGGCGCTCCTCCCGCGACACGCCGTCCTGCCGGCAAGGCTCCCGCCCGGCAGCCGCCCCGCGCATCCGGCGGACTGACCGGGACCTACCCGGGCGACTTCCAGGGCAAAGCCAAAGTGCAGTACAGCCCCGCCGCGAACGGCCGGGCCGAGCCCGGTGAGATCGTCTGGACCTGGGTCCCGTTCGAAGAGGACCACTCCCGGGGCAAGGACCGGCCGGTGCTGCTCGTGGGAAGCAAGGGCCGCTTCCTGCTTGGCCTGATGCTCACCAGCAAGGACCACGACGGCGACGCGCGCCGCTCGGACGACTACGTCGACATCGGCACCGGGCCCTGGGACCGGCAGTCGCGCCCGAGCGAAGCCAGGCTGGACCGCATCCTGCAAATCAACCCCCAGGACGTGCGCCGCGAGGGCGCCATCCTGGACGCCGGACGGTTCCGGGACATTTCCTCGGCGCTGCGCAGGCGGCACGGCTGGTCCTGAAGTCCGGGT
Source organism: Arthrobacter sp. 10T419 (assembly GCF_056394105.1). NCBI lineage: Bacteria > Bacillati > Actinomycetota > Actinomycetes > Micrococcales > Micrococcaceae > Arthrobacter > Arthrobacter sp. 10T419. The sequence continues at coordinate 479,152 of NZ_JBFTHF010000002.1, read as the reverse complement.
TCTTCGGCGACGCCGCGCGGGGAACTCCGACCCGCGGGTCGCACCGGGAATCGCCACCGGGTTCGCGTCTCTGCTATTATTGACAGCTGTGTGTCCGTGCAGGTCGACGGCCACAGATGGTTGGTCGCCATAGGTATCCCCACGCCGCTCAGTCAATGGCCAATCTGAAAGCCCTCTAGACCATTTTCCGCATTGAAAAAGAGAGTTCACACGTGGCTAATATCAAGTCCCAGAAGAAGCGCATCCTGACCAACGAAAAGGCTCGCCTGCGCAACAACGCAGTCAAGTCCGAGCTGAAGACGGCCATCCGCGCCGTCAACACCGCCGTTGAGTCCACCGACAAGGATGCCGCTGCTGCTGCACTGGTTACTGCCAGCCGGAAGCTCGACAAGGCTGTCAGCAAGGGTGTTCTTCACAAGAACAACGCTGCAAACCGCAAGTCCGCGATCTCCAAGAAGGTCAACGCACTCTAAGGTTTTCCAGTTCAACTGAACTGATGATTGTGGCCGGCACCCCAGGGTGCCGGCCACAGCCAGTTAAAGCGCCGGACCGGACACGGCAACGTGACCCGGGCAAGCCGCGAACGCGACCCGGGCAAGCCGCGGCCCGGGACGTGCGGTCGGGCACCGGCCGTGCGCGGGCCGTGGTCGTCAGCGGCGGACCGCGCCCGCAATCACCGTGACGGCATGTTCTACGGCGTAGACCGGGTCGCGGGAGAGTCCCTTGACCTGCGCGTCGGCTTCGGCCGTGACCTGGATGGACCTAACCAGGCCTTCCGGAGTCCAGCGCCGCACATCGCGCTGCGCCTGCTCCACGAGCCACGGCTGCATGCCCAGCTGCTTGGCGATCTGGGCGGAAGACCCCTGTGCCCCGGCCACCTTGGCCAGGGACCGCAGCTTGGAGGCCAGCGCAGCGACGATCGGCACCGGGTCGGCACCGGTATCCAGTGCGTGGCGGAGCGTGGAGAGGGCCAGCGGCGCATTCCCGGCCATGGCGGCATCCGCGACCTTGAATGCCGTGGCCTCCACCCTGCCGCCGTAGTAGCGGTCAACCATGTCCGAATCCACGCCGGTGGTGGCGTCGGCGATCAGCTGGCTGCAGGCGGCCGCGAGTTCGGCCAGGTTGGCCCCGACCGCGTTGACCAGGGCGTGCACGGCGTCCGGCTCGATCCGCCGGGAGGCAGCCTTGAACTCTGTGGTGACAAAAGCCACCTTGTCCGCGTCCTTCTTCAACGGTTGGCAGTCGACCACGGGCCAACCGCCCGCCTTGATCGCGTCCAGGAGCTTCTTGCCGCGCACTCCCCCGCCGTGACGGAGCACCAGGACGGCGTCGGGTTCGGGCTGGGCCAGGTACTTCAGGGCGTCGGCGAGGAAGGCGTCATTCATCGCTTCCAGGCCCTCCACCTCGATCAGCTTCTGCTCGCCGAAAAGGGACGGGCTGACGTTCATGGCCAGCGTGCCCGGTTCGTAGCTGCCGGCGTTGAGGCGGGTGACCTCGACGTCGGGGGCCGCGGCACGGACCTGGGAGCGGATCCGGTCCATGGCCCGGGAACCCAGGTAGTCCTCCGGTCCGCCGACCAGCACCACCGCCGCGGGCGTCACATCGCGCCAGGTGGCGGTCTTCGTCGCCGTGGTCCTGGTGCGTTGGGTCTGGGCAGCAGCCACTCGTGGTTCCTCCGGGAAGTTGGTTTGCAGACTCTAAGCCTGCCACGGCGTGGGCGGTCCACCAAGCCGCGGCCGACGGACCCCGGCAGGGCGCGGACGGTGCCCGGCGGCCGCTCATGACGGCGCAGAGTCCGCGTGAGGCACAGCGTGGTCCGGTCATGTATTTTCAGGACCAGGCGTACCGCAGCGGCAGGGTGGGTGGCGAGCCAGAAGCCCGTCAGTGTCAGCCCCGAGAGCGCCGCCATCGTGGACGAGCCGAGGGCGCCCTCCGGCCAGGGCAACGCGGTCCCCGGAAGCGCCGCGAAGCAGCGGGCGATGCCGGCCACACCCGCTGCGAAGGTGCCGGCAACGGCGATGAGCATAGCCGACAACGCGGGGGCGAGGGGCACGATTGGCACTGCTGCCGTGCCGAAGACCGTAACCGGCGGCACCAGCACGGCAGCTGCCAGATTCGCGGGCAGCGCGTAGCTGGAGAACTGCGGCTGGAGCAGCACGATCACCGGGCTGCAGAACAACTGGGCGGACAACGGAACAGCGAGTCCGGCAGCCAACCAGTGGGGCACGACGGTGGCCAGCCAGCCCATGAGGGGCCTGCCCACCAAGACGATGCCAAGCGTGGCCAAAACGGAGAGCACAAAGCCGAAGTCGGTAGCCAGGGCCGGATTCGCCAGCAGCAAGCCGGCCGCGGCCACGCACAGCAGGCTGAGGCCGCGGGCGGCACGGCCAAACCCTAGCGCCCACAGCCCGATCGACCCCATCAGGGCGGCCCGGAGCACGCTGGCATCGGGCCCGACCATCAGCACAAACAGCCCCAGCCCGGCCACGGCGATTCCGGAAGCCGCCGGGCGCGGAAGCCGCAGGCTACGGGCCGTCAGCAGCAGGACCCCGAGGACCAGGCTGCAGTTGGCTCCGCTCACCGCGGTCAGGTGGGTCATTCCGACGGTTTTCATGGCCGCAGCGAGTTCGGGGTCCAGCTCACCGGTGTCGCCGGTCACCATCCCTGGCAGGAGTCCGCGCGCGTCGCCAGGCAGCCCCGCGGCGGCGACGCTGAAACCGCGCCGCAGGCCTGCCGGGAGGTGCACCCAGCTGGAGGCGGTCCGCACACGGTGCGGCGCAGAGGAGGCAGAGAGGATGCCGGCTTCGGCCTCACCTGCTCCGGCCTGCCTGAGCTTGCCTGTGGCCCGGAAACGCTGCCCCGGAGCTGAGTGTCCCCACTCCTCCCCGCCGAGGGCAAGCAGCTTCACGGAGGCTTCCACGCGTCGGCCGTCGAAGACCAGGACGAGCAGGGTCACTGGCACGGCCCACCGGTCTGACAAACCGGAGCGGCCCGGGGCGGAAAGCCGCCTTGGCATGCCGGCAACTTCGATCTCGGCCACCACCGACGCGCCGGCGGCGACGGCCTCTGCGACAGCACCGTCGTTCCGCTGCGCCGATGCCACCGCCGAATGCGCCCCGGCGGCGCACGAGAGAAGCGAAGCTACCGCCAAGGTGGCCCGGAAGCTTCGGGGTCCAGGTCTCCGGCGATGCGCACCGGGACCCAGCAACAGGGCAGCCGCGGCGGCCGCCAACCCGGCGCAGAGCCCGGCAAGCGGGGCTGGTTCCAGCCATCCGCCAGCCAGAGCAATGCCCCAAACCAGCAGCGCGGCGGGCACCAGGCGGAGGTCGATCCGGCGTCGTCGTCCCGGCACGCCGTGCGGCACGGGCATGACCCCGGCCCGGCGTCTGCGCAGTGCCTCAAGGACATGGCGCCCCAGGCCGGCCAAGGCGATCCGCGCGGCTCCCCCTGCGCGGAACGAGCTGTCCGGCGCCGCGGGCACGCCCGGTGCCTGTCTCTTTTGCGTCGTTGCAGGATCCAGCGGATCCCGGCTGCAGGCCATGGCATCGGCGGCATCGGCGGCATCGGCGGCGGCGGCGCGGAAAGCCTGCCAACGGGGCCGCTGTTCCCCGGCCACGTCAGACCCGCACCAGCGGCAACAGGGCTTCGAGCAGCTTGGGACCAACACCCTCCACAGCGTCGAGTTCTTCGACGCTGCCGAAACTGCCGTGCTGCTTGCGCCAGTCGACGATGCGCTGGGCCAAGACCGGACCGACGCGCGGCAGCGTCGCCAACTCTTCGACGCCGGCGGTGTTCAGGTTGATTTTCCCCGCTGGCGCTCCGGCGCCGCCGGAGGTCCCGGTGCCGTCGGGACCGGGAGAGGGGCCGGGAAGTTCAACCGGGTCCGGGCTGCCGCGCTCCGGGACGAGGACTTTCTGACCGTCTTCGAGAACGGCGGCCAGGTTGAGCCGGTCAAGGTCGGCTGCGCGGGTGTTTCCGCCCGCGGCTTTGATCGCCTCGTGGATCCGGCTTCCGCGCGGCAGCACCACCACCCCGGCCTTCGCCACGGCACCGGCAACGTGGACGACAATGGTGCCGGCCGCCGTCGCGCCGGGCATCTCCGCGGCAGCCGGGTCCGCCCTCGACGGCGCCCCGCCGGGACCGCCGTCATCGGCTACGGCCGGTCCGGACCCGTCCGCCGCTTCCGAACCGGGTGGCTCGCCCAGCGACTGGACCCGTGGCGCTCCGTCGGCTGCCTGCCACCAGAACCAGCCGGCCAGCAGCACAGAGATCACGGCGAGCATGGCTGCGGCACTCCGACCGCTGCGCCACCTGAACACCGCGGGCACTGGGGACTCCGCAGCATCGGCCCCGTCAGGAGAGGCCCGGTCCGCCGCCGCCGGGTCCGGGGCTCCGTCAGCCGGGGCTCCCGGGGCCGGCACATCGCCGAGCAGCCCCTCCTCCGGCGCAGGGCCGAGGCTGGCGGCCCAGCGGTGCCGTGCCACGCCGGTTCCTGAGTGGGGTCCGCTGCGGGCTCCGGCCCCCGGGTATCGGCGCGACATGAAGCCAGCCTAGGGATGGGACCGGACCTGCCGACAGGCGCGGCAACGGCTATGTGGAAAGCGCCCCGGCAGCCCCCGGTGTGGAGCCAGACCCCGGTGTGGGGCCGCTCCCGGGAAGCGGGGTGCTGCTCTCCCCCACAATGACGGCCAGCACGCCCAGTCCGGCATGGGCCGCCAGCACGGCCGGCAGCGAACTGATCTGGGCGGGCGGGCAGTCAGGCAACCGCTGTGCCAGCCGCGATGCCAGCTGCTCGGCCTCGGCGCGGTTGCCGAAGTGGTGCACGGCGATCCTGGCCTCACCGCTGGGGCGGGACAGCGCATCAGCGGCGGCGATTTCCTCCAGCCGGCCGATGGCGCGGGGCGCAGAACGGACCTTTTCCAGCGGGACGACCTTGCCGCCGTCGACCGCCAGGATCGGTTTGATCGAAAACATGGTGCCCCAGAGGGAGGCGGCTGCGCCGATCCGGCCACCGCGGCGCAGCTGCTCCAGGCTCGGCACATAGAAGTAGACCTTGGTCCGGGCCAGCCGTTCTTCGGCGAAGGCCCTGACCTCGTCCGCGCCCCGGCCGTCAGCAGCCGCGACGACGGCGCTTTGCACGCCCATGCCCTGCGCCATCCCGACCGTGCGCGAATCCACGACCACCACCGGGATTCCCACTTTCGCGGCTGCGAGCCTGGCGGAGTCGGCGGTGCCGGAGAGCTCCCCCGAAATGTGCAGCGAGACTACGGATTCGAAGCCGCGTGCCGCCGCCGCGAGGTAGGCCTGTTCGAACTGGCCGGGTGAGGGCCTGGAGGTCCGGACCGGCAAGCCGCTGGCCAGTGCCACCGCGATGGTCTCGGCGATGTCGTCCTCGCCCTCGCCGTAGATCTCGGCGCCCACCATGACCGGCATCGGTACCACGGTCAGGCGGCCGTCGGCGGTGAAGTCCCGCACCCATTCTGCCGGCAGCGCGGCGGCGGAGTCAGTGACCACCGCAGTCCGCGCCGCCATGGCGCGCACTGGTTCGGGCACCGCCCCGGGGCGGGCAGCCTGGCGGAGCCTGACGAGGCGCTCGCGCAGCCACGGCCAGCCCGGGGGCTCACGGTCCGGCACGAAGCACCTCCTGAAAAGAGTTCCGGCCGCCGGCTTCTGCCGGCGGCCGGTTCACGAACGGCCTTGCCCGGCTAGGCCGGGACGATGTTGACCAGTTTAGGCGCCCGCACAATGACCGTGCGGATCCCCCTGCCGTCCAGCGCGCGCTGGACGTTTTCCGAGGCCAGCGCCAGTTCGCGCAGTTCGTCCTCGGAGATGCCCGGGGAAACCTCGAGGCGGTCCCGCACCTTGCCCTGGACCTGGACGACGGCGGTCACCGTATCCTGCACCAGCAGCGTCTCGTCGTGCGTGGGCCAGCCGGCGTTGGCTACCGATGCCGGGTGTCCCAGTACGTTCCACAGGTCCTCGGCGGTGTAGGGCGCGAAGAGGCTCAGGATCACGGCTACAGCCTCCACGGCCTCGCGGACGGCCGGGTCCGCGCCGCCGGCGCCGGCATCAATGGTCTTACGGGTCGCGTTGACCAGTTCCATCAGCTTGGCCACCACCACGTTGAACTTGTTGTGGTCCAGCAGCGCCTGCGCGTCGGCGATGGTGCGGTGGGTGACGGTGCGCAGGGCGCGGTCCCCGGCGGCGAAGTCGACGCCGGGCTCGCTGCTGACGTCCTGGCCGAGCCGCCAGGCGCGGGCCAGGAACTTAGCGGAGCCCGACGGCGAGACATCCGCCCAGTCGACGTCGTCCTCCGGCGGGGAGGCGAAGATCATGGTGAGCCGCACGGCGTCGACGCCGAACTTGTCCAGCTGCTCGCCCAGGTCCACGCCGTTGCCGAGGGACTTGCTCATGGCCTTGCCGCCGTTGAGCACCTGGCCCTGGTTCAGCAGCGCCTTGAACGGTTCGTCGGCCTCGATCAGGCCCAGGTCGTGGATGACCTTGGTGAAGAAGCGGGCGTACAGCAGGTGCAGGATGGCGTGCTCCACCCCGCCGACGTACTGGCCCACGGGCATCCAGTCGTTGATCTTGGCGGGATCGAACGGGCCCTCGGTGTAGTCGGGCGAGACGAAGCGCAGGAAGTACCAGGAGGAGTCCACGAAGGTGTCCATGGTGTCCGTGTCGCGCTTGGCCGGGCCGTGGCAGCTGGGGCACTCGACGTTGACCCAGGCTTCGGCGGCGGCCAGCGGGGAGGTGCCCTTTGGCGACAGATCCTCGCCGCGCAGGTCCTCCGGCAGGGTCACCGGCAGCTGGTCGTCCGGGACCGGGACCTCGCCGCAGGCCGGGCAGTGGATGATCGGAATCGGGGTGCCCCAGAACCGCTGGCGGCTCAGCAGCCAGTCACGCAGGCGGAAGTTCACGAACTTCTCCCCGGTGCCCAGCTGCTCCAGGATCGCGATGGCGGCCGGGATGGCCTCGGCCTTGGGCAGCCCGTCCAGGGCGCCGGAGTTGATCAAGGTGCCCTCGCCGGTCGTCGCCGTGCCGGACACGGCGGGGTCTTCCTCGCCGGTGTCCAGGACCGCCCGGACGGGCAGGTCGAAGGTCTTGGCGAAGTCCAGGTCGCGCTGGTCGTGGGCCGGGACGGCCATGATGGCGCCGGTGCCGTAGTCGGCCAGCACGTAGTCGGCCGCCCAGACGGGCAGCTTCTCCCCGTTCAGCGGGTTAATGGCGTAGCGGCCAGTGAAGACGCCGGTCTTTTCCCGTTCGGTGGACTGGCGCTCAATCTCCGACAGCGCCTTGACCTGTTCCCGGTAGGCGTCCAGGGCCGCGGCGTGTTCCTCGGTGACCAGTTCGGCGGCCAGCGGGGCGTCGGCGGCGACCACGAAGAAGGTCGCGCCGTACAGGGTGTCCGGGCGGGTGGTGAAGACCGTGACGTCCTTGGCGGGCTTGCCGCCGTCGGCCTCGACGACGAAGTTGACGTGCGCGCCCTCGGAACGGCCAATCCAGTTCTTCTGCATGGCCAGGACCCGCTCGGGCCAGTGCCCGCGCAGTTCGTCCATGTCATCGAGCAGCCGGTCGGCGTAGTCGGTGATCTTGAAGTACCACTGGTTCAGGGACTTCTTCGTCACAGCGGTGCCGCACCGTTCGCAGGCGCCGTTGACGACCTGCTCGTTGGCCAGCACGGTCTGGTCCTTGGGGCACCAGTTAACCGGAGAGTTCTTGCGGTAGGCCAGCCCGCGCTCGTAAAAGCGCTTGAACAGCCACTGGGTCCAGCGGTAGTACCCCGGATCCGAGGTGTGCAGCCGGCGGGACCAGTCAGCGGAGATGGCGTAACGCTTGAATGACGCCGCCTGGGTGTCGATGTTGGCGTACGTCCACTCGCTGGGGTGCGCGTTCCGCTTGATGGCGGCGTTCTCCGCCGGCAGTCCGAAGGAGTCCCAGCCGATCGGGTGCAGCACGTCGTAGCCCTGCTGGCGCAGGTAGCGGGCGACGACGTCGCCCATCGCGAACGCTTCGGCGTGGCCCATGTGCAGGTCACCGGACGGGTACGGGAACATGTCCAGCACGTAGCGGCGTTCCTTCGAGCCGTCATCCAGGGGCGTGAAGACCTTGAGGTCCTCCCAGACCTGCGGCCACTTGGCCTCCATGGCGGCGAAGCTGTAGGCGCCCTCTTCGGGGCCTTCACTCGCGACGGCTGCTGCTGTTCCGGTCTCTGTCTCCGGCTGAACGCTCACTGCTGGCCTCTTCTGTTCTTTCGATCTTGTCGGATCAGGACTGTCCCGCCTGATCCCTTGGTCCCCTGCTGCGGGCCGGTACATATCCCGGACACACAAAAGCCCCTCGACACGGAGGGGCTGCCGCTCGGCAATCCGGGTTTTCGCCGGGATGCCGGGCGGCTAACTAAGCAGGAGGATCGCACGCATATGACTACTTTAGCGCACGGCTTGCCAGCGCTACGTAAGTCGCCGCGAGCGGCTGAATCGGCCAGCCCGGAAATGCCGAACTGTTGAGGGGGCCCGGGAGCGGCTTCGGGCGTCCGCGAAGCGGGCGGGGCCCCCTCAACAGTGAAGGCATCGGCTCGTCGGCCTACTTCACGTCCTCGTCGACCCAGTCCATGGACTTGGTGACGGCCTTCTTCCAGAGACGCATCTGGCGCTCGCGCTCCGCCTGGTCCATCTTCGGTTCCCAGCGCTTGTCCTCGGACCAGTTGGCCGAGCACTCGCCCAGATCCTTCCAGAAGCCGACGGCGAGGCCGGCCGCGTAGGCGGCGCCGAGCGAGGTGGTCTCGACGACCTTCGGCCGGATCACCGGCACGCCCAGGATGTCGGCCTGGAACTGCATCAGCGCGTCGTTGGCGACCATGCCGCCGTCGACCTTGAGTTCCGTGAGCGGAACCCCCGAGTCGGCGTTGACGGCGTCGAGCACCTCGCGGGTCTGGAACGCGGTGGCCTCCAGCGCTGCGCGGGCGATGTGGTTCTTGTTCACGAACCGGGTCAGGCCGACGATCGCGCCGCGGGCGTCGGAGCGCCAGTACGGTGCGAACAGGCCGGAGAAGGCCGGAACGATGTACACGCCGCCGTTGTCCTCCACCGAAGCGGCCAGGGTCTCGACTTCCGGGGCGCTGCTGATCATGCCCAGGTTGTCGCGCAGCCACTGGATCAGCGAACCGGTGACAGCGATCGAACCCTCCAGGGCGTAGTGCGGCTTGGCGTCGCCAAGCTTGTAGCCGACCGTGGTCAGCAGCCCGTTCTTGGAGTGGACGATTTCCTCGCCGGTGTTGAAGATGAGGAAGCAGCCCGTGCCGTAGGTGTTCTTTGCCTCGCCGGCGTCGAACGCGGCCTGGCCGAAGGTTGCCGCCTGCTGGTCGCCGAGGATGCCGGCGACCGGAACTTCGCGCAGCAGCTGGGAGGTGTGGACGGTGCCGTACACCTCTGAGGACGACTTGATGGCGGGCATCATGGAGGCCGGGACACCGAAGGCGTCCAGGATTTCCTGGTCCCACGACAGCGTGTCGAGGTCCATGAACATGGTCCGGGACGCGTTGGTCACGTCGGTGACGTGTACGCCGCCGTCGGTTCCGCCGGTGAGGTTCCACAGCACCCAGCTGTCGGTGTTGCCGAAGACGAGGTCGCCGGCTTCTGCCTTGGCCCGGGCGCCCTCGACGTTGTCCAGGATCCACTTGATCTTCGTGCCGGAGAAGTAGGTCGCCAGCGGCAGGCCCACCTTCTGCTTAAAGCGTTCCGGGCCGCCGTCCTTGGCCAGCTCGTCGACGATCGACTGGGTGCGGGTATCCTGCCAGACGATCGCGTTGTACACGGCTTTGCCGGTGGTCTTGTCCCAGACCACCGCGGTTTCGCGCTGGTTGGTGATGCCGACGGCGGCAATGTCGTGGCGGGTCAGGTTGGCCTTGGACAGTGCGGAGGCGATGACCTCGCGGGTATTGTTCCAGATCTCGGCGGGGTCGTGCTCCACCCACCCTGCCTGCGGGAAGATCTGCTCGTGTTCCATCTGGCCGGAGGAAACGATGTTGCCGCTGTGATCGAACACGATGGCGCGGGTGCTCGTGGTTCCCTGGTCAATGGCGATTACATACTGGTTCATGCTGACGTCCTTGTCTTTTGGGCCTGGCGGTTGAATTGATGCGATTCGAGCGGGTTTGGTTCAGGGTCCTCTGCGGCAGAATCAGGCGGCGGCGGTGGCGATGATCGGCACCACGGCTGCAACGACGCCGGCGAGTCCGCCGCCGATCAGCGGCCCGACGACCGGGATCCACGAGTAGCTCCAGTCCGAAGAACCCTTGCCCTTGATGGGCAGCAGGGCGTGGGCGATGCGCGGGCCGAGGTCACGGGCGGGGTTGATGGCGTAACCGGTGGGGCCGCCGAGGGAAACACCGATGCCGACAACCAGCAGGGCCACGGCCAGCGGGCCAAGTCCCGACGGGGTCCCGCCGAAGGTCAGGATGACGAAGACGAGGACGAAGGTGCCGATGATCTCCGTGATCAGGTTCCACGGGGTGGAGCGGATGGCGGGTCCGGTGGAGAAAACACCCAGCTTGCTGGCGGGCTCGGGTTCGACATCAAAGTGCTGCTTGTGGGCCAGCCACATCACGACGGCACCCAGGAAGGCGCCCAGCAGTTCCCCGCCGAAGTAGGTCAGGGTGGAGCCGAAATCGACCGCGACACCCGGGGCGTACTCCTTCTTGCCGTTAAGCAACAGGCCGAAGGTGACGGCCGGGTTCAGGTGCGCCCCGGACTTGGCCGCAACAAAGACACCGGCGAAGACGGCAATGCCCCATCCCCAGGTGACCATCAGGAACCCGCCGTTGTTGCCCTTCGTGCCTTTGAGCGCGACGTTGGCCACAACGCCGCAACCCAGCAGGGTCAGCATTGCGGTGCCGAATACTTCGGACAGGAAAACTATTCCAAGAGACATCTTTGACTCCTCTATTTTCTGTTGTCAGCCCTTCGCGAGTTTGAAGGGCCGTTGGGCCGGCAGCGGTTTCGCGCTGCCGGCCGGCCACTGCGGGTTCCCCTGGGAGAAATCCCGCAGCCCTTGTGTCCGGAGGCTCCAGCCTCCGGACACTCAAGTTGTCAGGCGACCAGGCTGTGTACCTGGACGCCGTGGAACCGCTGGAGCACCTCCTGGGCGTGGTCGATCTCGGCGGTCCGCGTCGCCGCGTCCCAGCCCAGCGGTCCGGAAAGGATCTCGGCGACCTCGTTCAGCAGCTCCCCCGTCACGAGCCCGCGGAACGCGAGTGAGGTGCGGCGGATCAGCACGTCCACCAGGTGTCCGATCTGCTCGTTGGCCGCCATGAACTCCAGTTCCCGGACGCTCAGTTCCCGGGTGGAGTGCAGCAGCCGGTCGGTCCCGGCGTCGAGGTAGGCCATGACGTCCACCGCGCGGGTGCCGTAGCGGGTGAGCAGGCCAGCGGTCCGGTCCGCGTCGCGGCCGGCCCCCATGTGGGCCTTGATCCAGCGTTGGACGCCGTCCTCGGTGTCGGGGAAACCTGCCCCGCCGCCGATGGCAAGTTTGGCGGTCGAGACTTTCCGTTCCATGCCGAGTTCGGCGAGGACGTCGTTGCTGAGGTGTTCGGCGAGGGCTCGGAACGTGGTCCACTTGCCGCCCACCAGGCTGAGCACGACGGCGCCGCCGTCGGCCAGCTGCCCGGCGCCCCTGGCGGGGCCGCGGCGCTCGATCCGGTAGTCGCGGCTGACGAAGCCCGGCTGCGTGGCGTCGTGCCGGGGCAGCGGACGGACGCCGGAGAAGGTGTAGACGATCTGTTCCCGGTCCACGGCCACGTCCGGGAAGACGTGCCCGATGAGGTCGAAGAAGTAGTCGATCTCGGCCTCGGTGCAGACGGCGTCCTCGGCCATGTCAGCGTCGATGTCGGTGGTGCCGACCAGCACGCGGTCGCCCATCGGGTAGATCAGCACGATCCGGCCGTCGGTGTGTTCGAAGAAGATCTCCCGGCCCTGGCAGGCCTCAAGCAGCCCGGGGTGGTCCAGCACGATGTGGGAGCCCTTGGTGCCGCCCATAAAGGCGGACGCCGCGCCCATGGCGCGGTTGGTCAGGTCCACCCAGGCGCCGGTGGTGTTGACAATCACGTCGGCGCTGAAATCGAAGACGTCCCCGGTCAGTTCGTCCCGGAGCTGGACGGTTCCGCCCTTCGCTCCGGGGGTTGCCGTGCCGTTGCCGGAACCGGCTGCGCCGCCCATGGAGACCAGGGAGAGGTAGTTGCTGGCCCGGGCCCCGTTGCCGGCCGCCTCGCCGGCCTTCTCGCCGTCCTGGAGCACGTCCAGGGTGAGGCGCTCCGGGTTGTGCACGGAGGCGTCGAAGTAGGTCGCGGCGTACTTGATGCCGGGGTGCAGCCTGGGCAGCTCGGCCAGGGCGCGCTTGCGGCCGCGGAACTGGTGGCGCGGCACGGTGCCGCCGTCGCGGGAGAAGGAGTCGTACATGCTCAGGCCCAGCTTGATCAGGAAGGCACCGCGCTCGGTGTGCTTCCCCTGCTTGTGGGTCAGGAACCGCAACGGCGCGGCCAGGATGCCCGAAAAGGTGCTGAAGATCGGGATGGTGGTCTGCAGCGGCTTCACGTAGTGCGGCGCGATCCGGAGGAGCCGGTTGCGTTCCACCACGGACTCCTGGACGAGGCGGAACTCGCCGTTTTCCAGGTACCGGATACCGCCGTGAATCATGTGCGAGGAGGCGCCGCTGGCTCCCTGGCAGAAGTCGCCCCGTTCGACGAGGGCAACGTCAACGCCCTGCAGGGCAAGGTCACGGAAGGTTCCGACCCCGTTGATGCCGCCGCCGATGATGAGCACCTGCGCGTGCGGCCGGTTCCGCAACTGCTGCACGGACGTGCGCTGTGTGCTCGACGCCGGATTGCCGGATGAAACCTTGTTTCCCAAAACTGCTCCTTGGGGATCGGTGCTCTGCGGCGCGCCCACCGGGCACGTCGCCGTTCAACACTATTCTTTGGACTAATGGAAAATGGAGTCAAGCACTATGCACAAACGTGCAGATTGGAAATGGAATGTCGCCAACTCGCCAGTCCGACGCCCTCCGGGCCGCCCAGTTGTATTACCTCCAGGACCTGACGATGGACGCCATCGCCCGTGAGCTCCGAACGTCCCGCTCGACCGTCTCGCGGCTGCTGTCGGCGGCCCGGGAATCGGGCCTCGTGCAGATCCAGATCCGCAGCCCGTTGGACACCGGACCCGAGCTCGCCAGCATGATCCGCGCCGAATACAAGGTCGATGTGCACGTCGTGCCGGTGGTGGACACGCTCAACGAGGCGGAAACGCTGGACCGCGTGGCGATGCAGGCCGCGCGCACCATCGGCCCGCTCGTGGACTCGAACGCGATCATCGGGGTGGCGTGGGGTTCCACGCTGAGCGCCGTGAGCCGGCACCTGACCCGGAAGATCACCCATGACAGCATCATCGTGCAGCTTAATGGAGCCGGAAACATGCAGACCACGGGCATCACTTACGCCTCGGACATCATGCGGCGCTTCGGCAGCGCTTACGGGGCGCGGGTGGAACAGTTCCCGGTGCCGGCGTTCTTCGACCACGCCGCGACCAAGAAGGCCATGTGGAATGAACGGAGTGTTCAACGCATCCTGCAGCTGCAGTCCCGGATGAGCATCGCCATTTTCGGGGTGGGATCGGTCGACGCCGACTACCCCAGCCACGTGTACGCCGGCGGCTACCTGGACGAGGACGACCTGAGCGTGCTGGCGGAGTCCGACGTCGTGGGCGACGTCGCCACTGTTTTCTTCCGCGCGGACGGCTCCTCGGACGGCATTACCCTCAACGAACGCTCCACCGGGCCGGACCTGGCCCAGCTCCGGCAGGTCCGCCGCCGGATCTGCGTGGTCTCCGGCGCGTCCAAGATCAACGGGTTGCGCGGGGCGCTCGCTGCCGGCCTGGCCACGGACCTGATCCTGGATGAGGCCAGCGCCCGGCGGCTGGTCAGCGCCGAGGGCCTGTCCTGAGGGCCGGTCACCCGCGGCCGGGTGCCCGGAATGGGTAGAGTCGTTGCTATGAGAATCTCCCCCCGGCTGACCTTGAACAACGGCGTGATGATGGACCGCCTCGGGTTCGGGCTTTACAAGGTGCCCCCCGCGGACGCCGCCGGGCTCGTGACCATGGCGTTGGAGGCCGGTTACCGTCATTTCGACACTGCGGCGATGTACGGGAACGAGACGGGCGTCGGGAAAGCGATCGGCGCCCTGTCCGCCTTCGACGGCTCCGCCGGCGGCTCCGGCGAGCTGCACTCCCCGCTCGCCCGGGAGGACATTTTCGTGACTACCAAGCTCTGGAATGACGACCAGGGCTACGACGCGACCCTGCGTGCCTTCGACACCTCGATCGCCAAGCTGGGCCTCGAATATGTGGACCTCTACCTGATCCACTGGCCGTGCGCCCGGCGCGGGCTCTTCACGGAGAGCTACCGCGCGCTCGAATCGCTCTACCGCGAGGGAAAGGTCCGCGCCATCGGGGTGTCCAACTTCCAGCCCGCACATCTGGAGCGGCTGCTCCAGACCGCCGAAGTGGTGCCCGCGGTCAACCAGATTGAACTGCATCCCTGGCTGCAACAAGCCGAGCTGAGATCCCTGCACGCGTCGCTGGGCATCACCACCGAGGCGTGGAGCCCGCTGGGCCGCGGCCAGGTGATGGAGGACCCGGTGGTGCTGGAGCTCGCCGCGGCACACCGGCGGACCGCGGCCCAGGTCATCCTGCGCTGGCACCTGGAACTGGGTAACGTCGTCATCCCCAAGGCCAGCTCCTACGCCCGGATCCGCGAGAACCACGACATCTTCGGTTTCAGCCTCAGCACCACGGACCTGGACGCCCTGGCCGGCCTGGACCGGGGATTCCGCACCGGTTCGAACCCCGACGACGTCAACTAGGACCCGAACGAATGGAACACGTGGCCACCGAGCCTTCCCCCCTGCCTCCCCTGCTCAGCGCCGAACTGGAAACGCGCAGCAGCGCCTCCGCGGTGGACCTCAACGGTACCCGGGTCGCCTACTGGAGCTACGAACCGGTCCGGGAGACCGCCGACACCCGGACCATCCTTGTGATCCACGGCTTCCGCGGCGATCACCATGGCCTGCTCCGGGTGGTCGACCAGCTCCCCGAAATGCGCCTCATCATGCCGGACCTCCCGGGGTTCGGCGCCTCCGCCGCGTTCCGGACCGGCGGGCACAGCGTTAGCGGCTACGGCCGGTTCATCGCCGACTTCATGGCCGCCCTCGGGCTGGGCAAGGACACGGTGCTGCTGGGCCACTCCTTCGGTTCGATCATCGCCAGCCACTTCGTGGCGGACCATCCCGGCGCGGTCGCCGAACTGATCCTGATCAACCCCATCGCCGCACCCGCTCTGGAGGGGCCCAAAGGGCTCATGACCAAGGCCGCGGTGCTGTACTACGAGGCGGCGGCCCGGCTCCCCCGCGGACTCGGGAACGCGCTGTTGCGCAACCAGCTGATCGTCCGGGTGATGAGCGAGACCATGGCCAAGACCCAGGACAAGGCGCTGCGGAGGTTCGTCCACGCCCAGCACAGCGCGTACTTCTCCGCCTTCGCCGACCGCGACAGCCTGCTCGAAGCCTTCAAGGCCTCGGTCAGCAGCAACGTCGCGGAGGTGGCCCCACGGCTGGCCCTTCCGGTTTTGCTCGTGGCGGGCGAAAGAGACGAAATCGCCACCCTGCCCGACCAGCACAAGCTGCTCCCGCTGCTGCCGAACGCCAGCCTCGAAGTCATTCCCGGCGTCGGGCACCTCATCCACTACGAAACCCCGGAACCCGCCGCGGGCTTCATCCGACGCTTCCTGAAGGAACACGCCGCGTGAAAATCCTTATTGACGCCCGCTTCACCAGGCTCGACCACCACGATGGCATCAGCCGTTACGGCGCCAGCCTCATTGCCGCGACCGCCAAGGTCGCGGACGTCTCCATGCTGATCAGCGATACGCGACAGCTGGCCTTGCTCCCGGACGTCCCCTACACCCTGATCAACAGCCCGCTCTCGCCCGCGGAGCTATTCGTTGCGGCCAAGGTCAACCCACTGGGGGCCGACGTGGTGGTGTGCCCGATGCAGACCATGGGCAGCTGGGGCCGGAAGTACGCCCTGGTCCTGACCCTGCACGACCTGATCTACTACGAGCACCCGGCACCTCCCGGCTTCCTCCCGGCCCCGGTCCGGGTCCTCTGGCGGCTCTATCACAAGGCGTTCTGGCCCCAACGGGTCCTGCTGAACCGGGCCGACGTCGTCGCGACCATCAGCTCCACCACCGAGGCCCTGATGGCGAAGTACCGCCTGACGAAGCGACCGGTCCGGATCGTCGGCAACGCCCCGCAGCCCGGGCTGACTCCTCGGGACCCCGGCGCCGGCGCCGACAAGACGCTGCTTTACATGGGGTCTTTCATGCCTTACAAGAATGTCGAAACCATGGTCAAGGGCATGGCCCAGCTGCCGGAGATAACCTTGCACCTGCTGAGCCGGATCACGCCCGAACGCAGGGCGGAGCTGGAGGCGCTGGCCCCGGCGGGCGCCAACATCGTGTTCCACAACGGCGTCACCGATGCCGAGTACGAGGCGCTGCTGGCCCGCACCACGGCCTTGGTCAGCCTCTCCAAGGCCGAGGGCTACGGCTTGCCGCTCGTGGAAGCGATGTCACACGGCACTCCGGTCATCGCCAGCGACATTCCGATCTTCCGCGAGGTGGGCGGGGACGCGGTCAGCTACGTCGACCCCGACTCCCCGTCCGCGTTTGCCGCCGCGGTCCGCGAGCTCGAGGAGCCCGAGCTCTGGAAGCAGCGCTCCAGCAGTGCGGTGCAGCGCGCGGCCGAGTTCAGCTGGGACGCCTCCGCACAGCGCCTGCTGGCCGCCGCCGAAGAGGCCGTGGCCCTGCGCCGGCGCAAGCGACGCTAACCTCGGCCGTTTCGATGGTTCCGTGCCAATTCGACGCGGGCGGACGTCGAGTGCGCAGGGAACCGTCGAAGCGGCGCCCGTACGCCGGCGCAAGCACCGTTAGAGAACGTCGACGCCGTCGAGCCGCAGCTGCACCGGATCGTCGGTGCGCTTGGCGGCGGCTGCGGCCTTGACCGCACGCATGGCCTTTGTGGCCTCGGTGGCTTCGGCGTACGGGATGAACAGCAGCGTCCGCACGTCCTCCCCACCGCGCCGCTCCATACCGGCAGCCGTTGGCGTGGCTACGAATCCGCCGGCGCCCGGCAGCGGCGCCGGACCGGCCTGCCGGAGCACAATGCCCTTTTTGGCCAGCGCCCGTTCGACGGCCTCGGTGAAGTGCCCGACGGCGGTCCGGCCGCCGGTGACGGACGCGATCCGGACCGCTGGCGGCAGCGACAGCTCCTGCCGCAGGGCGAGCTCGCGTCCGGCGTAGCCGGCGGGGTCCCAACGCAGGAGTGCCCCGACTCCCGCCGTGTCCTCGGCGGTGATGACCACAAGGCCGCCCTCGGACGCGGAACGGACCAGGGCCGCGGCGTTGAACCAGCGCCGCACGGCGTCCTCGCCCGCCCGGAGGTTCTCGCGCCGCAGCAGCGAGTCGCCGTCGAGCAGCAGCGCGGCCGCATACCCGCCCGCCGCGACCGGTTCGGCGCCGACCGTCGCGACCACGAGGGCCTTTGAGTCCGGGACGGTGGCCAGCACGCGGTCGCCGGAGGAAGTGACGACGGGTTTGCCCGGAAACGCCCGGCCCAGTTCCTCGGCCGTCCGAAGTGCCCCGGTGGCGCCCCGCCGGAGCCGGACCCCGTCGCAGTGCACGCAGTGCCAGTCCGGGGCCGCCGCGGAGCACCACCGGCACACCGGCACCGCGGCGCTGCCGCCGGGCCCGGCGATGGCCAGCGGTCCGTTGCAGGCGGTGCAGCGCGCGGCTTCGCGGCAGCGTTCGCAGGCCAGAGACGGCGCGTACCCTGCGCGGGCAACCTGAACGAGGACGGGACCGCGTTCCAGGCCTTCCTTTGCGGCGCGCCATGCGGCGCCCGGCAACCGCGCGATCCGCGCCAGCGGGTCGCGCTCCTGTTCGAAACTGTCCGCGGTGTTCTGGACGCGCGGGACGGTGCGGCGCATCACGGAGCGCCCCGCCTCGATCGGGCGGGCCCAGCCGGATTCCACCAGCCGCTGCGTCTCCGTGCTGCGGGCGTGCCCGGCGAGCAGGCAGGCGGCGCCTTCATGCGCGGCCCGGAGCAGCAGGACTTCACGGGCGTGGGCGTAGGGGGAACGCTGCTCGATGTGCAGGTCGTCGCCGTCGTCCCAGCACACCACCAGGCCCAGGTTCCGCACCGGGGCGTAGGCGGCGGAGCGGGTGCCGACGGCGACCCCTGCGGCGCCGCTGAGGACCCGCAGGAAGCTGCGGTACCGCGGTGTCTGGCCGTCGTCGGCCGTGAGCCGGGCGACGTCGCCGGCCGGCAGTTGTTCCAGCAGGGCCGCCTCCACCCGGTCCAGGTCGCGGTAGTCCGGCACCACGACGACGGCGCCCCGGCCGGAGCGGCGGACGGCGGCAACAGCCTCGGCAACCATCCGGGGCCAGCCGCCCGGACCAAACCCCTGCAGGGCGCTCAGCACGGCACGCGGCGACTCCCCCGCCCCCAGGTGCTGGAGGAATGCCGGGCCGTTGTGATATTCCGCCCAGCCGGACGGAGGGGCAGCAGGCGGCTCTGCCCGGGCGTCGTCGCCGGCGGTGAAGAGTGCCGGGTCGAGCAGGCCTCCCGGTGCGTAGTCTTTTTCCATTTTGGCCATCCGGGGCGGGATGGCGACGCGCAGGACGTCGCTGACAGTTCCGGCGTAGCGCGCCGCCACCCTCCCGGCCAGTTCGGACACGGCGGGGGTGAGCACGGGAACCGGGGACACGACCTTGAATAGCGGCACCAGCGGGTGGCCGGCGTCGGACGCCGCCGTGCGTTCGAGCAGGTATCCGCCAAGCTCCTGGCCGCTGAATTTCACCTTGACCCGCACGCCCGGCCGGGCCGCGGCGTCGAGGTCCGCCGGCACGCTGTAGTCGAACGGGCGGTCCAGGTGCGGGAGGGAGGATTCCAGCAGCACCCGGGCCACCGGCAGTTCCGCGGCAAGGGCGGGCCCGGCGGCTGCCGCGGAGGCCGGTAAGCCGTGCAGCAGCGAGAGCTGAAGCGGTTCCTCCGGCGTGGCGGCGCGGCGATCTGGAGTCATGGTGCCTGCCTCCCTTCGGCGCTGGAATCGGTCAAGTAAAGAGCCTGGAAACTTCGACGATCAGGCTAACGATCAACATTAAAGCTGTAGCCAGGCCGCCGTTCGGCGGCCTGGCTACAGCACATCACAGAGCTGTGACATTGAAGAGCTGTGACATTCAAGAGCTCTGCCATCCAGCGGTTCGGCCGGTTGCTAGGCGTTGAAGAAGGCCTTCAGCTCGTCGACCCGGTCCAGGCGCTCCCAGGTGAAGTCGGGCTCCTCGCGTCCGAAGTGGCCGTGCGCGGCCGTCTTCGCGTAGATCGGACGCTTGAGGTCGAGCGCGTCGATGATGGCGCGGGGGCGGAGGTCGAAAATCTCGGCAATCGCGGCGCTGATCCGGGCGGGATCGACGGTTTCGGTCCCGAAAGTCTCCACGTAGGTGCCCACGGGGCGGGCCTGCCCGATCGCGTAGGCGATCTGGATTTCCGCACGCTTGGCGAGGCCGGCGGCCACCACGTTCTTGGCAACCCAGCGCATCGCGTAAGCAGCGGAGCGGTCCACCTTGGACGGATCCTTGCCGGAGAAGGCGCCGCCGCCGTGCCGGGCCATGCCGCCGTAGGTGTCGACGATGATCTTGCGGCCGGTCAGGCCGGCGTCACCCACCGGACCGCCGATCACGAAGGCGCCGGCCGGGTTGAGGATGTTGCGGGACCGGGAGATGTCCAGGTTGGACAGCGCCATGACCGGGTCGACGACGTGCTCGGCGAGGTCGGCGCGGAGCTGGTCCAGGCTGGCGCCTTCCGCGTGCTGGCTGGAGATCACGACGGTCTCGACCGAGACGGGACGGTCGCCGTCGTAGCCCACCGTGACCTGGGTCTTGCCGTCGGGGCGCAGGTAGCCCAGCTGGCCCGACTTGCGGACCTCGGTGAGCCGTTCGGAAAGCCGGTGCGCGAGCCAGATCGGGACCGGCATGTAGGACGGGGTCTCGTCGCTGGCGTAGCCGAACATGATGCCCTGGTCGCCGGCGCCCTGGAGGTCGTAATCGTCTTCCTGGCGGCCTTCGCGTGCCTCGAGGGAATTGAACACGCCGCCGGCGATGTCGTTGGACTGCTGGCCGATGGAGACCGACACGCCGCAGCGGGCGCCGTCGAAGCCGTTCGCGGAAGAGTCGTAGCCGATCCCGAGGATGGTCTCGCGGACGATCTGCGGGATTTCGACGTAGGCGTCCGTGGTGACTTCACCGGCCACGTGCACGAGGCCCGTGGTGGCCAGGGTCTCGACGGCGACGCGGGACTCCGGGTCCTTGGCCAGCAGGGCGTCGAGGATCGCATCGCTGATCTGGTCACAGATCTTGTCGGGGTGTCCTTCGGTCACCGACTCGGACGTGAAGAGCCGGAGCGAGGCGGGCGTGGACCCATGGAAGTCTGGGATGTGCAGCGGTAAAGTCACTCAACTACCTTACTGGTTGGGAAACGGACGTCCGGCGGCGTGTGTCCCCCTGCTAAGGAGACCTTGATTACGCCAGCGCTTATGCGGGCGGGACAACCCGGCTTAGCTCGGCGCTGATGCGGTCAATGACGGCAGCCGCGACGTCGGATTTGGAACCCGACGCCTCTTGGGGTTCGGAGCCGGACCGCGAAAGGATGACTACGGCGTTGCTGTCCTGGCCAAAGACCTGGTTCTGGCCCACCTGGTTGACCACCAGCAGGTCGCAGGCCTTGCGGCGCAACTTGGCCTGCGCGTATTCGAGGACGTCCCCGTCGGCGTCGCCGGTTTCGGCAGCGAAACCCACGATCAGCTGGTTCCGGGACGCAGCATCACGGACCTCGACGAGTTCCCGGAGAATGTCCGGGTTGCGGACCAACGAAATCACGGGATCGGCGACGTCGTCGCGCTTCTTGATTTTGGTTCCGGAGACATCCGCCGGGCGGAAGTCCGCCACCGCGGCGGCCATGATGACGACGTCGGAATCGGCGGCGGCGTGCAGGGCCGCCTTGCGCAGTTCCAGTGCGGTCTCAACCTGCACCACCTCGACGCCGTCGGGGGCCGGGACGTCCATGTGGGCTGCCAGCAGCCGAACGCGGGCGCCGGCCTCGCGGGCGGCGACGGCCAGCGCCACGCCCTGTTTGCCGGAGGAACGGTTGCCGAGGAAGCGGACCGGGTCCAGGGGTTCGCGGGTGCCGCCGGCGCTGATGGTGACAGTGAGTCCGGCCAGCGGCCTGGCTGCGGCGGCTGGAAGGGCCGCGTCCGACGTCGACAGGCCGGGGGTGTTGGGCACGGCCGGAGCGCCGGCCAGGGCCAGCGCGGCAGCGAAGATTGCCTCGGGTTCGGGCAGCCGGCCCGGGCCGGAATCCGCCCCGGTCAGCCGGCCGGTGGCGGGTTCGAGCACGGTGATGCCACGGCTGCGCAGGGTTTCGACGTTGGCCTGGGTAGCCGGGTGCCGCCACATTTCGGTGTGCATGGCCGGGGCCATCAGCACCGGCCCGCCGGCCATCAGCAGCGTGTTGGTTAGCAGGTCGTTGGCCTGGCCGGTGGCGGCGCGGGCCAGCAGGTCCGCCGTGGCCGGTGCCACCACGATCAGCTCAGCCTCGTGGCCGAGCCGGACATGGTTGACGGTGTGCACCTCGTCGAAGACGCTGTTGCTCACCGGGTGCCCGGAGAGGGCCTCCCAGGTGGCCACGCCGACGAACCGGGTGGCGGCCTCGGTGGGAATGACGGTAACGTCATGGCCGGCTTCAGTAAAAAGCCGGAGGAGCGACGCCACCTTGTAGGCGGCAATCCCTCCCCCGACTCCGAGGACTATGCGCACGTGACCTCCGTCAGGCAGCAGAGATATTACTCTGCGGCGGCTTCGATCGGCGTGGAAACGAGCTTGCCTTCGTTGATTTCGCGCAGGGCGATGGAAAGCGACTTTTCGTTCAGCTTGGTGTCGACCAGCGGGCCGACGTACTCGAACAGGCCCTCGTGCAGCTGGGCGTAGTAGGCGTTGATCTGCCGGGCGCGCTTGGCACCGAAAATCACCAGTCCGTACTTCGAATCGGCAGCCTTCAGCAGCTCGTCGATCGGCGGGTTGATGATGCCTTCAAGGTTCGTGGACACGAATTCTCCAAATTCTAACGGGCCAATCCGACCCTGCGGTTAGTGCGGGTGCGGCGTTAGCCCCATGAGTGAAACAAGCTCATCCGCTGCCCGACGTACGTCATCATTGATGACTGTGTGATCGAACTCCGGTTCAGCGGCTAGTTCTACTTTACCGGTTTCCAGCCGTCGCTGCTGTTCCTCGGCGGATTCAGTGCCGCGGCCCACCAGTCGGCGCACCAATTCTTCCCAGCTTGGCGGGGCGAGGAAGACGAATTGCGCGTCCGGGACGGCCTGCTTCACCTGGCGTGCGCCCTGCAGGTCAATCTCCAAAAGCACCGAGCGACCCTCAGCAATCGCCGCGTCTACAGTGCTCTTGAGGGTGCCGTAAGTATTTTGTCCGTGCACCACAGCCCACTCCAGGAGTTCCCCTGCCGCGATGAGGGCATCAAACTCTTCCTTGGACTTGAAGTAGTAATGCACACCATCGATCTCACCGGGCCGTGGCGGGCGGGTGGTTGCCGACACTGAAAGCCAGACCTCGGGATAGTTGTCCCGAATATAGGTGGACACGGTGCCTTTGCCGACAGCCGTCGGACCGGCGAGGACTGTCAGTCCGGGTTTCTTGCTCACGTATTCCTTTGGGCGGTGGTGGAAGCTCGGCGGGCCAAGCTATTTCTCGTCTATAAAATCTACCAGCGCCCGGCGCTGGTGGATTCCCAGGCCACGAACCCGCCGGGAGGCTGCGATGCCGAACCGGTCCATGATCGCCGCGGCCCGTACGCGCCCGATTCCCGGCAGCGCTTCCAGCAGCTCCACGACCCGCATCCGGGCGATCGCATCGTCCGTCTCCCCCGCGCTGAGCAGTTCCGCGATCGACAGTTCCCCCGACTTCAGCCGCTCCTTCGCGGCCGCCCGGGCCAGCCTGGCCGCGGCGGCCTTGTGCAGGGCGTCGGCACGCTCCTGCGGCGTGAGGGGTCGCAAGCTCACTGAGGTCCTCCCTGCATTGTCAGCCGGGCCCACGCAAACGGCCCACGCAAACGTCCTGGTCAGACGTGACCGTGAGACGGGCCGCAGACAGCGCCCCGGCCGGTACCGCGGACTTGTCCTGAACTTACAGTCTGAAGTCGCCGGAAAGCAATGGATCGCGTCCGGCGCTAAACCTGCGGCCGACGCCATTGGAGCCAGGCGGCGGACGTGGGGTTCAGCCCGGGCCCAGCACGCCGGAGATGTGGCTGCGGGGCCTGGCGGACAGGCTGGCGGGACGGCAGGCGCCTCGGTTGCCACAGATGGCCGCAATGCCTCGTCCACAGCGGCCTTCTGTGACCAACCGACGCAGCAAACCCGGGGCCGGCCCCGCGGGCGGTTTTCCGCCGAGCCGGGAAGGCCTAGGCTGCGCGGAGTTCGTCGAGCGTGCGCTGCGCGGCGTCCCGGAGCCCTGCAGGCTGCGGCCCGGCGCCGAGGATGTCCCGGCTTGAGGTGCCAAGCACCTGACCGTAAGCGCTGCCGAAGGTGCTCCGCAGATCGGCGGCCGTGGCCCCCTGCGCGCCCAGCCCCGGCGCCAGGATCGGGCCGCGTACCGCCGACAGGTCCAGGTCAAGGTCCGCCAGCGCGGAGCCAACGGTCGCGCCCACGACGAGTCCGACGGAGCCCAGTTTCCCGTCGCCCTGCTCAACACCGTACCGCCGGTTCTCCGCGGCGGCGGCCCGGGCAATCCGCCGCGCCACCGAGTCCGCGCCACCGACATGCTGCACGGAGGCGCCCTCCGGGTTGGACGTCAGCGCCAGGACGAAGACGCCGCGCCCGGACTCCGCCGCGAGGTCAAGCGCTGGCCGGAGCGATTCGAAGCCGAGGTAGGGGCTCAACGTCACCGAGTCCGCGGCCAGGGCCGAGCCGTCCCGCAGCCAGGCGTCGGCGTAGGCAGCCATGGTGGAGCCGATGTCGCCGCGCTTGGCGTCGGCGATGCTGAGCACGCCCGCCTCCGCGCACCCTGCCAGGGTTCGTTCCAGCACAGCCATCCCGGCCGAGCCGTGGCGTTCATACAGCGCCACCTGCGGTTTCACGGCGGCAGCGAGCGGGGCCACGGCCTCGAGCACTGTGAGCGAGAAGCGCTCCAGCCCTGCGACGTCGTCGTTCAGGCCCCAGCGCTGCAACAGCGCCGGATGCGGGTCGATGCCCACGCAGAGCGGGCCGCGCTCCGCCATGGCCCGGCCGAGCCGGGAGCCAAAGGACTCCCGGCCGGACGTCTCAGCTGTGGCAGCCTCAGGCATGCGCTTTCGCTTCCTGCGCGACCCGCTCCTGGGAAGCAGCCAGGGCCGCGGCGTGCTCCTGCAGGCTGGTAACGGACCACTCGTAGGTCCGCATCGCCTCGATGGCCTGGACGGCGGCGTTGAACTCGGCCACCGTGGTGATGCACGGGATGCCGATCGAAGTGGCCGCGGCACGGATTTCGTAGCCGTCGCCGCGGGCTTCGCCGCCGGACGGGGTGTTGAAGACCATGTCGATTTCCCCGGCGATGATCAGGTCCGCGATGGTGCCTTCACCCTCGGCGCTGGAGCCCTCGGCGACCTTGCGGACCGTGGTGGCCTGCAGGCCGTTGCGCCGCAGCACGTCGGCGGTGCCGCCGGTGGAGACGATCTCGAAGCCGAGGTCGGAGAGGCGCTTGACGGCCATGATGACGGCGCGCTTGTCCCGGTTGGCGACCGAGACGAAGACCTTGCCCTCGGTGGGCAGCGCGTTGTTGGCCGCGGCCTGGCTCTTGGCGAAGGCCGTGTCGAAGTGCTTGTCGATGCCCATGACCTCGCCGGTGGAGCGCATTTCCGGGCCAAGCAGGGAGTCAACCACCTTGCCCTCAAGGGTGCGGAAGCGGCTGAACGGCAGCACCGCTTCCTTGACCGCCACCGGGGCGTCCAGCGGCAGCGTGGAGCCGTCGCCGGATTCCGGCAGCATTTTGTAGGCAGTGCGGAGCTGGTTGATGGTGACGCCGGTGCCGATCAGTGCTGCCGCCTTGGCCATCTGCACACCGGTCGCCTTGGAGACGAAGGGCACGGTGCGGGAGGCGCGCGGGTTGGCCTCGAGCACGTAGAGCACGTCGGAGGCGAGGGCGAACTGGATGTTGATCAGGCCGCGGACGCCGACGCCTTCGGCGATGGCCCGTGTGGCGGTCCGGACCCGGTCGATCACGTTGTTGCCCAGGGTGATCGGGGGCAGCACGCAGGCGGAGTCGCCGGAGTGGATTCCAGCTTCCTCGATGTGTTCCATGATGCCGCCGAGGTACATGTCCTTCCCGTCGTAGAGGGCGTCGACGTCGATTTCGACGGCGTCCTCGAGGAAGCGGTCAATCAGCACCGGGTGGTCCGGGGTGATTTCGGTGGCGTTGGCGATGTAGCGGGAGAGGTTCGCTTCGTCGTAGACGATCTCCATGCCGCGGCCGCCGAGCACGTAGGACGGGCGGACCAGGACCGGGTAGCCGATCTCGTCGGCGATCTTCTTGGCGTCCTCGAAGGAGACGGCGGTGCCGTTCTTCGGGGAGATCAGCCCGGCTTCATCAAGCACCCGGGAGAAGGCGCCGCGGTGCTCGGCCAGGTCGATGGCCTCCGGGGAGGTGCCGAGGATCGGCACGCCGGCGTCGGCGAGCTGCTGGGCGAGCTTGAGCGGGGTCTGGCCGCCGAGCTGGACGAACACGCCCATCACACCGCCGGTCCGCTCTTCGGCTGCAATGACCTCGAGGACGTCCTCGAGGGTGAGCGGCTCGAAGTAGAGCCGGGTGGAGACGTCGTAGTCGGTGGAGACAGTCTCCGGGTTGCAGTTGACCATCACGGTCTCGTAACCGGCCTTGCGCAGCGCCATCGAGGCATGCACGCAGGAGTAGTCAAACTCGATGCCCTGGCCGATCCGGTTCGGCCCGGAGCCGAGGATGATGATGGACGGCTTGGCGTGCAGCGCCACCTCGTCCTCCTCGTCGTAGGACGAGTAGTGGTACGGCGTGTACGCGGCGAACTCCGCGGCGCAGGTGTCCACGGTCTTGTAGACCGGGCGGATGCCGAGGGCCTGCCGGACGCCGCGGACGACGTCCTCGGAGTTGTGCGTCAGGGCCCCGATCTGCGCGTCGGAGAAGCCGTGCCGCTTGGCGCGCTGCAGCATCTCCTGGGTCAGGGCGGTGGAGTGGCGGATTTCCTGCGAGATCTCGTTCAGCAGCTGGAGCTGGTCCAGGTACCAAGGGTCGATCTTGGTGGCCTCGAACAGCTGTTCCAGGGTGGCCCCGCCGAGCAGCGCGCGCTGGACCTGGTGCAGGCGTTCGGTGCTGGGGCGCTTGGCCTTCTCGATCAGTTCCGGGACTTCCCATTCCGGGACCGGGCTGAAGTCCAGCTGGGAGCCTTTCTGTTCCAGGGACCGCAGCGCCTTCTGCAGCGCCTCGGTGAAGTTCCGGCCCATGGCCATGGCCTCGCCCACCGACTTCATGGTGGTGGTCAGCGTGGAGTCCGCGGCGGGGAACTTCTCGAAGGCGAAGCGCGGGACCTTGACGACAACGTAGTCGAGGGTCGGCTCGAAGGAGGCCGGCGTCTTCTGCGTGATGTCGTTCGGGATCTCGTCCAGGGTGTAGCCGAGCGAGAGCTTGGTGGCGATCTTGGCGATCGCGAAGCCGGTGGCCTTGGAGGCCAGGGCCGAGGAGCGGGAGACGCGGGGGTTCATCTCGATCACCACGACGCGGCCGGTGTCCGGCTCGACGGCGAACTGGATGTTGCAGCCTCCGGTGTCGACGCCGACTTCGCGGATGACGGCGATCGAGATGTCGCGCAGCCGCTGGTACTCCCGGTCCGTCAGGGTCAGCGCCGGGGCGACGGTGATGGAGTCGCCGGTGTGCACGCCCACCGGGTCGAAGTTCTCGATGGAGCAGACCACTACGACGTTGTCGTTCTTGTCCCGCATCATCTCGAGTTCGTATTCCTTCCACCCGAGGATGCTCTCTTCGAGCAGCACCTCGGACGTGGGGCTGTACTGCAGGCCCTGGCCGACGATCCGGCGCAGGTCCTGCTCGTTGTAGGCCAGGCCGGAGCCGAGGCCGCCCATCGTGAAGGAGGGCCGGACCACCATCGGGTAGCCCAGGTCCTGGGCCGCGGTGAGGGCCTCGTCCATGCTGTGGATGATGTGGCTGCGCGCGGACTCGGCGCCGCAGCGCTCCACGACGCCCTTGAACTTCTCGCGGTCCTCACCGAGCTCGATCGCGGCGATGTTGGCGCCGATCAGCTCGACGTTGTACTTCTCCAGCACACCGTTCTTGTCCAGGGCGATCGCCGTGTTCAGTGCGGTCTGGCCGCCCAGGGTGGGCAGCAGTGCGTCCGGGCGTTCCTTGGCGATGATCTTCTCGACCACCTCGGGCGTGATCGGCTCGATGTACGTGGCGTCGGCGAACTCCGGGTCGGTCATGATCGTGGCCGGGTTGGAGTTGACGAGGATGACGCGCAGGCCTTCCTCCTTGAGGACGCGCAGTGCCTGGGTGCCGGAGTAGTCGAATTCGGCCGCCTGGCCGATGACGATCGGGCCGGAACCGATGACCAGGACGCTCTTAAGGTCAGTTCTCTTGGGCATTACTTCTTGTCCTCAGTCTTGGAGTCGGTGGCAGTCTTGGTGTCGGCAGTCTTGGTGTCGGCGTTCTTGGTGTCCGCCATCAGCTCGATGAAGCGGTCGAAGAGGTAGGCGGCGTCGTGCGGGCCGGAAGCCGCCTCGGGGTGGTACTGGACCGAGAAGGCGGGAATGTCGAGGCAGTACAGGCCCTCGACGACGTCGTCGTTGAGGCTGACGTGGCTGACCTCGACGCGGCCGAAGCGCTCCTCCGGAGCCTGGGTGGCGCCTTCGAGCGGGGCGTCGACGGCGAAGCCGTGGTTCTGCGAGGTGATTTCGACCTTGCCGGTGCGGCGGTCCATGACGGGCTGGTTGATGCCGCGGTGGCCGTAGCGGAGCTTGTAGGTGCCGAAGCCGAGGGCGCGGCCCAGGATCTGGTTGCCGAAGCAGATGCCGAAGTAGGGCAGCTTGGCGTCCAGAACGGAGCGCAGCAGGTTTACCTGGCTGTCGGCGGTGGCGGGGTCGCCGGGGCCGTTGGACATGAAGACGCCGTCGGGGTTGACGGCTTTGACGTCTTCGAGCGTGGCGGTGGCCGGCAGGACGTGGACCCGGACGCCGCGTTCGGCGAAGCGGATCGGGGTCATGCGCTTGATGCCAAGGTCGATCGCGGCGATGCTGAACCGCGGCTCGCCCTCCCAGCCCCAGTCGGCGGGCTCGACGGTGTACGCCTCGTCGACGCTGACTTCCTCAGCCAGCCGGGAGCCTTCCATCGGCGCGCTGGCCAGCACGGTGTCCACCAGCTCCTTGTCCGTGGCGCCGGCGGCCTCGCCGGAGAAAATCCCGGCGCGCATGGTCTTGTGTTCGCGCAGGTGCCGGGTGATGGCGCGGGTGTCGACGCCCTGGATTCCCACGATGCCCTGGTCGACGAGTTCCTCGTCGAGGCTGCGCTCCGAGCGCCAGTTCGACGCGCGGCGTGCGGCGTCGCGGACGATGTAGCCGGCCACCCAGATGCGGCGGGATTCGGCGTCGTCCTTGTTCACACCGGTGTTGCCGATGTGCGGCGCGGTCTGCACCACCAGCTGGCGGGCGTAGGACGGGTCGGTGATGGTTTCCTGGTAGCCGGTCATGCCGGTCGCGAAGACCGCCTCGCCCAGCGCGGTGCCGGTCGCCCCATAGCTGCGGCCGCGGAAGATCCGGCCGTCTTCGAGCACGAGCACGGCGGGGGTAGAGGCTGCTGCAGCGGGTGCAGAGTCGTTTGCTGTCACTGTTTCTTCAATCACTTCTGTTGCTGACACTTCTGTTCCTGACACTGCTGCTTCTGACACTGCTGTCTCTGACACTGCGTGGGAGTCTGTCACGTCGTTACTTTCCACTATCGGCTTCTGCCTGAGGGGCTGCGGAGATCAAATCTTGGAGGGTGGACAGGAGCAGGGACTTGTCCTCGGCACGGCGGGTGCGGAAGCCGGTGTCCAGCTCCTTGGCGCCGAGCATCCAGCTGAGAACCAGGAGACCGTCCTTTTCGACGAACTTCCCGGCCATGCCGCTTTCCTGCCGGACGCCGGTGAGGCTGGCGGCCGGGATGAACACGGGGGCGGCGCCGGAGCGGTCGAACAACACGCCTTCGGGGTGGACGCTGAGTTCGGCGTTGGTGCGCAGGCCCAACTGGTGGACGGCGATCCGGTCCAGCCAGTCGCCGGCGGTGGTGGAGGCGACGTACTGGCCCTCGGCGGCTGCCAGTGTTCCGCCCAGTTCGGCGGGAACGGCCGGGAGCGGATCGACGTCGGCCTGGCGTCGCAGCCGATTGCGCCAGCCGATCCAGATCAGGACCAGCGCGACGCCGATCAGGACCAGCGTGAAGAGCAGGGAGAGTTCCTTGACCATCAGGGGCGGACCGCCGTGTCCGGCACGTCTGTGCTGTCGGGGAGCCACCGGTACGGGGTGTTGAGTTCCCCGTCCAGGACGGTCGGATGACCCTTGAAGAAGGTGGCCACCACCTTGCCCGGGAGTTCCCGGCCGGCAAACGGAGAGTTACGGCCCATGGTTGCCATCTTAGAAGGGTCCACGGTCCAGCGCGCAGCCGGGTCCACGAGTATGACGTTGGCGGGTTCACCGGTCTCCAGCGGCCGGCCCTGGTCCTCCAGCCGGCCGATCGCGGCAGGCGTGGTGGAGGTCACGCGGGCGAAGTCGGCCCACGTCATCAGCCCGGTCTCGATCATGGTGTGCTGCACCACCGACAGGGCGGTTTCCAGCCCGGTCATGCCCATCGCGGCCTGCGCCCATTCGCATTCCTTGTGTTCGCTCGGGTGCGGGGCGTGGTCGGTGCCGACGACGTCGATTGTGCCGTCCGCCAGGGCGGCGCGCAGGGCCTGGACGTCCTCGTCGGTGCGCAGCGGCGGGTTGACCTTGTAGACCGGGTCGTAGCTGCGGACCAGCTCGTCGGTCAGCCACAGGTGGTGCGGCGTGACCTCGGCAGTGACGTTGATGCCGCGTGACTTGGCCCAGCGCACGATTTCCACCGAGCCCGCGGTGGAGACATGGCAGACGTGCAGCCGGGATCCGACATGCTGGGCGAGCAGGACGTCGCGGGCGATGATGCTCTCCTCGGCGACGGCGGGCCAGCCGGTGAGGCCGAGGACCGCGGAGACGACGCCCTCGTTCATCTGCGCTCCCGCGGTGAGGCGGGGCTCCTGCGCGTGCTGGGCGACGACGCCGTCGAACGCCTTGACGTATTCGAGGGCACGGCGCATCAGCACGGGGTCGCTGACGCAGATGCCGTCGTCGGAAAAGACCCGGACCCGGGCGCGGGAGTCGGCCATGGCGCCGAGCTCGGCGAGCTGCTCGCCGGCCAGGCCGACGGTGACGGCACCGACCGGGCGGACGTCCACCCAGCCGGCCGTGCGGCCCAGGGTGAGGACCTGCTCGACGACACCGGCGGTGTCCGCCACCGGCGTGCTGTTGGCCATCGCGTGCACGGCGGTGTATCCGCCCAGGGCTGCGGCGCGGGTGCCGGTCTCGACCGTTTCGGCGTCCTCGCGGCCGGGCTCGCGCAGGTGGGTGTGGATGTCCACCATGCCGGGCAGGGCGACGAGGCCGGCGGCATCGATGACCGTTGCGTTCCCGGCGTCGAGGTCCAGGCCGCGGGCTGCGATGACGCCGTCGCGGATCAGCAGGTCTTCAGCGGCCCCGCCGAGGATCGAGGCTCCCCGGATGAGGTAGGCGCCGGTGCTGCCTGTGTCCTGTTGCTGTGATGCCATCAGTGGCTCTCCTTGGAATAGGCGGCGGTGGAGGTTGCTGGTTCGCGGGTGTCCCCGGAGAGCAGCAGGTACAGTGCGGCCATCCGGATCGACACGCCGTTGCGCACCTGTGCCAGCACGGTGGAGCGGGGCGAGTCGGCGGCGGCCGAGGAAATTTCCAGCCCGCGGTTCATCGGACCGGGGTGCATGATGATCGTGTCCTTCAGGCCCAGGCTGTCGAGGGCGCGGAGGCGGTTGTCGTCGAAGCCCCAGCGCCGTGAGTACTCGCGGGTGGTCGGGAAGAACGAGGCGTTCATCCGCTCGCCCTGTACGCGCAGCATCATCATCGCGTCAACGCCCCGGGCGAGGGTCTCGTCGAGGTCGTAGCTGACCGTGCAGGGCCACTCTTCGACGCCGATGGGCAGCAGCGTGGGCGGGGCCACGAGGGTGACTTCCGCCCCCAGGGTGCGCAGCAGCCAGACGTTGGAACGGGCCACGCGGGAGTGCAGCACGTCGCCGGCGATCGCGACGCGCATGCCTTTCAGGTCCGCGCCGGCGGACGGGCTGCCGGCGAGCTGCGACCAGTGCCGGCGCATGGTGAAGGCGTCCAGCAGCGCCTGGGTGGGGTGCTCATGGGTGCCGTCGCCGGCGTTGATGACGGCGGCGTCGATCCAGTCGGTCGCCGCCAGCCGGTGCGGGGCACCGGAGGCCCAGTGCCGGATGACGACGGCGTCGGCTCCCATGGCGGCGAGCGTCTGGGCGGTGTCCTTGAGGGATTCGCCCTTGGAGACGGAGGAACCCTTCGCAGCGAAGTTGATGACGTCCGCGGAGAGCCGTTTGGCGGCTGCTTCGAAGGAGATGCGGGTGCGGGTGGAGTCCTCGAAGAAAAGGTTGACCACGGTGCGGCCGCGCAGCGCCGGCAGCTTCTTGACCTCGCGCTCCCCCACCGCGGCCATCTCTTCGGCGGTGTCGAGGATGCGGATGGCGTTGGCGTAGCTGAGGTCTTCGGTGGAGAGCAGGTGCTTCATGCGGTGGCCTCGATAACAACTTCGTTCACGGCTTCGCCGTCGGTTGAGTCGGTTTCTTCCAGCCGGACGCGGACCTTCTCCGCGGAGGAGGTGGGGAGGTTCTTGCCGACGTGGTCGGCGCGGATGGGCAGCTCCCGGTGGCCGCGGTCGATCAGGACGGCCAGCCGGACGATCCGGGGACGGCCCAGGTCGATGATCGCGTCCAGCGCGGCGCGGATGGTACGGCCGGAGTAGAGGACGTCGTCGATCAGCACCACTACCTTGTTGTCGATCCCGGTGCGGGGCAACTGGGTGGGGTACGGGGGCCGGGTCGGCTGGTGCGAGAGGTCGTCGCGGAACATGGTGACGTCCAACTGGCCCACGATCGCGGCCGGGTCCACGTTGGGATCGGCGGCGGCAATCTTGGCGGCGAGCCGGACGGCGAGCGGATAGCCCCGCCGCGGGATGCCCAGCAGGACCAGGTCCTGGGAGCCCTTGTTGGACTCAAGAATTTCATGGGCGATACGAGTGAGTGCACGGTCGATGTCAGCCTGGTTGAGGACAACCCTGCTGAGCTGGACCTTGGCCGGAACCGGTGCTTCTGGAACAGAAGTCAACGCTCGTCTCCCCTTTCCCCGCCTCACGGGACGGAATTAAAAAAGGATCATTTGCTCCTTCAAATTACCACACGGGCCGCCGCCTCCCGGCCCCGGAGCAGGCGGCGTGCGTCACACCGGCACGGGCCGTATTGGGCCGCCCGGCGGCGCGCGGCTTAGGCTCATGGCATGACGAGCTTCGATCCTCCCCCCGCCCGGCAGCCGCCCGGAGCGACCCGGCAGCCGCAGCAGGCGAACCCAAGCTGGATGGGCCAGGTCCAGCCGGAGAACTACCGTCCGGCGCCGGGCTTCGGGCAGGCACCGCTGCCGGCGCAGACGTCAGCGCAGGCTCCGGCGCAGCGCCATCCGGTACTGCCGGCAGCCTACGCCGCGGCACCCCGTGCGCGGGCCTCTGCGGGTATGGCGGCCCTCGTGCTGGGCGGCGCGGTTCTCGCCTTTGTGAGCCTGTTCCTGGTGCTGCCGTTCGTGCTGGAGAACACCGGGCCGGGCGGCTTCGTCGTGGGCTTCATCGCGTCGCTGCTGCCGCTCAGCTCGGTCCTGCTGGCCGTCCGCTACATTGACCGCTGGGAGCCCGAACCGAAACGGCTGCTGTTCTTCGCGTTCGCGTGGGGCGCGCTCGTTTCGATTGCCGTGACGATGCTGATCCAACCGTTCTTCTCGCTCGCCGCGGGTCCCGCGTCCGGGCTGGACTACCGGACGTTCGCCGTCACGGTACAGGCCCCGGTGGTGGAGGAATTCGCGAAGTCACTCGGTCTCTTGCTGCTCCTGCTCTTCGCGCGCAAACAATTCGACGGTCCGGTCGACGGCGTCGTCTTTGCGTTCACGGTTGCCGGCGGTTTCGCTTTCACCGAGAACATCCTGTACTTCGGCCGGGCCATCGCCGAGTCCAGCACTCCGGGCACGGACCTGGCGGTCGTGTTCTTCCTGCGCGGCGTGATGTCCCCGTTCGCGCATGCCATTTTCACCGGCACGACCGGGCTCATCCTGGGCTTCGCGGCGCGGCGCTGGCACTCCGGCCTGACGCTGCTCGCCTTCCCGGTGGGTCTGGTCCCCGCCATGTTGCTGCATAGCGGCTGGAACTCAATGGGCCAGAATTTCCTGGCGCAGTACATCCTGGTCCAGGTGCCGATCTTCCTGCTCGCCGTCCTGATCGTGGTGCTGCTGCGCGTGGCGGAACGCCGGCTGACCCGCCAACGGCTGCAGGAGTACGCGGCGGCCGGCTGGTTCACCGGCCAGGAGGTGGCCATGCTGGCGACTCCCGCCGGGCGCCGCTCGGCCCTGCGCTGGGCCAGGACGATCGGCCGGGCCCCGCAGATGAAGGCTTTCCTGCAGGCCGCCACCCGGCTGGCCATCATCCGGCAGCGGATCCTCAGCGGCCGGGACGTGGCGGCGCATCAGCTTGACGAACAGCACCAGCTCGGCGAGATTCTGGCCTTGCGCGACGCCG
The DNA here is from genome assembly GCF_056394105.1 of Arthrobacter sp. 10T419. NCBI lineage: Bacteria > Bacillati > Actinomycetota > Actinomycetes > Micrococcales > Micrococcaceae > Arthrobacter > Arthrobacter sp. 10T419. Next base: position 445,042 of record NZ_JBFTHF010000002.1, on the reverse strand, counting down.
TCCTGCGCTAACCCCCGGAGGGCAAGCCTAGAGGGAAAGCGGGCCGGGATACGCCAAGGGCCGGTGTCCGCCGTGGGGCGGGCACCGGCCCTTTATGGAACGGCCATCAGGCCAGCAGCGACGGCTTCAGCTGCTGCAGGCGGCCCAGCAGGCCGTTGATGAACGACGGCGACTCGTCCGTGGACAGCGTCTTGGCCAGCGCCACGGCCTCGCTCACGGCGACGCCGTCGGGAACGTCGTCGTTGTAGAGCAGTTCCCAGGTCCCGATCCGCAGGATGATGCGGTCTACCGAGGGCATCCGCTCCAGCGACCAGCCCTGCGAATAGGTTTCGAGGAATTCGTCGATCGCGGCCTGGTGGGACACGACCCCCTCAACGATTTCCAGGGTGTAGGGGTTGATGATCTGATCCGTCTGTTCACGACGGGAACGCAGCACATCGAATGCGGAGACGGAGCGCTGCTCCGCCTCGAAGAGAACATCCAGGGCCCGGTTACGGGCCTTACCGCGTGCACTCACTAGTCGTTGACCCGGCCAAGGTAGCTGCCGTCGCGGGTGTCGACCTTGACCTTGGTGTTGTTCTCGACGAACAGCGGCACCTGGATCTCGTAGCCGGTCTCGAGGGTCGCGGGCTTGGTGCCGGCCGAGGAGCGGTCGCCCTGCAGGCCCGGCTCGGTGTAGGTGATTTCCAGCACGACGCTCGGCGGCAGTTCGATGTAAAGCGGGTTGCCCTCGTGGATGGCGATGTTGACCATCTGGTTCTCGAGCATGAAGTTGGTGGCGTCGCCGACGGTAGCGGCGGACACGGTGAGCTGGTCGAAGTCCGAGGTGTCCATGAACACGAAGTCGGCCCCGTCCTGGTACAGGTACTGGTAGTCGCGGCGGTCAACCGTGGCGGTCTCGATCTTGAGCCCGGCGTTGAAGGTCTTGTCGACGACCTTGCCGGACATCACGTTGCGCATCTTGGTGCGGACGAAAGCGCCGCCCTTGCCGGGCTTGACGTGCTGGAACTCGATGATGTTCCAAAGCTGGCCCTCAAGCTTCAGCACGGTTCCGTTCTTGATGTCGTTAGTGGTTGCCACAGTATCCTCAGGTTTCTTTGTTGACTGGTTCTAGCCGCCAGCCGCTTATGCCAGGCAGGCATGCCGATCCGGCCCGCCAGCGCGTATTTATCAAAAATCCAAAAACCATTCTACCGGTTTTGCCGGTGCGCTGCCGGACGGGCCAGGAACGGCCCCTAGCAGGCCAGGTCCAGCACGTCCCGGGCGCGCTGCAGCGCCACGGTCGAGGAGTAGATCAGCGCGGCATCAGCCGAGCCCGCCACCCGCAGGTCCAGCGCCTTGGCGAAGGACTCGACGGCGGCCGCGATGTTGCCGGCGGCGAAGTAGGACCGGCCAAGGTGCTGCCGGACCACGGCCTCGTCAGGAGTGCCCTGGGCTTCGGCGAGGAGCTGGCGGTAAAGCTCTACGGCGCGGTCGAAGCGGTGCGACACCCGCAGGACTTCCGCCTCGAACATCCGCAGCCGGAACGAATCCGGGTCCTTGTACCGGGCCTCGGCGAGCAGCTCGGCGGCCTCGCCCGGGTGCCCTTCCACGAGGCGCACGAAGATCAGGTCCGTGGCGTCCGTTGAGGCCGCCAGCGCCGCGGCGCAGGCTTCCCCGTTGACCACCTGCGGCATGAGGGTTTCCGGGTTGATCCGGATGCCGGGGAACCCGCCGTCGGGCCACTCGCTCGTGCCACCGCTGTCGCTGATCATCAGGACGCGATTTCCTGGTACGCCGCGAAGAGCAGCGAGGTGTCCGGCACGTCCAGGATGCCCGGGCGCCCGACGCCGTCGAGCACCACGAAGCGCAGCAGGTCGCCGCGGGACTTCTTGTCCCGCCGCATGCCGTCCAGCAACGCCTGCCAGCGGTCGCGCCGGTAGGTGATGGGCAGACCGAGGCTCTCCAGGATGCTCCGATGCCGGTCGGCGTCGGCGTCGCTGAGCCGGCCGACGCTGCGGGCCAGTTCCGCGGCGAACATCATGCCCACCGAGACGGCGGCGCCGTGCCGCCAGGAGTAGCGCTCGGCGAGTTCAATCGCGTGGCCCAGGGTGTGGCCGTAGTTGAGGATCTCGCGCTGTCCGGTTTCCTTCAGGTCCTCGGAGACGACCCGGGCCTTGACCGCGATGGCGCGTTCGATCAGTTCGCGCACGGTTTCGGAGCGCGGGTCCGAGACCGCGGCGGGGTCCTTTTCAATCAGGTCGAGGATGGCCGGGTCGGCGATGAAGCCGCACTTGATGACCTCGGCCATGCCGGAGATCATCTCGTTCTTCGGCAGCGTGTCCAGCGTGTCCAGGTCGGCGAGGACGCCCGCCGGCGGGTGGAAGACGCCCACCAGGTTCTTCCCCTCGGCGGTATTGATGCCGGTCTTGCCGCCGACGGCGGCGTCCACCATGCCGAGCAGGCTCGTGGGCATGTGGATGACCTTCACGCCGCGCAGCCAGGTCGCCGCGACGAAGCCGGCGAGGTCGGTCACCGCTCCCCCGCCGACGGCGACGATTGCGTCCGAGCGGGTGAAGTCGTTCTGGCCCAGCACCTGCCAGCAGAACGACGCCACCTCGATGTGCTTGCCTTCTTCGGCGTCCGGAATTTCGGCCGTCAGCGCCGTGAAGCCGGCGGTGGCGAGCTCCTCGCGGACGGCGTCACCGGTGAGCCGCAGGGCGCGCGGGTGGACGACGAGGACGCGCTTGACGCGCTCCCCCAGCAGCCCGGGCAGCTTAGCCAGCAATCCGCGCCCGACGACGACGTCGTAGTTCTCCGCCGGAGCGTGTCCGGTGACTTTGATGACGGTTGATTCGGTGCTCACTTTTCAACTTTCCTTGTGGCTGCGGGGGTGCGCGTTGCCGCGGTTGCGGCGGCGGCGAGCTGCTCCAGCGCATCTTCAAGCCGGCGCGCGAGCTCCTGGACGGAACCGCTCCGGACATCGAGGGTCAGGTCCGCGAGGCGTTCATAGACCGGCTGGCGGGTGGCGAACAGCGTCCGCCAGCGTTCCATCGCGTCGCCTGCCAGGAGGGGACGCCCGGAGTTCCGGGCAATCCGCTCGGAGACGGTGTCGGCATCGCATTCGAGGTAGACCACGGTGCAGCTGGCCAGCAGCTGCTGCGTTCCGGAGTCCAGCACAGCCCCGCCGCCGAGGGAGATGACGGTGTTGGTGCCTGCGGTGTTGGTGCCTGCGGCCTCCTCGATCGCCTTGGCGACGGCCCGGGCTTCCAGTTCGCGGAACGCGTTTTCGCCGCGGCAGGCGAAAATGTCCGCGATGGTGCCGTGCTGGGCGACCACTTCGACGTCGGTGTCGACGAAGCGGGCGCCGAGCTGCTGGGCGAGCTGCTGCCCGATAGCGGACTTGCCGACCGCCATCGGGCCGATCAGGGCGACCGGGCGGTCCAGTGACTTACGCGCTGCGTGACGACCCGGCACTAGTGCCCGATCGAGTCCAGGGACGCCGGAATGTTGTCCAGGTAACCCTTGATGTTGCGGGCGGTCTCCTGCACGGAGTCGCCGCCGAACTTTTCCGTGACCGCTTCGGCGAGGACCAGCGCCACCATGGCCTCCGCCACCACGCCGGCGGCCGGGACGGCACAGACGTCCGAGCGCTGGTGGTGTGCCTTGGCGGCCTCGCCGGTGCTGATGTCGACAGTCTTGAGCGCGCGCGGCACCGTCGCGATCGGCTTCATGGCGGCGCGGACGCGGAGCACGTCGCCGATGCTCATGCCGCCTTCGATGCCGCCGGCCCGGTTGGACGTGCGGATGATCCTGCCGTCGGCGTCCTTGACGATTTCATCATGGGCAGCCGAGCCGCGACGCGCAGCGGTGAGGAAGCCATCGCCGACCTCCACGCCCTTGATTGCCTGGATGCCCATGAGGGCGGCAGCGAGGCGCGAGTCGAGGCGCCGGTCCCAGTGGACGTAGCTGCCCAATCCGGGGGGCAGGCCGTAGGCGAGGACTTCGACGACGCCGCCGAGGGTTTCGCCTTCCTTGTGCGCCATGTCCACCTCCGCGACCATGGCGTCCGAGGTCTCGCGGTCGAAACAGCGCAGCGGGTCGGCGTCGAGGGCCAGCACGTTGTCCGGCAGCGGCAGCGGCCGGCCCTCCGGGACGGAAACGCTGGCAATGGACACCGTGTGGGAGACGAGTTCGATGCCGAGCTGATTGAGGAACGCGGAAGCGACGGCGCCCAGGGCCACGCGGGTGGCGGTCTCCCGGGCGCTGGCGCGCTCCAGGACCGGGCGGGCCTCGTCAAAGCCGTACTTCTGCATGCCGGTGAAGTCGGCGTGGCCCGGCCGAGGCCGGGTCAGCGGTGCGTTGCGGGCCTGGTCCGCGAGGGCCTCGGGGTCCACCGGGTCCGCAGACATGATCTGCTCCCATTTGGGCCACTCGGTGTTGCCGACCTGGATCGCGACGGGGCCGCCCTGGGTCAGGCCATGGCGCACACCGCCCAGGACCGTCACCGCGTCCTGTTCGAACTTCATCCGGGCGCCGCGGCCGTAACCGAGGCGCCGGCGGGCCAGCGCTTCGACGATCCGGTCGCTGGTGAGTTCAACACCTGCGGGGACGCCTTCGATAATTCCGACCAGGGCCGGACCATGGGATTCTCCGGCAGTCAACCAACGCAACATAAAATCCATCCTGCCATGCAAGGCACTTAGAACACCCGTCGGGGTACCCCGACTGCGTCACACATCACATCTATGACCTCCGCCGGCACGGGTCCTTGGAGGCCGGTGAAATGGCGGACCTGCTCCACCGCCTGGTACAGCAGCATTTCCAGGCCGGGGACCACCCGACCGCCCGCGTCCGCCCAGGCCGCGGCGATCCGGCTCGGCCACGGGTCGTAGGCCACGTCGAGGAGCACCCCGGCGACTGTACCGCCCTTCGCGTCCAATGCTGCGGCGAGTTCCTCCGCGAGGCCGTCAGCGGCGCGGGGCGGCAGGGTGGAGATCACGATGTCCGCTGCTGCGACCGCGGGCGCTGCAGCCGTCAGCGGCAGCACCTGCAGCGGAAGTCCGACGGCGGCGGCCGCTGCCCGGGCTTCGACGGCGCGGCCGACGTCCCGGACGTAAACGGCAGCATCCGGGGCGCCGAGCTCCTTCAGCGCGGCAATGGCGGCCGCGGCGGTTCCGCCGCCGCCGAGGATGACGGCGGACGGCTCAGCGGCCACGCCGGCGTAGCGGACGGCGTTGACGATCCCGGCGACGTCGGTGTTGTACCCCACCAGGCGGACCGGCGCACCGGCGGCAGCGCCCGGCCGCTCAAAGGCCACGGTGTTGATGACGCCCAACTGCCGGGCGACGCCGCGGACCTCGTCCACCTCGGCGGCCATCGCGGCCTTGAGCGGCATGGTCACCGACAGCCCGCGCCAGCCTTCGTCCCCGCGTACGCCCGCCATGAAGGCCGGGAGGGCCTCCTCGGTGACGTCGACGGCGTCATAGGCCACTTCCACGCCGATCTTGGCGTAGGCGGCGCGATGCAGGGCCGGCGACTTTGAGTGGCTGATGGGATGCCCGAGGACGGCGGCCCGCAGCGTCACACGCAACGTCCGGGATTGGCCTCGCACCAGGCGTTGTACTTGGCCACGTAGCCGTTGTGCTCGGCCAGGGTCTTGGAGAACTTCGTCTCCTTGGTGTCCAGGTTGATGGTGACCCAGTAGAGGTAGTCGTTCTTCTTCGGCTTGGCGGCCGCGTCGATAGCCCGCTTGCCCGGCGAACCGATCGGGCCCGCCGGCAGGCCGGCGTTGGCGTACGTGTTGTATTTGTTCGACTTGTCGGCCTTCTGGTCCTCGTCGATGTGGAAGCTCCGGATGCCCAGCCCGTAGGTCACCGTGGCGTCGGACTGGATCAAGCCGTTCGTCTCGGTGTTGTTGGGCTTGAGCCGGTTGTAGATCGCGCCGGCGACGTCTCCGTATTCCGCCTGGCCACCTTCGGCCTGCACGATGCTCGCGACCGTGATGGCGTCGTACTGCTTGGCCGGATCGGTCACGCCCTGTGACTTGAGTTCCTCCAGCGTGCTGCCGACCAGTTTCTGCAGTACGTCCTTCCCGGACGTACCCAGCGGGAAGCGGTACTCGCCCGGGAACAGGAACCCTTCGAGGTTCTTGGCCTTGGACGGCACACCGAACTGCTTCGGGGAGTCGCTGAGTGCCTTGAGCTCCGCCACCGGGATTCCGGTGCCCTCGGATATGGCCTGCAGCGATTCGCTGATCCTCAAACCGGCGCTCAGGGCAACGTACATGACCTTTTCCTGGCCCTTGTTCAACAGGACGGCCACGGCATCGGAGTTGTTCATTTCGTTGCGCATCGTGAATGTTCCCGGGCTCAGGGCGCCGCCCGAGGCGGCGAACTGCTTGACGAAGGAATCGGCGTTCGCAATGACCTTTTTGGATTCCATCTCCGCCGCCACGGACCGGGGTCCGGCACCCGGCGGAACGGTAATCGTCACCGAGCCGGTTCCCGGGCCCGGGTAGTCGGCGACCTTGTCGCCGCCGAGCAGGGGTTTGATGACCTGCGCGCCGACCACGATTGCGACCACGAACACGGCCAACGTCAGGACGAGGGCGAGGAAGCGGCGGCGCCGGCGGACCTTCTTGGAGGGGCCCTTGGCGGTGGGAATGCTGGCGGCGCCGGCCATCAGATCGTGGCCGGGCTCGTCGTCGTAGACATGGTGGGCCTCATCGTCGGGCTGGTCCGCGTAGGCCTGGTGGAAATCCGCCCCGTCATGAAGGCCGTGGCCGTACTGCAGCGCGTCGGCCCGGCGCAGGGTCTCCTCGCGGGACATCCCGCCGGCGTACTCGTGGACCGGCTCCTCGAGCGCGGGTTCCTCGTGCTGCGGTTGATCATGGTGCGGTTCATCGTGACCGGAGTAGCCGTGGACCGGCTCCCCCTGCGCGGGGTCCTCGTGCACAGGCTGTTCCGGCTGGGGTGTGGCGTGCCCGGGCTGTTCAAGCACCGGCTCCGCGCGCACAGGTTCTGCGTGTATGGGTACTGCGTGTGCGGGATCCTCGTGCACGCGCGCGGCGGGGCTCTCGTTCACGGGTTCGTGCACGCGCGCTGCGGGGCTCTCGTTCACGGGTTCGTGCACGGTCGGCGCAGCCTCCGGGGGTTCCGGGGCGTCTGCGGAGGGTTCACGGGGTGCATCAGCCGTGGCCGAAGCGTCGGCTGGCGGCACGGCCGGAGCTTCCGGCCCCGTCTCGAAGGCCTGCGGCGGGATGACGTCGTGACCCTGGGTGGCCAGGAACTTCTCCTGGGCCCTGATCTCTTTGCGCGTCAGCGGTCGGCCGGCGCCGCTCTTGGCAACACCAGAGGAGTCGTCATTGTTGACCGGGCTCACTGTAGCCTTCCATTTTGGGCAGAATGCGTTGTGCAGAATGCGTGTGTACTGCCGGGACGGCCTGAGCGCCGTCACCGGGTGGCCCCGGAGGGAGGTCCGCGCTGACGCGGTTTCCTACATCCGTTCCCCTGGCCTTTTGCATATCGATCGCATGCTGCAGGATACCTGCGGCCGCGACCTGATCAACTACTTTACGGTGGTCCCTGCTGCTCATGCCAGCTTGGTGCAGGTCGCGGTGGGCTGACACGGTGCTCAGCCGTTCGTCAACCAACCTCACCGGCACGCCGGATCCGGCCTCCAATAGTTTACTGACCAGTAGCTTTGCATATTCGGTGGCCATTCGGGCGGAAGCGTGCTCCTCACCTTTCATGGTGCGCGGCAGGCCCACAAAAATTTCCACCGCTCCGAGCTCCACGGCAAGATCCGCGAGGATCCGGACGTCGGTGTTCTTCTTGGCATTGCGGGCCAGCGTACGCAGGGGCGTGGCCAGGATGCCGTCGCGGTCGCACACCGCGACGCCCACCCTGACGGTGCCGACGTCTACCCCGAGTTTCACGCCCTGGGGGTAGGCGCCGGGCACGGCCGATTCAGTCATCCAAGGTCCTGGGTTAGCGCCTGGTAATGGCGTCCACGACGGCGGAGAGGGCCGCGCCGACCTTGGTAGCGTCGGTGCCGCCGCCCTGTGCAACGTCGTCCTTGCCGCCGCCGCCGCCGCCGAGGATACCGGCGGCGAGGCGGACCAGCGCACCGGCCTTGACGCCGGCGGACCGGGCAGCCTCGTTGGTGGCGATCAGGATGACCGGGCGGTCGTTGCTGACACCGGCGACCGCGACGGCGGCCGGCTCGGAGCCCAGCCGGGTCCGGAGGTCAAGGGCGAGGCCGCGAAGGTCGTCGGCTCCGCTGACCAGGCCGGCATCGTGGGCGATCACCTTGACGCCGGCGGCGTCCTTGGCGGTGCCGACCAACTGCGCTGCGGCAGCCGTGAGCTGTTCCTTGCGGAGCCGCTCGAGTTCCTTTTCCGCCGTCTTCAGCTTGTTCAGGGTGCTGGCGATCCGCTCGGTGAGCAGGCCGGAAGGAACCTTGAGCATCTCGGTGAGTTCGGTGACCAGGGCGCGTTCAGCAGCGAGGTGCCGGAACGCGTCCATGCCGACGAAGGCCTCCACGCGGCGGTTTCCCGAACCAACGGACTGTTCGCCGAGCAGCGACAGGCTGCCGATCAGCGAGGTGTTGGACACGTGCGTTCCGCCACAAAGCTCACGGGACCAGGCGCCGTCGATCTCCACGACGCGGACCTCGTTGCCGTAGTTCTCGCCGAACAGCGCCATAGCGCCGAGGGCCTTCGCTTCGGCCAGGCCCATGACCTTGGTCTGCACCTGGAAGTTGTTCCGGATGGCGATGTTGGACACTTCTTCGATCTCGGAGCGGGTGGCGGCGCTGAGGCCCTCACCCCAGGCGAAGTCGAAGCGGAGGTAGCCGGCCTTGTTGAACGAACCGCGCTGCGTAGCCTCCGGCCCGAGGATCTGGTGCAGGGCCGCGTGCACGATGTGCGTACCGGTGTGCGCCTGCTCGGCGGCGTGGCGGCGTTCCCGGTCCACGGCGGCCTGGACCAGTGAGTCGGCTCCGATTTCGCCCTCGCGGACGATTGCCTTGTGCACGCTCAGGCCCTTGATGGGCCGCTGCACGTCAAGGACCTCGACGACGAAGCCGTCTCCGGTGATCAGCCCGGTGTCGGCGGCCTGGCCGCCGGCTTCGGCGTAGAACGGGGTCTCGGCCAGGACCAGTTCGATTTCCTCGCCGGTGGAGGCCTGCGAGACCTTCCGGCCGCCGGCCAGGATGCCGCGCACCTTGGATTCACCGGCAAGCTCGGTGTAGCCGGTGAAGACGGTCTCCCCCGCGGCCAGCAGCTCCTGGAAGGCGCTGAGGTCCGCGTGGGCGCCCTTCTTGCCCTTGGCGTCCGCCTGGGCGCGCTGACGCTGTTCCAGCATGAGTTTGCGGAACTCCGGCTCGTCGACCTTGAGCCCGGCTTCCTCGGCCATTTCAAGGGTGAGGTCGATCGGGAAGCCGTAGGTGTCGTGCAGCGCGAAGGCGTCGGCGCCGGAGAGCGGCTGGCCGGCGGCCTTGGATTCCTTCACGGCGTCCTCGAGCCGCGCGGTGCCGGAGGCGATGGTGCGCAGGAACGCCTTCTCCTCGGCGTAGGCGATCCGGCTGATCCGGTCGAAGTCGGTCTCCACGATCGGGTAGACACCCTTCATGGCGTCGCGGGAGGCGGGCAGCAGCTCGGGCAGGCAGGCCTTTTCGACGCCGAGGAGCCGCATCGAGCGCACCGCCCGGCGGATCAGGCGGCGCAGCACGTAGCCGCGGCCCTCGTTGGAGGGGGTAACGCCGTCGGCGATCAGCATCAAGGCAGAGCGGATGTGGTCTGCCACCACGCGCATCCTGACGTCGTCCGTGTGGTGGGGGTCCGCCGGGGTTTCCGCGGAGGTGTATTCCTTGCCGGAGAGCGCGGCGGCCTTGTCGATCACCGGACGGACCTGATCCGTCTCGTACATGTTCTCGACGCCCTGCAGGATCATTGCGAGGCGTTCCATGCCGAGGCCGGTGTCGATGTTCTTCTTCGGCAGTTCGCCGGTGATGTCGAAGTCCACCTTGGAGCGGACGTTGTCGATCTGGTACTGCATGAAGACGAGGTTCCAGATTTCGATGTACCGGGTCTCGTCGGCCAGCGGGCCGCCCTCGATGCCGTAGGCCGGGCCGCGGTCGTAGTAGATCTCGGAGCAGGGGCCGGCCGGGCCGGGCTGGCCGGTGGACCAGTAGTTGTCCGCCTTGCCCATCCGCTGGATCCGCTCGGCCGGGACGCCGGTGTTCTTGAGCCAGAGTTCCTTGGCCTCGTCGTCCTCTTCGTAGACGGTGACCCAGAGGCGCTCGGGCGGCAGGCCGTAGCCGCCGTCGTCGACGCTCGTGGTGAGCAGTTCCCAGGCGAACTTGATGGCGTCTTCCTTGAAGTAGTCGCCGAAGGAGAAGTTGCCGCACATCTGGAAGAACGTGCCGTGCCGCGCGGTCTTGCCGACTTCTTCGATGTCGCCGGTGCGGATGCACTTCTGCACGCTGGTGGCGCGGGAGTAGGGGGCTTCCTCACGCGCGGTGAGGTAGGGGATGAAGGGGACCATGCCGGCCACGGTGAACAGCAGGGAGGGGTCGCTGGAGACCAGGGAGGCGGAGGGCACGGCGGTGTGGCCCTTGCTGACAAAAAAGTCGATCCAGCGCTTGGTGATCTCCTGCGACTTCATAACCTGGTTACTTACCCTTCAATATGCACTGCGTAGTTGGTTCCGGGCTGGTTGCCTGCCACCGGTTTCTGCCAGCGGTGTGTGCCAGCATGTGGGCGCGGGGCGCCGTGCTGCCAGCCTTCGGAAAATTCTTTGATGCGCCGGCCTGGTTCCGGCAGGCGCCCCGCGGGGCGCCGTTGTTTCCCATTCTCCCCCGGCTAGCGCCGGAGCGCATCCCGGCCGGTGACGGCGCCGTCTGCGCTGGCGTCCACCCCGAGGGCGGTGCGGAGTTCGGTTTCCCGCTCGAGCATCCCGACGCGGACGGCGTCGGCGAAGTCGTACACGCCGTCGGCGAGCCGGCCGACGGCACGGTTCAGGCCTTCGGGGCCAAGGGTCGACTGCGCCTCGGTGAGCTTGCGGAAAGCGATGACACCGATCGCGACGCCGATGCCCATCCAGATGATTCTGTTCATGTCAGATCCTGTCAGCGTGATCGGTTTGGTCAGCGGCTACGGCGGCCGGTGGCGGGCTTCTTGCGGGCTGAGAAGGCGGACCGCACACCGTAGCTGAAGGCGGCAACCTTGATCAGCGGCGAGCCGACGGTCGCGGCGACCAGCGAGGACAGCGCCGAGATGTTGGCGGAGGCGTCTGAGACGTTGGAGGCGATCCCGTCGACCTTCTTCAGCTGCTGGTTGGTGGTGGAGACGGTGGCGGTGACCTCATCCATGAGCGGGGTGGCGCCGTCGCTGATCGAGCGGATGGTGCTGCGGACCTCGTCGAACACACCACCGAGCTTGAGGATCGGTACGGCGAGCAGCAGGACCAGCAGTGCAAACACTCCGGCCGCGATCAGGCCGGCAATATCGCCACCAGACATAGACGTTCATCTCCTTGAAACTACGTGGATTCCTGCGTGGTCCTCCACTGGCCGGGCATGGCAAGCGGAGAACTCCCCCAAGTACCTTACATACAAAGAAGCCCGCGGCGCTTGCCACGGGCTTCTTTGTAAGGTGTCGCGTTGGATCTAGCGTGCGTAGAATTCCACGACGAGCTGCTCTTCGCAGGTCACGGGGATCTCGGAGCGCTTCGGGCGACGGACCAGGCGTGCCTGCAGGGCGTCAAGCTTGACGTCCAGGTAGGCCGGAACCATCGGCAGCACGTCGCGGTGCGCGCCGGCTGCTGCCACCTGGAACGGAGGCATGGTCTCGCTGCGGCTGTGGACGTGGACCAGCTGGCCCTCACCGACGCGGAAAGACGGGCGGTCAACGCGGATGCCGTCAACCAGGATGTGGCGGTGCACAACCAGCTGGCGGGCCTGGGCGATGGTGCGGGCGAAGCCGGCACGCAGCACGAGGGCGTCGAGACGCATTTCGAGCAGTTCGATCAGGTTTTCACCGGTCAGGCCCTTGGTGCGGCGTGCTTCTTCGAAGGCACGGGTCATCTGGGCTTCGCGGATGCCGTACTGGGCGCGCAGGCGCTGCTTTTCGCGCAGACGTACGGCGTAGTCGGAGTCCTGCTTCTTGCGGGCACGGCCATGCTCACCGGGGCCGTACGGGCGGCGCTCCATGTACTTGGCGGCCTTGGGGGTCAGAGCGATGCCGAGTGCACGCGAGAGGCGTGCGGTACGGCGAGCACGAGTGTTGTTAGCCACTTGTGTCCTTCCAATATCTGCGGTGTGTCAGTGTTACTGGCCTCCACGATGGAGAGCATCGGCCAACCGCTGCCTTTTGCTACTGGGCACAGGGCGAACCCATCAAATCAGCAGGAACTGCCGAGAACTGGTGGATTGTGCGTCCGTGCCTTGCCAGACAACGATCAATCCTACCAGAGGTTCACTTGCCCCGGATGATCTTCCGCAGCCGTTCCAGCCGGGTGGAGATGTCGCGTTCGGCGCCGTTGCCGGTGGGTTCGTAGTAGTTCCGGCCAACGAGGTCGTCCGGCGGGTACTGCTGGGTGGCCACCGCATGCGGCGCGTCGTGCGCGTACTTGTAGCCCTTGCCGTGCCCCAGCTGCTTGGATCCGGGATAGTGGGCGTCGCGCAGGTGCGCCGGGATGCCGTTGCCGAGGCCGGCACGGACGTCGGCGATCGCCTGGTTGATGCCCATGTACGCGGCGTTGGATTTCGGTGCGGTGGCAAGGTGGACCACGGCCTCGGCCAGGATGATGCGCCCCTCGGGCATGCCGATCAGCTGCACCGCCTGGGCCGCCGCCACCGCGGTCTGCAGCGCGGTGGGGTCGGCCATGCCGACGTCCTCGGCCGCGGAGATGACGATCCGGCGGGCCACGAAGCGGGGATCCTCCCCTGCCTCAAGCATCCGGGCCAGGTAGTGCAGCGCTGCGTCGACGTCGGATCCGCGGATGGACTTGATGAACGCGCTGGCGACGTCGTAGTGCTGGTCGCCGGCGCGGTCGTAGCGCACCGATGCGACGTCGAGGGCACGTTCGGTGTGCTTGAGCTCGATCCTGACGGGTGCATCTCCGCCCGCCCCGGCGATCCCGTCAGTGTCGTCCGCGTCCCCGAAGGCGACGCCGGCGGCGGCCTCCAGCGCCGTGAGCGCCCGGCGCGCGTCCCCGCCGGAGAGCCGGACCAGGTGGGCGAGTGCTTCCTCGTCCAGTTCCACCTTGCCGTTCAGGCCCCGCGCGTCCGTGGCGGCCCGGCGCAGGAGTCCTTCGACGTCGGCGTCGGTCAGCGGTTTAAGCGTCAGCAGCAGCGAGCGGGACAGCAGCGGCGACACCACGGAGAACGAGGGATTTTCCGTGGTGGCCGCGACCAGGACCACCCAGCGGTTTTCGACGCCGGGCAGCAGCGCATCCTGCTGGGCCTTGTTGAAGCGGTGGATCTCGTCGAGGAAGAGCACGGTGGTGGTCTTGTACAGGTCCCGCGCGGTGAGGGCCTCATCCATGACCCGGCGGACGTCCTTCACGCCGGCGGTGATGGCGGAGAGCTCGACGAACTTCCGGCCCGGGCCCTTGGCAATGACGTGTGCCAGCGTGGTCTTGCCGGTGCCGGGCGGGCCCCAGAGGATCAGCGAGCTCGGTCCGGCCGGTCCGGTGGCGTCGCTGCCGGCCGCCAGCTGGCGCAGCGGCGATCCCTGGCCCAGGAGGTGTTGCTGGCCCACAACGTCGTCGAGGCTGCGCGGCCGCATCCGGACGGCCAGCGGGCTGCGCGGAGTGGAGCGGGCTGTTGTGCCGCTCGGGGAGCTGGCACCTCCGGACTCTTCGGCGTCGACGTCGTTGGTCGCCGACGCGTTGTCCTGCCCTGAGCCAAAGAGATCATCCACATAGATAGGCTACTTCTAGTTCCTGCCCGCCCCGACACGGCGGCCGCCCCTGCACCCTCACAACGGAGATCCGCGCCATGGCCAGCCCCGACACCCGTGTGGCGTTCGTCTCCGGCGGAAGGCTGCCCGGCTGGGTGGAGCGGTTCCGCGCCAGCCACGGGGAGTTGCGGGAGGAGCACGACGATGCCGGCCTGCGGCTGCTCGCGGCCGACGGCGCCACCGCCCTGCTGCTCCCGCCCTGGCCCGACGGCGGACGGCCCGGCCGCGGGAACGATCCCGTGGCCCGGCTGGCGTCGCTGGCCTCTCAGCCTCGCCGGCTCGGCCTGGTGCTGGTGCGCCGCGGCGGCTACTCGGTGGCGGTGGTGTCCGAGGGCCGGGTGCTCGCCGCCAAAACCGGGACCCGGCATGTGCAGTCCCGCACCGCGGCGGGCGGCTGGTCCCAGCAGCGTTTCGCCCGGCGCCGCGCCAACCAGGCCGACGCCCTGGTGGAGGCCGTGGCCGAGCATGCCGCCCGGATTTTCGCGGACCACAGCGTCGAATACCTCGCCCCGGGCGGGGACCGCACCCTGGCCGAGCAGGTACTCGCCGAACCCGTGCTCAAGCGTTACGCGGCGCTGGTCCGGCTGCCGTTCCTGGACGTCCCGGACCCGCGGGCGGCCGTGCTGAAGAAGGCCGCGGCCGACGTGTGTGCGGTGCGGATCATGGTCACAGACCCGCCGGCGTAGGGCGCAGGCTCTCCCTACCCGGCCGTTTCGACGGTTCCGTGCCCGTTCGACGCTGCGAAACACCTTGGTCGCAGGGAACCGTCGAAACGGCCCGAGGGATCCGCGGTCAGCAGCCGGTCAGGTGTCGCTTGGGGCGCTCCTGCCGGTACAGATACCGGCCGGACTCCTCGAAGCCGGCGCGGGCGTAGAGTTCCTGGGCTCCGGTGTTGGCCGCCGTGACGAGCAGCCAGTAGCCGGCCAGGTCCCGGCGCGTTCCCTCACCCAGCAAGGCGTGCAGCACCCTGGCGGCGTAACCCCGCCGGCGCGCGTCGGGACGGGTCGCCATGCAGTAGAGACCACCCCACCGGGCGCTGCCAGGTTCCGCGAGGGGCAGGGCAAGGCGTCCGACGGCGGCGGGGGCGCCGTCGGCGTCCCGCACGAGGGCGTAGAGCGAGGGACAACCGGTCAGGATGCCGCGGGCCACGTCCAGGGCCGGCTCGTCGCCGCGGCCGTCGACGCTCCACCACAGCTGCAGCCACTCGTCGGAGGGTTCCGTGGAGAGCTCGACGCCGCGGGCCGAACCCGGAGCCGGCCTACCTCCGGCCCGGACCAGGACGAGGGTTTCCGACTGGCGGGTGAAACCTTCGGTATCGAGGAGGGCGTTGAGCGGCGCGGAGCGCGGGTCGTCGAAGACCTGGAAGATCAGCGGCTGGCGGCGGTCCCGGTACCAGAGCCGGGCGTCCCGGAGCGCGGCGAGCTGCGCGTTCGGGTCAGCTCCCGGCTGGCGGGGCCACACCGAGTTGGCCCGCTGCGTCACGCCCGAGGCAGCCCGAAGCTCCCAGCCGCCGCAGTCCTCGCGGTCGGCGGCTGGCCACGCGGCGTCCATCAGGGCCTCAAGGCCGGGCACTGCTTCCATGTTCGTGACCTCCGCAAAAGAAATGACCACCGGTTTGAACGGCAAAGGCCCCCCGGTTGCCCGGGGAGCCTTTGCTGCTGATCGGGTCAGGCTACTTTGAGCCCTCGTCCTTCTTGGCTTCCGGCTTGAAGTCGACGCCGGCCTCCTTGCGCTGCTGCGCCGTGATGGGCGCGGGCGCCTGGGTCAGCGGGTCGTAGCCGCCGCCGGACTTCGGGAAGGCAATGACGTCGCGGATGGAGTCCACGCCGGCGAGCAGCGAGACCACGCGGTCCCAGCCGAACGCGATGCCGCCGTGCGGGGGCGCGCCGAACTTGAAGCCCTCGAGCAGGAAGCCGAACTTCTCCTGGGCGTCCTCGTGCGAGAGGCCCATGACCTTGAAGACCCGCTCCTGGATGTCGCCCTGGTGGATACGGATGGAGCCGCCGCCGATTTCGTTGCCGTTGCAGACAATGTCGTAGGCGTAGGCCAGCGCGGTTTCCGGGTCCGTGTCGAAGCTGTCCATGAATTCCGGTTTGGGCGAGGTGAATGCGTGGTGCACGGCCGTCCACTTGCCGCCGCCGACGGCGACGTCGCCGGACGCGACGGCCGCTGCCGCCGGTTCGAACATCGGCGCGTCGACCACCCAGCAGAACGCCCAGTCGCTCGGGTTGATCAGGCCGGTGCGGTGGCCGATCTCGACCCGGGCGGCGCCGAGCAGCGCACGGGACGGGGTCTTCTCACCGGCGGCGAAGAAGATGCAGTCCCCGGGCTTGGCGCCGACGGCGTCGGCGAGGCCGGCGCGTTCGGTCTCGGTCAGGTTCTTGGCCACCGGACCGGCAAGCTCGCCGTCTTCCTTGAAGAGCACGTAGGCGAGGCCCTTGGCGCCGCGCTGCTTGGCCCATTCCTGCCAGGCATCCAGGGCCCGGCGGGCCTGCGAGGCGCCGCCCGGCATCACGACGGCACCAACGTAGGGCGCCTTGAAGACGCCGAAGTTCGTGTCCTTGAAGAACTCGGTGAGCTCGGTCAGCTCCAGGCCGAAGCGCAGGTCCGGCTTGTCCGAGCCGTAGCGGGCCATCGCATCGTTGTAGGTGATGCGCTGGATAGGGGTGGGGATCTCGACGTCGATCAGCTTCCACAGCGCCTTCACGATGCTCTCGCCGAGGCCGATGATGTCATCCTGCTCCACGAAGCTGGCTTCGATGTCGAGCTGGGTGAACTCAGGCTGGCGGTCGGCGCGGAAGTCCTCGTCGCGGTAGCAGCGGGCGATCTGGTAGTACTTCTCGAAGCCGCCGACCTGCAAGAGCTGCTTGAAGAGCTGCGGCGACTGCGGCAGCGCATACCAGGAACCCGGTGCGAGGCGGGCGGGGACGACGAAGTCGCGGGCGCCTTCCGGCGTCGAGCGGGTCAGCGTGGGCGTCTCGATCTCGACGTAGCCGTCCTGGTGCAGCAGTTCGCGGGCCACCCGGTTGGCTTCGGAGCGCAGGCGAAGGTTGCGGGCCGGGCCCGGGCGGCGCAGGTCCAGGTAGCGGTGCTTGAGGCGGGCTTCCTCGCCCACCTCAACGTGCTCGTCGATCTGGAACGGCAGCGGGTCGGAGGTGTTGAGGATGGTGACCTTCTCGGCCATGACCTCGATCTCGCCGGTGGCCAGCGCCGGGTTCTCGTTGCCCTCGGGACGCTTGGCGACGGTGCCGATTACCTGCAGCACGAACTCGTTGCGGAGGCCGTGGAAGACCTCTTCTTCGCGGACGACCACCTGGGCGACGCCCGAAGCGTCGCGCAGGTCCACGAATGCGACACCACCGTGGTCACGACGCCGGCCGACCCAGCCGGCGAGGGTTACGGTTTGTCCAATGTGCTCGGAGCGAAGGGATCCGAGGTCGTGTGTGCGCAGCACAGCTCGCCTTTCAGAAGGAAAACAGGGTGGTGTTAAATGGGACCGCTACGGGAACGATCCCGTTCGAGTTTACCCGTTGGAAAGGCCCCACCCGCCATGGCTAGCCATCCGCCCGTGCCGGGGCAGCTGAAGCGCCGACTCGGCGTCGTCGATTCCACCGCGATCGGTCTCGGCTCAATGCTGGGCGCCGGCGTGTTCGTGGTCTTCTCCCCCGCCGCAGCCCTCGCCGGGCCGCTGCTCACCGTCGCAGTGGCCCTGGCCGGCCTGGTGGCCTACTGCAACGCGGTGGCGTCGGCACAGCTGGCCGCCAGATATCCGTCCAGCGGCGGCACCTACGTGTACGGCCGCCGGCAGCTGGGCGAATGGCCCGGCTTCATCGCCGGGTGGGGTTTCGTGACCGGCAAGACGGCTTCCTGCGCGGCCATGGCTCTAACTTTCGGGCATTACTTGGCGCCCGGCTTCGCTACGCCGGTGGCGGTTGCCGCCGTCGTCGTGCTGACCGGCGTAAACCTGCTGGGCATCACCCGTACGGCGCTGCTGACCAAGATCCTGCTCGCCGTCGTGCTGGCCACGCTCGCGTTCGTTTCCGTGGCCTCGGTTATCGGCCCGCACCCGGAAGGCGCCGGCGCGGCGCTGGGCGGACCGTTCGGGGCAATACCACTCCAGGCGCTACAGCCCGGTGCCACCGGCGGGGCGTGGGGCGTGTTGCCTGCGGCGGGGCTGATGTTCTTCGCCTTCGCCGGGTACGCACGGATCGCCACCCTGGGCGAAGAGGTCAAGGATCCAGCCACCACCATCCCGCGGGCCATCCTCGCCGCCCTCGCCGCGGCCTTCCTGATCTACCTCGGACTCGCGGCCCTGCTGCAGTGGCACCTGCCGGCGGACCAACTGGCCGGCTCATCCGCCCCGCTGCTCGACGCCGTGACCAACTCGTCGCTGCGCGCCGGCGCCCCCTTCGTACAGGCCGGGGCCGCCGCCGCGTGCCTCGGCGCCCTGCTGGCGCTGATCACCGGCGTGGGCCGGACCACCATGGCGATGGCGCGGGAAAGGGACCTGCCCGCCCCGCTGGCCCGGGTCGGCGGGGCGCACACTGTTCCGGTCGTGGCCGAGCTGACCGTCGCCGCGGCCGTGATCGTGCTGTTGCTGACCACGAGCGTGCTGACGGTGGTGGGCTTCTCCAGTTTCGGTGTGCTGATCTACTACGCCGTGACGAATGCCGCCGCGTTCACCCTCACGGGCCCCCGCCGCCTCGCCCCGCGCTGGCTCAATGCCCTCGGATTCGCCGGCTGCCTGGTCCTGGCCGTGACACTGCCGCCCGCCTCGGTGCTGGGCATGGCGGCGGTGCTGGCTGTGGGCGTCGCCGGACGGTTCCTGGTGCTGGCGCACCGAAGGCGCAGCGGACGCTGAAACGGTGCGCGCCGCGGAAGGGCTTAGGCCCTGGTCACGCGGACGTGCAGGTCCTCCTCGGCCGGCGCCCAGCCGGCCGGATCGGCGTCGCCCTGCTCGCCGGTGCGGATGTCCTTGACCTGGTGCTTGCCGTCGTCGTCGGTGAACCAGACGAACGGGATGCCGCGGCGGTCCGCGAACTTGATTTGCTTGCCGAACTTCTCTGCCTTTGCCGCGACCTCCGTGGCGATCCCGCGGGCGCGCAGCTGCGCCGCGACGTCCTGCGCCGCGCCCCAGCTCTCGTCGTTGGTCAGCGCCACCAGAACGGCGGTGGGCACGGCCCGGGACGCCTTGGCCAGCTCCTGGCTGAGCATGCGCGACACCAGCCGGGTCACGCCGATCGACAGTCCGACGCCGGGGAACTTCCGGTTGCCCTTGCTCGCCAGCGCGTCGTACCGGCCGCCGGAGCAGATCGAACCCAGCTGCTCGTGGCCCACCAGGACGGTTTCCACCACGGTGCCGGTGTAGTAGTCCAGGCCACGGGCGATGCTGAGGTCCGCGACCACCTTGCCCGGCGCGCGCTGGACGGCGGCGGCTATGACCTGCTCCAGCTCGTTGAGGCCTTCCTCGAGCAGCTCGTTGCTCACGCCGAGCGCCCGGACCTGCTGCACGAACGAGGTGTCCCCGGTTCGGATTCCGGCCAGCTTGAGCGCTGCCTGCGCCTGCTCCTCGGTGGCGCCGAGCTCGGTCTGGAGCAGCTCAGCGACCTTGGCCGCGCCGATCTTCTCGAGCTTGTCGATGCTGCGCAGGACCCCTGCCGTGTCGGTCAGGCCGATGCCGTTGTAGAAGCCCTCGGCCAGTTTGCGGTTGTTGACCCGGAGCAGGAAGTCCGGGATCGGCAGGGCACCCAGCGCCTCAGCGATCACGAGCGCGATTTCGACGTCGTAGCGGAACGGCAGCTCGCCGTCGCCGACGATGTCGATGTCCGCCTGGGTGAACTCGCGGGCGCGGCCCTCCTGCGGACGCTCACCGCGCCAGACTTTCTGGATCTGGTAGCGCCGGAACGGGAACGCCAGGTAACCGGCGTTCTCCACCACGTAGCGCGCGAACGGCACGGTGAGGTCGTAGTGCAGGGCCAGGGCGTGCGGATCGGCCTTGTGGGACGCGGCTGGGTCGCTCGCAGCGCCGCCGGCCCCCTCGTCGTCCTGCAGCCGGCTGAGGCCGTAGACCTCTTTGTCGATTTCGCCCTTGCGGAGCAGCTGTCCCACCGTCTCCACGGCGCGCGTCTCAATGGAGGAGAAGCCGTGCAGTTCAAAGGTCCGCCGCAGGGTGTCCAGCACATGCAGTTCCACCAGCCGCTCCTCGGGAAGCCACTCGGGGAATCCGGACAGGGAGGCGGTGCGTGCCATGGTGGAATTTTCTCCTCTGATAACGACGGCGGCTGCAACGGCCGCGGCGTCGCGCGCTGACCGGCCAGTCGTGCATAAACTGTGTGCGGCAGTCAGTTTATGCTTTCGGCGCGCGCATCTCTAATGCGCGGCTCTGAAAGGGTTGCCGCCGGCAGTACTGCCGGAAGCTTGCGTGTTGCACCCGGATCGGCGCCGACGGCGCGGCCCGGGGTGCGGCCCTACAACCAGGAGGACTTTTGGCGGCCAGTTCACGGAGCGCCCGCGAAGCCAAGCGGCGCGTCCAGCAGATGGAGGCGAAGCGCGAGCTGCGCCGGGAGCAGGACAAACGCCGGAAACGCGACAATGTCCTCGCGACCGCCGGCGGCGCCGCCGCCCTCGTCCTCGCCGTCGTGCTGCAGCTGACGGTGTTTTCCAGCAATCCCAGCGAGGACGAGTTCAAGGCCGCGGAAGCCGGGCTGCAGAGCCCGTCGGCCTCCGCCACCCCGTCCCCCGCCGCGAGCAACGGCGCGAACATTCCGAAGCCGGAGACCGCGTCCGGCAAGACCTTCACCGGCACCCTGGCCCTCAACCGCGGCAGCCTGGGGGTCACGTTGGACGGCAGCAAGGCTCCGCAGGCGGCCGCCGTGTTCAAGTCCCTCGCGGACAAAAACTTCTACAAGGGCCTCAGCTGCCACCGGCTTACCACCGCCGCGTCCTTCGGCGTGCTGCAGTGCGGTTCCAAGTCCGGGGACGGCAGCGGCGACCCCGCGTACACCTGGGGTCCGCTGGAAAACACCCCTGCCGACAACAAGTACCCGGCCGGCACCATCGCTGTGGCACGGACCGGCGGCAACGCGTACGGCAATGGAACCCAGTTCTTCATCGTTTACAAGGACACCGTGATCCCCGCCGACGCCGCCGGCGGTTACACGGTGGTCGGCAAGGTCACGTCCGGGCTGGACGTGGTCAAGAAGATTGCGGCGGCCGGCGTCAAACCCGGCGCCAGCGCCACGGACGGCGCACCTGTGGAACCAGTCACGATAGACTCGTTCTCTCTGAAGTAACCAGCCGGGGCCCTCGCGGCCGCGGTGCCGGTATTTCCCTCCAAGCGAAAGACTTCTAGCGGTGACAGACAGTCAGAAATCCGACGAAACAGTGGCAGCAGCTGCCAACGAGACCGAAGCCGAGGTTACGGTGACCGAGACGGCCAACGAGCCCGGCGGCGCCAACCCGGCCACGCCGGAAGTACAGGAGACGGGAGCCCCGGAGCCCGCGGCAACGGAGGCCGACGCCGCATCCGCAGAGGCGGACGTGCAGGCCGAGGCCGAGGAAGCAGTCAAGCCCGAGGCCGCCGCCGCCGCAGAATCCGCACCGGATTCCCGCCCGGCCCCGGCTCCCGCGCCCCGTCCGGCCCCGTCACCCGCCGCCTTTGCCGCACGCCCGAAGGCAACGCCATCGCTGGCCGCGCCCGCAGCCACCCCCTCCTCGAGTGCCACATCGCTTGCCGAGGCAGCACGCTGGGGCCGCGTCGAGGGCGACGGCCACGTGTTCCTGACCATCGATGGCGAGGAACACCCCGTCGGCCAGTACCCCGGCGTCAGCGATGATGAGGCCCTCGGCTACTTCGCCCGCAAGTACGACGACGTCGTGGCCCAGATCGTCCTGCTCGAGCAGCGGGTTGCCTCCAAGGCTCCCGCGACTGACATGCAGAAGACGGTCACGCACCTGCGCGAGCTGCTGGCCGAGCGCAACATGGTGGGCGACCTCCGTGCCGCGGAGGGTCGCCTGGACACGCTGTCGGGCCAGATCACCGAACTCGAAAAGACCGAGAAGGCGGAGCACGACGCCGTCCGCGCCGCCGAGCTGGCAGCCCGCGAAGCGATCGTGGCCGAGGCCGAGGAAATCGCCGGGCACGATCCCGCGCAGATCCAGTGGAAGACCTCCAGCGCCCGGATGAACGAACTCTTCGAGAGCTGGAAGACCGCCCAGAAGAGCGGCGTCCGGCTTGGCCGCAGCAACGAGGACGCGCTGTGGAAGCGGTTCCGCGCCGCCCGCACCGTCTTCGACCGCCACCGCCGCGCGTACTTCTCGCAGCTGGACAGCAACAACTCCGCGGCCAAGGCGGCCAAGGAGAAGCTGATCACCGAGGCCGAAGCGCTGTCCTCCTCGACCGACTGGGGCTTCGCTGCCGGCGAATACCGCCGCCTGATGGATCAGTGGAAGGCCTCGCCGCGCGCCAGCCGCAAGGACGACGACGCCCTGTGGGCACGTTTCCGCGCGGCGCAGGACGTCTTCTTCACCAATCGCCAGGCCGCCAACGAGGAGATCGACCAGGAGTACGGGGCGAACCTCAAGGTGAAGGAAGCCCTGCTGGTGGAGGCCAACGAACTGCTCCCGATCAAGGACCTCGCCGCGGCCAAGAAGGCGCTGCAGTCCATCCGTGACCGCTGGGAGGAAGCCGGCAAGGTTCCCCGCGCGGACATGGGCCGGATCGAAGCCGGCCTGCGGAAGGTGGAGGACGCCGTCCGCCACGCCGAGGACGAGAACTGGAAGCGGTCGAACCCGGAAACGAAGGCCCGCACCAACAGCGCCCTCTCGCAGCTGGAGTCTGCCATCGCGGGGCTGAAGGACGATCTGGCCAAGGCCGAGAAAGCCGGCGACGAGCGCAAGATCAAGGCAGCCAAGGAGGCCCTGGAGGCCCGCCAGGCCTGGCTTGAGCAACTCGAGCGGTCCGCCAGCGAACTCTCCTAGGAACAGCTAGCAGCGACAGGCCCCTCCCGGTTATCCACATGACCGGGACGGGGCCTGTTTCGCGTCCGGGGCCACCCGGCACGATGGCTGAATGACCCTGCGCCCCGGCTACCCCGCCGCCAGTTCCCCGGGTGCCGGCCCCGCGGCTGGCAGCCAGCCGGCGTCCGCTCCGGGCCTGCCCGGCGGTGCGCCGTCGGTGCTCTACTCCCCCGGGACGCTGTTCTCATGGGCGGAGCTGCAGGCCATGGCGTCCGACGGCGTGCTGACGCAACTCTCCCAG
The DNA here is from genome assembly GCF_056394105.1 of Arthrobacter sp. 10T419. Classification (NCBI taxonomy): domain Bacteria; kingdom Bacillati; phylum Actinomycetota; class Actinomycetes; order Micrococcales; family Micrococcaceae; genus Arthrobacter; species Arthrobacter sp. 10T419. The sequence continues at coordinate 421,835 of NZ_JBFTHF010000002.1, read as the reverse complement.
CGCGGCTACCTCCCGCCCGGCGCCGCGTCCACCCCGCAGCTGCGCGCCCGGGCGGCGGCCTGCACTATTCCGCCGCCAATCCGGCAGCGCGTGGTCGCGGGACGGATGACGGCGGCGTGGATCTACGGCTGCGCCGGGGAACCGGACCGGACGGCCCTGCTCGTGGACGCCAACCGGCGCGTTTCGAGCCTCCGGGCCACCCGCGGCTGCACCTTCCATGAGGTGCGGCTGGGGCCGTTCGACGTCGTCAGCCTCGGCGGGCTCATGGTCTCCAGTCCGCTGCGGACGGCAGTGGACATCGCCCTGCATGTGGACGCAGAGCGGGCAGTGCCCGCCCTCGGAGCCTTCCTGGCCGCGCCGGAGCTGAACGTGCGGCTGCGGTTGCTCATCCGCGCGGTGGAGGCCACGCCCCGGCTGCCGTACCGGAGGTCGGCCCTGGCGAAACTCGCGGCCTTGCTGCCGGAGCAGGACCGCGGCACTGTCCCGGATTGTTAGCCGGTCCGGGATGCTAGCTGCGGCGGCGGTTGCCCGTGGTGCGATAGACGTCGAAGACACCGTCGATGCGCCGGACGGCACTGAGCACGTGGCTCAGGTACTTTGGATCGCCCATCTCGAACGCGAACTTGGAGATCGCCACCCGGTCGGTGGAGGTGTGCACGCTAGCGGCCAGGATGTTGACGTGGTTCTCCGAGAGGATCCGGGTGACGTCGGAGAGCAGGGACTTGCGGTCCAGGGCCTCCACCTGGATTTCCACCAGGAAGACGCTGGACTGGGTCGGCGCCCACTCCACCTCGACGATCCGGTCCGGCTGGTCCATCAGGCCGGACACGTTGGTGCAGTCGGTCCGGTGCACGGAGACGCCGGAACCGCGTGTGACGAAGCCCAGGATCGGGTCCGGCGGCACCGGGGTGCAGCAGCGTGCCAGTTTCACCCAGACGTCATCGACGCCGCGGACCACGACGCCGGAGTCCGAGTACCGCGTCTTGGTGACCTGCGTGGGGATCGAGATTTCGGTGAGGTCGTCCTCGGGAGTTTCGTTCCCTCCGAGGCTCTCGACGAGCCGCTCCATCACGGACTGGGCCGAGGTGTGGCCGTCGCCCACGCCCGCGTAGAGCCCGGAGATGTCCGCGTACTTGAAGTCCTCGGCAATCGCGGCGAGGGCGTCGTGCGTCATCAGGCGCTGCAGCGGAAGGTTCTGCTTGCGCATTGCCTTGGTGAGCAGTTCCTTGCCGCGGTCGATCGCCTCTTCGCGGCGTTCCTTGCTGAACCACTGCCGGATCTTGTTCCGCGCACGGGCACTCTTGACGAAGTGCTGCCAGTCCTGGCTGGGGCCGGCGCCTTCGGCCTTGGAGGTGAAGATCTCCACCCAGTCGCCGTGGTTGAGTTCGCTGTTGAGCGGCACGAGTTTGCCGTTGACGCGCGCGCCGATGGTCCGGTGCCCGACTTCGGTGTGGACCGCGTACGCAAAGTCCACCGGCGTCGAACCGGCCGGGAGGGCCATGACCTCGCCCTTGGGCGTGAACACGAACACTTCGCGGGCGTTGATCTCGAAGCGCAGCGAATCGAGGAACTCGCCGGGGTCGGAGGTTTCCTGCTGCCAGTCCACGAGCGACCGCAGCCAGCCCATGTCCCCGTCGCGCGGGCTCCCCGGACCGGCCGCCGTGCGGTTGGGCTGGTCCTTGTACTTCCAGTGCGCGGCGACGCCGTATTCGGCGCGGCGGTGCATCTCGTGGGTCCTGATCTGGATTTCCACCGGCTTGCCGCCCGGGCCGATCACCGTGGTGTGCAGCGACTGGTACATGTTGAACTTCGGCATCGCGATGTAGTCCTTGAACCGGCCCGGGAGCGGGTTCCAGCGCGAGTGCATGGCACCGAGGGCTGCATAACAGTCGCGCACCGAGTCGACGAGAACCCGGACACCCATCAGGTCGTTGATGTCGTCGAAGTCCTTATCACGGACGATCATCTTCTGGTAGATCGAGTAATAGTGCTTGGGCCGGCCGGTGATCGTGGCCTTGATCTTGGCCGCCCGCAGATCCTCGGTGATCTGGTTGCGGATGACGGCGAGGTTCTTCTCCCGCTCTGGGGTGCGGTCCCCCACCATCCGCACGATTTCCTCGTAGACCTTCGGGTACAGCGCAGCGAAGGAGAGGTCCTCGAGTTCCCACTTGATCGTGTTCATGCCGAGCCGGTGGGCCAGCGGCGCAAAGATCTCCAGGGTTTCGCGGGCTTTGCGGGCCGAGGACTCGGCCGAGACAAAACGCCAGGTGCGGGCGTTGTGCAGCCGGTCCGCAAGCTTGATCATGAGCACGCGGATGTCCTTGGCCATGGCCACGACCATCTTGCGCACGGTCTCGGACTGGGCGGCCTCGCCGAAGCTGACCTTGTCCAGCTTGGTCACGCCGTCGACCAGCATGGCGACCTCCGGACCGAACTCTCCCTTGAGATCATCCAGGGTGTACGAGGTGTCCTCGACGGTGTCGTGCAGCAGCGCGGCGGCCAGCGTCGTCCCGCTCAATCCCAGCTCGGCCAGGATCGTCGCCACGGCCACCGGGTGCGTGATGTACGGGTCGCCGCTCTTGCGCTTTTGTCCGCGGTGGCATCGTTCCGCCACGACGAAGGCGCGCTGGATCAGTTCGAAGTCGTCCTTGGGGTTGTTGGCGCGCACGGTGCGCAGCAACGGCTCGAGAATCGGCGAGTACGACGGCGTTCCGCGGCCGGTCAGGCGCGCCAGCCGGGAGCGGGTGCGTTCGCGGCGTCCGGGGAAGGTGGGCCGGGTTCCGGAGTTGTCGACGGGCACGGCCGTGTCCGGGCGTCCGGCAGCGACCACGCCAGTCTGGGGCCCCTGGCCGGTAACCTTATCCGCCGGGGCTGCAGGCACCGGCGTCGAACGTTCTTCCAATGAAGCACCTCTCACAACCCGTTAATTATTCAAGTCTATTCCCGCAGCAGGACACTTCGATAACCGGGACCAACGGCCACGGGCCGGAGAACGTCGCGGGGACGTTCTCCGGCCCGTCGGGCGGTCTTCTGCGGGCCTGCCGGCTAGGCCGTGGCCGGTGCCGCCTTGGCGGCATTCTCGGTGCGGCGCTGCTGCACGCGCTTGGCCTGCTTGATCAGGTCCGGCTCCCCCTGGCGCAGCCAGGCGTACAGCGGGGCGGCGACGAAGATGGTCGCCGCGGTGCCGATCAGGATGCCTACGAACAGCGCCAGCGAGAGATCCCGAAGGGTGCCCGCGCCCAGCAGTCCGGCCCCGATGAAGAGGATCGCGCCGACCGGGAGGATGGCGACCATCATGGTGTTGATGGAACGCACCAGCGTCTGGTTGACGGCGAGGTTCACTTCTTCGGCGAACGTGCGCCTGGTGGATGCCTGCAGGTCCGAGGTGTTTTCACGGATCTTGTCGAACACCACCACGGTGTCGTAGAGCGAGTAGCTGAGCACCGTGAGGAAGCCGATGATGGCCGAGGGGGTGACCTCGAAGTCGCTCAGCGAATACACCCCGGCCGTGACGAACATCGTTACCGCCATGCCGGCGAGGGCGGACAGGGACATTTTCCAGGTCCGGAAGTACAGCGCCATCAGGACTGCGGCAAGTCCCACGAAGATGGCGAGGCCGAGCAGCGCCTGCTTGGTCACGTCAGCGCCCCAGGTGGGCCCCACGAACGTCGAAGTGACCTCGTTGTCGGTCACGCCATAGGCCTTGGTGAGGCCTTCCTTGACCTTGATCACCTCGTCGTCGCTGAGCTTGTCCGTCTGGATGCGCATGGTGTTGCCGGCGACGTTGGCGACGCGCGGCAGGCTCCCGGAGACGACTTCCTGGACGGCCTTCTCGCCGAGGGCGGCGTCGCGGTCCTTGACGTTGGAGACCGTGAACTCCGAGCCGCCGCGGAATTCGATGCCCAGGTTGAAGCCGCCCTTGGCGATCGGCAGCAGGATGGAAAGCGCGACGGCGGCCGCGGCGATCAGGAACCATATCTTCTTGGAACCGACAAAGTCGTACGAGCGCTTGCCCGTGTAAAGCTCGTTACCGAAAGTGGCGAAGCTGGCCATTTACTTGCCCTCCTTGGACGCGCTCTTGGAGGAACCAGCAAGCTGTTCCTGCTTTTCCGCGAGGCGTCGTTCTGCAATGGTCATCCGGCGTTCGGCCTCGGCCGCGGCACCGGTGTTCTTGGCGCGCGGGGCCGCAACCGGCCGGTCCTCCGGCGTGCGGATGCGTCCGGCTCCCCGGTACAGGGGCACGGCGCCGAGCCGCTTCGGGTCAAGGCCCGAGAACTTGTGGCCTTCGCCGAAGAACTTGGTGCGGGCCAGGACCTGCAGGGTCGGATGGGTGAACATGAAGACCACGATCAGGTCGGCGATTGCGGTCAGGCCCAGGGTGAAGGCGAAGCCGCGGACGTTGCCCACCGCCACGAAGTAGAGCACGAGGGCTGCCAGCAGGTTGACGGCCTTGGACGCCAGCACGGTCCGTTTGGCCCGCTTCCAGCCGTTTTCCACGGCCGAGACCAGGCCGCGGCCTTCGCGCAGCTCATCACGGATGCGTTCGAAGTAGACGATGAACGAGTCCGCCGTCTGGCCGATTGCCACGATGATGCCGGCCACACCGGCGAGCGAGAGGCGGTAGTTCTCGGTCCAGCCGAGGATTGCGATGGCCAGGTAGGTCAGCGCACCGGCGACGACGAGCGAGGCGACGGTGACAAAGCCGAGCGCCCGGTACTGGAACAGCGAGTAGACCACAACCAGCAGCAGGCCGATCAAACCGGCCAGCATGCCCATCCGCAGCTGCTCACCGCCGAGGGTGGCGGAGATCTGCTGGTCGCTCTGGATCTCGAAGCTGATCGGCAGGGCGCCGAAGCGCAGCTGGTCGGAGAGGGCCTTGGCTGACTGCTCGGTGAAACCGCCGGTGATCTGCGGGCGGCCATCGGTAATGACGGCCTGGGCCCGCGGGGCGGAAATGACCTGGTCGTCCAGGACGATGGCAAACTGCGCCTTCGGGTCCGAACCGGTCTCGCCGCCGGCAGCGACGTAGAACTTGTTCAGCCGCTCGGTGACCGTCTTGAACTTGGCGGTGCCCTCGTCGTTGAACTGGATGTCGACGGCCCACTGGTTGGTCACCGCGCCCTGCGCGCCGCGCTGCAGCTGGAAGGAAGAGGTCGTGATGTCCGAGCCCTTTACCTCAACCGGCCCGAGGATGTACTTGATTGCGGGCCTGCCGTCGGAGGCGGGTTCGCAGGTAACCAGCGGCTTGGCCGGATCGGAGCGTTCCTGCTTGTCCTGGGACGGGTTGTCGCAGTCGAGCGCCTCAAACTTCTTGTAGACGTCCGCGGTGACCCAGTTCTCGTCGCTGCTGTTCTTGGGCGCGGCGGTCGGCTTGGGCAGCTTGTTCGCGGGGGTCCGGGACGCGACCGGGACGGCTGCGCCGGCGCCGGCCTGGATGACCGGGCGGAAGTTCATGTCGGCCGACGCCTGGATCAGCGCACGGGTCTCCTTCGACGGAGTGCCCGGAAGGCTGACGACGACGTTGCGGCCGGACTGCGTGCTGATTTCAGCTTCCGCGACGCCGGAGCCGTCCACACGCTGGCGGATGATCGCCACGGCCTGGTTGAGCTGTTCTTCGTTGATGTCCGAACCGCCCTCCACCTTGGGCGCCAGGATCATCTGGGTGCCGCCTTCAAGGTCCAGTGCCAGCTTGGGAGCCCAGCTCGCCTGCCCGGCCATGGTGCCGCCCGCCAGGACGGCAGTCAAGACGGCGAGAATTACGCCAAGCCAGACCAGCACCCTGAGGGCTGAGTTTTTGGGGCCAGTTCGTGCCATTGTCGATCTTTCTATTGTTTACGGAGGAACCGCCGGTGCGGCCTGTCAGGCCTGCACCGGCGGATGCCCGCGCACCGTAGCTTCGCGGGATAGCTCAGGAGGCAGACTAGCTGTCTTTCTTGCCTTCGTCGTTCAGGCGGCGCAGGGTTTCGTCCGGCGTTTCGTGGCGGGGCGCCTCACCGGCGGTGGCGGCGCCGTCGATGGTGGCATCGGTCTTCCCGAGGGTCAGCGAGGAGGCATCGTCGGGAACAACCGTCGGTTCCTCGGCGGCAACAACCGGCTCAACGATCTTGGTGACGGCCTGGCGGTGCACGGTGGCGGTGTTGCCCGGGGAGAGCTCCAAAACAACCTTGTTCTCGGCTTCGTCGATCTCAACGATGCGGCCGAACAGCCCGAAGCTGGTCATGACGTCAACGCCGGTGCCGAACTTCGACTGGAGCTCTGCCTGCTGCTGCTGCGTCTTCTTGTTGCGGCGGAACATCATGAAGACGAACACGCCGAGCATGACGAACAGGAGAATAGTCATTGGATCCAAGGGGAAAGTTCCGTTCTGTACTTGCAAGCTGGTTTCACAGCAACGTCCGTTCCGTTCCGGGGCCGCCTGGTGTGGGCCCTGGCAGTAGACCTGGCAGAAAATCATGCCCGGCCGGCAGCGGCTAGCGGTAGCCGCACACGGAAACAATGGCCCGAACGTGCCGAGCGTCATACCAGTCTAAAGGGAAAAGGTCACTAGCGAGTGCTATTGACTATTACGGATCCATTCCGGATCGACTTCGCCCTCGGCATCCACGCCGAAGCCGGCCGGTCCACTATCGGGGGTGCCGGCCTGGAACAGGTCCAGCGGGTCCTGCCCGAAGGCGCCGGCGGGCACCGCAAAACCCAGGTGGGTCCACGCCGGGGCCAGGGCAATCCGACCGCGCGGTGTCCGGCCCAGCAGACCCTCCCGGACCAGATATGGTTCGGCGACGGTTTCCACCGTTTCGGTTTCCTCGCCGACGGCGATCGCCAGGGTGGACAGGCCCACCGGTCCGCCGCCGAATTTGGTGATCAGCGCCTCCAGGACGGCACGGTCCAGGCGGTCCAGGCCGCGTTTGTCCACTTCGTACATGTCGAGGGCAGCGGACGCCGTCCGGGCGTCGATTTGATCCACGCCGTGCACCAGGGCCCAGTCCCGGACGCGGCGGAGCAGGCGGTTGGCAATTCGGGGCGTGCCCCGGGACCGGCCGGCGATCTCGCTGAACCCGGCCGAATTCACCTTCAGGTCCAGCAGGCCGGCGGAGCGCCGCAGCACCAGTTCGAGCTCCTCGACGGAGTAGAACTCGAGGTGGCCGGTGAAACCGAACCGGTCCCGCAGCGGCCCCGGCAGCAGCCCGGCGCGGGTGGTGGCGCCGACCAGGGTGAAGGGCGGGAGCTCGAGCGGGATGGCGGTGGCCCCGGCGCCCTTGCCGACGACGATGTCGACGCGGAAGTCCTCCATGGCCATGTAGAGCATCTCCTCGGCCGGGCGGGACATCCGGTGGATCTCGTCGAGGAAGAGGACTTCGCCCTCGGACAGCGAGGAGAGGATGGCGGCCAGGTCTCCGGCGTGCTGGATGGCAGGACCGCTGCTGATCCGCAGCGGGGCGTTCATCTCGGCGGCGATGATCATGGACAGCGTGGTCTTGCCCAGGCCGGGCGGCCCGGACAGCAGCACGTGGTCGGCGCTGCGGCCGCGCATCCGGGAGGCCTCCAGGACGAGGGAGAGTTGTTTGCGGACCCGGTGCTGGCCCACGAAGTCGTGCAGGTTCTTGGGCCGGAGGGCGGCCTCGATCGCGCGCTCCTCGGGTTCCTCGCCCCCGGCGACGAGCGACGGCTCAGCCACGGGCGCCTACCCTGTTGCCGGCGCGGGCGCCGTCCTGGCCCAGCCAGCGCAGCGTGGCGCGGAGGATTTCCGCGACGTTGCCCTTCTCGGCGAGCTCCGGGGAATCGGCCAGCGACTTGTCGATGCTGGCGGTGGCGTCCTTCTCGGACCAGCCCAGGCTCGTCATCGCGGCAACCACCTGCGGCTTCCACACGGCTTCGGCGGACACGGCCGGAGCGGAGCCTCCGGGCGTGCCGTGCGGGACCAGCTTGCCGGCCAGTTCCAGCACGATCCGGCCGGCGACCTTGGGGCCGATTCCGGGAACCTTGGTGAAGGCCTTGCCGTCACCGGAATGCGCGGCGACCCGGATCGCCTCGGGCTCATGGACGGCCAGGACGGCCAGGGCCAGGCGCGGGCCGACGCCGCTGACGCTGAGCAGCACGTCGAATACCTCACGTTCGTCGTCGCTGGAGAAGCCGAAAAGGGTCAGCGAGTCTTCGCGCACGATCAGGGAAGTAAAGAGCCTGCCCTCGTCCCCGACGCGGAGCTTGCTGAGGGTCTGCGGCGTCGCGTTGACGCTCATGCCGGCGCCGTTGAGGTCGATCACTGCCGAGGACAGGCCAACGTGCGCTACGGTTCCGCGGAGAAAACTGATCAAGGCCTGGCTCCTGGGTCTACGGCTGGGTTGGCAGCCGGCTATCCGAACATATCTACGAATACCCTAGCAAGCGCCCCGGACATTCAGCGCGCGCGGCGCGCCTTGGCCTCCGCGTTGGCCCAGGCGCGCTGGGCCGGGGTAAGGGACTGGCTTCCCGGCCCTGTGGTGGCCACCGCGGCACCACTGCCGGCCCGCCACGCGTGTGTGATGGCCAGTGCCAGCGCATCGGCGGCATCGGCTGGCCGCGGCGGGGCATCCAGCCGCAGGATCTTGGTGACGAGCTTGGTGACAGCGTCCTTGTTGGACGTTCCACTGCCGGTCACGGCGGCCTTGACCTCCGAGGGCGTATGCAACGCCACCGGGATGCCGCGGCGCGCGGCGGCCGCGATCACGACGCCGGAGGCCTGTGCCACACCCATGACCGTGCTGACGTTGAGCTGGGAGAAGACACGTTCGACGGCGAGGACCTGCGGCTCATACTTGTCCAGCCAGTCGTCGATCGAGGTGGCGATGACAAGCAGCCGCTGGTCCAGGCTCTCCTCCGGGGAGGTGCCGACGACGCCGAACGCCACCATCGTGGCGCGGCGGTTTTTCTCGACGTCCACGACGCCGATGCCGCAGCGGGTGAGGCCCGGATCGACGCCGAGGACGCGAAGGGTCACTCGGCTTCCAGTGCGGCCTGCACTTCGTCGCTGAGGTCTGCGTTGCTGTAGACGTTCTGCACGTCGTCGAGCTCTTCCAGGGCATCCACGAGCTTCATGAACTTCTTGGCGGCGTCGAGGTCCAGCGGCACCTGCATGGAGGGCACGAACTCGGCCTCATCGGTGTCGTAGTCGATTCCGGCTTCCTTGAGCGCATCGCGGATGGCCTGCAGGTCAGTCGGTTCGGAGTGGATCTCGAAGCTGTCGCCGTTGTCCTTGACTTCCTCGGCGCCGGCGTCGAGGACGGCCATCAGCACGTCGTCCTCGCTCAGGCCGTTCTTGGGCAGCGAGACGACGCCCTTGCGGGAGAACAGGTAGCTGACCGAACCGGGATCGGCGATCGTGCCGCCGTTGCGGGAGATGGCGAGCCGGACCTCGGAGGCTGCGCGGTTCTTGTTGTCCGTAAGGCACTCGATCAGCAGGGCCGAACCCTGCGGTCCGCGGCATTCGTACATGATTTCGGTGTAGTCCACGACCTCGCCGGTGAGGCCGGCGCCGCGCTTGATGGCGCGGTCGATGTTGTCAGCGGGGACCGAGGTCTTCTTGGCCTTGGTGACGGCGAGTTCCAGGCTCGGGTTGCCGGCGAGGTCGGGTCCGCCCATGCGCGCGGCAACTTCGATGTTCTTGATCAGCTTGGCGAACGACTTGGCCCGGCGGCTGTCCAGGATGGCCTTCTTGTGCTTGGTCGTCGCCCATTTGGAGTGGCCTGACATGCTTTACGCTTCTCCTCTGATCATTCGAATAAACAATTCGTGCACGCGCTTCTCCCCCGTGACTTCCGGGTGGAAGGAGGTGGCCAGCAGCTTGCCGGAACGCACTGCAACAATTCTAGCCGTCCCGTCGAGGGATTCCGGGTGGCCGGCCTTGGACGGTTCCACCTGGGCCAGGACCTCAACGCCCGCGCCGACGCGCTCCACCCAGGGTCCGCGGATGAACACGGCGTGCACCGGGGCCACGCCGGATTCATCGGCGCTGAACTCCAGCCCCTTGAACTCAAGGTCGGTCTCGAACGATTCCCGCTGCCGGCCGAAGGCGTTGCGGCGGACCGAGATGTCCAGGCCGCCGAAGGTCTGCTGGGGGTTGCCGGAAAGGTCCAGGGCCGGGTCTGCGATGTCCGCCGCCAGCAGGATCATGCCGGCGCAGGAACCATAGACCGGCAGGCCGGCCTGAATGCGTTCGCGCAGCGGATCCCGCAGTTCGAACATCCGGGCGAGCTTGTCGATGGTCGTCGATTCCCCGCCGGGAATGATGAGGCCGTCAAGGCCGTCCAGCTCGGCGGGGCGGCGGACGCCGATGCCCGTGGCGCCGGCTGCCTCCACGGCGTGCAGGTGTTCACGGAAGTCGCCCTGGAGCGCCAGGACGCCGATCCGGAGGCCTGATCCCGCGCCGGAACCAGGCAAAGAAAGGGGGGTGGTCATGGTGCCAGCATAATGCGCCGCGCTCCCCGGGGCCGCACCGGAGCGCGCCCCCGGACCGGGTTCCATGCCGCCGCTGGGATATATTACAAAGCATGCTCTACTTCAGCGTTCCGCTCGGCAAGCTCGTCCGCCGGGTCTCCCGGCTCCGGGGCGGAGGCTCAGCCCTCCCCGGCCTGGTGGTCGAAAAAATCGACCCCGGCTTCATGCAACGGACGCTCTCCACGCTGCCGCTGGGCGTCGCCGTCGTCAGCGGCACGAACGGCAAGACCACCACCACCAAGATGGTCGTGGAACTGCTGGAGAGCCAGGGCCTGAAGGTCTTCACCAACCGCACCGGCAGCAACTTCACCCGGGGCGTGGCCGCGGCGCTGCTCGGCGAGGTGGACTGGCGCGGCCGGCTCGACGCCGACGTCGCCGTCCTGGAACTCGACGAGGCCCACGCCGTGCACTTCGTCAACAAGGTCCCGCCGCGCTACTGCCTGCTGCTGAATGTCCTGCGCGACCAGCTGGACCGCTTCGGCGAGATCGACAAGACTGCCGAGCTGCTGCAGCACATCGCCGCCAAGACCTCAGGGACCGTCGTCCTGAACCGCGAGGACCCACGCGTGGCCCGCATCGCCGACACGCTCAACGGCCCGGCGGCCGGCGGTCCCGAGGTCCGCTACTTCGGCCTCGATGATTCGCTGCTCAGCACGTTCCCCAACGACGACGAAATGCGTGCCACGCCGGGCAGCCCGGTGCCTCCGGCCCCCGCCAAGCCGGGTGCCGACGTCGTCCTCCGCCGGGTGGGCGCGGACGACGCCGACTTCGAGTACGACGGCGCGACGGTCAGCACCGGGATGAAGCTCCGCGGCGTCTACAACATCTTCAACGCTGCGGCTGCCCTGACCCTGGCGCGGGCCATCACTGGCGCCCGCGGCACGGGCACCGACCACGCCGGCCTGCTGACGGCGCTTTCCAACGTTGCCCCTGCCTTCGGACGCGGCGAAAGCCTCGTCGTCGACGGACTGCCGCTGGAACTGGTCCTGGTCAAGAACCCCAGCGGCTTCCGCCTCGGCCTGAAGTCCTTCCCGGCCGCCGGCTACGCCACGATGATCGCCATCAATGACAACTACGCGGACGGCCGGGACATGTCCTGGCTGTGGGACGTCGAATTCGACACCCTGCGCGACGGCGGCGTGGACCAGCTCTCCGGCTCGCGCGCCTACGACATGGCGCTCCGGCTGCAATACGACGACGTGGCGATCGGCGCCGTCGACACGGACATCGCCGCCGCCCTTGCCGCCTTCATCCGCGGCTCCAAGGACAAGCCGAAGCGGATTTTCTGCACCTACACGGCCATGCTGGCCATCCGCCGCGAGCTGTCCAAAATCACCACAGTGGAGGTGGTCTCATGACCCCTGCGTCCCCCGAAACCCCGAACGGGCTCTCCTTCGGGCACGAACTGCCCCCCGAGGACACCCCGGCCCCCAGCAAGGGCAGCATCCGCGTGCTGCAGCTCTATCCACGGGACATGAACATCTACGGCGACTGGGGCAACGCCCTGGTCCTGGCCCAACGCCTGCGCTGGCACGGGTACACCCCGGAACTGCTCGAGTACAACGTCGGGGACGAGTTCCCCGCAGGCGTCGACCTGATCGTGGGCGGCGGCGGCCAGGACAGCGGCCAGCTGGTGATCCAGGATGACCTGCTCTCCCGCGAGACCGTCCTGAAGGAACTCGCCGAGGCCGGCACGCCGATGCTGGTGATCTGCGGGCTGTACCAGCTGTTCGGGAAGTTCTTCAAGACCAGGACCGGCTCCGTCATCCCGGGCATCGGCATCCTGGACGTCGAGACGCACGGCACGGACGAACGGCTGATCGGCAACGTCTCGGTGGCCTCCCCCGAATTCGGCACCGTGCTGGGCTACGAAAACCACAGCGGCCAGACCACGCTGGGCCCGGGCGTCGCGCCGCTGGGAACCACGGCCAAGGGCACCGGCAACAACAGCAGCGACGGCCAGGAAGGCGCCCGCTACCGCAACATCGTCGCCAGCTACCTGCACGGCTCGCTGCTGCCCAAGAACCCCGCGCTGGCAGACTTCCTGATCAAAACCGCCGTCGAGCGCAAGTACGGCAGCTTCTCACCGGGCACCCCGGATGACTCGTACGCCGTCCTGGCCCGCGATCACGCGGCCCGCCGGCCCCGCTGACGCGCGCCGCATGATCAAGGTTGCCCGCGACAACCCGGCGCGCCCGGACGTCCGGCGCCTCCTGGAAGAACACCTCGCGGACATGTATGCGACCTCACCGGCCGAGAGCGTGCACGCCCTGGACCCGGACGCGCTGGCCGGTCCGGAGATCGCCTTCTGGACCGCGCGCGACGGCGGCGGCGCGCTGCTTGGCTGCGGAGCGCTGAAGGACGTCGGCGCGGGCGAGGGCGAGATCAAGTCGATGCGGACAGCGCTCCACGCCCGCGGCCGTGGCATCGCCGCACTCCTCCTGGCCCGGATCCTCGACGAGGCACGGAACCGCGGCTACGGCCGGGTGTGCCTGGAAACAGGGTCGGAGGACTTCTTCGCACCGGCACGGCGGCTCTATGAACGGCACGGATTTGTCCTTTGCCAGCCGTTCGCCGATTACCTGCCCGACCCCAACAGCGTCTTTATGGCCTGCAACCTGTCGGGTTCGCTGACGAACTGAGAAGCGCCGGACGCCGCGGTCAGTTGCCCGCCACCCGGAGGATCTCCAGCCCCTCCGACTCCCCCGGCTCCTCGAAGATTGCCGCCAGGTGCCGGACCCCGGAGTCCTCCAACGCATGGGAACCCGGTTCTTCCGCCAGGGTCCGCCGGCGGACACGCTCAAGGGCGGTGTCCAAGGGCGTCTGGAGATAATGCAGCACGACGTCGAACCCGGCCGCGGTCGCCTTCCCATGCCACAGCGCCCGCCGGGCGCGGCTCCACTGGTTCCAGTCGAGGACCACATCCGTCCCGGCGCGCAGGACCTGCGCAGCCGTGTCCCAGATGAGCAGTTTGCAGCTCTCTGCGCGGCCGCCGTACTCCTCGGCCGCGTAGTGCAAGCCCGGATACAGCCGCAGCATCCAGTCGTCGAGGCTGAACCGCACGGCCGGCAAGGTTGCCTCAAGTTCCCGGGCCAGCGTCGTTTTGCCCGCACCGTTGAGCCCGCAGAGCAAATGGACCGCGGGCGCCGCCGTCGTCGTCATCCTCCGGCTCCGCTGTTCCTGAGCAGCGCCGCGAGCTCGGCCGGCCGGGTAGCCGGCCACCAGTGGCCGCTGTCCACCCTCACCACGCGCAGGTCATCCACCCACGCCTCAAGCCCCTCCACCAGGTACGGGGACAGGAAGGGGTCCCGCAACGGGACCACCACCTGCACCGGCATCGCCACCCGCGCGGGTGCAGGCCAGTTCCGGGCGGACCGGAAGATGCTGCGGTACAGGGCCAGCCCGCGGACCGGGTCGTTGCCGACGCTGCGCTTGGCGCCCCGCTCGTAGCGCCCGGTCAGGAACAGCCGCCAGGCAGCCTCCGGCAGCACCGGGACCAGGAACGCCGCGATGTACCAGCTGCGCAGCAACTGCCCGGCCGCTTGCCGCCAGGACCGGGGGTCCCGGAGCCGTGAGCGCACCCAGCGCGAGAAGTGGCGCAGGTCCGGGCCGGAGATGCTCGTGTAGCGGCGGATCACACCGGCGGCACGCGGATCCTGCACCGCTGCCCAGCCCTGGATCGACCCCCAGTCGTGGCCAACCAGATGCACCCCGGCGGCTCCGACGGCGTCGAGCACGGCAAAAAGATCGTCCACCAGCGTGGCCAGGCTGAAGTCGCCGGGGCTCCCGACGACGACGGAGGCGCCCGCATTGCGGGTGTCGTACGCGACCACGTGGTGCGTTGCGGCAAGCTCCCGGATGACGGGCAGGAACACCCGGTGGTCATCGGGATACCCGTGCACCAGCAGCAACGTCGGAACGTCCGGACCCGGCTGCCGGCCGTATTCGACGACGGCCAGCTCGGCACCGTGCGCGCCGACAGTCCGCCGTCGTTCGCTCAGTGTGTCCAGGGCTACCGCTCCTTCGTGATCAGCAGTTCATGGGCGCCTGCCGCGGCAGCGCCCATCGATTCCACCACGGTTCGGGTCCGGAGCCGGGTGGCCGCGTCCGCGGCGGCACCGGCGCAGGGACCCTGCGGGGCGTCGGAGGCGACCGAACACCAGCGGTAAGGCCCGCGCACAATGACCGAGGGCGCCCAGGCCAGGTCCGAGGCGGACCACTTGCCCGCGGCGTCCTGGCTGAACTGCGCCCGCACCAGCAGCCCCTCGTTGTTCACCACGTACCAGGGCGAGAGTTCGGTGACGCCGTTGCCCAGCCCGTACACGATCCAGGTCCCCTTGTAGCGCTCAATCGGGAGCACCGAGTGGGTGTGGTGGCCGTAGATCATGGTGAACTGGCCGCTGTCCACCAGCGCGTGGGCCACGGTGCGCTGCTGCTCGTTCGGCACGTTGGCGTACTCGTCCCCGGCATGCATGACGCCCAGCACGATGTCCGCCCCGAGTGCCCTCGCCTTGCGGGCCTTGGCGATCATCGCGGCGGGATCGAGCATGTCCACCTGCCAGGCGTGCTCCGGGGTCTGCCCGTTCAAACCGTAGGCGCCCTCGATCACGGCCACCGTGGCGGCGGCGGTATTCAGGATCATCACGCCGCGGGAGTCGGCTTGGCTGCGGTAGGAGCCGGTGTGCTGCAGTCCGGCCGCGTCGAGGGCGTCGAGGGTGCGGACCAGGCCCGCGGTGCCCTGGTCGATGGTGTGGTTGCTGGCGGTGGTGCACGCCTGGTAGCCCACCTGCTGGGCGGCGGTGATGATCTGCGGCGGCACGTTGAACGACGGGTAGGCGGAGAACGGCCCGGTGGGTCCGGAGACCGGCGTTTCCTGATGGCAGACCGCGAGGTCGCTCTTTTCGATGTACTTGCGCTGGCCCGCCAGCAGCGGTTCGAAGTCCAGGCCCTTGGCACCGGTAGCGAGGGCGTCGGCACGGGCCTGCTCCCAGAGCTGGGCGTGGACCAGCATGTCCCCGGTGACCAGGACAGTGGTGCAGCGGATGGCGGCGCAGGCCGGCCCCTTCCCCGGCGTCGGCGTCGGGGTGGGTGTCGGCGTCGCGTCCGGCGTGGATCCCGGGGTTCCAGAGGCAGTGGTCCCGGCAGTACTGGCGGCAGCCGCCGAGGACGGTCCCGCGCTGGAGTCCGGGCGGGCGACGAGGCCGCAGGACGCCAGGGAGACCGCCAGGAGAGCCGCGGCGGACCCGGCCAGCAGCCGTCCGCGCAGCGTGGGGGTGATGATTCGCATTTTGTCATCGTACGGTGGCCCGGGTCACAACACGCCTAGCGGTCCATTGAGAACCGGCGCTGTGCATGAAAGAGTTATTTCATGACCAATCCCCTCCTGAGCCCCAGCACCCTGCCCTACGGACTGCCGCCATTCGCGGACATCGAGGTCCAGCACTACTCCGAGGCCGTCGAGGCCGGCCTCGCCGAACACTTGGCCGAGATCCAGGCCATCGTGGCGGACCCGGAGCCTGCGACCTTCGAGAACACGGCGCTGGCGATGGAACGCTCCGGACAGCTGCTGCAGCGTGCCGCGGCGTCGTTCTTCACGCTGGTGTCCGCGGACGCCTCGGAGGCCATCCGGGAGCTCGAGACCCGCCTCTCCCCCAGCTTCTCGGCCCACCAGGACGCGGTGTACCTGAACCGGGGGCTGTTCGAGCGCTTCGCCGCCATCAACACCGACCGGCTGGACGCGGAATCAAACCGGCTCGTGGAGGAATACCTCAAAGAGTTCCGCCAGACCGGCATCCAGCTCGACGCGGCCGGCCAGGAACGGCTCAAGGCCATCAACGCCGAGCTGTCCACCCTCGGGACCGAGTTCGGCCAACGGGTCAAGGAGGGCATGAAGTCCGCCTCGTTGCTGCTGGACGACGCCGCCGAGCTCGCCGGTCTCCCGGCGGACGACGTCGCCAGCGCCGCCGAAGCCGCGCGCACCGCGGGGCACGAGGGGAAATTCCTGCTCACCCTGATCCAGCCCAGCAACCAGCCCGCGCTGGCCGCCCTGGAGAACCGGGAGGTGCGGCGCCGGCTTTTCGAGGCGTCGGTTGGCCGTGGCAGCGGTGGTGGCGACCTCGATGTGCTGGACCTGGTCAAGGACATGGTCCGGCTCCGCGCGGAGAAGGCCGGCCTCCTTGGCTTCGCCAACTTTGCCGAGCTCAGTGTGGACCAGCAGACCGCCCCCGATTTCGAGGCCGTGCAGGCCATGATGAACCGGCTCGCCCCGGCCGCCGTCCGGAACGCCGACGCCGAGGCGGAGGCGCTGGCGGAGGTCGCCGGCCACCCCCTTGAGGCCTGGGACTGGGCCTACTACTCGGCGCAGGTGAAGCGTGAACGGTACTCGGTGGACGAGCAGGCCCTGCGGCCGTACTTCGAGCTGGACCGGGTGCTCCGGGATGGAGTTTTCTTCGCCGCCACCGCCCTGTACGGCATCACCTTCCACGAACGCACCGACCTTGAGGGCTATCACCCCGATGTCCGGGTCTGGGAGGTAAAGAACTCCGACGGCACCGACCTCGGCCTGTTCCTGGGCGACTATTACACCCGGGATTCGAAGCGCGGCGGGGCCTGGATGAACTCCCTCGTGGAGCAATCCGGACTGCTGAACACCCGGCCCGTGGTGATCAACAACCTCAACATTTCCAAGCCGCCGGCCGGCGAGCCGACTCTGCTGACCCTGGACGAGCTGCGGACCACCTTCCACGAGTTCGGCCACGCCCTGCATGGGCTGTTCTCCTCGGTCACCTACCCGAGGTTCGCCGGCGCCTCGGTGCCGCGTGACTTCGTCGAGTACCCCTCGCAGGTCAATGAAATGTGGATCATGTGGCCGGAGGTGCTCGCCAACTACGCCCGGCACCACGCCACCGGCGAGCCGCTGCCGCAGGAAGCGGTGGACAAGCTCAACGAAGCCGCCCTCTGGGGCGAGGGCTTCGGCACCACCGAGTACCTTGGCGCCGCGCTGCTGGACCTCGCCTGGCACGTGCTCGACGGTACCGAGATCCCCG
This sequence comes from Arthrobacter sp. 10T419, assembly GCF_056394105.1. Taxonomy (NCBI): domain Bacteria; kingdom Bacillati; phylum Actinomycetota; class Actinomycetes; order Micrococcales; family Micrococcaceae; genus Arthrobacter; species Arthrobacter sp. 10T419. Next base: position 404,319 of record NZ_JBFTHF010000002.1, on the reverse strand, counting down.
AGGACGCGCTGGAGTTCGAGGCCAAGGCCCTGGCCGCCGCCGGCGTCGCGCACAGCCTGATCCCGCCGCGCTACCGCACCGGCTACTTCCAGCACATCTTTGCCGGCGGCTGGTACGCCGCGGGGTACTACTCCTACATCTGGAGCGAGGTGCTCGACGCCGAGACGGTCGAATGGTTCAAGGAAAACGGCGGCCTGACCCGGGCGAACGGTGACTTCTTCCGGGCCGAGCTGCTCTCCCGGGGCAACAGCCGCGACCCGCTGGAATCCTTCCGCTCCTTCCGGGGCCGGGAAGCCCGGCTCGAACCGCTGCTCAAGCGCCGCGGCCTCGACTGACCCCCAGAACACAAACGACGGCGGCGGGTCACCTCAGAAAGGTGACCCGCCGCCGTCGTTCAATCAGAAGCGCAAGGCGCGGGGCGGTGTGATCCGGCAACGCGCGTAAAAGGGCCCCCGCCGCCGTCGTCGATCAAAAATCAGGCGACAGACGCGCCTAACTCTCTTGGCTTAATAAGAGAGACTGCAGAGGCTCCATGGACGAGGCGCCTTGGCGCCGAGTCTGTGGAGAAGCAGTCGAACGCTACCAGCCGCGCTCGGCGAGCCGGTGCGGCTGGGGGATTTCGTCGACGTTGATGCCGACCATCGCCTCGCCCAGGCCGCGGGAGGCCTTGGCGATGACGTCCGGGTCGTCGAAGAAGGTGGTGGCCTTCACGACGGCGGCGGCGCGCTGGGCCGGGTTGCCGGACTTGAAGATGCCGGAGCCGACGAAGACGCCGTCGGCGCCGAGCTGCATCATCATGGCGGCGTCGGCCGGGGTGGCGATGCCGCCGGCGGTGAACAGCACCACCGGAAGCTTGCCGGTCGCGGCAACTTCCTTGACCAGGTCGTACGGGGCCTGCAGCTCCTTGGCGGCGACGTAGAGCTCGTCCTCGGGCAGGGCGGCGAGCTTGAGGATCTCGGCGCGGATCTGGCGCATGTGGGTGGTGGCGTTGGAGACATCTCCGGTGCCGGCCTCGCCCTTGGAACGGATCATGGCCGCGCCCTCGTTGATGCGGCGCAGCGCTTCGCCGAGGTTCGTGGCACCACAGACGAACGGAACGGTGAAGTTCCACTTGTCGATGTGGTTGGTGTAGTCGGCCGGGGTCAGGACCTCGGACTCGTCGATGTAGTCCACGCCGAGCGACTGCAGGACCTGGGCTTCGACGAAGTGGCCGATCCGGGCCTTCGCCATAACCGGCACGGAGACGGCGTCGATGATCTTGTCGATCATGTCCGGATCGCTCATCCGGGACACGCCGCCCTGCGCGCGGATGTCGGCGGGAACGCGTTCCAGCGCCATCACGGCCACGGCACCGGCGTCCTCGGCGATGCGGGCCTGCTCGACGTTGACGACGTCCATGATGACGCCGCCCTTGAGCATCTCCGCCATGCCGCGCTTGACGCGGCTGCTGCCCGTAACGTTCTTGGCGGACGCGCCGGCTTCGCTGCTTACATCAGGTGTAGACACAAAAACCCCTATGGGTAGATAGATGACCTCGCCGGGGCGCGGACGGCACGCAGATGACAATCTCGCATACACCGGCTCGCACACACCGGATTACCGGGAACCATTGGCCGGTAAGCCTAATACTAGTCCCCCGCCGCGGCGGGGTTGAATTCCGATTACGGGCTCAGGCGGCCTGTTCCGTGGCGCTTCCCGTATTTTCCTCCAGCGACTGGCGGTGCACGGAGGCGATGCGCTGCACGACCGTCACGAAACTGGCCAGGGCGAGCAGGCAGAGGGTGGCAAACAGGACCACGGTGGGGAGGCCTATCCCGGTGAAGCCGGTGACCACCAGGACCGACACCAGCCGTTCGGCCCGCTCCGCGATGCCCACGTTCGCGTGGTAGCCGAGCGCCTCGGCCTTGGCCCGCGCGTAGGACACCACCATGCCCAGTACGAGGCAGACGACGGCGGCGATGGCGATGGGGATATCGGCGCCGCCGGTGAAAAACCAGATGGCGACGCCGGCGAAGAGGGCGCCGTCGGCGACCCGGTCCAGGGTGGAGTCCAGGAAGTTGCCCCAGCGTCCGCCGCGTTCCTGCATCCGGGCCATGATGCCGTCGATGACATCGGAGAAAATAAACGCCGTGATGAACAGCGTTCCCCACCAGAGCTGGCCCAGCGGATAGAACACGAGCGCTCCGACGACGACGCCGGCGGTGCCGATGATCGTGACGGCGTCGGGCGAGACACCCACCCGCAGCAGCCAGCGGGCCAGCGGCGAGAACAGCGCGGTGAAGAAACCGCGGGCGTGCTTATTCAGCATCCGACGTCCCGGAGGGCCGCTGCCCCGTAGGGCCGGCCTGGTCGCTGCCCTCGTCATTGGCCTGGTCATTGGCCTGGGGCCAGGCCTCGGCGACCTGCTGTCGGACCTCGCCCAGGGTTTGGGTGATCGCCTTGGTCTGCGCGATGATCGGGAAGAAATTGCCGTCCCCGCCCCAGCGCGGCACCACATGCTGGTGCAGGTGGCCCGCGATGCCGGCCCCGCCGGTCACGCCCTGGTTCATCCCTAAGTTGAAGCCGGTGGGGTTCGCGACCTTGCGCAGCACCCGCATCGCCGTCTGGGTCAGCTCGGCGAACTCCGCGGTCTCCTCGACAGTCAGGTCCGTGTAATCGGGGATATGCCGGTAGGGGCAGACCAGGAGGTGGCCCGGGTTATAGGGGAAGAGGTTGAGCACGACGTAGCAGGACCGGCCGCGGAACACGATGAGGGAGTCGTCGTCCTCGCGCTCGGGAGCGACGCAGAAGGGGCAGTCATCCGGGTTCTTGAACTGGTGCTGGCCGCCCTTGATGTACGCCATGCGGTGCGGAGTCCACAGGCGCTGGAAGGCGTCCGGCACCCCGGCCAGGCCAAAGTCGTCGGTTACGCCGTCGTCACCCGGGTAGCCCGGGACAGCGCCTGTGGTCTCCTGCACGTGCTGCTCCCCTAGCTGGTCCGGTTGCGGACGGCGTCGACGATCCGCCGGACGGCCTCGGCAACGGGCACGCCGTTGTCCTGGCTGCCGTCGCGGAAGCGGAAGGACACGGCGCCGGCCTCGGCGTCGTCCCCGCCGGCGATCAGCACGAACGGGATCTTGTCCTTGCTGGCGGTGCGGATCTTCTTCGGGAAACGGTCCGAGGAGATGTCCACCTCGGCGCGGATCCCGGCGGCCTTGAGCTGGTCGACGACGTCGAACATGTAGTCGTTGAACGCCTCGGCCACGGGGATGCCGACCACCTGCACCGGGGCCAGCCAGGCCGGGAAGGCGCCGGCGTAGTGCTCGGTCAGGACGCCCATGAAGCGTTCAATCGAGCCGAAAAGGGCGCGGTGGATCATGACCGGGCGCTGGCGGGTGCCGTCCGCGGCCTGGAACTCGAGTTCGAAACGCTCCGGCAGGTTGAAGTCCAGCTGGATGGTGGACATCTGCCAGGTCCGGCCGATGGCGTCGCGGGCCTGCACCGAGATCTTCGGGCCGTAGAAGGCGGCTCCGCCCGGATCAGGGACCAGTTCCAGTCCGGACTCCTGCGCCACCTCGGCGAGGGTCTGGGTGGCTTCCTCCCAGACCTCGTCCGAACCCACGGACTTCTCCGGGTCCTTGGTGGAGAGTTCCAGGTAGAAGTCCTCCAGGCCGTAGTCCTTGAGCAGGCCGAGGACGAAGTTGAGCGTCTTGGTGAGCTCGTCCTTCATCTGCTCGCGGGTGCAGTAGATGTGGGCGTCGTCCTGGGTCATGCCCCGGACGCGGGTGAGGCCGTGCACGACGCCGGACTTCTCGTAGCGGTACACCGAGCCGAATTCGAAGAGCCGGAGCGGAAGTTCGCGGTAGGAGCGTCCGCGGGAGCGGAAGATGAGGTTGTGCATCGGGCAGTTCATCGGCTTCAGGTAGTAGTCCTGGCCGGGCTTGCGCACGGTGCCGTCCTCGTTCAGTTCCGCGTCGATGTGCATCGGGGGGAACATGCCCTCGCGGTACCAGTCCAGGTGTCCGGAGACCTCGTAGAGGTGGCCCTTGGTGATGTGCGGGGTGTAGACGAACTCGTAGCCCGCGTCGACGTGGCGCTGGCGGGAGTAGTCCTCCATAGCCTTGCGGATGATGCCGCCCTTGGGGTGGAACACCGGCAGGCCGGAGCCCAGCTCGTCCGGGAAGGAGAACAGGTCCAGTTCGGCGCCGAGCTTGCGGTGGTCGCGGCGCTCGGCCTCGGCGATCCGCTCCTGGTAGGCCTTGAGGGCTTCCTTGGTGGGCCAGGCGGTGCCGTAGATGCGCTGCAGCTGCTTGTTCTTCTCGCTGCCGCGCCAGTAGGCGGCCGACGAGCGGGTCAAGGCGAAGGCGTTGGAGATCAGCTTGGTGTTGGGCAGGTGCGGGCCGCGGCACAGGTCGCACCAGACGGTGGTGCCTTCCTTGCGCTCCACGTTGTCGTAGATGCTCAGCTCGCCGCCGCCAACCTCCACGCTGGAGCCGTCGGCGTCCGAGCCGGCGCCCTTGAGGCCGATCAGTTCCAGCTTGTAGGGCTCGTCCTTCATGGCTTCGCGGGCCTCGTCCTCGGAGACGACGCGGCGGACGAACTTCTGGTTCTGGTTGATGATCTTTTGCATCATCTTTTCCAGCTGGCGCAGGTCTTCCGGGGTGAACGGCTCCTCGACGTCGAAATCGAAGTAGAAGCCGTCGGTGATGTACGGGCCGATGCCGAGCTTGGCGTCGGGGCGCAACTGCTGCACGGCCTGGGCCATGACGTGGGCGGTGGAGTGGCGCAGGACGTTGAGGCCGTCCGGGGAATCGATGGTGACGCCTTCAATCGCTGCACCCTCGGGCAGCGGCTGGTCCAGGTCTTTCAGCTCGCCGTTGACGCGGGCCACAACGACGTCGCGGCGCTCAAAAAAGAGTTCCGCGCCGGTGGTCCCGGTAGTCACCTTGGTCTCTTCGCCGTCGACGATAAGGGTGATCTGCTGGGCATCTGACACGGGTGTCTCCTATTCAAAGTTAAGGCTTCGTAGCTTGTGGCGTACGGGGACCACAGCCAGCCTCGTCCATGCTATCGGGTTCCGGATAGGCCAACCAACGCGGCAGGCCGCCGGCCGACAGGCGTTTTGCCGCCGCTTAGCCGGAGAACCCGGTGATGGCCAGGGTCCGGCGGATCCCGTCCAGCGGGCCCTGGACCGGGTGCTCAGGACGGCCCTGCGCGGGGGCGGCAGCTCCGCCGGCGCCAGGCTCGGCAGCAGCCGTCCGGTTGGCGGCGGGCGCCGGGAAGGGCAGCGTCTCGGTCCGACTGAGGTCCCAGGCCATCGAGGCGCTGACGCTGATGCCCCGCGGCCCGGTCCGCCGGGTGGTACCGCGGATCAACAGCAGCCGGGTGCCGAACAGCAGCGGACCGGACTGTTCCTGGGCCTCATGGAAGAAGACCGAGTCCACGCAGCCGGTGCCGTCATCGATGCTGATGAACACCACCCGCCTGCCGCCGCGCATCGGCGGGGTCTGGGTGGCCACCCGCACCCCGGCCACCAGCACCTCGGTACCGTTGCGCAGTCCCAGCAGCTTGTCCGCCGTCGTAACGCCCAGCCGGTCCAGCAAGGGGCGGTGGCTGTCCATCAGGTGTCCGCTGACATCCAGGGCCAACAGGTCCAGTTCGGCGCGCACTGTTTCCACCAGCGTAGGGGCCGGCAGGCCGCCCTTCAGGTTTTTGAGCTCGACGTCGCCCAGCGGCAAGGCCAACTGCCCCTCGATGACCTCGACCCCCTTGCGCTGCGGCCTGCCCTGCAGCTGCTGCAGGTGCTGGACCAGGTCGGCCCGGTTGGCGGTGCTGCCGGAGGAGCGGTGCAGCGAGTCGAAGGCGCCCAGTTGCGCCAGGCGCTGGATGCTCGGCTTGCTGAGCCGGGTGCGGGCACGCAGATCCGCGAGGGAATCATAGGGCTGGCCGGCCACAATCCGTTTCAGCTCGGCCCCGGAAAGCCCGAAAATGCCGTTCAGGCTCAGCCGGATGCCGAGCTTGCCCCGGTTCGGGCCGGTGTCCACCCGTTCCACCCGGTATTCGGCGTGGCTGCGGTTGATGTCCAGCGGCAGGATGGGGATCCCCAGCCGCCGGGCTTCGGCCACCAGCAGCCGCTTGGGGTACATCCCCGGGTCGTGTTCCCAGAGCCCGGCCAGGAAGGCTTCGGGGTGGTGGGTCTTGAGCCAGGCGGACTGGTAGGTGGGCACGGCGAAGGCGGCGCCGTGGGCCTTGCAGAAGCCGAAGCTGCCAAAGGCTTTCAGCGTCCCCCAGACCTTGTCCACCACCTCGGGGGTGTAGTTCCGGGCCCGGGCTTCGCGGCGGAAGAATTCCTCCACCCGTCCCTCGAGCACCTCGTTGCCGAGGGCCCGCCGGAATTCATCGGCCCGGGCCAGCCCGCAGCCGGTCATGACGTCGAAGGTTTTGAGGATCTGCTCATGGAAGACGGTGACGCCGTGCGTCTCCTGCAGCACCGGCTTGAGGTCCGGGTGCGGGTAGACCTCCGGCGCGAAGCCGTGCCGGTGTTCCAGGAAGGGCCGGACCATGTCCGACTTCATCGGCCCCGGCCGGAACAGCGAGATGTCGATGATGAGGTCGTTGAATTCCCGGGGCGCCAGCTTGCCGATGAGTTCCCGCTGGCCCGGGGATTCGATCTGGAAGCAGCCCAGGGTGTGGGTGCTGCGGATCAGCTCATAGGTGGGTTCGTCGTCGAGCGGGACGGCGTTGAGGTCGATGCGGCCGTCGGCTGCGATGTAGCCCGGGCCGGAGCCGTCCGGGCCTGCGGGGTGGCGGCCGGCCGCCACCACCTCGGCCTTGGACGGGTGCAGCCGGATCACCTCCCGGACCGCGAACGCCATGGCACTCTGCATCCGGACGCCAAGGACATCGAGCTTGAGCATGCCCATCGGATCCATGTCGTGCTTGTCGAACTGGCTCATCGGCAGGCCCAGGCCGCTGGGCTGCACGGGGGTGCGGTCCAGCAGTGTCGCATCGCCCAGGATGACCCCGCAGGGATGCATCGAGATGTGCCGCGGCAGCCGGTCCAGCCGTTCGGTCAGGTCCACCAACAGGTCCAGCTGCTGGTTTTCGGTGAAGTCCCGCTGCTCCACCCGGCCGGCGAATTCCTTCAGCTCCGGCTTCTCCACCAGGGCCTCACGGAAGTTCCGGGCCGAAAACCGCCACAGCTGTTTGGCGATCTCGTCGATGTCGCCGCCGTCCATGCCGAGGGCCAGGCCGGCGTCGCGGACGGCCCCGCGGGCGCGGTAGCCGTTCTGCATGCTCATCAGCGTGACGCGTTCGGAGCCGAAGCGCTCAAAGATCCTCCGGTAGACGTTGTGCCGTTCGGCGCTTTCGACGTCGATGTCGATGTCCGGCAGGGTGGCGCGGTCCCGGGACAAGAATCGTTCAAAGATGAGGTCGTGCTGCAGCGGGTTGACCTGGCTGACATCGATCAGGAAGTTGACCAGGCTGGAGGCGCCCGAGCCGCGGGCTGCCGCCCGGACCCCCATGTCCAGGATCATCCGGGACACTTCGGCCACCGTCAGGAAATAGGAGGCAAAACCAAGACTGTCGATGATCCGCAGTTCGTGCTCCAGCCGGGCGCGCATTTCTTCGGCTGGCTTGCCGGCGATCCCGGGGAAGCGCCGGCTGATGCCGGCCTCGCAGCGCTGCGTGAGTTCCACGAGCGGGTCCCCCGCAATTCCGATCACCGAGGCCTCCGGGACCACGGGCTGCTTCCATCCCATGTCCGTGACCGGATCCATCCGGCAGCGGTCCGCGAGCGCCTCGGTGTGTGCCAGCAGGCTCTTGAGGTCCGCGGCGCCGTAGCCGGCGGCGTGCATGATTTCCTGGCCCAGCCGCAGCATCTGCGCGGAGGATTTCAGCCAGGCCTGCCCGTTGGGTTGCAGCTGCGGCGCGGCGGAGAGCTCGGGAAGGGATTTCAGTGTCCGGGCGGAGTCCAGCACGTCCGCCGTCGCGGCACCGTCCTCGGCACAGTAGCGCACGGCGTTGCTCAGCACCGCGGGGACTGCGTGTTCCGCGGCGAGCTTGAGCATTCGCACCGCGTGGGCCGTGCTCAGCGGCTCGCCGGGCGGGCTGAGCTGCGAGACGACCTCAGCGGCGAGAGTTCCCGCCGGCATGGCGTCCAGCCAGCGCTTGAAGAGCGTGCGGGGCCGGAGGTAGCGCCGGCCGCCCATCGCGCGGCCGACGTCGGAGTCCGGGCCGATCAGCACGGTCAGCACCGGTTCGAGGGTCTGCGGGTCGAGGGCACGGGAGGCCAGTTCCGCCCTGGTCACGGCGACGGGCACCGTTCCTCCGGCCTTGCCCGTGGTGCGGGCGTGGGCGTCGGAGACCAGCCGGCACAGCGCCCGGTAGCCGGCGCCGCGGTTGTGCCCGTGCGCCAGTACGACGACGCGGCCGCCGAGCTGGGTTCGGAGGTCGCCGTCGTCGTCGAAGACTGCCAGGTCCACCCCCACGACTGGGTCAAGCCCTGCCGCCATGCAGGCTTTCAGGTGCTTGACCGTGCCGTAAAGCCCGTCACGGTCCGTGCAGGCGAGCGCCGTGGCCCCGTCCGCGGCGGCGGCAGCAGCCAGTTCCTCCGGCCAGGACACCCCGTAATGGGCGCTGAAGGCGGTGGCAACGTGCAGGTGGGTGAAGCTCATGCCGACTCGGGCTTCCTGATAGTGCGCAGGGCATCGTGGATCCGCAGCAGCCGCCAGCGACCGCTGCCCAGATGACGGCTCAGGTCCAGGGTGAGGGTGTCCTCCGGGTTACCGGCGTCCCGGACCTGGATCCGCCAGATCTCGTGGTCCACCAGTCCCGGGCCGCTGCCCAGCGGAGCCCGCTGCTCCTCGGCCCACCACTGCCGCCGCTCAAACCAGCGGACCGGTTCGGCGCAGACGTCGTAGTGCCGGCCGCCCCAGGCAAGGGACAGCGGCTGGCCGGACGGGGTGCACGCGACGTCCACCGACTCGCTGAACATCCCCATGGTGCCTCCCGGAATACGCTGACCTCTGGCAAGAATCTTGAGAGGGTATTCGAATATATCTTCGAACAATTCAAGTCTACGCCGGGCCCGGGACAAAACCTAGATGGGGGTGGACGGACGCAAGCGCAGGTAGCAGGATTGAGCTATGAGCTCCCATAGCGCACTCCTGAAGCACGTAAGCATCGCCGCCAAGGATTCAACCTTGGTGGCGAAGTTCGATATAGACGGGAATATCCCGAGTTCCGGGGCCTATGTGGTGGGGCTCGTGGCGGCCACCCCGGACCATTCGCACCAGCGCCGGATGGAAATCGAGTTCATGAACGGCGAGGCAGTTTCTTTCTTCTGTTTCAGCCATGACGGCACGGAAGAGAACTTCGACCTCAAGGGTGTGGAGCACTCCGGCAACACCATCACCGGCAACTTTCCGCTGAGCACGGTGATGGGGCTGGCCAAGGGCCATCTGATGACGGCCTACAGCGATTGTGAGGGCCGGGAGTACCAGGCCAACGTGCCCGTCGAAGAGTCGCTCTAGCTGAGTCGACCAGCCCTAGCTGGAAGCTTTGTAGACGTCCAGCTCAAGCCGGATGAAGGCATCGATCATGGCCCGGTAGGTCTGTTCGACGATCTCGGTGTCGATGTCCTTCTGCTCAGCCGTCGCCTTGACGTGTTCTAGGACCCGCTCCACGCGGCCGGGCGCCCGCACCTCGGCACTGTCCGCCTTCAGGGTGCCGGCAATCCGGATAAGCCGTTCGCGCCGGCCGATCAGCGCGACGATCTGTTCGTCCACCTCGTCGACCGCCACCCGCACGGCGGCGAGTTGTTCCTTATCGGCCTGGGCGTCTTTGGCGTCACGGTGATGTGTGGACATGTGCATGACAGTATCGAACGATGCAACCACGAGTCGACTTCATCTCATTGGGTGTCCGCAGCGTTGACGCCTCGCGCCGCTTCTACGTGGAGGGCCTCGGGTGGCCGGTCCACCGGGAGGTTTCCGGCGAGGTGCTCTTCCTGCAGGTCAACCACGGGCTTATCCTCTCGCTCTGGGACGCCGGGCAGATGCAGGCCGAGGCCGCCACCGATCCCCCGGCCGGCATCCCCTGCATCACCCTGAGCCACAACGTGGGCAGCGCTGACGAGGTGGACCAGGCGATGCGCCAGGCGGAGGCCGCCGGCGCCGTCGTCGTGGCCGCGCCGAAGACCCAGCCCTGGGGCGGCTATACGGGCTACTTCGCGGACCCGGACGGTTTCCGCTGGGAGGTCGCCTTCAACCCCACTTGGACGGTCGACGCCGGCGGCAAGGTCACGGTCTAGTCGCCGCCGATGACCTGGCTCGAAAACACTTCTGCAGACGGGCCGCCCGCTGCGACGAATTCTTTCAAAAGGGCAAGCCCCACTGAAAGCGGCAGGGAGAGTCTTCCCCGGTACTGGGGCTCGAGCATTGTTTCCGGCGACGATCCCCATTCGCTCGGTTCACCCACAAGCCTGGTGAATGTCCGTCCGCGAACGAACGGTCTCTCGAGTTTCCCCGTCATCCGCTGTTCCAGAACGTGCGAGTCCACGGAGAGCAAACTCAATGTCATGAGTTCGGGACGCGCCGCCTTTTCAAGCCAGCGTCCGAAGCCTAGGAAGTAGCTCTCTTGGATCTCACTGGCCAGAACTCCAGCTTCTTCCTGCAACTCACGGTTGGCCCCGTTGGCCGCCAGTTCCGCCAAGGGAAGCGAAGCGCGGCCCTGAAAATCCTTGGGCTCCAGCGCACCCGAGCCACTCGGAGCCAACTGACCGCCGCTGTTTAGGTTATGAATTCCTTGATCCACTATGAGCAGCTTGCCATCGCTCGTGAATGCCATGACTGAGGTCCCAACCACGTTTACAAGCCATGAGTCGTGGAAGTCCCTGAGCGCCCCGCGTCGGGTAATGAAAAGCCTTCGTCCGTGGTCTTCGGTGAAACGACCGGCCTGGCTTACGTCGTGTAGCGCAAGCTGGTCCGTTGCGATGTGCTGAAAGTAGGTTGCGGGCTGAAAATCTATCCAGCGAGGCAGCTCAGACGCAGCCGGCCCTACCCCAACGTTCGAGTTCCATCCAAGGATAGGCCCGTCAAAGACATGCCTAACTTTGATCTTGTCGTCGAGAAAGCGTTGGCCGAGGGCGCTCAGGGACGGGGGCATCGTGAACGGCTTGGATTCCAGTCGCGCCTCCAGTCCGTCCTGTATGGCCGAGCTCACCAAGTTGTCCGAGAGGAAGGATCCGTGCGGGAACTTGCGATAGGTGAACCGGCCGTGGCTGCTAGTCGTCGGCACGAAACTTTCGAAGGAATCGCTAATGCGCGGTTCAAACACCGTCGAGGCAACGGAACGACGGTGGGCGCGCACCTCCATGTACAACAAGGCAAATGAGATTGCCGCCAGGAGCACGTTGATCCATTCCGGGATGGTAATCCATACGCCGAGAAGGCCCATCACAGCGAGTACGGTGCTTAGGATGATCCACCGCAGCCCACTCGCTTTTCGCCTTATTCGAAAGACCGCGGTAGCCGACTCACGACCCAAAATTGTCACCATTGCCCCCCATGGCAGAACCAGATTCTAATCGAGTCAAATGTACCTTTGTCCCGGCCCTGCAGAGCCAAACATGGCCGGGAACGGAGCCAAGCCTGCCGGCCCGTCCGCTAAAACAGGCTGCCGACCGGCTCGATCAGCTCCGGGGAGTCATTCTTGACGTTCCCGACGGCGGTGCCGACGGCGTCGATCCTCCAGCCCTCGGCGACGTCGTGCGCGCCGGCGCGGACCAGCCCGACCAGCGCGGCGGCGTCTTCCGCCTGCGGATCCAGCCAGGTCTCCATGGTCCTGCGGTCCATCGGCAGCGGGACGCGGTCGTGCAGGGCCGTCAGTTCCGCCAGCATGCCGTCCGCGTAGCCCTCCGGCGGAGAATCGGTGGTGAGGATCGACGTCGAGAGCAGCCAGCGCCCCGGGTCCCCCTCGGTCTTTGACGGGTCCTTCCACCATTCATAGAGGCCTGCGAAGACCACCGGGCTGCCGTCCTTTGGGTGCACGTAGTACGGCTGTTTGCCGCGGCCCTCGCCCTTCCACTCGTAATAGCCGTCGGCCGGCACGGCGCAGCGGCGGGTGCGGGTGGCCTTGCGGAAGGCCGGCTTCTCCAGCACGCTCTCGCTGCGGGCGTTGATCATCTTCGAGCCGATGCCGGGGTCCTTGGCCCAGGACGGCACCAGTCCCCAGCGGGCAATGTGGAGCTGCCGCACGGGTTCACCGTCCACCAGCCGCTCAAGCAGGATCGGCACGTCCGCGGTCGGCGCGACGTTCCAGGACGGCGGAATCACCACCTCTTCCTCGAGTTCGGCGTCGAATTCTGCCAGCAGGTCCCCGACGGCCCGGGCCATCACGTAGCGTCCACACATGGCACCAGCATGCCACCGCGGGCCGCCCAGCGGGAATAGAGCAGGGAATAGCGGGCCCCGGGTTACCGTTATTGGGAGTGACATACGACTTTTGTCGGCAACGGCGATGCCACTCATCATCGCCAACCAGTGCCGTCAACCTGCCTTGAGGAGAACTTCGTGGACTTCACCCCCGATTCCGGCACCATCACCATGTTTTCGACCACCTGGTGTGGCTACTGCAACCGGCTGAAGAAGCAGCTGGACGCGCAGGGCATCGGATACACCGAGATCAACATCGAGGAAGTCGAAGGCACCGCCGAACTCGTGGAGCAGCTCAACGGAGGCAACCGCACGGTCCCCACCGTGCTCTTCCCGGACGGCACCGCCGCCACCAACCCCTCCGCGGCCGAGGTCAAGAGCCGCCTCGCGGCCTAACGCCACCTTTTCAGGACACCCCCCAAACCACTTACGGCGCGGACTCCCGGCTCACCCCAGGGGCCCGCGCCGTGCCGCTTCCCGCCACGGAAGCGGTGATGAAAGGAGCCCACCCCATGGTCCACGAAGTCAAAGGCGCAGTAGTCCGTTCCAAGAACGCACCCGTCACCCTGGAGACCATCCTGGTCCCTGACCCCGGACCCGGCGAGGCCCTGGTGGACATCCTCACCTGCGGTGTCTGCCACACCGACCTGCACTACAAGCAGGGCGCCATTAACGACGACTTCCCGTTCCTGCTCGGCCATGAGGCCACCGGCGTGGTTAGCGCCGTCGGCCCCGACGTCACCGAGGTGGCCCCCGGCGACCGGGTGGTGCTGAACTGGCGAGCCGTCTGCGGCGAGTGCCGGGCGTGCCGCCGCGGCGAGCCGCAGTACTGCTTCAACACGCACAACGCGACGCAGAAGATGACGCTGGCGGACGGCACCGAGCTCACCGCCGCGCTCGGCATCGGCGCCTTCGCCGAGAAGACCCTCGTCGCCGCCGGCCAGTGCACCAAGGTGGACCCCGACGCCGACCCCGCCGCGATCGGCCTGCTCGGCTGCGGCGTCATGGCGGGCCTCGGCGCCGCGATCAACACCGGCAACGTCCAGCGCGGTGATTCCGTCGCCGTGATCGGCTGCGGCGGCGTGGGCGTGGCGGCCGTCGCCGGTGCCGCGCTCGCCGGCGCCACCACCGTCATCGCGGTGGACATCGACGCCAAAAAGCTCGAACGTGCCAAGGAACTCGGCGCCACCCACACGGTGGACTCTTCCGCCGTCGACCCGGTGGAGGCGATCCGCGAACTGACCGGCGGTTTCGGCGCCGACGTCGTGATCGACGCCGTGGGACGGCCCGAGACGTACAAGGAGGCCTTCTATGCCCGCGACCTCGCCGGCACCGTGGTCCTCGTGGGTGTCCCCAGCCCGGACATGACCCTGGAACTGCCGCTGCTGGACGTGTTCGGCCGGGGCGGCTCGCTGAAGTCCTCCTGGTACGGCGACTGCCTGCCGTCGCGCGACTTCCCCATGCTTATCGACCTGTACCAGCAAGGCCGGCTGGACCTGGACGCCTTCGTCACGGAGCGGATCACCATCGACCAGATCGAAGACGCCTTCGAGAAGATGCACTCCGGGGCCGTCCTCCGCTCGGTGGTGGAACTGTGAGCGCCGGTTCCGGAACCGGACTGAGGATCGAGCGGCTGGTCACCTCGGGCACGTTTTCGCTCGACGGCGGCACCTGGGACGTGGACAACAACGTCTGGCTCGTCGGTAATGACCAGGAGTGCGTGGTGATCGATCCGGCCCACGACGCCGCCGCCATCGCGGCCGCCGTCGCCGGCCGGAAAGTCACAGCCATCCTGCTCACCCACGGCCACGACGACCACATCGCCGCGGTGGGCGAGTTCCGCGGCCTGGTCAACGCGCCGGTCTACCTCAACCGGAACGATTGGATGCTCTGGGACCGGGTCTTCACGGGAACCGAGCCGGATCACGGCATCGACGACGGCGACACCTTCGACGTCGGCGGCGCGCGGCTGGTGGCGCTCCACACCCCGGGCCACTCGCCCGGCTCCGTGAGCTTCTACCTGGCCGCCGAGGGCACGGTCTTCACCGGCGACACGCTCTTCCAGGGCGGCCCGGGCGCCACCGGCCGGTCCTTCAGCGACTTCCCCACCATTGTCGAGTCGATCAAGTCCAGGTTGCTGACGCTTCCCGCGGACACGGTGGTCCGCACCGGCCATGGGGACTCGACCAGTGTGGGCGCCGAAGCGCCGCAACTTGAGGATTGGATCGCGCGGGGGCACTGACGTCCCGGTGTTCCGTCATGGGCTGGCCCCGTCCGAAGTCGCGGACGGGGCCAGCCCATGGTGGGGGTGGATGCGGTAAGGGCAGGCCTGCGGGCGCCCGGCGGCAGGGTATTAGGCTGTGGACCCATGAGCACATTCCCCAGCATGGATCCCGGCATCTTCGCGGCCGACCTTCGGGCGCAGTTCGACGCCTTCCTGGACGAGCACCGGACCTCACTGCACGACTGCCTGGATGGGATGAGCGAGCACGAGGCCCGGGCCTCCCTGGTCCCCTCGCGCACCACGCTGCTGGGGCTGGTCAAGCACGCCACGTTCGTGGAAAAGGTCTGGTTCGACGAAGCCATCACGCGCCGTAGCCGCCAGGAGATCGGCATACCAGCCACCCCGGACGAGTCCTTCATCCTGGACGACGGCGACACCATCGCAAGCGTCCAGGCCGCGTACCGGCTGGCCTGCGCTGGGTCGCGCGAAAGGACCCGGCCGCTGGGGCTGGACGACCTGGTCACCGGAAACCGGCGCGGGCCGCTCCCGCTGCGGTGGGTGTATCTGCACATGCTCCGGGAACTCGCCCAGCACTGCGGGCACGCCGACATCCTGCGCGAGCAACTCCTCGCGGCGCGCGCCCCAGTCTAATCCAGCAGGCTGTCGAAGTCGCCGTAGGCCAGGGTGGCGTAGCGGCCGTACGCGCCCAGCACGGCGGCCTCGATAGCGTCCACGCCCAGGTGCGGGACAAGATCGTTGACCGCCCCCGCCGTCGCAGGGTCCCAGTCCAGGCCCAGGGCCGCGTAGCTGGCCTCGAGCACGGCCTTGATCGGCGCTGAGTTCTCCACGATGATCACCGAGCTGAACAGCCAGCCGCCGGAGACCACGCGCTGGGCGGTGCCAATGAGTTTGAGCCGGCGCTCAGGAGCCAGCGGGTCCTGGCCGTGCACGCTGAACTCGCCGGGGCAGTATTCGCCGGGGATCTCCCCGACGGCGGCCTCCACCCCGGCGTCGCGCAGTGCCTGCGCCAGCAGTTCGCCGAAGAAGGAAAAGCGTCCCTTCGCGCCCGCGATCGCATCGGCGTCCGGCTCGAGATGGTCGATCACCAGCGTTCCCCCGTGGTACGCGGCAGCCCGTCCGCCTGCCTTCCGGACCAACGGCTCGAACCCGAGCTCGCGGCAGGCCCGCGCCGCGGCGTCGAAGCCCGGCAGGTGCGTGTCACGCTGACCGAAGGCCACGGTGGGCGCGGGCCGGTAAAGCCGCAGCATGGGTCCCACCGCGCCGGTCTTCACCCGCTGCAGCAGCTCCAAGGCGAGGTCCAGATCCTCCGCGGCGCCGAGGGAGTGCTCCTGCCGGAACGCCGTCAGGCTCCGGGGTCCGGCCGCGGCCTGCTGCATGTTGTTATGCTCCCTTATGGTCATTCTGCAATTCCTAGTGGTAGCCGCCGCGTTCGCCGTCATCGACGCCGTCTGGCTCAAGTCGATGAACAAGTTCTACCGCCGGCACCTGGGCCACCTGATGGCCGACAAACCCCATCTAGGGTACGCCGTGGTGTTCTACGTGCTCTACATTGCCGGGATCGTCTTCTTCGCCCTCCGCCCGGCCCTCGACGGCGGCACCTGGCTGACCGCGCTGGGATACGGCGCCGCCCTCGGCGGGTTCGCCTACGCCACTTACGACCTCACCAACGCCGCGACGCTGAAGAACTGGCCGCTGGCGATCGTCGTGGCGGACATCCTTTGGGGCGCGTTCCTGACTGGCCTGGCCACAACCGTCGGCTGGCTCGTCTTCCACTGACCGGACAGTTTCCCTGCCGGGGCACTCGACTAGCTTTTGCGCAGCGTCAGGATCTGCTCGGCCCGCCCGAAGGGGCCCTGCAGATCGTGCAGCACCGTGGAGGTCAGGCCGATGCCGTCCGTGCCGAAGGACACCTCGTTGTCCAGACCCAGCCACTCCCCCTCCGGGCGCCGGTACATGTGGATCTGCAGGTCCAAGTTGGGAAAGGCATAGCTGCCCTTGCCCGGCGGAACCCGGGCGGCAATCCCGTTGGCTGTGTCCACGAGGCCGATCAGACGGGCCAGGTCGCTGCTGTCCGCCCGGTCCGTGAGCGGGTGGTCGGTGTGCAGCCAGACGGTCCCGGAGCCGGCGCGGTGGCCCTCGGCGATGCGCATCTTGAGCGAGGCGATGTACCCGCCCGGCCAGACCGTTGCGGCGTCATAGGGCTCACAGTCGTCCGGTGCCGGGATCCTCGGGTCTTCGAAGGCGGCAATGGCCGAGGTGTCGGAGGTGATCATGCGCCACGCCGTCGCCCGGATCGCCACGCGGCCGCCGGCCACGAGTTCGGCCTGCAGCAGTTCAATGGTCCGGCCCGGGCGCAGCGTGGTGGTGGTGACCTCAAATTCGCCGCCGGGGATGAGGCCCAGGATCTCGTAGCTGATCCGCGCCATCCGCATGTCGTCCCGCGGTTCGTGCCGGGCCAGGCAATCGGCCATGATGCCGGACGCCGGCGCCATGTGCTGTTCGTGCACGTTCCACGCGCCCTGGGCGTGGATGGTGGAGCGGAAACGCCCGTCCCCCAGCACCTCGTAGTAGAAATCGCCCTCGGCCAGCACGGGTAGTTCAGCAGTCAACGTCGACCCTTTCGCAGCAACAATCAGAGAATCCCAACCACCTTATCGCCTCGGGCCACCACCGCTTCAGCGCGCCATTGCGGCGGCGGTTCCACGGAGCGGCCCGGGCAGTCACCCGGCCAGTCTGGTCCCGTCCGATCCGCCGGACTGGGTAGACTCGGGAGCAGGTTTACCCCGACTATTGCGCGAAGAGGTGCTCCCCCTGATCCGAGTTATCAGCTACAACCTCCGCAAACACAAGGCCAGCGGCGAACTGGAGGCTTTGGCCAGCGGCTATGAGATCGATGCGCTCTGCCTCCAGGAGTGCGACACCGAAGACCTGCCCGAAACCATCGGCGACCTTCACCTCGCGGATGCCACGAGAGGCAACCGGCTGGGCCTGGCCATCTACTACCGCAAGGACCGTTTCACCGCGTACGAGACCAAGACGTTCGCACTGAAGAAGTCGATGCATGATCGGGTGCTGGCACCCGCGCACGAGCGGCTCATCGGCACCCGGGTGGTCGACAACGAGACGGACCACGACCTCGTCATCGCATCCTTCCACGCGGCGCCCCTGACGGCGTCGAACTCGCTGCGCCGGAACCAGATCCACGCCGCGCACGCGGAACTGCTCAGCATGGGCGGCGGGCTGATGACACTCATGGTGGGCGACTTCAACTACCCGTTCTTCACCAAGTACCTCACGGAACAGATGAAGGACGCCGGCTACGAGCTCTCCCTCAGCGACCGGCGGACGTACACCCGGTACAAGGTCTTCAAGGGCCACTTCGACTTCGCCACGTCCCAGGGCCTCATGATCGAGAACGTCGAAACGCTGCCGCGCGGCGCCTCCGACCACCTGCCCATCCTGATCTCGGCGGAGTACGGCCAGAACGCGCCCGGGATGCCAGGCGGCACCGCGCCGGCCTGACCGTTGCCCGGCGGAAGTCCGGGGTCCTGCCCGGATTTCCGCGGCGGTACTGGACCGCCAACACACGGTGAACAGTTCGTGAACCAGCCCCGAAACGGGCCGGGGCCGTAATCTTTCCGTGATCTACTTCTGGGCGTGAACTTAACACGACGTAACTTCATGACCGCCGCCGGCACGGCCCTGGCCGCCAGCACCGCCACGGCCCTGGCCGCCGGCAACGCTTCCCGGGCCGCAGCCGCGGCGACGCTGCCTGCACCCGGTGCCTCCGGCATCGATCACATGATCGTGGTGATGATGGAGAACCGCTCCTTCGACCACTTCCTCGGCTGGATGCCGGGGGCCGACGGGAAACAGTCCGGGCTGAGCTTCACCGACCGCTACGGCATCCCGCACTCCACCCACCACCTGACAGACTTCCAGGGCTGCGGCCACCCGGACCCTGACCACTCCTACGAGGGCGGCCGGATCCAGTTCAACAACGGGAAGAACAACGGCTGGCTCCAGGCCGGGGAGAACGACGAGTTCGCCGTCGGATACTACGACGCCGCCGACCTGGACTTCTGGCGGCAGGCCGGCCCCGACTGGACGGTCTGCGACCAGTACTTCGCCGCGACCATGGCAGAGACCTACCCCAACCGGTTCTACCAGCACGCCGCAGCCACCGACCGGGTCCATAACTCCACGGTCACCAGCACCCTGCCGACCATCTGGGACCGGCTCGCCGCCGCAGGCGTATCCGGCAAGTACTACTACGGCGACATCCCCTTCACCGCGCTCTGGGGGGCCAAATACCAGGGCATCTCGCACCATTACTCCGAGTTCCTTACGGACTGCTCCGCCGGGACCCTGCCCGCGGTGTCCTTCGTGGACCCGCGGTTCACCGACGAGGGCTCCGGCACCTCGGGCGATGACCACCCGCACGCTGACATCCGCTCCGGCGAAACGTTCCTGGCCGAGGTTTACAACGCGGTCACCTCCGGTCCCGGCTGGGCCAACACCCTGCTGGTGGTCAACTACGACGAATGGGGCGGCTTCTACGACCACGTCGCACCGACGACGGCCCCGGACACCGGTGCCGCCACGGCCCTGCGCGGCTTCCGGGTCCCCTCCCTGGTGGTCTCTCCCCGCGCACGACGCCGCTACGTCGCCCACGACGTCTACGACCACACCTCGGTCCTCAAGGCCATCGAATGGCGCTGGAACCTCCCGCCACTGACGCCGCGGGACAGGGCCGCCCGCAACATCGCCGAAGTCCTGGACTTCGCCACACCGGCAAACCTGGCCGCGCCCAAATACCTTGTCCCGCCCTTCGTGGCCGGACCGGCCTGCACCCCCGTCGGCCCGCCGCCGGCCGAGGAATGGTCCGGACTGAAAGAGAAAGCACTCGCCGACGGATGGAAGCTCCCGTGAACCCCACCACCCCTACCGCATCCGCACCCCGGCCGCGTAGCCGCCGCACGCTCAAGCGCTTCGCCGCCGCCGCGCTGCTCGTACTGGCCGCCGCGGCGCTCAGCTACGGCCCCCAGGCCGGCACGGCGGCCACGCCGGCCAACGCTGCCCCGGCCGGCACCACCGCCGGCCAGGGTTACCTGCCCGGGGCCCAGCACGTCTTCGTCATCAACCTTGAAAACAAGGGCTATGACAAGACCTGGGGCCCGGCGTCGGCAGCACCGTATCTCTCCCAGACGCTGCGCAGCCAGGGAGTCCTGCTGAACCAGTACTTCGGAACCGCGCACAACTCGCAGCCCAACTACGTGGCGCAGATTTCGGGGCAGGGACCGAACCCCCAGATGCAAGCCGACTGCCAGAGCTACACCCCCTTTGCCGGCAGCGGAACGGCCAGCCCGGGCCAGGCCGTCGGGGACGGCTGCGTCTTCCCGGCCAGCGTCCCCACCGTCGCCGGCCAGCTGACGGCCGCCGGGAAGACCTGGAAGGGTTACATGGAGGACATGGGCACGCCGTGCCGGCACCCGGCGCTCGGCGCCGTCGATGACACCCAGAAAGCCAAGGTCGGCGACCAGTACGCGGCTCGCCACAACCCGTTCGTATACTTCGCCGGGATCACCGGCTCGCCCGACTGCGCCAAGAACGACGTCGACCTGGCCGCCCTGAAGACGGACCTCGCCTCCGCCGCCACCACCCCCAACCTGTCCATGATCACTCCCAACCTCTGCCACGACGGACACGATTCCCCGTGCGTGGACGGGCAGCCGGGCGGCCTCGCCAGCGCCGACGAGTGGCTCAAGCAATGGGTTCCGGCCATCACCTCCTCCCCCGCGTTCAAGCAGGACGGGGTCCTGGTCATCACCTTCGACGAGTCCGACGGGCCGCAGAGCGACGCCAGCGCCTGCTGCGGCGAAGGCCCCGGGCCGAATGCGCCGCTGCCGGGCATCACCGGCATGGGCGGAGGCCGGGTCGGTGCCCTGGTCCTCTCGCCGTTCACCAAGGGCGGCACCTGGTCCACCACGCCGTACAACCACTACAGCCTGCTCGCCAGCATCGAAGACACCTTCGGGCTGCCCTACCTGGGCTATGCCGGGACACCGGGCCTGAACCGCTTCGGCCTGGACGTCTACAACGCCGGGTCCTAGGACACCCGCGGCCAGTTCTTAAGCGTTTCTTAAGAGCCCCGCGGAAGAGTTGATCAGGACGCGTGACCGCGCGCCGCCGACTCGAGCCGAAGGATTCCATGACTGGGCCCGCCACTGACGACCGCACTGCACCGTCCCGCCTGCCCGACAATCGGGCCGCTGCCGGACCAGGTTTTTGGACCCTCCCCCAGGCCAGGCACTGGCTGGTGGTGGGCGCGCTGCTGTGCGCGGCCGTCATCGCGCTGGGCCTGGCGGTGCAGCTGGTGCCCGGCGAAACCTCCGCCGAGCTGGGCGTGGACCAGGGTCTCAGCCGGCACCACGGCGCGGCGCTGACCGCCGTCGCGATGGGCATCAACGTATTGTTCGGTCCGCTGGTAGGGCTCATGCTGGTCGGCGTCGTCTCCGTTTACCTCTGGCTGGTCCGCCGTGACCTGGTCAAGGCCGTGGCCTTTGGCTTGGTCGCCTGCTCCGGCTGGGTGGCCAGCGAAGCCTTCAAGCTCCTCATCGCCCGGCAACGGCCGGATCCGAAGCTGCTCTTCGACCCGCTGGCGCCGGAGACGGGCTCCAACAGCTTCCCCTCGGGCCACGTCTCCTTCGCCGTCGCGCTCGCCTTCGCCCTGTATTTCCTGGCCCGCGGAACCCGCTGGTCCAAGGCCGCCGCCGTCGCGGGTGCGGCCATGGCGCTGGTCGTGGCCTGGTCGAGGCTCTATGTCGGCGTCCACTACCCCACCGACGTCGCGGCCAGCTTCCTGGCCGCGAGTGCCGCGGTGGTCCTGCTCACCGGACTGTGGAACCGGTTCGCGCCCCGGATCGTGGAGCGCCTGCCGGCCGCCCCATTCCTCCCTTCACACCGACCCTAAGGACGTGACCGTGCACAGCATCCTGTCTTCGGGACTGGCCCCTGCCCTGGCCGCCGCGGCCGGAACCCCCTCCCTGCTGGACCCGGCCAGCCTGCTCGCGGGGCTCGGACCGGCCGCGCTGGGCGTCATTGCCGCCATGGTGTTCGTTGAGTCCGGGGTCCTGTTCCCGTTCCTGCCCGGCGATTCCCTGCTCTTCACGGCGGGGCTGCTGCATCAGCAGCTGCACCTGACGTTGCCGGCGCTGATCGGCGTCGTGACCGGGGCCGCCATCGCCGGTGACCAGGTTGGCTACATGCTGGGACGCACCTTTGGCCGGAGATGGTTCAAGGATGACGCCAGGGTGCTGAAGACGGCCCACCTGACCACCACGGAGGACTTCTTCCGCCGCCACGGGGGCGCCGCCGTCGTGCTGGCCCGCTTCGTGCCGATGGTCAGGACCTTCGCGCCGCTCACCGCAGGCATCGGCCGCTATGGGTACAAGTCCTTCACCCTCTGGAACATCGTCGGAGCCCTCGCGTGGGCCACGTCCGTGACTTTGCTGGGCACCTGGCTGGGACACTACGAGATCATCGCCAAGAACATCGACGTCATCGCCGTTGTCATGGTCCTCGTCTCGGTGGTGCCCTGGGTGATCCAGTTCCTCAAGCGCCGGCGGAGCAACCGCCGCACCGCTGCTGCGGCCGCTCCGGACGAAGCAGCCGGTGTAGACGGAACTGGACACGACACGGCCGGGGGCGTGCTGGCCGGGAAGACCGCCACGGAAGAATAGGCTCCATGACCACCGCTGACCGGCCGTCCCTGCTGCTCGTCGAGGATGACCCCGTCCTGGGCCCGATGATCGCCGAGCTGCTGGAACCGGACTACCGGGTCCGGCTGGTCGCCAACGGCCAGGACGGCCTGCATCTGGGGCTGACGGAGCCCTGGGACGTCATGGTCATCGACCGGGGACTGCCCGTGATGGACGGGATCAGCGTGATCGCTGCCTTGCGGTCCAAGGGCATCGCCGCGCCGATCCTGATTCTGACGGCGCTGGGCGACCCGGACGAAAAGGTCCGGGGGCTCGACGCCGGCGCCAACGATTACGTCACCAAGCCGTTCGACGCCGGCGAACTGGCGGCACGGCTGCGCGCGCTGACGCGCACCTTCGCCCGGCCCGCCGGCCCGGTGAGCATCGGCGACTGGGAACTCGATCCGGCGTCGCGCTCGGTCCGCTCTGTGTACGGAGGCCAGGTGTCCCTCACCGCGAAGGAGGCCGAGGTGCTCGGGGCACTCGCCGCCGAGCCCGGCAGGGTCTTCACCCGTGACGAACTGCTTGCAGGCTTCTTCCACGCCACCGACCAGCCCGGCGTGATCGACACCTACGTCCACCACCTGCGCCGGAAGATCGCCAAGACCGTCATCCGCACCGTCCACGGCGTCGGCTACCAGATCGGCGACGCCAATGACTAGGAAGCCAATGACCAAGGAAACCGTGCCGGGGGGAACGCCGGACCAGTCCACCCTTCGCAGTGCCTCACTCAAGGTGGCGGTGCGGATCAGCGCCGCCTGCGCGGTGATGGTGGTCTGCCTCCTCGCCGTCGCCGCCGTATATCTCATGAACAAACTGGCCCATCCGGAGTTGCCGCCCGCCGCGGCTGCCGGGACTTACGCCTACCTGGATTCCAGGGACCTGCTGGAGGCGATGATCATCGCCGGGGTGGCCGGAATCGCACTCGCCGGCCTCGTGGGCTGGCTCAGTGCCCGCAGCGCCATCCGCCCGCTGGGCGAGGCGCTGGCCCTGCAGCGCCGCTTCGTCCAGGACGCCAGCCACGAACTGCGCACGCCGCTGGCCATCCTGGACACTAGGATCCAGCTCGCGCAGCGCGATGCCGCGCCGGACTCCCAGCCGGGCCGGAACCTGGCCCGGATCCGCGAGGACGCGGCCACGCTGACCGGAATCGTCAACGAACTGCTGCTGGCCGCTACGGCCGCGGCACCCGATCCCGGCGCGGAGCCCGTCGAACTGGCCGACGTCGCCGCTTCAGTCGCTGAGAGCCTCCAGCAGCTGGCGTCGGCGAACGGGGTGCGCCTGGACTTCGCCGCTCTCGGCCGGCCACAGGCCAGGATTGAGCAGAACGCCCTGCGACGCGCGGTGCTGGCGCTCGCGGACAACGCCCTCGCCCACACGCCGCCCGGCGGGCGCATCACCATTTCAACGGGTGCGGAGCAGGACCGGGCCGTCATTACCGTCGCAGACACGGGGACCGGGATCAGCGGCGTAGAGCAGGACCGGATCTTCGAGCGCTTCGTCAGGACCCCCAACGCCGGCGGTGCCCGAAGCCAGCGCAGCTTCGGTATCGGTTTGTCCCTGGTCCGTGAGATTGCCATGGCCGCCGGCGGCACGGTTGAGGTGGCCCGCACCGGGGCCGAAGGAACCGTCATGAAGATCGTCCTTCCCGCCGCCGGCCGCTGAGCCCCGGGGCGCTGGCGTCTCATTCGGGGGCGCCGGACCTCCGACGGACTAGTCTCATTCCATGGCGAAACACCCCAGAATGAGGGCCGCGGCGGCTTCCGTCATCTGGCTGCCTGAACCGGCGGCACAGGCGCCCGCCGCACAGGTGCCGGGGGCGCTTGCGCCGTCAGCGCCGCCCGCCGGGTTGCGTCCACGGTGACGTTCCTGTCCCTGGCGCTGATCGCCGTCGTCGCCCTCGCCGGGCCCGTGCTCGCACTGCCGGTCCGCTGGCGCCTGCCGGTGGTCCTGGGCGAGCTGCTGGCCGGCGTCGTGATCGGCCGGACGGGGCTCTCGCTGGTCGATCCGGGTGATCCCACCTTCAGTCTGCTGGCAAACATCGGCTTTGCGCTGATGATGTTCGTGGCCGGAACGCATGTGCCCGTCAGGGACCCACAGATCCGCTCCGCCTTGGGAAAGGGATCGGGCAGGGCCGCGGTGGCTGCCGGCGCGGCCGTGGTCATCGGAACCGGCATGGGCCTGGCCTTCGGTACCGGCCATGCTCCGCTCTATGTGGTGCTCCTGGCGTCATCGTCAGCCGCACTGGTCCTCCCGATCGTCGACTCCCTGCGCCTGGGCGGACCGAAGGTGGTGGCAATGACGGCCCAGGTTGCGATTGCCGACATCGCCTGCATCGTCGCGCTGCCACTGGCCGTGGATCCGCCGAACGCCGGCCGCGCCGCGCTGGGGGCGCTCGCGGTGGGGGTCGCGGCCATGGCGCTCTTCTTCGCGTTGCGCGCCCTGGAGCGGAGCGGCACCCGGCAGCGCATGCACCGGCTCTCCGAGGAGCGCAAATTTGCCCTGGAGCTGCGAATCCAGCTGACCCTGCTTTTCGCGCTGGCCGGAGTGGCCAACTTCGGCCATGTCTCCGTGATGCTGGCAGGCTTCTCGTTCGGTCTGGTGGTGGCCGCCGTCGGCGAACCGCGGCGCCTGGCCCGTCAGCTTTTCGCCGTCAGCGACGGATTTCTCGGCCCGATTTTCTTTGTCTGGCTGGGCGCGTCCCTGAATCTGCGCGATCTCGGCGGCCACCCGGACATGGTGGTCCTGGGACTCTCCCTGGGGATCGGGACGGTGCTGCTCCATGCCGGCCTGAGAGTGGTCGGACTTCCCCTTCCGCTGGGCGTTCTATCGGCGGCCCAGCTGGGGGTGCCGGTGGCAGCTGCCAGCATCGGCACGCAGCTGAACGTGCTGCTGCCCGGCGAGGACGCCGCCCTGCTCCTCGGTGCCTTGGTGACCATAGCCGCCAGCAGCCTGGCCGGATCGCAGGCGGCCAAGACCTTCGCCCAACCTTTGAAAGCCGGAGACTGAAGCCGGAGACGGCAAGAGCAGTAGCAGCCAGCGGCACTGGGCCAGGGCCGGAGAGGCGCATATGTGCAGCCGCGCTGTCCTGTTACCGGGAAGTACCCTCATGCGGCGAGAAACCGCTGCACAAACGTGCGGAAAAGTCCGCACGTCGGGAAAAGCTATCTAGCGTGAAGGGGTGGACGTGAGCCGGATCGCAAGGGGGCGGTCCCTAACTCACCTCCATCTACACAGACCCCTCAGTGCCGAGGGGCCCAATCGAAGAGGTACTTCCGTGTCCCAGCCCAGCACATCTGCCCGAACCAAGCGCGCCAAGGCCATGTCCGCCGCGGTGGGTGCAATCGCCCTCCTCTGCGGATCCCTGGCGGCTGCACCCGCGGCTAACGCCGACACCGTCGACGTCTCCCCTCCCGGTGCAAACGACTGGTCGTGCAAGCCCACGACGGCGCATCCCTACCCGGTGATTCTGGTACCCGGCACCTTCGAAAGCATGGCAAAGAACTGGGCGACCATGGCGCCGGCCCTCAAGAGTGAGGGCTACTGCGTCTACGCGCTCAACTACGGTTCGACCAACGGCATCGACGCCACCGGCCCGATCGCCGACTCCGCGGCGCAGCTTGCCCCGTTTGTCGACGCCGTACTGGCCTCGACCGGGGCGAAGAAGGCCGACCTGGTGGGACACAGCCAGGGCGGCATGATGCCTCGTTACTACATGGGATTCCTGGACGGCGCGGAAAAGGTCAACCATCTGGTCGGCATCGCCCCGTCCAACCACGGCACCCAGGGGCTGATAGCTCCGGCGCCGGACTCCGTGCCGCCCGCTACCTCCCTGGGCGGCTCCAACTGCCAGGCCTGCGCTGACCAGCAGGCGGGCTCGCCGTTCCTGGCCAAGCTGAACTCGATCGGGGATACCGTGGCGGGGCCGGCATACACGGTCATCTCAACGACGCACGATGAGGTGGTGACGCCGTATCAGAGCCAGTTCCTGGCCGGGTCAGCGCAGCAGGTCACCAACATCACCATCCAGGACAAGTGCCCGGCGGATGTGATTGAGCACGACCAGACGCCCAACGATCCGGTCGTTCAGCGGCTCGTCTCCAACGCGCTCGGGCGCCCGGCCGGTCAGCCGGCCGACCCCGCCTACCAGCCAAGCTGCGTTTAGGTGGGGGTCCGGCCGGCCGGCCGACGTAGAATCGAGCATGAAGCGCGCCCGCTCGTCACCGGCCTGGAACTGAGCCGGCCGCCGTGCGCCGCCGCTGGATCGGAAGTGTGCCGCCCGGCCTCAAGATTGTCCTCGGCTACCGGCGCTCCTGGCTGAAGTCCGACCTGGCTTCGGGCGCGGCCCTGAGCGCGGCATTGATCCCGGCCGGCATGGCCTACGCCGAGGCCTCGGGCCTGCCCGCCGTCACCGGTCTCTACGCCTCGGTGGTCCCCCTGCTCGCGTACGCCGTGTTCGGCCCCTCGCGGGTGTTGATCGTCGGGCCGGACTCCTCCCTCGCACCGATGATCGCCGCGGCGATCCTCCCACTGGCGGGCGGGGCGTCCGGCCACGCCGTGGCCCTGGCCGGGGTGCTTTCGCTGCTGATAGGGGCGATGCTGATCGTTGGCCGGTTCCTCAAACTCGGTTTTGTCACCGGCCTGCTGTCCAAGCCCATCCGCGTGGGCTACCTGAACGGCATAGCGCTCGTCGTAATCGCCAGCCAGCTGCCCAAGCTGTTCGGCATCCCGGCCGACGCCGGTTCACTCGCCGGCAGCCTTGGCGGTACGGGGCGGGCACTGCTCCAGGGCGCCGCTAATCCGCTGGCACTGTTGTTCGGCGCCGGCACCATCGCGGTCATCCTCGGCTGCCGGGCGCTGCCGTGGAAAGTCCCCGGTGTGCTGCTGGCGGTGCTGGCTTCCATGGCTGTCACCGCCGCGGCCGGGCTGGGCGGGGCCGTTCCGGTGGTTGGCGCCCTCCCGGCAGAGCCTTCGGTGCCCGCGCTTGGCAGCGTCCAGCCGGAGGAAGTCCTTGCCCTGCTGGGGCCCGCGGCCGGCATCGCACTGATCGCCTTCGCGGACACCTCAGTGCTCTCGACGAGCCTCGCGCGCCGGCGCGGCACCCGCGTGAATGGGAACCAGGAAATGGGCGCACTCGGCTTCGCCAATGCGGCCTGCGGACTGTTCGGCGGTTTTCCGGTTTCCGGCAGCGCGTCCCGCACCCCGATCGCGCTTGAGGCCGGGGCGCGCAGTCCGCTCAGCGGCGTCATCGCGGCAGCCCTTGTGGTGCTGTTCATGATCTCCGCGCCCGGGATCACGGCGTTCCTGCCCTCCAGCACCCTGGCCGCCGTCGTGATCCTTGCGGCGGCCTCGATCGTTGACGTCAAGACCCTCGTGCGGCTGATCAGGATGAGCCGGACCGAAACGGCGCTGCTCGTCACGACGTTCCTCGGCGTCGCCTTCGTGGGCGTCCTCGAGGGCATCATGGTCGCAATCGGCCTGTCCCTGATCGCTTTCGTCCTGCGCGCCTGGGACCCTTACCGCACGGAGCTGGCCAGTGTTGAGGACCTGCCCGGATACCACGACCTCAGCCGGCACCCGGAAGGCCACCGGGTGCCGGGGCTGGTGATTGCCCGCTTCGACGCCCCGCTGTTTTTCGCCAACGGCGCGGTGTTTGCCGAGCACATCCGCACGCTCGTGGCGCAGGCCCCCGGACCCGTACGGTGGGTGGTGGTGGCGTCGGAGGCCATCACGGACCTCGACACGACTGCCCTGGATGACCTCGTGGAACTCGACGACGAACTCGCCCGGAAAGGCATCAGCCTGGTGTTCGCCGAGATGAAGGGGCCGATCAAGGACCGGCTCATCCGCTTCGGCGTCAGCAGCCGGTTCGGCCCGGACCACTTTTTTCCCACGGTGCACAACGCCGTGCGTTCCTACCGCAGGGAATTCGGACTTCCGTGATCCGGGCCGGCGGGTCCTGGCCTAGCCGGCTACCCCGGTGATGCTGCCTGCGGGCTCTTCGGTGAGGTCAACGACGTCGGCCCCGGCGTTCTTCTTGACGGATTCGACTCCGCCCATGGCGCTGGCCTTGGACTTGTAGCTCTGCGAAGACGCCACTACCTCGCCGTTGGCAGCCTTGAGCCGGAACCGGAACCCACCGGACTTGTCCTTGTACACTTCGAATTTTCCAGCCATGTCGCACCCCGACTTCTTCGTCGATATCCACGGCCGGGCGGCCGTTAATCGACAGGCTACTGCTAACCCTGGAGGACCGGCCAGAGACCCGCCGGGCGGTGTCGCCGGCTGCCCATAACCGGCTCAGCCGCGCAGCGGTATGACGTCCACGCTGCCGCCGGGACCCGTGATCACGAGCACGCGCTTGGCGCTTACCCCGGCGAGGGCTTCGGCCAACCGGCCGCCGGGATCCCCCGCGGACACGCCGGCCTCGGACAGGCCGACGCCGGGCGCGCCGGCGGCAGGCACGGCGCCCGCCGGCACGGGCACGGCGATGTCGTCCCGGCTCCAGACAGTCACCGCGGCCCCCGTGAGCTCCTCGAGGGCGCGGCGCAGCGGCTCCGGGTCGGGGCCGGCCACAAGGATCACGTGCCCAATCGTCCGTTTCCGGCCGAGCCCCGCGGCTGCCGGCCGGGACCTGTCCTGCCGCCAGACGGCAAAGTGGTAGCCGGCGGCCAGGCCCGTGGCCACCAGCAGGCCCAGCGGTGCGCGGATCCGGTCCACCAGGCTGCCGCCGGTTACGTCGCCCAGAAAATATTCGAAGACCCGGTAACCGACCACCAGGAGGGCAATCAGGGCCACCACGGCGCTGAGGCCAAACACCGCGATGAGATAGACGCGCCGCCCGAGCGGGACCGCGCCTTCAAGCCGGTGCTGCCTCGCCGGCCGCCACGCAAGCCACCAGACGCAGCCGCCCACGGCGAGGGAACTGATGCCGCCGAGCAGCAGGGTGCGGGCGTTGCCTCCGGCCAACGGCGACACCGCGATGGAGAGGGCCGCGTTTACGATCACGCCGACGCCGGTGGCGGCAGCCGCCAGGGCCACACCCGAGGTCACCAGCGCCCCTGCTTGACGGGTCCGTTCGGCGCGGCTGACCGCAATGGTCCGGTAATAGCGCCAGACCAGCGAGCCGACGGCGGCCGACGCGATCGCGACGCCGAGGGGCGCAAGCAATTCCATCAGGGCGTCCTGCCGGTCAAACGCCAGTCGCAGCAGGACAAAAAGGACGGTCCCGGCCCCGCCCAGGGCAAGCAGGCCCGCCGCCAGCACACCGACGACGACAAGCCCCACATCGGCGAACCCGCCCCGGAGCCGGCGCGCACCACCCCGGACCCAGTGCCACCACCAAACCAGGCCCCCGCCGGCCGCCCAGACCAGATCCTGCAGGGTGGACTGCCACCACGGGTCAACGGTCGACGTGAGCTCCATCGATCCGCGGATGGCGACGTCCAGCAGGCCGCCAAAGGCCGCCACCGCGGCGCCCACTCCGACGCCCAGCCCGAAATACGTGCCGATGACGGCCGGCACGTTCGCAAGCTCGAGCGGGCTCCGCGCCCGATGCCGCCACATCCAGCGGTGCCACACCCACACCAGGGCCCAGACCAGGCCGACGGAGAGCGGCGACCGCCACTCCGGATTCGCGTCGGCGATGAACGAGGCCGCCATCGCCAGCAGGGACGTCACAAAGAGGATCAGCGAAATCGTGTAAACCGCGGCGACGTAAAGACCCCACGACGTGGCCGCCCGCTCCGCTTCCTCGTCCAGCCGCCGCCAGACGAACCACCAGAGCAGCGCGGCGAGCGGGCCGCCGATCAGCGTGAACGCCAGCGACAACGCCAGCCCCGCGACCCCTTCTCCGGCCAGCACCTGGCCGGAGCGCAGCAGCCGTTCCAGCAGGCCGCTGAGCCCGTTGGCGGCGATCACCACGAGGGCAAAGAGCAACACGAAGACCACCAGGCGGCGGACCTTCGCCTGCGCCGACCCCGCCGCTGGGCCGGTGGGCACCCTGGTGGCGCTCACTTTTTCAACACCCCGCCGGCGCAGGTCTGGAGGCTGTATGGCAGATCGTTGATCATCCACTTGCCGGCATCCTTCACCAGGCCGATGACGGCTTCCTCGGCGTATTCCGAGGGGCCGAACGGCCCCTCCGACGCCGAGTGCACCACCGAGACCTTCACCGTGGCGGTGTCCCCCCGCTCCGAGGTGGAGATCAGGACCACCCGGCTGGCCTGGGCACTGCCGTAGAAGTTGGCGCAGCGGGACCGGGCGGCGTCGGTGAGGTAGGCGTCCGCGGCGGCGGTATCCGCGTCGATGACGGCCCTGCTGTAGCGCTGCACCACTCCGGCCGGGGACGACTCATCCAGCGGCTGCGGCTCCCCGCGAAGAAAGACAACGGCCAGCGCGACCACCACCAGCACGGCGATCGCAGCAACGATGCCCAGCAGCACCCGGTCGGGCCGGTGCCGCTCCGGGACCGGTGCCTCGGCTGCGGCGGGTCCCGGAACCGGATCCTTGCCGCGCGGGCCGTCGCTGCGTGCTGTGGCCGGTCGTTCGGGGCCGTTCGGCGGTTGGCTCATGCCGTCAGTATGGAGGGGCCGCGATGGCCCGTCATGGTGTCTTTAGGCCCTTTCAGCGCCTCCGCGGCTCGACGACGCTGGCAGCAGACACTACTCTCAGGCGATGGGGATCATGCGGAAAATCATTGGCCCGAAACTGGCGGGCGCCCTGCTGTTGCTCATCGCCCCGTTGGCCATCCTGCTGGGCGCCGCGCCGGCGGCGCTCGCCGTCCCGCCGGCCGACGTCGTCGTGGAGGACCGGGCGGGGGTCCTGGACCGCAACACGCTGATCCCTGCGGTGCAGAAGATCGAGTTCTACGAGCCCACCAAGGTCGCCGTCTACACGTACAAAGGCAGCGCGGCGGACAACCTCAACGAAGAGGTGCTGCGCTTCGCCCGCGCCGAGCACCCGGACTGGATCAGCAAGGACGGGCAGAAATGGGCGGACGGCCTCTTCATCTTTGCGCTGGATCCGGTGGGCCGGCACGTCGGAACGTACATGGGCGAGGACCGGAAGGTATCCCTCGAGCAGCGCTCTGACATCCAGGACGCCGCCAAGGAACTGCTGCGCGACGCCCAGTGGACGGAAGGGACCATTGCGGGCATTCGGCGCGGCGCGGAGCTGATCAACCAGCCGTGGTATCGCTCCACCGCCTTCCTGGTCACGGCCTGGGGCGCTGTGGGGGCCGCGGTGGCCGCTGCGGGCACCTGGTTGCTGTTGCGCTGGCGGACCCGAGTGGGCAGCCGCAAAGAGATCGCCCGCGGCGACGCGAACTATGCCAACGTGAGCATGGATCTGCAGGTGACGGAACTCAATGCCAGCACCATCCCCGAGTCGTCGCGGTACGGCAGCACCGTGCTGGAGAAGCACCGCACCTTCCTGAGCCGCTACAACACGGCCACCGGGCTCTCAAACCAGGTGCATGCCCTGACGCCGCGGCAGCTGGGGCGCCGTTCCAGCCTGTCGCTGGCCCGGCAGTACGCCGATGCAGCCGCCGAACTCGATGCCCTGGATGACGTCATCGCCGACACGAACGCACTGCTGAACCGCGGGTCCATCTGGGCGACGGCGTGGGATCGGCAGCTCGCCCCCTTCCGCAGCGACCTGGCGGGGATCGAGGGCATGCTCGCCAAGAGCCACGGTGAGGGCGATTCCGCCACTGCCGCCGCACTCCGTTCCTTCCGCGACCGCAGCCAGCGGGACATAGAACGCTGGACCGCGGAACTTTCCGACGGCAGCATCACCCCAGAAACCGCGCTGGACCGGCTGCGCGACGCCAGGACCGAGCTCTCAGAGCTGCTCAAGAGCCACGCGGACACCGTGATCGCCGGCTTCGCCCGGAACGAGCGCGAGGCCAAGCTCATGCGCAAGGAAATGGAGGAGGCCCAGGCGGGGACCGGCAAGAAGCAACGGCACAGCTATGAGCCCAGCATCCTGGGCACGGTGTATCCCTCTTATTACTTCTTCTCGGTCCCCACTTTCAACAGTGGTTTCAGCACCGGCGTCAGCAGCGTCAGCTCCGCCAGGGGCGGTTCCACCACAGGATACGGCGGCAGCGGCGGCAGCTTTTCCGGCTCCGGGAGCTCGTCCAGCTTCTAAGAAATGTGTATCGACAACGGGCGGCCAAGCGAGGACGCTTGGCTCCGTAAGCAGTTAAATTCCCTGATAGGGAAGAGGGAGTGCCATGACCACAAATGTTGTAACCCAGCTGCAGGTGAAGTCCCACAACTCGCCCGATGAGAAGCGCCGTCCGGACAAGACCGAGGTCGACATCGTGTCCGTCGGCGACTACACGATCGGCCGATTCAGCTTTGAGCCGGGATGGCGCTGGTCCGAATGCATCAAACCCGTGGTGCACACTGATACGTGCGAGAACAGCCACGTGGGGTTCTGCGTGTCCGGCAAGCTGACCGTCGAGACCACCGACGGCGGCCGCATCGACATCGCCGCGGGAGATTCCTACACCATTCCCCCGGGCCACGACGCCTGGGTTGAAGGCGGAGACCCGTTTGTCGGGGTCGAGTTCCTGAGCGCGGCCACCTTCGCCAAAGGCACGGAATAGGGCGCGGCCGGGCCTAGACCTTCCATGTCCTGGTTCAGGCGTTGATCTCCTGGCGCCTGAACCGCAATTCCCGCTGCGCTCCGCGCAGCGGGGAACCCGAGAACGGCAAGTCTTCGAGGCGGATGGCGTCCGCCGCCGCAAGCGCAGTGCGGTTGGCGCTCTCCGCGGCCCGGCGCGGCAACCCGAGTGTGTCCGCGAATTCGGCCCAGTGCCTGGCCTTGAGGTTCCGGGTCTTGCCGGCGACGGGGAGGGCCAGCGTCTCGTCACCGTACAGCAGGGTGCAGGGAACGTCGTAGACGGGGGCCATCGCGAAACCGGCGGGACCGCCCAGGATGGCCAGGTTCTTGGCGTGAAGGTCGCCGTTTCCGGTCAGCCACGCGAAGAGGAACTGGAGGTACAGGTTGCGGCTGGCAACCACCGGCGCCTTGCACATCCGGGCCAGCGCGGCCGCAACATCCTCCGACGCCACGCCGTACTTGGACGCCGGCGGGAGGCCCAGCACCTGGGTGCCGTCTTCGAGCGGCAGCCGGTGCCATGCGCCGTCGGCCGTCTTGACCCGGTCAAACCTTTCGACGAGGAGTCCGGGCAGGCCGTTCCGGTCGGCAATGACGGAGCTTTTTGCGACGGCGATCTTCAGCGCCTTCGCACCTTTCAGGTGGGCGGCCTCGTTTTCCACCAGGTGCGGGTGTTCCGGCGGATCGAGTTTCAGCAGGTAGCGGTGTCCCCGCAGGGCCAGCGGAGTGGTCAGCATGGAGGCGCTGGTCTTGCGCTGTACCCCCGGGATGCCGTGCAGGTCCACGGTGTTGGCGAGGAAGGAGAAATCCAGTTCTTCGGGCCGTGAGGTATCGGCCAGGGCCGCCGGTTCCGCCGGGGGCTCTCCGGCCGGAACCACCTGCACGTCGCCGGGAACGTCCGCCCCGACGGCGAGCAGCAGGGTCAACTCGTCGTCGAAACTCGTTTTGGTGGCGTTCTTCAGCACGGTGAGCCGGTGGCCCTCGGGGAGGAGTCCGGCAAAGAAGGCGGGCAGCGCCCCGGCGGGGGCTTCCACTGCCACCTCGGACGGGGGAAGGGAGATGGCGACGGCGGGGTGGCCGCCTGCGAGGTAGTCGGGCCGGTAGGAGAACCGCACTCCCCCGGTGCCGGTCCGTGCGAGGTGGCCGGCCAGGCGGCCGTTCTTGTAGACGTCGGCCGCCCTGACGAACCTCAGGTCCTGGAGTTCGGCCGGCATCAGCCCACCGCGAGTTTCAGGCCGAGCACGTTCGCCACCGCCACCACAGCCTGCAGCGACGGGTTGCCGCTCCCGGTCTCGATGGCGCGGACGGTACGCTCCGAGGTGCCGGCCAGGTGCGCCAGGTCCTCCTGGGTCAGCCCGGCCTCCTTGCGGGTCCGGCGGATCCCCTCGGCAATCGCCGCCACGTCGCTCACTGGCACTCCCCTTCGCTGCGCGCACACCATGCCGCGGTCTGATGTCCCGGCTTCGCCATATCGGCATCATTTTGCCGATCCCTCAGCAGGGCTCTCCTAATAGTGCCCGAATATTGCCCATTCGGCAACATACTGCCGAAATTGGTTTGTCGCGAGCCTACGGCACGAGCTTGGAGCCCAAAGCGGCAGGATGTTGCCGTCCACCGGGGACGAGCGCCGCCTTCCCGCAACGCTTCGTCCGGGCGTAGGCTCTGGCCCATGCGAAAGATCATTCTGGCCCTCCAGGTCTCCCTCGACGGTTTTTTCGAGGGGCCGAACGGAGAGATTGACTGGCACATGGTGGACGAGGAGCTCCACAGCCACTTCAACGAGCAACTGGCCTCTATGGGCGCCTTCCTGGACGGCCGCGTGACCTACGAACTGATGGCCGACTTCTGGCCGACGGCGGACCAGGATCCGTCCAGTACACCGGCTATGGTCGAGTTCGCCAAAATTTGGCGGGACATGCCGAAGATTGTCTACTCCAGGACGCTGGAACGGGCCGACTGGAACACTACGGTGGTGCGCGACGTCGTCGCCGATGACGTGCTGGCACTGAAGGCGAAGCCCGGCGGCGACTTGGCACTGGGCGGGGCTGACCTCGCCGATACCTTCCGCCGGCTCGGGCTCATTGACGAGTACTGGATTTATGTCCACCCGGTGCTGATCGGGCGGGGGAATCCCTTGTTCAAGTCAGCAGACGACAGGACCGCGCTCACGCTCGCCGGCACCCGCGCGTTTGGCAACGGCGTCGTCCTGCTGCGGTACGCCGGCTGAGCTCACCGGCCGGCGTAAACGTGCGCAAAAGCCGGTGGCCAGCTGCCGTTTAGCAGCCGACCACCGGCCCTGGAAAGAGGTTCTTACGCTTTTTGCTATGCGCTGGCGCGGACGAAGGTCACGCCACCCGTGGCGGTCAGCCAGGACAGCGGGTGCTTGATCGTCTGGTTGCTGCCGTTCATGCCACCGCTGATGGCCATGCCGTCACCGGCGTAGATGGCGACGTGGCCGGACTGGACGATCATGTCGCCGGGCTGCGGGGCACCCACAACCTTGCCGTAGCCCATGAACTGCTGGGGACCGAGGTCGCCCACGTGGATACCGGCCGCACCGAGGGCCTTCTCAACCATGGCGGTGCAGTCCTGGGTGATGCCGATCTGGCTGTAGGCGGCCGAAAGCATCGCGGCGTTGGCTCCGCCGGCTGCCGAGGCAGGTGCCACGGCCGCCTTCGCCTGAACGCTGACCTGCGGCGCTGCCGGCGCGAGCACCGGAGCAGGGGCAGGCGCGACAGCCGGAGCGGCGGCAACCGCAGGGGCGGTGACGGGCTTGGGCTGCTCGATCACGGGCGCCGGCGTGGTAGCGACTGCCGGGCGGGCGAAGCTGATCTGAACTGCGGAATCAGCGGTAACCGGCGCGGAGACCTTGCTGCCGACGTCAACCGACGAAGCCGGGGCGGTCTTGTTTTCGGCCGGGGCAACGGCTGCATTGGCTGCCATTCCGCTCGTGAGGACGAGGCCGGAGGCTGCGAAGATTACTGCGGCCTGACGACCGATGGTGCCTGATTTGCCCGAGAATGCTGAGGCCCGTCCGGCGGATGCGTCGGAACGATGGCGCGCAGAAGTAATGCTTGAAGTCATGTTTGTAGCCTCTCCCAATGCCTGCGAGGTGAGCTGTCGGATTCGGATGGGAGGCACCCGGCCGCGGGCCCGTCAATGCGGGCGCTGTGCGGCTTCACCCCAAGACCTGCTAAAACTGCAGGTCAAAAGTGGTTTCCCCGTCTCTGCCAGAAAGGTAGCATTCGGATCCCAGGCCGCGGCAGAGTTAGGCAATCGGCTCGGGAGCGCCCGTATCGGAAACAAACAGGCACCCATCTACGGTAACGGGCCCGGGCGGGAATGTCACATTCAGATAACGGAGCCGTGTCCTGGCGCGGAAGAAAGCCTAGGACGCTGCTACCCGCCAGCCATAGGATGAGGGCACCCAGCATTCCCAGAGCGGAGGCCCCGTTATGAACAGCCACTGTGTCGCAATTTGCCAGCTCAGCGATCAGCCGCAGGAGGATTTCGACGTCAACACAGAGCTGCTGGTTCTCGAGGGAAAGGAAATCCACGTAGCCACGTGGGACGCGGAACCGCGCGACGGCGGCTTCGATATCCACGTCCTGAATGACCGCGTGGACGCGCTCGGTTTTATGGTGGTGACCGACTGGCAGTTCCTCGACGGAAAGGCGTATGCCGTCGTGGAGCGCCGGCCCGGCAAGTAGCGCTACTTCGCCATCCCGGAGGTGACGGCAGCGATCGCCTCCCTCACCAGACCGGCGTCGTCCGGGGTGCCCGACTCCGCCAGCCCGGCCTGGCGCCGGTAACGGTCCCAATCCCCTCCCCCGGCCCGTAGCTCGCGGAGCGGCGCCATCAGGGCCGCCCGCCGCAGCCAATCGTCCGGGTCCTGCAGCCAGCGGCCCAGCACGGTTTCCGCGCGGGAACGGTTTTGGCCGTCCAGTCCCGCAATCAGCGGCCCGACGACATCGGTCGCCAGCGGATCGGCCAGCTCGCGCAGGCGCGCAGTCCGCAGGAAACCCTCGATCCGGGTCAGGTCCGAATTGTCCAGCAGGGCCAGGCTGGACTGCAGCAGGACGACGGCGGCAAGGCGGCGTTCGAAGACGGGCACCTCCCACAACTCCGAGCTGAGGGCGGTGACATCGTCGCGGCCGAGTGACCGGTACCGGCGCAGCGCGTCGCGGACAGTGCCGCGGACGGCGCCAACCGAGGAGCCATAGCTCCCCAGGCCCGGGCCGTATCGCGCCTGCGCTTCCTCGGCCCGCTGCCACGAGCTCTCACGCAGCAGCGCCGCGTCAATGAAGTCACCGGCCTCGCTCATGGATCCATTCTGTCGTGCGGGGGCCGGCTAGGCCTAAGCAGCTGCGTCCTCCCGCGGGAAACCGTCGGCGAGCGCAGTGTCCTACGCGGACCGCTGGGGCCCGGGGGCCCGCACGCGCTAGCCGGTCACCAGTCGGGTTGTGCTATTCCAGGTCAACCGCCCGTGCTGGAAGTCCGACGCCCGGCCCACGGACACTGCGTACTCGTCCCGGGTCGGATATCCCAGACGTCCCCTTTCCCTGCCGAGGGCCGTCCACTTGGCACGGATCGCACCGAGGACATAGTGCGACCCGGTCTTCGCCGACCAGTAGATCGATGAACCGCCCGAGCCTGTGAAGTGGCTGTAACGTCCCACGCCATCGGGGGTGCGCGTCTCGTCTGACGTCGGATAGCCCAGCAGCCCCCGTTCCCTGCCCAGGGCCGACCACTTGGCACGGACCGCGCCCGTGATGAAGTGCGCCCCGGTGCGTGGCGTCCAGTAGATCGATGAACGGCTCGAACCTGTGAAGTGGCTGTAGCGTCCCACGCCATCAGGGGTGCGCGCCTCGTCCGACGTCGGATAGCCCAGCAGCCCCCGTTCCCTGCCCAGGGCCGACCACTTGGCACGGACCGCGCCCGTGATGAGGTGCGCACCGGTGCTTGGCGTCCAGTAAATGGATGCCCCGCCGGAGCCGGCGAAGTGTTCATACCGCCCGATCGTGTCCGGGGTTGTCAGCTGGTCGGTGGTGGGGAACCCCAGGACGCCGGCAGCGCCGCCCGCGGCCTTGTAGCGGGCATAGATCGCGCCTGCGACCCAATGGGCCCCGGTGGACGGGGACCAGCAGATCACGCCCTTGGTGTAGTCCTGGCATTTCCCTGCCCCCACCGGGTACTCCAAGGTCAGCGACCTGCCGAGGACAGACCGCGGGTCACCGGCATTGGTCTGGTACGCCTTCAGGCCGATGGGATCGTCGACGCCCATTCCGGTGAGCATTACTTTCTGTGCTCCTTGGCCGTCGTCCGCGGTCAGCAGATAGTAGGTGTCGGCGGTTCCGGCCTGACCGACCACCGTCGGCTTGAACGTCACGCTCTGATGTGCGGACTCTCCAGGCGGGATCACCAGGCCTTCCGAGATTGGAACGGTGGTGGAGAATACACCCTCCGGCGCCTTGGCCTTGGTGATCGTCAGGGGGATGTTGCCAGTGTTAGTAATGGTGAAATCCCGGGTGGCCGCAGCGCCGGCAGGCACATCACCAAAGTCCAGGGATGCCGGCAGCTGCAGATGCGCTACGCCCGACACGGCGGTCGCCGTCACCGGTACCGTGAGTGATCCTCGGTCGCTCGTGATGAGGAGCTGATCAGCCACCGGGGTTGCCGTCGTCGGACTGAAGGTGACGGACACCGGAACGGAAGTAAGGGGTTGAATCTTCTGTCCCACGGCCGGCAGCGTGGCCGGGTCGACCGCAAGCTGGGCGTTGCCCGGCAAGGTGACGCCGGTGATCGTGGCGACGCTCGTGCCGGTGTTGACCACGTTTACGGTCTGGCGACTGCTGGTCTGGGTCGGCACGTCGGTGAATACCAGGGTGGGCGGCGTTGCCCCCAGCCCGTCCTTGGTGCCGACGCCGTGAACCCCCAGAAGGTCCGTCTCGCCGTCGGAGGTTTTGACGGTCAACGTCCCGTCGACCTGTCCGGCTACGGTCGGCGAGAAGGTGACCGGGACCGTCATGGTTCCGCCTTTGGCAAGCGTCCGGGGCAGTGTGAGGGCCTCGATCCCGAACGGCGCAGGTGCTGCGACGGAACTGACCGTAACAGCCCTGCTGGCGGTGATGATCAGGTTCCCTTTCACGGTGGTGCCTACCGCGGCGGTTCCCAGGTCCGTGTTTGTCGCCCCAACCGCTGAGGTCGTCGGGGCACCGAAGCCGATCACGTGCCCGTCCCGGGTTCCCACGTAGACGCGCCCGTTGTCAGTGGCAACCGTGGAAAACTTGGCGGCGGTGCCCAGCGGGGCCGCGAAAACCTGCTGAAGCTTACCGGTGCTGTCCGGCATTGCGCGGTAGGCACGGAGTTCCGCGCCGGTACCGGTGGGTCCCGTTACGTACACGGCCCAGACCAGGGCGGTGGAGGCGTTTGTACCGTTGGAGGTCACCGTGGGCGCCCCGGAGGTGTACCCGAAGGTACCAATGGACGTACCGACGGAGGCCAGCTGGATGCCGCCGGTGCTGCTGGCCAACAGCTTGTGCGCACGCAGGTAGCCCTTGTTCTCCACGGTGTAGATGTACCCGCCGTTTGTGGTCCCGAGGAACGCGGGCCTGCCCCAGACGCCACTGTACGGCCCGGCGCCGTCGAGGACGGCGTCCGTTCCGCCGCTCCCCTGCCCCATACCGCCCAGGTTGTCCCGGTCCAGCAGGTAGACCCGGCCGTCCTTGCCGACCTGGACCATCAGGCGAGGGTGGGCCGTGGTGCCGTAGCCGGTGGGGATGGCGATCGGGGCACCGGAACCCAGGTCGGCATCGTTCTGATCCAACTTGGCGTTGTTGGCCGGGCTGAAGAAGTCCGTGGCCCTGAGGTTTCCGTCGGCTCCGACGCTGACCCGAACGACTGACTCTGCGAGGGTCGCCGGAGGGGTCTTGCCCGGTCCCGGCTTAGGGGAAATCCCGTTCCCGGTGGAAAACAGGATCTGGCCGGTGCCGTCGGAGACCAGGCCGCCGCCGGATTGCCAGATTCCGCCCTCCGCACTGCTGTTGCCGGACTCGGTGGCCCACATCGTGGTCTGCCGGCCTGCGGTGGACACCCCGACGACGTAGCCGACAAACGGTGCCCAGTCGCAGTGGCTGGCGAAACCGGCGTAGACCACGCCATCCAGCAGGAGAAGCCCGGGCCGCTGCATCGCAGTCATCGCGTTGAACGGCCGTGTCGGGTCGTTAGTGGGCGCGCCGCTGATGAGCACCGGGAAACCTGGCCTCTCGGCCCCCGTGACCCTGTCCAGCGAATGCATGTACCAGTGCGGGAGCTGCGGCGTCGCTCCGTCGTTCGTCTTCGCCATCAGGAAGACGCTGTTGGTCGCGGCGTCGAAGACCGGAGTGGACGTGACTCCGATGTTGGGGGTGAGGTCACCGCAGCTTACGGTCGCTGCCGGCCAGGCCGGACCGAGGTTGCGCTGCCACTTCACCGCTCCGGTGCCGCCGTCCAGGCCGTAGACGTTGTTGTTCTCCGTCGCGGCTATGACGGTGCCGCCCACCACGAGCGGCTGGGCGTACACCTGGCCGTCCACGGCGGTGGAAAAAAGCTTGCCGAAATTTGATGACGCGACCGACGTCGGCGAAAGCGCAGTCTCGTTGCTGTCCCACCCTGTCCGTAGCAAATCGTGCGCGATCGTGCCGACGTCGGCAGAGGCCGGACCGCTGACGGATAGCCCGGCCAGGGCGAGCGATGACGCCACGAAGATCGCCCACGCGCGTCGGGTCCGCGACCGTCGCCGGGAGGGAGCCTGGGACCATCCGGCAGCCCGCTTCCGCTTGAAATGGGATGCCCCGGCCGCGCCCCCACAGCGACCAGGAAAATGTCCGGACAAAGCACGAAGTGCCGCTTGTTCACGCATGGCTGAGACCCGTTTCTGAACATTCAATTGACTAACTCCACCCAGTACTCCGGAGCCTAGAAGCGCCGAAAGAGCAGCGCGCGAGTGGCGCCTACCCGTCTTCTGGAAGGGGCTTCTTGCTTTCCGGCCGGTCCTACTTGGTTGGTTGTTAGGGACACTTGGTCGCCTACTTGCTTCCGGTCATCCGCCGGACTTGGTCCCCGGCATTGAGTAACCTCCGGCGCGGCCCGGGGGCATAAATCCTCTGGTGCCCCCGGTCCCTGCGCCGGATCATGGGCTCAGCACATCTTTCGACGGCAGGGAGTCCAGTCGTGTGTCCAGGTGCTGCAACAACACGGAACACCAGCGGTCCCCGCTCGCGGACCCAGCGCTGGCTCCTGGCCTGCGCTGCCGCTGTTCTGGCGGTGACCGGCTGCACGCCGGGCTCACCCTCACCGCCCGCGGGCAGCGGATCGTCTCCCGCAACCGGGACCCTCCCGTCGGCGACGGCGGAGAAGGTGCTTTCCGATGAGGAACTGATGGTCCTCGTGGACAGGGCGATCAACAGCGGCCAGGAAGGCACCGGGCGGGTCTCCAGAAGCTCGGACCTGCGCACCCGCCTGCAGGGACGACCGGAGCCCGCCGATAAGCCGGCCGTCGAGCCCGGCGAGTGCAGCGTGTTCCGGCCGCACAGTTCGCCGACCAGCGGAGCGGACCTGGCAATGCACTTCGCCGCGGGCGTCCTGACGCTGACCGGCGTGTGGTCACGCGAGGCCCTGGCGTTTGTCTTTGCCCGAAGCGCACCGCGCAGCGACGTGCTCGCTGCGGATTTCGCCTACACCGACGACCTGGCCCAAAGGTGTTCAACGTTCCGGCAGACGGTGGGGAATGATCCAACGTCCACGGTCAGGCTGCTTAGGACGCCGGCCGTGGGCGAGAAGGCCTACGCCACGGTTTTGAGCACACCGGCAACCGCCGGCACTCCCCCGGGCGGCGCCACCGTTGCACTGCAGGTACTCAAGGGAACCCTGACGATCGGGCTGAGCCGGCAGGCACCCACCGCCAGGTCCGACGCGGAACTCAGGACCGCCCTCGAGCCGCTGGTCCGGCTGGCCCAAAAACTGGTCGGGCAGACCGACTCCGGCACGGCACCGTCAGCCGCACCGCCGTCTGGTCCGCCCGCTACCCCACAGCCCCCCGAACAACGGACGCCGCAGCAACTGGCCAGGCTGCTGCAGGGCGTTACCGGCCCCACTGGAAGGCCGGCCCAGGTGCTGGAGGGACGCTACACCCGGAGCGGCCCTGCCACGGCGCCGGCCGTTTCCGGATGCATTTACGACGACGCCGCCTATCTTGCCTCGTTCTCCGGGGCGGCCACCGTGGTGGCTGAGATCGCCGGTGGGCCGCAGGTGCTGGACCAGATCAGCTTGCGGCTCGTCAGCTTGCCGCCCCCGCCGGCCGGGCCGTCCCCTTTTGACAGTCGGGCAGCCGACCTCAGCCGCTGCAGTTCGATCCGGGAGCGCCTGCCGGGCGGCGGCTCGCGCACCTGGACCGCCATCAAACACCCGACCGTCAACACCGGCGGCGAAGCGGGCTACGCCGTGGTTTATGAGCTTCCCGACGGGACCGGAGTCCGGCACATCCAGGTGGGTGCCCGGAAGGGCAGGCTGTGCGTGGAAACGGAAACGAAAGCCCTGTCCGACGCCGGCGTCCTTCAGGCCGCGCGCGGGCTCGCGGCGACCATCAACAAGGTGCTGGCCAGGATCGGCAACTGAAGCCTCCGGGCGACGTCGGCGGCACCGCAGGACCGGTCCGGCGCCGCTTGCGCGATACCCCCGGGGGTATTACTGTTGAATGTAGAGGAGGAAGGAATCCCTTCCCCGTCCACCTCAAGAAGGAGTTCTCCCGAATGCTTATCGAGCGCATCTACGACGAAGACCTTGCCCAGGCGAGCTATTTCATCGGCTGCCAGGCCAAGGGCGAGGCCCTTGTGGTTGATCCCCGGCGTGATATCGCCGTGTACCGGGACCTCGCTGCCGCGAACGGCATGAAGATCGTGGCCGTTACCGAGACGCACATCCACGCGGACTTCCTCTCCGGCACCCGGGAACTGGCCGCCGCGACCGGCGCCACCGCCTATGTCTCGGGCGAGGGCGGCGCGGACTGGCAGTACGGTTTTGAGGCCGAGCGGCTCAACGACAACGATGAGATCGTGCTGGGCAACATCACGGTCAAGGCCCTCCACACCCCCGGGCACACCCCGGAGCACCTGTCCTTTTTGATCACCGACGGCGCATTCGCAGACAAGCCGGGCTACCTGCTCTCGGGTGACTTCGTGTTCTCCGGCGACCTGGGCCGGCCGGACCTGCTGGATGAGGCCGCCGGCGGCGTCGACACCCGCTTCGCAGGCGCCAAGCAGCTGTTCGCCAGCCTGCGGGACAAGTTCCTGACCCTGCCGGACCACGTCCAGGTCCACCCGGGCCACGGCGCCGGCAGCGCCTGCGGCAAGGCCCTGGGCGCGATCCCGTCCTCGACCGTCGGCTACGAACGGCTCTACGCCTGGTGGGGCCCCTACCTGGCCGCAAACGACGAGCAGGGCTTCATTGATGAACTCCTCGACGGCCAGCCGGACGCGCACGCCTACTTCGCCCGGATGAAACGCGAAAACCGTGAAGGCCCCGCCGTCATGGGCGAACGCGCCCCGCTCCCCGAGCTGGGCACCGCCGATGTCGCCCGCGACCTCGCCGCGGACAAGGTCATTTTCGTTGACACCCGCCCGAACAACGAGGTCCACGAAGGCACCGTCACCGGCTCCGTCAACGTCCCGGCCGGTAAGTCCACCGCCAGCTTCGGCGCCTGGGTCGTAAACCCGGAAACCGACACCAACCCGCTGGTCCTCCTCGCTTCCAGCCAGGCGGACGCGCAGGAAATGTGGGACCACCTCGTCCGGGTCGGCATCGACAAAGTCGCCGGCTACGTCACCAGCCTCGAGGGCCTGCCGGTCAGCGTCCCGAAGCTGATCCAGCCCGAGGAACTCGACGGCTTTGACGCCGCCATGGTCCTGGACGTCCGCAACCGCACCGAACATGCAGCCGGCCACATCCCCGGCTCCTACCAGCTCAGCGGCGGCCGCGTGATGTGGCACCTGGATGAACTCCCCACCGAAGGCACCATCGTGTCCTACTGCCAGAGCGGCGTCCGGAACTCCGTCGCGGCCAGCGCGCTGCGCCGCGCCGGCTACGACGTCGTCGAACTCGACGGCAGCTACTCCGCGTGGAACGCAATGGAACAGGCCGCCCGCCGGCAGGCACCGGAAACCGTTCCGGCCAGCTAAGCAGGACAACCAGTAAGGCAACACAGTGACAGCGTGGCGGCGCCCCGGGTACCCGGGTCGCCGCCACAGCTGTGTCCGCGACAAGTTCCAATCCCTGCCGTCAGGCGGCGACGGGAGCCGGCACCGGGGCTACGCCTTGTGCAGGCCCGTTCCCTCCCCCGCGGCGAGCTCCGGAAGCTGGAGGCCCTCCAGCCACTCCAGCGCCTCCGTGCGTGAGGTGAAATACGCGTGCGGGCAAAAGCTGTGGCGGCCGAGTGCCGCCGCAACGACGGTGTCCACCACGCTGGAACCCAGCAGGGCCACCGCGGTCACTGCCTTGGCACGTTCGTAGGTATGTCTTGCCGTCGAGCGCATCGTTACACCGGATATTTCCACGAGTAAGGGCAACTCCCGGCCGCCGCCAAGGGCCCGCATCGCTTCAATCGAAGCGGCCGCGTCCCGGGCGTCGACAAGCGTCCCCGGCGCCCAAACCAGGTGAAAATGAGGCCCGCAGATTCCGAGCCGTCCTTTCCCGCCTGCGATCAAGATCTCTTCCATTCATCCCCCTAAGCACCAAAGGTACCCTCCACCAACCGACTTGAGCAGAACCCGGGCAACGAAAAAGCGCCGGAGGACATGTCCTCCGGCGCTTTACCGCCGTGCTGTTTTCCCCCGGGCTGTCCGGCTCAGGAGAGCAGTGCCTGTACGCTCACGTAGGCCGCGACCAGCAGGACCAGGATGC
The DNA here is from genome assembly GCF_056394105.1 of Arthrobacter sp. 10T419. NCBI lineage: Bacteria > Bacillati > Actinomycetota > Actinomycetes > Micrococcales > Micrococcaceae > Arthrobacter > Arthrobacter sp. 10T419. Next base: position 359,335 of record NZ_JBFTHF010000002.1, on the reverse strand, counting down.
CGAAACCGCGTTTGAGCACCTTGTCCGGGATCCTGGTGCCGAGCCGGCCCGCGATCAGGGAGGCAACCATTGCTGCCCCCGCGAACGCTGCCGTCACGGCCCAGTCGATCTGCAGGTCACCGAGGTGCGCCGCGAAGCCGGCCATCGAGTTGATCACAATAATGACCAGCGAGGTACCGACGGTCACCGCCATCGGCAGGCCCAGGACCAGGGTCAGGGCCGGGACGATCAGGAAGCCGCCGCCGACGCCGAGCAGCCCGGTGAGGAAACCCACGACGGCACCCGTCGCGATGGCCTTGGGCAGGCAGCTGCGCCAGTTCACGCCGCCGCTAGGCAGGGCGCAGGAGCCGCCGGAGGCCTTGGCCGGAAGCATCATCCGGATGCCGGCGAACACCATGATGGCGGCGAAAGCCAGCAGCAGCACCTTCGGGTCGAGCAACCGGTTCACGTAAGCGCCCAGGTAGGCAGTTGCCGTGCCGGCCGCACCGATAATGAGGGCCAGCCGCCAGTTCACACCACCCCGCAGGCGGGGCAGCACCGCGACGGCGGAGGAGGCGCCGACAACGACCAGCGACGTCGGGATCGCCGCAGCCAGCGGAAGCCCCACGCCGTAGACGAGGGCGGGGACGGCGAGAATGGACCCGCCGCCTCCAACCAGGCCCAGCAGGCCGCCGACGACCAGCCCGAACGCCGCCGCGGTGAGGATCATGCCTTGGAGCCCAGGTTCTGCAGCGCCTGGTGGGCGGTGGGCTCGTTGGCGGAACGGTTCCACGGCATCTTGGAGAGCATCTGGCCCATGGCGCAGCTGTTCGTCGCCGCGGAGAAGGTCAGGCCGGCGCCGATGCCGCCGGCAACCAGGCCGAGCTTCGGCGAGAGCAGCTTGCTGCCCACGATGCTGGCCAGGACCAGGGAGCCGGCCGTCATGCGGACCTGGCGTTCCAAGGCCCAGGTGTTGCGGCCCTTCACCACGTTGCCGCCGGCGGCAGCATAGGCAGGAACGCCGCCGGCCAGCACGCTCGCGCTGCCCAGGCCGACTGCGTCCAGGTGCTTGCGGGCCTGCTCGGCCCGATTCCCGGACTGGCATACGAGGACAACGCGGGTGCCCATCTTGGCGGCGAATTCCTCGGTGTGTTCGCTCAGCATGGGGAGCGGGACATGGTACGAGCCCTTGATGTGCATCGAATCAAACTCGGCACCGCTGCGTACGTCGATCACCATCAGGTCATCGTGGTTGTCCTCCCAGGCCTTGAGCGTGGCGGCGTCAATGGACTGGGGTGCGGACTCGGTCGTAGTGGTCTTGTTTGAGGTAGTCATAGTCTCTTTCGGTCTAGCTTGGGTGGTTCTGGCGGCACCCCTGCGGATGCGGGCCGCCGTCCACCGGCCTGAAGCCCGTTAGGGCGCAGTCAGGACAGGTGGAGGCCCGGGCGGCGCATGGGGGGAGGCGCCGCCCGGGCAGTCCATGGGGAGTGTCAGCCGGCGGGCAGCCCGGCGTCGGACCAGTCGAGCATCCCGCCGGTCATCGTGTAGGCGGTGAAGCCGGCGGCGGCGAGCTGGTCGGCGGCTGCGGCGCTGCGGCGGCCGCTGCGGCAGACGGCGACGACGGGACGGGTCTTGTCCAGTTCCCCCAAGCGGGCCGGGAGCTGCGCCAGCGGGATGTGGCGGGCGCCGGCAATCATGCCGGAAGCAATCTCGTCGGATTCGCGAACGTCCACGACCTGGGCGTCGCTGCCGCTCTTGAGCTGTTCGTTGAGTTGCTGGGCGGTAATGTCCATTGATGTGCACCTTTCGGGAGGCGTTCGGCAGGGGCATGTGGCCGATCCAGCCACTCATAAATATACCCCCAGGGGTATCGAGGTTCAAAATCTGCCGCTGTTCGCCCGGAGTCGCCGGGGGCGCCGCTCAAGCCGCGGGGCGTCAGGTCAGGCGCAGGAAGAGGGTACGGATTTCGTCGAGAGTTAGCCTCTGTACCTCGGCGCCTGGGGGTATTTGATCAAGACCCCGCGCCATCCACCTCCCCCGTGGAGCACGCTTGCACCAATACCCCCGGGGGTATATATTTGGAGCATGGCAACCATCGACATTTCTGAAAAGACCTTCAACGACACCATTTCCGGCAACGACATCGTCCTGGTGGACTTCTGGGCAGCCTGGTGCGGTCCGTGCCGCATGTTTGCCCCCACATTCAGCAAAGCTTCCGAAGCCCACCCCGACGTCGTCTTCGCGAAGGTGGACACGGAGGCTGAGCCGGGGCTCTCCGCGGCAGCACGCATCACCTCGATCCCCACCCTGATGGCCTTCCGAGAGGGTATCCTCGTCTTCTCGCAGCCCGGCGCCATGAACACCAGCGGGCTCGACGGACTCATCACCGCCGTCAAGGGACTGGACATGGAAGAAATCCGGGCCAAGATGGCCGCCGCGCCCGCGTCCTAACCGCCAGCAATACCAAACCAACGCAGCACCCAACCAGCAGCACCCACTTAAGGAGAAAACAATGTGCAGTCCCGTCCGTTGCAATAGCTGTGGAAAGATCACCTGGGCCGGCTGCGGCGAGCACGTCGACTCCGTCATGGCCGAGGTGCCCACCGAACAGCGCTGCACCTGCAAGTGACTCGTCCCCGGCCGGCTCCGCGGCCGGGCTAGCATGCTCAGACGGCGTCGTTGCGATCCGTACGCAGCGACGCCGACCTGACCGCCAGCCCAAGGAGAACCGAAGCCATGTCAGACACCGCTGCGACGCGCGCCCCCAAAAGCTCCGACTCCCCCGGCGGCGTCCGCTGGGGAATCCTCGGCACCGGATTAATCGCCGGGCTGCAGACTTCGGACCTGGTGGAACACGGCTTCAACGTCCAGGCGGTGGGCTCCCGGAACCTCGCGACGGCCCGCGAGTTCGCCGGCAGGTTCCGGCTGCCCGCGGCCCATGGCAGCTACGAAGCGCTGGTGAACGACCCCGAGGTGGACGTCGTCTATATCTCCTCGCCGCACCCGTTCCATTACGAGAACGCACTGCTGGCCCTCAACGCCGGCAAGCATGTGCTGGTGGAGAAGCCGTTCGCCATGAACGAGTGGCAGGCGCAGGAAATCCTGGACCTCGCCGCATCGAAGGGGCTGGTGGCCCTCGAGGCGATGTGGACGCGCTACCTCCCGCACATGGTCCGGGTGCGGGAACTGATCCGCTCGGGTGCCCTGGGGGAGGTCCGGACCGTCATTGCGGACCACAACCAGAACCTGCCCAAGGATCCGGCGCACCGGCTCAACGACCCCGCCCTGGGCGGCGGAGCCCTCCTTGACCTGGGGATCTACCCGGTCTCCTTCGCCTTCGACGTGTTCGGCGAGCCAGCCCGGATCCAGGCAGCCGCCAGCATGACGGCCACCGGCGTCGACCGCCAGACCGCGATTATCTTCGAATACGCGGACGGACAGCAGGCTGTGCTGCACTGCGCACTGGACACCGCTGGGCCCAACCGCGCCGCGGTGATCGGCACCGAAGGCAGCATCGAGATGGACCCGGTCTGGTACACGCCCACCGGTTTCACCCGGTACGACGACGGCGGCAACGTCGTTGAGCGCTTTGACCAGCCGGCCACCGGCCGCGGCATGCAGTACCAGGCGTGGGAAGTCGAGCGGCTCATTGCCGACGGCGCGGTGGCCAACGACGTGCTGTCACCCGGCGAGACGGTCCAGGTCATGGCCGCGCTGGACACTGTCCGAAGCCAGATCGGGCTCAGCTACGCCAGCGACGAACGGTAGGGGCGCGGCAGTTCGGCCCCAGCCGGCCTACCCTCCCAGGTCCGGGCGCCGCTCACGGCGTGCGCGTTCGACGTCACGGGCACTGGCTGTGTGCCCGCACCCCGCGAGTCCGGCCACGACGCCGTCGACGTCTTGATCGGAGCGGTTTTGGCTGAGCTTGGTCTTCGCCTCGATCCTGCTGATCAGCAGTTCGACGCCGACAATGGCGCGCAGTTGGCCGGCAATGTACCGCTCCGGCGCATCGTCGACGGACCAGGGCCGGGCTGAACCGGCTTCGTTGAGGTCGGTGAGCCGCCTGACGTGGCCGACGAGCCAGGCCGGATCATCGTGGATGACCAGGGTGCCGTAGACGTGGGCCGTGGAGTAGTTCCAGGTCGGGACCACGCGCCCGTGTTCGGCCTTTGATGCATACCAGCCCGGTGAAATATAGGCGTCGGCGCCCTGCATGATGACCAGGGCCTCGCCGAGAGCCGGCTCGGACCACTGCGGGTTATTCCGGGCCAGATGGCCGTGCAGGGCCCCGTGCTCGCCGATTGAGGGATCGTAAACCAAGGGCAGCAAGGTGGCGAGCATGCCGTGCGCGGTCGTCGTGACCAGGTTGGCGGCCGCCGGGGTGGTGAGCAGGTCACGGACGGCGCCGGGGCCCGCCGCGAAGTGCGCTGGGATGTACATGGGATTGTCCTTTGCCGTTGGGTGGGGTGCGGGAAAAGTCAGGGCCGCGGTGGCGGCGGTGTTGGCCTCAGCCGGACGCGGACGGCGATGCCCGCGCAGGCAATTACCGCGGCCCCGCCAACCAGGGTGGTCGGCGTCAAGGTTTCACCAAGGAGCAGCGCGGCCCAGGCGATGCTCAGCACCGGCTGGATCAGCTGGATCTGGCTGACTTGGGTCATGGGGCCGATGGCGAGGCCGCGGTACCAGGCGAAGAAGCCGAGAAACATGCTGACGACGCCGAGGTAGGCGAAGGCGGCCCACTGCGCCGGAGTACCCGACGGGGGCTGCTGGATCATCGTCCACGCGGCCAGAAACAGCATCAACGGCGCGGCGAGCACGAGCGCCCACGAGACGGTCTGCCACGCACCGAGCTCCCGGGCGAGGAAGCCCCCTTCGGCGTAGCCGATGGCTGCGGCGACGACCGCGCCCAGCAGCAGCAGGTCCGACCAGTGCAGTTGCCCGAAGCCCCCGGGCTGCGCGAAGGCGAAGCCGAGGGCCGCCGCGGCGCCGGCAGCCGTAGCGAACCAGAAAGCCGCGCGCGGACGTTCGTGGCCGCGGAGGACGACGGCGGTGGCGGTAGCGGCCGGGAGCAGGGCGATAACGACTGCGCCGTGGCTGGCGGGCACACTGGTCAGCGCGAACGAGGTGAGCAGCGGGAAGCCGACGACGATCCCGCCGCCGACCACCGCGAGACGGGCCCACTGAAGGCCCAGCGGAAACCGCTGACGGGTCAGCACCAGGGCGGTGGCAGCCAGGGCCGCGGCAACGACCGCCCGGCCGGAGCCGATGAACAAGGGCGACAGTCCCGCCACCGCCACCCGGGTGAAGGGAACGGTGAAGGAGAACGCCGCAACTCCGAGCAGTCCCCACCCGAGGCCGCCGCCGGAACGGCCGGACCGAGGGGTCGGTATCACTGGGCGAAAAAGTACAGTAGCGCTACTATTGTCTCTCATGAACCACGATAGCAGTTCACGGATTGTGACGCAGCTCAAAGAGTGGATCGCACGTGCCGCCCCCGGAGCCCGGCTGCCGTCTACGCGGTCGCTGGTGGCCGAACACCAGGCCAGTCCCGTCACGGTGCAGAAGGCGCTGCAGGTCCTTGCCGCCCAGGGGCTCATCGAGAGCCGGCCCGGCGTCGGGACCTTCGTCCGGGAGATCCGGACGGCGCGCCCCTCCGACTACGGCTGGCAGACCGCGGCGCTGCGGACGCCGCACGCGCAGCTTCGTCCGGCATCCACCGCGATGCGCAGCGCGGCGAACGATGTCATCGCCCTGCACTCCGGCTACCCGGCCCGCGAACTGCTGCCCGAACGGCTGGTCCGGGCGGCCCTGACCAGGGCCGCCCGGGGCGACGCGGCGCTGTCCCGCGCACCGGCAGCGGGGCTCCCGGAGTTGCAGTCCTGGTTCGCGCACGAGCTGGGTGCCTCGATGCAGGCCGGCGTCACCCCGCCGGCTGCGAGCGACGTCGTCGTACTGCCCGGAACCCAAAGCGGACTCAGCTCGATCTTCAGGTCGCTGGTGGGCAGCGGGCAGCCGCTGCTTATGGAATCCCCAAGCTACTGGGGCGCGATTCTCGCTGCCGCCCAGGCCGGCGTGAGCGTCGTTCCCGTTCCGAGCGGACCCGACGGCCCGGAGCCGGACGGGTTGGACCGCGCGTTCCAGGAGACCGGCGCACGCCTGTTCTACGCGCAGGCCAACTACGCCAACCCCACCGGGGCGCAGTGGACGGGCCGGCGCGGCGAAGAGGTCCTGGAGGTCGTGCGCCGGCACGGAGCGTTCTTGGTGGAGGATGACTGGGCCCACGACTTCGGCATCACTTCGGCCCCCTCCCCCGTCGCCGCGCGTGACGATTCCGGCCACGTCGTATACCTGCGGTCCCTGACGAAGAGTGTCTCGCCGGCCATGCGGGTGGGGGCCGTGATCGCGCGCGGCCCGGCTCGGGACCGCATCCTCGCGGACCGCGGGGCCGAGTCGATGTACGTCAGCGGCGTCCTCCAGGCCGCCGCCCTCGACGTCGTCACCCAGCCGGCCTGGCAGACGCACCTGCGCAGCGTCCGCCACCAGCTCCAGTCACGCCGCGACCTGCTGGTCACGAGCCTTCGCGAGCATGCCCCGCAGGCCCATCTGACCCTGGTCCCCAAGGGCGGGCTGAACCTCTGGGCCCGCCTGCCTGACGGGACCGAGGTCGACCGGCTCAGCGCCGACTGCGAGCGCGCCGGGGTGCTGATCGCCGCCGGCACGGAATGGTTCCCTGCCGAACCCGCGGGTCCCTTCATCCGGCTCAACTACGCCGGGCCGAACCCGGGTGACTTCCCGGAGGGCGCCCGGGTCCTGGGCCAGGCGATCGAGCGGAACGGGCAGTAGCGGATGATGCGGCAGCGGACGCTACGCTGGCGGCCGCTGGTAGGGTCTGCGCATGGATGAAAATTTGGGGAAGTTCATCGACGATTTTGCGCAGCTTGTGCAACTTGCGCAGTCCGGCCAGCACCGGGCGCCGGCGGGACCACAGTTGCTGTCGACGCTTACCGAACATTTGGGCGCGCCGGCCGGGTCGGTTTCTGTCGTGGTGGAGGAGATTCCGCCGCACCGGTTCGTCGACGCAGACATCCAAATGGCCGAGCTGGCGGGCGAGGATCCGAAGTCCCGGCTGGTCGGCATCGGTGGCGGCGACCAGCGACACCATCATTCCTTGAGCGACATGCTGCAGCAGGCGCAGGTCTTTCCCCAATTCCCGCTCTCCCAGCCGGACTACGCCAACCTCGCGGTGGGCCCTGACGAGCAGCGGCAGGCCGTGGCGCTGGGGCTCTGGCTGTTCAGTCACGGCGGACATCCGATCGTGGTGCTGCAACGGGATGCCAACCCCCGGTACGGTCGGCAAACGGCGTCCCTGGAAGTCCTGGCCGGCGCTACCGATACTGCCGCAAGCTTCCTCGCGGAGTTCCGACGTCGGATGCAGCGCCACAGCATCTTGAAGGGACAGGTCATCTCCCTTGTCATGGGCGAGTACGGACCCAGCGCGGCAGGCGTGACCTTCCACGCCCGGCCGGATCTGGCCGCGTCCGAGGTCATCCTGCCGGACGGTCTGCTGCAGAAAGTGTCTGACCATGCCCTCGGCATCGCCGAGCACCGGGACACCCTCAACCGGTACGGGCAGCACCTGAAGCGGGGCATCCTGCTCTACGGGCGGCCGGGCACCGGAAAGACCCACACGGTGCGGTATCTGCTGAGCCGGAGCCAAGGTGCCACTGCCATCCTGTTGTCCGGCGGATCGCTTGCCCGGATTTCCGAGGCGGCCTCCATGGCCAGGGCGCTGCAGCCCTCCATCGTGGTGCTCGAGGACTGTGACCTCATTGCCGAGGACCGCAGCTTCGGACATGGTCCCCAGCCGCTGCTATTCGAGGTGCTCGACGCGATGGATGGCCTGGCCAGCGACGCCGACGTGGCGTTCGTCCTCACCACCAACCGGGTGGACATGCTGGAACGCGCCCTCGCGCAACGCCCCGGGCGGGTGGATCTGGCCGTGGAGATTCCCCTGCCCGCGCAGCCCGAGCGCGTGGCGTTGCTCAAGCTGTATTCACGCGGGATCCCCTTCAGTGCGGCCGCCCTTGATGAGGCGGCTGCCCGCACCGAAGGAACCACGGCCTCCTTTGCCCGCGAACTGATCCGCCGTGCCGTCGTGGCGGCCGCCCTGGCCGGCGTCCCGGTCGCGGACGGCCACCTTCAGACGTCCGTGGGCCAGCTGATGGCCGACGGCGAGGCGCTCACCCGCAGTTTGCTGGGCAGCGGGGTCGGAGAGGGCGCTGGTGGTGGCCCTGCCGGAGGCGGATTCCGGGGTTCAGCTGCTTTCTGACTCAACGAGACGTTTCAGATTTGAGAACTGGCGGGTCTGCATGACCCAGTGCGAGGGCTCCAACACCAAGATACTCAGCGCGGGTTGAAGCCATTGGGGCCGGAACGACCAATAGCCGCTGACCACCAGCCTGGTGCGGCCGCCTGCCGCGTCCTTCAGCTCGAACCCCCACAGCGAGTCGGTGAAGTGACGGGGCCGCTCTCCCGCTGGGTCGAACGGACGCCCGCGCAAATCGATCGACATGCGCAGACCCAGAAACTTCTCGGGTTCCAGCGCCGCGACCTCCCACCACTGGCTGCCGTCCGGCGTGGCCGCCAGCCGGTCCCCAACGGCGACATCCTGCCACTCAGGATGGATTGTCCCGGCACTGCGGCGCCCGAAGTTATCCAGGCGGTCCCAGCTGTACCAGCCGCCCTGCCTGGTTCCCATCTGCACCAGCCAGGGCCACACGCGCGAACGGGGCGCGTCAACGGTCACGGCCATCGTGGCGCTTCGGGTCCCGTCCGGGATAAGCCCGGCACCCGGGTAGGGTCCGTGAACTTCACCGTCGGTCGCACCGGCGCGTAGCAGGCGCGGGCGCACAACCATCAGATAAGCGGCGGTGAGAAACGCGGCAACTCCGCCGGCCATTCCCCCCATCCGGTGCGAGGTCATCGTGGCACCCCCTCAGGTTTCAGATGCGTCCGGAAGAACGCCAGGATCCGCCGTCGGGCGTCTTCGGCCGAGGGCTCGTGGTAACCGGCGGCCACCAGTTTCGCCAGCAACTTGTCGCCGAACGTCAGGTCTGACGGGCCATGCCGGTTGAGGAAGCCGTGGCCCGCGCCGGGATAGACCTTGATGTCGTGGTCTATCCCCGCGTCAGCCAGCAGCGGTTCCAGCCGGGCGGGCACCCGGCGCACCCCCGGCCAGCGGTCTCTTGCTCCGTAGCTCGCCACGATTGGGCAGGCCCGCGGCATGGCCCGGGCCGTGGCGTCGTCGAGTCCGCCGTAGTTCACGCTGGCCGCGGCAAAGTCGTGATCCGGTGCGAGCATGAGGGCGAAGCCACCACCCATGCAGAAGCCGATCACCCCGACGCGGCCTGTGCAGTCGCCGCGTGCCACCAGCCAGGCGCGGGTGAGGTCCAGGTCGCCGAGGGGCCGCCAGCCGCGGATAAGGGACCAGAGGCAGGCTGCCCTGGTGTCCCAGTAGAACAGGTCCGGTGCCACTGCGAGGAACCCCTCGCGGGCCAGCCAGTCGGCCTGCCCCCGGGTGTCTCGACTCAGGCCCAGCGCGTCATGGATAACCACGACGCCGGGCCAGGGACCTTCGCCGGACGGCGTGGCCACGTAGGCCGGCATTTCGCCGCGGGAAGTGCCAATGATTACCTCGGCCATGGGGCCTCCCGGACGACTGGAACAATCAGGACCTGATTACCGGCCTACCAGCGACACGCCCCTCGCGGGAAGAGTCATTGGCCACCGACCGGGGCGCCGGCACACGGGAGAGCTCCTGCACGAGGGCTCGGGTTCGCCGGCGTAGCTGCGCCCGAAGCGGTCAAGGCCGCCGTCGAGGTACCCCATCTGGTCCCGGGCATCCGCCTGGGCCCGGGAGTCCTCCTCGGCCATATAGAGCGGGTTCTCGAAGCGCATGTCAATCACGCCGGTGCCGAGTTCGATGCGCGAGGTGCGGCGGCGATTGCGGCGAGCAGCGGAAACGGCGAGGCCTGCTGCTCGGCAAAGAATGTTGAACTCTCACAGGGACTCGGGCTCCCGGAAGCGGACGGGTGTCGTGCCTCCCGGATGCCGGCAGCGGGAAGGCCTTCCGGCACTGGTCCTTCGGGGGCGGCCCGGCCTAATCTGGGCACAGATTTTGAGCGTGATAGCTGGACAGAAAATGGCGCAGAAAAAGCGATTCGGAGCTGGGCTGGCCGCGGCCTTTAGGAGGGTCCTCGGGTTCTTGATAGTGAGCGCGTTCTGCGGTGTTCTGGCCGCCAGCCTGGTGGTCCCCGGTGTGGCGGCGGCCGGCGTCGCCGTCAGCAGATCAATCACGTTCTTCAATAACCTTCCCTCCGAGCTGGCCGTGACTGCGCCGTCGCAGTCAACCAAAGTCCTGAGCGCGGACGGGAAACCGATTGCCACCTTCTTCGCGGAGAACCGTGTGAAGGTGAGGCTGGACCAGATGTCCCCGTACATCAAGGATGCGATTGTCGCCATCGAGGACAGCCGCTTCTACGAACACGGCGGCGTCGACCCGCAGGGCATTCTCCGGGCGCTCACCTCCAACCTGACCGGCGGCGCGAGACAGGGAGCATCCACGCTCACCCAGCAGTACGTCACGAACGTAATCAACGAGTCCCTGCTGTCGGCGGACCGGAGCGATCAGGTCATCCTCAGCGGGCAGAAAAACATCGGCGACAAGGTACGCGAGATGAAGCTCGCCATCGAGCTGGAAAAGAAGTACACCAAGGCACAGATCCTGGAGGGCTATCTCAATATCGTGTTCTTCAGCCGCGACGCATACGGCATTGAGGCCGCAGCCAGGCATTTCTTCAGCACCACCGCCAAGGCTCTCACCCTGCCCCAGGCTGCCCTGCTGGCCGGCCTGGTCAACAGTCCCAGCTTCTACGACCCCGCCGTCCATCCGGAAAACTCCATCAAGCGGCGCAACCAGGTCCTGGACAAGATGCTCAGCGAGGAAAAAATTACCCAGGCTGCCCATGACGCCGCCGTCGCCAGCGGTGTCAGGCTGAAAATCGCCGCCGCAAAGCAGGGCTGCTCCGCGGCGGACATGGCCCCGTACTTCTGCGACTATGTCTCCCACCTGATCCTCAACAACCCGGCCTACGGCGCCGACACCACGGAACGCGAAAGGAGGCTGTACCGCGGCGGCCTGACCATCACCACCACGCTGGACAGCAGGCTGCAGGCGGCCGCCCAGGTGCAGGTCGACGCCACAGCCGGGGCCAACCCGGACAAATGGGGCGCGTCCCTGGTCTCTATCCAGCCGGGCACCGGCAAGATCCTCGCCATGGCGCAAAACACCGTGTTTCTGCCCGCCCCCGGAAAGTTCGACACCCAGCTGAACTTCAACGTCGATTCCAAGGACGCCAACGGCAAGGACCTGAACGGCGCCGGCGGATTCCAGCCCGGGTCCACAATGAAACCGTTCACTTTCGCGGAGTGGCTCAATGAAGGCAAATCCATGCTCACCAAGGTGGATGCTTCCCGGCGGGTCTATCCGCTGGACTTCCCCTGGAAGTCCAGCTGTGGCAAGGTCCTCGGCGCCTACAACACAGCGCAGAGGGCCCTCGGTGCCGCCGACGACTTGAAGAACAATGATGAGGGCTACTACCGCAAGATGCCCGTCAATTACGGGCTCTACAACTCCATCAACACGGCAACCTTCGCCGAGGCCGCCCAGCTGGACTTCTGCGGCATCCAGAAAATGGTGGACACGGTGGGCCTCCACAGCGGCGTGGACAACGCCCGGGTGAACATGCACCAGCTGGGCAACTTGCTCGGGGCCATCGGGGTGGCGCCGCTCCATCTGGCGAATGCCTTTGCCACCTTCGCCGCCGATGGCAAGTACTGCGCCCCCATCGCGATCACCGCGGTGACCGATGCCGCCGGACGGGAGCTTCCGGCCCAGGCCAGCGACTGCCGGAGCGCGGTCAGGCCCGAAGTGGCCCGCGGCGTGAATGCCGTGCTGCAGGACGTGCTGAAACGGGGGTCGGGAATCTACATTGAACCCAAGGTCCAGGCCCGAGTTCCGGTGGCTGCCAAGACCGGCACCTCCAACAACAATGGCGCGACCTGGGTGGTTGGCTACACCACCGGCCTGGCCACCGCATCATTCTTCGGCGACACCCTGGCGGGCCAGAAACGGCCAGGCCAGAACGTCACCATCAACGGCAAGTTCTACCGGAACATTGACGGTTACATGCTCGCCGGCCCGCAGTGGGCCAACTACATGCAGCAGGTGGCCCCGCTCTACCCCGCCGCACCCTTCCCGCCGCCGCCCAAGTCGATGACCAAGCCTTGAGCCTCGTTCCACCCCGGCACGGAGTCCGATGACAACTCTTGCTCTCCGCGGCCGCTGCGCGTATGAGAGAAGCATGAGTTCGCAACGGGACGTCCTCCACGGACGCGTGGCGGTCGTGACCGGCTCGACACGCGGTTTGGGTTTTGCCATGGCGCGGCTGCTGGGGCACCAGGGGGCGACGGTGGTGCTGGCGTCAAGATCCGACGCCGACGTCGCCGCCGCCGTGGAGCGGCTGAGAACGGAAGGGATCGCGGCGTCCGGACGTCGCTGCGACACCGGGGAGCTCGCCGACGTGGAGGCCCTTCGCGACGAGGCGCAAAGCCGCGGGACGCTCGACATCTGGGTCAACAACGCCGGAGTCTCCGGCGTCTTCGGGCCCACGGCGTCCACACCGGTCGACGACTTCACGCGGGTGGTGCGCACAAACATCCTCGGCACGTTCCACGGATCGAGAGTCGCGTTGCCTGTGTTCCTCTGCCAGGGCCGCGGCGACCTCGTCAACGTCTACGGCCAAGGCGACCGGGGGCCCGTCGCGCTGCAGAATGCCTACGCGTCAAGCAAGCGCTGGGTCCGGCAGTTCACCGAGACGTTGCGGCTGGAGACCCGAGGCACCGGCGTCCGGGTGCATGGCATGAACCCGGGGCTGGTGGTGACGGACCTGCTGGGGCACATCACGTCCCAGCCGGGGTACGACCATCGGCTGGGCGCGTTGCAGGTCGTCGTCGGATTGTGGGGGCAGACCCCCGACGACGCCGTGCGCCCCCTCCTGGATCTCGTAACGTCGGACGCGGCCGAGTTCCGGTATCTGACGAAGACCACCATGGTGACCCGTGGAGTGCGCAACGTGCTGGCCGGGCGGCTCCGCCGGGCCAACCGGATGCCCCTGAGCGTCACGGTCCTGGACACGAACGGCCGGGGCTGACACCCGGGACGCACGTGGCGCCGGCATGGCTCAGTACCGGTAAAAGCCCTCGCCCGTCGCGACACCGAGCTTGCCCATGTCGATGTAATTGTCCTTCAGATACTTAGCGAATGCCTGAGACCCGGCGTCCGGCGAGGAGGCGGCGATGTTGTACGCGGTGCCCAGGCCGACGACGTCGAAAATCTGGAACGGTCCGCTCGGCGCCCCGGTGGCAATGCGCCAGGTCTTGTCGATTGTCTCCGGGCTGGCGATGCCCTGCAGCAGCAGGCCGGCGGCCGCGTTCAGCAACGGAACCAGCAGCGAGTTCAGCACGTAGCCGGCCTTCTCCTTCTTGATCTCGATCGGCTCCAGGCCGCCGTTCCGCGCGAACTCGACGACGGCGTCGAACACTTCCGGGTCGGTGTCGGCGGTGCCCATCACCTCGGCGATGTTTTGCGCCCAAATGTTGTTGGCGTAATGGATGGCGAGGAAGCGGTCGGGGCGGCCGGTGGACTCCTTGAGGTCGCTGGGCAGCAGGGTTGAGGAGTTGGTGGCGAAGATGGTCCTGGCGGGGGCCAGCTCCGCGAGTTTGCGGTACACGTCCCGCTTGAGCTCGAGCAGTTCGGGTACGGCCTCGATCACGAGGTCCGCCTCGGAGACGGCGCCCCGGAGGTCGGCGGTGAGGCGAAGGTTGCCGAGAGCCGCCTCGGCCTTGCCCTCCCCGGCGCCGGCAATGTTCGCCGCCCGGTAGATGCCGGCGAGCTGCGCGAAGCGGGAGCGGGCCTTGTCGAGGGCCTCATCGTCGAGGTCGTAGGCGGTGACGGCGAACCCGTGGAACGCGGCCTGGTAGGCGATTTGGGAGCCGAGTACTCCGGTGCCAAGCACGGTGAGGGTCTTGATTTCTGCCATTTGCGTTCTTCCTTTCGGCGCGGACGTTACCGTCGGCCGGGGTTGTCGGAGCCGTAGATGCTGCGGATCCAGATGGTCGATAACACGTGCAGGGCGCTGGACTCCGGGATGGCGGGACTCTCCTGGTTGAGGACCGCGGTGATCACCCGTTCGTTCATCAGGTTGAGGCTTACGGCCAGGTCGTGGGCGTCGACGCCCTCCGGCGCAGCGCCTCGTGCCTGCTCGGACCGGATCACGTCGCTGGAGAAGTCGACCCATGACTGCATCGACTTGGACCAGAGCGCACGCACCTCCTCGTTGCGGGCGCGCGCCGCGATCGCCGCCGTGGAAACACCCCGGTGGGCCGCGAACACCTCGACGAACATGCCAATGGAACGGGTCCAGGCTACCGCGGGGTCGCTCTCGAAATCGCGCGGCAGGTCACCGATCCGGTGCTCAACCTCGGTGATGACACGGTCCAGCAGGGCCAGCAGCACCTCGTCCTTGGACCCGAAGTAGAAATAGAAGGTAGGGCGTGAAATGCCGGCGCCGCGGGCCAGCTCCTCAATCGAAATATCGTCGAAGGCCCGCTCGGCCAGGAGGGCCTCGGCGGTAATCAGGATTGTGTCCTGGCGCTCATCACCCGAGACCTTTGCGGAGCGTCTTCCTCGCTGAACCATGCCGCCCATCCTAATCCAACTTTCCGACGCCGTGTTGACTCTCTCAACACTAAGTCGATAACTTGGCGGTATGAGCGAACACGTGGATGTGTTGATTGTCGGCGCCGGGCTGAGCGGCATAGGCTTCGCCAGCCGGCTGAAACGCGAGATGCCCGGGAAGTCGTTCGCGATCCTGGAATCCCGCAGCGCCGTCGGAGGCACCTGGGACCTCTTCCGGTACCCCGGCATCCGCTCCGACAGCGACATGTACACGCTCGGCTACTCCTTCCGGCCCTGGGCCGGCGCCAAGGCCATCGCCGACGGCGATTCGATTCGCGAGTACATCCAGGCGACGGTCGCGGACGAGGGTCTCGAATCGCGGATCCGGCTGAATTACCGGGTCGTCTCGGCCGAGTGGTCAAGCGAAACCGCGCTGTGGACGGTGACGGCGGTCCCGACGTCGGGCGGCGAGTACCGCCAGGACGCTGCGGCATCCCGTCCCGGCAAGCCCGCCACCTTTACCTGCTCGTTCCTGTCCGTCTGCTCGGGTTACTACCGCTATGACGAGGGCTTCACCCCGGCCATCGAGGGCGCCGACACCTTCACCGGATCGATCGTCCACCCGCAGCACTGGCCGGCCGACCTCGATTACGAGGGCAAGCAGGTGGTGGTCATCGGCAGCGGCGCCACCGCGGTGACGCTCGTGCCGTCGATGGCGAAGACGGCCGCCAGGGTCACCATGCTGCAGCGCTCCCCCACCTACATCGCCCCCGTGCCCTCCCGGGACCACCTGGCCGACCGCCTCCGAGGCAAGATGCCCGCCCAACTGGCTTACGACGTCGTCCGGGCCAAGAACGTTCTCTTTTCGATGTTCACGTACCAGCTCAGCCGGTGGCGGCCGGAAACGATGAAGGCGATCCTCCGGAAATCAGCCGTCGCCAAACTGCCGGCCGGCTTTCCGGTCGACACGCACCTGGCCCCGTCGTATCAGCCCTGGGACCAGCGGGTCTGCGCCATCCCCAATGGGGACCTTTACCGGGCGATCAGCGCCGGCACTGCCGACATCGTGACCGACGAGATCTCCCGGATCACCCCGGACGGGATTGACCTGGTTTCCGGCGGATCGATTCCTGCCGACGTGATTGTCACGGCGACCGGGCTGAACCTGCTGGTGATTGGCGGAATGACCCTCACCGTGGACGGCGAGCCCGTGGACGTCGGCAAGACCTTGACCTACAAGGGCATGATGCTCGACGGCGTACCCAACTTTGCGCTCACCATCGGCTACACGAACGCGTCATGGACGCTCAAGGCCGATCTGGTCGCGGGTTATATCTGCCGGCTGCTCAAGCACCTCGACCGCCGGAACCTGCAGTGGGTTGCACCCGCGGCGCCCGGCGAGGTTGCGGACGCGGGGCTGACTTCGCTGATCGACCTGAAAGCCGGGTACATCCTGCGCGGCGAGGACAAGCTCCCCCGGCAGGGCGCCGGCTCACCCTGGCGGCTGCACCAGAATTATCTGCGCGACTTCGCCCTGCTCAGGGCCGGCCGGGTCACGGACCACGTCCGTTTCGGCCGGCGCGGGCAGCAGGTGCGCGCGTTCGGACGTACGACGGCGGCGCTTGGCCCTCTTGAGCTTCCTGGAACGGGATACGTCAACGTCGGCGGTGCGCGGCTGCGCTTCCGGAAGACCGGCAGCGGGGATCCCGTGCTGCTCCTGCACGGCATCGGCCAGAGCCTGGAGGATTGGAACGAGCAGCACGATCGTCTCGCGGCACGGCACACGGTCATCAGCGTGGACCTGCCCGGGTTCGCGTACTCTGCCCGCCTCTCCGGGCCGGCGACGTTGGCAAAGCTTGCCGACGCCCTGCCGGCCTTCCTCGACGCCGTCGGGGTGCACGAGCCGCTGCCCGTGATCGGCAACTCGCTCGGCGGGGCCGTCGCCATGAAACTGGCGGCCGACCATCCGGACCGCGTCTCCGCCCTGGTTCTTGCCAACAGCGCCGGATTCGGCAAGGAGGTTGCGCTGGTCCTGCGCCTGCTTACCATTCGGCCGCTCGCGGCCCTGCTCATGCGTCCCGCTGCGGCGACCTCCCGCCGCACGGTCGAGTCGATCTTCTATGACAAGAGGCTGGTGACCGACGACCGGGTTGGCCACGCTTTCGCCCTGTCGCGACGGGCCACGCACCGCAGGGCGCTGCTGGACGTCGCCCGCGACCTTGGCACAGTCTCCGGCGTTCGGGCCGAATGGCGGACGTCCCTGCTTGGTGCTTTGGCGACGTCGGAGATACCCGCCCTGGTGTTGTGGGGCTCCCACGACCACATCCTGCCGTTTAGCCATCTGGCGGCGGCGACGGCGGCACTGCCGCACGCCGAGTCACATGTCTTCGCTAAGACGGGGCACATGCCGCAGATCGAGCGGCCTGACGAGTTCGCCGCAGTGGTGGAGGAGTTCCTCTCCGCGCGAGGCTGCCAACATCTGATCCGACCGGCGTTGCCGTTGCGTTGCCGTTGCCGTTGGAGTCTGCCGCGAGCATGATGACTTGATGGAGGAAACGGTGTGAACAAGAACCGCTTGGAGGCGTTCAGCGACGGCGTGCTGGCCATCATCATCACGATCATGGTCCTGGAGCTGAGGGTGCCGGAGGAACCGACCTGGCATGGCCTGGCTGATGTCCTGCCAACCTTCCTCAGCTACCTGCTCAGCTTCGTTTACGTTGGAATCTACTGGAACAACCACCACCACATGATCCACCTGGCCGACCACGTCAACGGGTCAATCCTCTGGGCGAACCTGCACCTGTTGTTCTGGCTTTCGCTGTTCCCCTTCACGACCCGCTGGATGGATGAAACCGGCTTCGTCCAGGTACCGGTGCTGGTCTACGGGATGAACTTGTTCTGTGCAGCCATCGCCTACTTCATTTTGCAGCAGGCACTGATCCGCCAGCAGGGCAGAGACGGCGCCCTGGCACGCGCTGTCGGCCGGGACTGGAAGGGCAAGGCGTCGCCGCTGATTTACCTCACCGGGATTGCCGTGGGCGTCGTACAACCGCTGCTCGGGCTTGCCGTGTACACCGTGGTGGCCCTGATCTGGCTGGTGCCGGACCGCCGGGTTGAGCACTTTGTCACCCAGGCGGGCCGTGGCTAGTCAGCCCTGAGGCCCGAACCACCTGGCCAGCGCCTCGGCCAGCCCCCGCGAGGTTCCGTCTCCCGTCCACGCCACATACCCGTCCGGACGGATCAACACGGCAGCCGGGGCGCTCACCGGACCGATCACCGGAAGCTCGCATCCACCGTCGTACATGGCGTCCACCGGCTGCACCCGGTCCGCCCACGGCCCCGGGTCGACGCTGCCTGGCGCCCCGAGGTTGAGCAGCACCGCGCGGGCGTTGTGCAGGAAGCTGAACACGCGCAGCGGACCGCTGGCGGTGACGACGTCGAGATCGGGCATCCGGCGCCCGAGCAGCGGATGCCCCTCCCCCAGGTCGTAGCGGACGTCGAGGCCGGAGATGAGGCCGCCAAGCCGTTTCCGGGCCTCATCGATCGTCAGCAGGCCGGCCACAGTGTCGGCCAATGCGCCGATGCGCGGGTCGGACCGCTGCATAACGGACTGTGCCATCGTGTGCTGTAGCGCGCGTGCCCCGGCGGGGTGCCGCTCGGCGTGATAGCTGTCCAGCAGGCCCTCCGGCGCCTGTCCCTTGACCACCTGGGCGAGTTTCCAGCCGAGGTTCACGGCGTCCTGGATCCCAAGGCCGATCCCCTGGCCACCCGACGGAGAGTGGATATGCGCGGCGTCCCCGGCGAGCAGCACACGGCCGCTGCGGTAGGCCGCGGCCTGGCGTGTGGCGTCGGTGAACCGCGAGATCCAGGTCGGAGTATGGACCCCGAAGTCCGTGCCGTAGACCTCGACCAGCGCCCTGGCGAGGTCAGCCAGGGTCGGCTCCGTGGCCGGTCCGAGATGCTTCTCGGTCACGACCACCCGCATGGTTCGCCCGTCCTCCATCGGGTGCAGCCCGTGGACCCCCACCTCGTCGATGCGCATGCCCGTTGGCGTCTCCTCCGTCACCTCCACCTCGGCGATCAGGCTGCTCCTCGTCGCATCCCAGCCGGGGAACTCGATGCCGGCCGCCTTCCGGACGGCACTCCGGCCGCCGTCGGCGCCTATGAGGTACAGCGCGCGCCTCGCACCGCCGTCGGCGAGCTGGACGGTGACACCGCCGCTGTCCTGGGCAAAGCCGGCAACGTCGAGCCCCCGATGAACCGGCACACCCAGCTCTTCCACCCAGCCTGCCAGGATCCGCTCGATGTGGTTCTGCCACAAGCCGAGCGTGTACGGATACCGGGTAGGAAAGTCACCCAGGTCCAGGGCCGTCGTGCCGAAGAATGCCGCCTGGACGGCCTTGCCCTCGGCGAGGAACCGGTCTGCAATCCCGCGCTGGTCGAGGAGTTCGATCGTCCGCGAGTGGAACCCGCCCGCTCTCGAGCCCACCAGTTCCGGCGTCGGTCGGCGTTCCACAATCGCCACATCTATCCCGGCCAAGGCGAGCTCGCCGGCCACCATCAACCCCGTCGGACCGCCGCCCGCAACAATCACATCAACCACCAATACCCCCGCCTCTCCGCGCCTTCTACAGGCTGGCTTCCCCGGCACCGCTTCCGGCACCACCGAGCCAGTTTGAAGCATGAAGGGGGCCTTGCCGCAAGCCCTTTAGGGCGCGGTAGATTGGAAGAAGGGCGGGACACCCGGAGAACGGACCGGAGGAAGTCCCGCAGCCGGTTTCTTGGCTTAGGTCAGGGTCCAGGAGCGCTTCGACAGGCCGAACCAGAACCCGTCGATGGCGGTCTTGGCCTGCAGGTCGCCGGACTCGTAGGCCGCGCCAAGCGCCACATACAGCGGTGCCCAGTGCTCGCTGCGGGGGTGCGCCTCGCGGGCTGCCGGGGCCTTGTGCAGGAAGTCCAGGATAGAGTCGACGTCGCCGCGCGCCATCGCTTCCTCGGCCCACTGGTCGAACTCACGGGAGACCGACGGCGGGGTGCTGTCGGGTCCCCCGGCGGGGTTGAACCAGCGCAGGTTGTGTGTGGTGAAGCCGGATCCGACGATCAGCGTGCCGCGGTCCCGCAACGGCGCCAGCGACTTGCCCAGATCGAACAGGCCCTGCGGATCAAGGGTGGGCATCGACATCTGCACCACCGGTACATCCGCGTCCGGGAACATCTCCTTGAGCGGGACGTAGGCGCCATGGTCCAGGCCGCGGCTCTCGTCCCGCTCGACGTGATGGCCATGGCCGACCACAAGCTTCTCCACCTCGGCGGCCAGCCCGGGAGCCTGCGGGGCGTCGTACGTGACGTCGTAGTACTTCTGGGCGAACCCGCCGAAGTCGTAGACCAGTCCCGGGTTGCGCCCGGTGGCACTGAGGGTGACCGGGGCGTTCTCCCAGTGGGCGGACACCATCAGGATGTCTTTGGGCTTGTCAAAGGTGGCGGACCAATTCTTGAGTTCACCCGTCCACGTCGCGTCGTCAGCCAGCGGCGGCGCGCCATGGCTGAGGAAAAGAACCGGAGGGCGGTCGAGTGTCGAAGTCATGCCTTCAGCTTAGTCGGCTTTACTTGAAGGTTCAAGCTTCGTGAATCACATAGTGAGGGCTAGCTTCCCCGGACCGGCGCCGCAAACTCGACTGCTGCGGCCGATGCCTGCCGGTGATGTTTAGGGCAGACTGGTGGCGTGGACGGAATCCGGTGGGTGCTGCACGTCGATCTCGACCAGTTCATCGCCGCCGTCGAAGTGCTCCGGCGGCCGGAGCTTGCGGGCAAGCCGATCATCGTCGGCGGCCGCGGCGATCCCACGGAACGGGCGGTGGTCTCCACCGCGTCCTACGAAGCCAGGGCGTTCGGGGTGGGATCCGGAATGCCCTTGCGCATTGCGGCCCGGAAAGTGCCCGACGCCGTGATCCTGCCCGTCGATCACGAGGCATACCTCGCGGCGTCTGAAACGGTGATGGCTACCCTGCGCGCGCAGCCGGGCGCCACCGTCCAGGTGCTGGGTTGGGATGAAGCCTTTGTCGGCATCGAGTCAGAGGATCCGGAAGCCTACGCCCGGCAGGTGCAGGCCGCCGTCCTGGAGCAAACGCAGCTGCATTGCAGCGTGGGCATCGGCGACACCCTGGTCCGTGCCAAGGTGGCCACCGGTTTCGGCAAGCCGGCCGGCGTCTTCCGCCTCACTTCCGAGAACTGGCTCGAGGTCATGGGCAGCCTGCCCACCAAGGAGCTGTGGGGCGTCGGAACCAAGGTGTCCGGCCGGCTGGCCAAGCTCGGCATCAACACTGTCGCCGAGCTCGCCGCCGCCGACCCTCAGGACCTGGTCCCGGAGTTCGGCCCCAGAATGGGTCCCTGGTACGCGGAGCTGGCACGTGGCGACGGCACCAGCGTGGTGGACGCCACCCCGTGGGTTGCCCGCGGTCACAGCAGGGAGACCACCTTCCAGCACGACCTGACCGAGGCAGCCCAGGTGGCCGGCGCTGTCAGGGAGCTGACAGCGCGCGTCCTCGAGGATGTTGCGGCCGAAGGACGACCCGTCATTGGGCTGACCTTGAAGGTTCGGTACGCGCCGTTCGTCACCAAGACCCACGCAAGGAAGATTCCCGAGACGTTCGACCGGGACGAGATCCTCGCGCAGGCGTTGGACCTTGCGGCCGCCATCGAAGCGGGCCGGCCCATCCGGCTCCTGGGCCTGCGGGCCGAAATGCCGATGCCCGACGACGCCCGGAAGGGTCACACCCCAACGCGCGGCGGCTGGTGACGCCGTCGTGCGGCGGCCGCAGCTAGCGGGCAGATCCGCGGGCGGATCAACTCGTCGGACCGTCGCAGGCGCTGGTCGCAGCCCGGCGACCGACCGTCGGCGCGCTGACGCCGCCGGGAATAGTGTCGTCACAACGGGTCCGTTCCAGCCATACTCCGATACTCTGGAAGAGGTCAGGCAGTGGCCTCCGTTCTTTTCCAGAGGACACACTGTATGCCCGCGAAACTCTCCGTAACTGTCGCCGTCGACATGGACGCCGCCGCCGTTACCCTTCGACCCACCGGCCGGTTGACCCCCAGGAACGTTTAAGGCCTCCTTGCTGTGGTGCGACGCGCGACGCGCGTCCTGCCCGGCTTTGACGTCCTGCTTGATCTTGACCAGCTCCTCGTGGATTGCCCTGAAACGCTCCCCGCCCTTAGCCAGGCCGGGGCCCGGACCATTCGCAGCCATCACCCACGCGCCGGGTGCCGCCCCAGTGCCCCAACGCGGACGGCCGCGTGATGGAACTAAGCAGCTCCGGCTACCACGAGCGGATATTCCACCATTTCGGGAGATGGCCGTTCGTGCCCGCTGAAGACCTGTTGAAGTTGCGCCAATCACTGCGTCAGGCGCAGAGCCTCGGCGGCCGGACCGGCGCCAGCGAGCTCCTTCTCCTTGTCGATGAGGAAGTAGTCAGGCGCCGGGGCGGCGCACCGCGCGACGATGAGCCCTCCGGGGACGGGGCAGGCGCGAACTGACGATCTGCCGCGGCACTGCCCTACTTTGGACGCGGAGGTATTTCGGTCGACATTTCTCCGCTACTGGTCAGGTTTTCTGCCACCTCACGCAGTTTCGTGTTGGAAGTGGTGCTGGCGCGGGAGAGGACCAGAAAGGCCTGCTGGGCGGTTAGTTTGTAACGCTCCATGAGGATGCCTTCGGCCTGGCCGATGAGCTGGCGGGAGACCAGCGCCTCATTGAGCTGGCTGATTTTCTGGGAGTCGGCGAAGGCCACCGCTGCGTGGGCAGCGACGAGCAGCCCAATTTGCTCCGACTCTAGGTCGAAAGCGTTCGGACTGGCGCCATACAGGTTCAACGCATCCAGCCGGTCGCCTTCGACGAACAACTGGATTGAAAGCATGCTGCGCGCCCCAAGCTCAACGGCGCCGCGGGAGAAGGCCGGCCAACGGGTCTCACTGCTGAGGTCGGGCACCCGCACAATCCGGTCTTCGTAGGCCGCGTCCAGGCACGGCCCCTGTCCGGATGTGCTTTGCAGAGCGTCAACCCTGCGGGGAAGGTCTCCCGAAGCGACCGGTGAATCGACCTTCTTCCGGCCAGTGACCACGCTGATGGACGCATCGGCGGCGCCGGGTATGAGCTGGACGGCGGCCTGCACTATCCCGGCAAGCACCCTGTCCGGATCATGTTCGTGCTGCAGCTCCCTGGCCAGGTCGCTGAGCCGTGTGGCCAGTCCGCCGCTGCCACTCCCGCCCTGTCCTGGCTGCCCGGAAGGGCCGTCCATCTGTGACGCGTCGGTGTTCATCTGCTCACCTCAGTTCTTCCGTATGCGCTGATACTACGTCCGGAATCTCCTGCCGGACCCTCTCGGCAGGGGTTTTCTTCCGGCACCCGACGGCCAAGCATTAGCTCGGACTTCGGCCCACAATGTCCGGCCCGCGGGTCCCGGCGCCGCGATGCGGACAAGCCGTACTTATCCAGGACTTCTCCGGATTTGTTCGACGGCTCGCCTGGATAACGGCGGCCGTGCACTCCAACGGCCCGCTGAAACGTCGAAGGCGAGGGGCAGCACGGAACGCTTCATCGACACCCTGTCGTTGGGGCCCCGGATTGTGTAGGCTCCTGCCATGGCTCGGCGCAGTTTTCTTCAGTGGCCGGTCGTCCGGCAGTTCAGTACGGGCGATCTGCTGGGACGCGGCCCGGCGGTAACCTCCCCGCGGACGAGGGAGATCACCCCGCGCACGGCCACTGCAGACCGCGTCGTGCAGAGCGTGTGCCCGTATTGTGCCGTGGGCTGTGGACAGCGGGTCTACGTCAAGGACGAAAAGGTCGTTCAGATCGAAGGCGATCCCGATTCGCCGATTTCCCGTGGCCGGTTGTGCCCCAAGGGCTCTGCGAGCGAGCAGTTGGTCAACTCGCCGGGCCGGCAGACCGAAGTGCTCTACCGTGCGCCACGCTCCACCCAGTGGCAGCATTTGGATCTGGAAACTGCCATCGACATGGTGGCGGACCGCTTCGTGGACTCCCGCCGCCGGACCTGGCAGCAAGAAGACGAAAAAGGCCGGCTGCTTCGACGCACCATGGGCATAGCCTCGCTCGGCGGGGCAACTCTGGACAACGAAGAGAACTACCTGATCAAGAAACTCTTCACGGCTGCCGGAGCAGTGCAAATCGAGAACCAAGCCCGCATTTGACACTCCTCCACGGTTCCCAGTTTGGGAGCCTCGTTTGGACGCGGTGGTGCGACGCAATCACTGCAAGACATGGCCAACGCCGACTGCATCATCATTCAGGGTTCCAATATGGCCGAATGCCATCCTGTGGGATACCAGTGGGTTGCGGAGGCCAAGGCCCGCGGAGCGAAGGTCATCCACGTCGACCCCAGGTTCACGCGCACCTCGGCCGTCGCGGATAAGCACATCCCCATCCGGGCCGGCTCTGACGTTGTCCTCCTGGGCGCGCTGATTAACTACGTGATCACCAACGACCTGTGGTTCAAGGAGTACGTCAGCGCCTATACGAACGCGGCCACGCTGGTTCACGCCGATTACCGCGACGCCGAGGACCTTGGCGGCCTGTTCTCCGGCTATGATCCCGAAACCGGAGCATACGACATGGCGTCATGGTCGTACGCGGAACAGGGCGGAGGCACCATCGGGGACGCTGGGGCGGGCACCGAGCACGGCTCCCACGCGTCGGATCGGGCCGCGGGAGACCAGTTCGGCAGCGGCGGCCCCGCCCTGGAACACGCCCAAGTGCAACGTGACGATACCCTGCAGGACCCCCGGACCGTCTTCCAGATCCTGAAGCGCCATTACGCCCGTTACACCCCGGAGATGGTCCAGGACATGTGTGGCATCAACGCCAAGGACTTCGAGTATCTGGCCCACGCCATCACGGAAAACTCGGGGCGCGAACGGACAACGTGCTTTGCCTACGCCGTCGGCTGGACCCAGCACACGCTCGGAGCGCAGTTCATCCGGGCCGCCGCTATCCTGCAGCTTCTGCTCGGCAACGTGGGCCGCCCGGGCAGCGGAATTATGGCCCTGCGCGGGCATGCAAGCATCCAAGGCTCCACGGATATTCCAACCCTGTTCAACCTGCTGCCCGGTTACCTGCCGATGCCCAGCGCCGGACGCCACGACACCTTCAGCGAATACCTGGATGCGATCGCGTCGAAGAAGCAGAAGGGCTTCTGGGCGGACGCCGACTCCTACGTCATCAGCCTGCTGAAGGCCTGGTGGGGCGACGCCGCGACCGCGGAGAACGACTGGGCCTACGATTACCTTCCCAGACTGACCGGAGCGCACGGCACGTACCAGACGGTGATGGACATGCTCGAGGACAAGGTGGAGGGCTACTTCCTGCTCGGACAGAACCCCGCCGTAGGCTCGTCTAACGGCCGGATGCAACGCCTTGGCATGTCGCACTTGAAGTGGCTGGTGGTGCGCGACCTGAACCTCATCGAGTCGGCGACCTGGTGGAAGGACGGCCCGGAGATCGAATCGGGAGAACTGCGCACCGAAGACATCGAGACCGAAGTGTTCTTCCTGCCTGCAGCAAGCCACGTCGAAAAGGCCGGCTCGTTCACGCAGACCCAACGGCTGCTGCAGTGGCGGCACCAGGCGGTGGCACCGCCTGGTGCGTGTCAAAGTGAATTGCAGTTTTTCTTTGAGCTGGGCCAGCGGATCCGCGAAAAACTGGCGGGTTCGGAGGATGAACGCGACCGTCCGCTGCTCGACCTCACCTGGGATTACCCCACCGACGAACACGGCGAGCCCGACGGCGAGGCGGTGCTGGCCGAGATCAACGGCCGCCACCTCAGCGGCCCGGACGCAGGCAAACCGCTCTCCGCGTATACAGAGCTGCGCGCCGACGGTTCCACGTCGGCGGGCTGCTGGATCTACACCGGCGTCTACGCCGACGGCATCAACCATGCCGCCAACCGGAAACCGGGCCATGAGCAAGGGCCTGCCGCCTCGGAATGGGGCTGGGCCTGGCCGGCCAACCGCCGGATCCTCTACAACCGGGCGTCGGCCGACCCGGCCGGTAAACCGTGGAGCGAGCGGAAGAAATACATCTGGTGGGACCAGGAGCAGGGACGGTGGGTCGGAGACGACGTTCCCGACTTCCCGGTTGACCTTGCTCCGGGCAGCCAACCCGACCCGGATCTCGGTGGTCCGGCCGCCCTGACAGGAGATGATCCCTTCATCATGCAGTCAGACGGCAAGGGATGGTTGTTCGCGCCGAAGGGCGTCGTCGACGGTCCCCTTCCCACCCACTACGAACCGCAGGAATCGCCGGTGGCCAATGGCCTTTACCCGCAGCAGCAAAATCCGGCCCGGCTGGTGTACCCCCGCGCAGACAACCTCAGTGCACCAAGCGCCGGTACCAGTGGCGCGGGCGTCTATCCCTACGTCTTCACCACGTACCGGCTGACCGAGCACCACACGGCCGGCGGAATGAGCCGCTGGTTGCCGTACCTCTCGGAGCTGCAGCCGGAAATGTTCTGCGAGGTCTCTCCCGAGCTGGCCGCTGAGCGCGGGCTTGAGCCGTACGGGTGGGCCACCATCATTTCGGCCCGCTCCGCCATCGAGGCGAAGGTGCTCGTCACCGAGCGGATGAAACCGCTGGCCGTCGGCGGCCACACCGTCCATCAGATCGGGTTGCCGTACCACTGGGGCGTCGGAGCGGATGCTGTGGTCAGCGGTGACGCGGCCAATGACCTGTTGGGCGTGACGCTGGACCCCAACGTCCAGATCCAGGAATCCAAGGCCGCCTCCTGTGACATCCGTCCGGGCCGCCGGCCCCGCGGGGCGGAGCTGCTTGCCCTGGTTGCTGAGTACCAGGCCCGGGCCGGAGCGACGACCGAGACCGGGAACCGACTCGTTACCGATCCGGGCGGCACCGTTCCGGATGCCGACTCGATGTTGGAGGATTAGATGGGCCAGCTGTCCGGACCGACCGACCCCGCCGCCGATGCCCGGTGGGAGGACCAGCAGCCGCGCAAGGGGTTCTTCACAGACACCTCCATCTGCATCGGCTGCAAGGCCTGCGAAGTGGCCTGCAAGGAGTGGAACCACAACCCCCACGACGGGAACCTGGAGCTGCTGGGATCCTCCTATGACAACACCGGAGGACTCGGCGCCAGCACCTGGCGGCATGTTGCCTTCGTTGAACAGGGCCAGGAACGCATTACCGAGGCGCGGGAATCCGGGCGCGCGCTGGTCAACCTCGGCATGCCCCGCATCGGGCCTCCCCCGACGGCGGCGTCCGCCGGGGCGGACCTGGCGAATGTGGATACGACGCCGCCGGACACGGCAGACTTCCGTTGGTTGATGTCCTCCGATGTCTGCAAGCACTGCACGCACGCCGGGTGCCTTGATGTCTGCCCGACCGGAGCGCTGTTCCGCACCGAGTTCGGCACGGTGGTGGTCCAGGACGATGTGTGCAACGGCTGCGGCACCTGCGTGGCCGGGTGTCCCTTCGGCGTGATTGAACGCCGCAGCGACGGCATGGTGGCGGTGGCCGCCCAGCGGGAGGAGCCGCACGCCAAGCAGCCCGCCGACCCCAACGTCGGCGTCGCCCAGAAGTGCACGCTGTGCTACGACCGGCTGGTCGACGATGAGACGCCCGCTTGCGCTAAAGCCTGCCCGACGACGTCCATCAAGTACGGCAACCATGACGACATGGTGGAGACGGCCCGGGAACGGGTCGCCGCCCTGCACCAGCAGGGACTCACGGAAGCCAGGCTCTATGGTGCGAACGAGCTCGACGGCGTCGGCGGAACCGGAGCGGTCTTCCTCCTGCTCGACGAACCGGAAGTGTACGGGCTTCCGCCGGATCCGAGAGTGCCAACCGCCGATCTGCCGCAGATGTACCGGCGGGCCGGCATGGCCGTCGCCGGCATGGCCGCCGCTGCGGCGCTGGCTTTCCTGGGAGGGCGCGCGTGACCCACTCTGAGTTCGACAGCTTTCGGCCGCCCGAACCTGCCCGCCGGCGTCGGGCTGGCGGCAAGCGCGGCACCGGCCGCCGCGACGGCGGTGACGGTTCCCGAGAAATGCCTATGGTCCCGGAGCCGGAATTCACCTCGTACTACGGCCGTCCCGTGGTCAAACCGGCACCCTGGACCGAAGATGTGGCCGCCTACCTGTTCCTTGGCGGCGTGGCGGCCGGCTCTGCACTGCTCGGTCTCGGCGGCCAGCTGACCGGGCGGCCGACGCTGCGCCGGAATGCCCGGCTGAGTGCCCTGACGGCAGTAAGCATGGGCACCATTGCGCTGTTGAAGGATCTGGGCAGGCCGGAGCGCTTCCTGAACATGCTGCGGACCATCAAACTGACCTCGCCGATGAGTGTGGGCTCGTGGATTCTCAGCGCATTCAGCGTGGGCGCGGCGGTCTCGGCGGCAGCGGAGGTCGATCGGATGACCGGAGCGCGGTTGCCGCTGGGGCCGTTGCGGAACCTGCTGTACGCGGTCGAGGGACCGGCCGGCTTCGAGGCCGCGTTTTTCGCCGGACCGCTGGCGGCGTACACGGCGGTCCTGCTCGGTGACACGGCCACCCCCACCTGGAACGCCGCGCACGAGGAACTGCCCTTCGTTTTCGTGAGTTCCGCGGCCCTCGCTTCTGCCGGGCTCGCGATGATCACGACTCCGGTACAGGAGGCGGGCCCGGCCCGGAAACTTGCGGTGCTGGGCGTGATGGGTGACGTGGTGGCCATGCGGGTGATGGAGCACCGGATGGACCCGGTGGTCGCCGAGCCCCTGCATCAGGGCAAGGCCGGTGTCATGCTGAAATGGAGCGAGCGGCTAGCCGCTGCGGGCGGACTGGGGGCACTGTTGGGCGGACGCAACCGGGCGGTGGCCGCGGCCTCGGGACTGGCACTGCTGGCCGCCTCGGGGCTGACCCGGTTCGGGGTGTTCGAGGCCGGCCTTGCCTCGGCTCGGGACCCGCGGTATACGATCGAACCGCAGAAGAACCGTCTCGCCGCCCGCCGCGCCGCCGGCATCACCGGAGACTCGATCACCACTGCCGGCTGACGAGTCCGCTGTGCTCTAGGGGATGCTGATCTAGAGGACCGTGGGTTCAGGAGATCCCGGGTTCAGCGGATTTCGATGCCCTGACCGACGACGGTATGCCCGATCACTGGATAGCCTGGCACCTCGCCGACCACGAGCAAGCCGCCGGAAGTCTGCGCATCGGCAAGCAGCAGCAGATCGTCTTCAGTGACGCCCGCCTCGGTCTGCAGGTGCGGTCGAACCCAATCGAGGTTGCGCCGCGTCCCGCCGGAGACAAAGCCGTCCCGCAACGCCTCCCGGGCGCCCTCGACGAGTGGCAGCGCCGCCCGGTCGATCACTGCCCCCACTCCGGAGGCGCGGCACATCTTGTACAAATGTCCAAGCAGCCCGAAACCCGTCACGTCCGTGGCCGCCCGCACGCCGGCCGCCACCGCGGACTCGGCGGCGTCGCGGTTGAGGCGCGTCATCGTCGCCACGGCTTCCGCGAACACTTCACCGGTCTGCTTGTGCCGGTTATTGAGCAGTCCGACGCCGATCGGCTTCGTGAGGGTGAGCGGCAGCCCGGGCCGGGCGGCGTCGTTGCGCAGCAACCGGTCCGGATGGGCGACGCCGGTGACCGCCATGCCGTATTTCGGCTCGGGATCGTCAATCGAATGCCCGCCAATCACCGGGCACCCCGCCTCGGAGGCGACGCTCAGGCCGCCGCGGAGCACTTCAGTCATCAACTCGAGCGGCAGCACGCCGCGGGGCCAACCGACGAGGTTGATTGCCATGATCGGGCGGCCGCCCATGGCGTAAATGTCAGAGAGCGCGTTGGCGGCAGCAATCCGGCCCCAGTCAAAGGCGTCGTCGACCACGGGAGTGAAGAAGTCGGCGGTGGACAATACCGCCAGGTCGCCGCGCACCAGGACGGCGGCTGCGTCGTCGCCGCTGTCAAGACCCACCAGCACGTCCGCTCCTGGCTGGCCGGTAAGGCCGCGCACCGCTTCTTCGAGTTCGCCGGGCGGAATCTTGCACGCGCAGCCCCCACCGTGGGCATAGCCGGTGAGCCGGACTGCGCCGACGCCGTCGTTTTTGAGCTGCGGAATAGACGTCTCGGTCTCTTTCACACCCCTAGGCTACCCCCGGGGGCAATCTGCTACATTGAACGCGGTGGCGTCCGGGTCCTGGTGGGCCCCCCGGTCTTCAAAACCGGTGAGGCTGAGTATCTCGGCCTGGCGGGTTCGATTCCCGTCCGCCTCCGCCAACCACCGTCACGCAATGCCGCGGAAGGAAGAGGGACTGTGTGGACCAGGTCGATCCCCGCCGCCTGATTCCGCGCACCGACGATCTGCTGGCATTGCCGGCCGTCCGCGCGGCCCGGAGTCGTCTGAGTGCACAACTCATCGGTGAACTCGTCCGGCAAACCCAGGAGCGGGCGCGGCGCGGTGAACTCGCTCCCGGCCAGGTGGAACCGGCCCTGCTCACCGCCGTCGCCGCACGCAGGGCGACCACCCTGCGCCCGGTGCTCAACGCAACCGGCGTAGTCGTCCACACCAACCTCGGCCGCGCCCCGCTGTCCGCGGCCGCGGTCGAAGCTCTTGTCGCAGCCAGCGGCTACGTCGACGTGGAGCTCGACCTGGCAACCGGCAGCCGCGCCCGCCGCGGCGCCGGTGCCCGGGCCGCATTGCTCGCCGCCTGTCCCGCTGCCGAGGACGCTCTGGTGGTCAACAACGGGGCTGCGGCGCTGGTGCTGGCCACCACGGCCCTCGCCGCGGGCCGGGAGGTGGTGGTGAGCCGCGGCGAACTGGTTGAGATCGGTGCCGGCTTCCGGCTTCCCGACCTGATCGAATCAACGGGCGCGACACTGCACGAGGTGGGCACGACCAACCGCACACACCTGCGGGACTACGCCGACGCCATCGGACCAGCCACCGGCTGCCTCCTCAAGGTCCACCCGAGCAACTTCCGGGTGGACGGATTCACCTCCGCTGTTCCATTGGACGAACTGAGCAGGCTCGCCGCGGCGCACGGGGTCGCCCTCGTGGCCGATCTCGGCAGTGGACTGCTGGCGCCCGATCCGCTTCTTCCCGCAGAACCGGACGCTGCCACCGCGCTGGCAAGCGGGGCCGACGTCGTGATCGCCAGCGGCGACAAACTCCTGGGCGGACCACAGGCCGGTCTGCTGCTCGGCCGGACGGAGATCATCTCCCGGCTGGCACGCCACCCGCTGGCCCGAGCAGTGCGGGCCGATAAACTGGCCCTCGCGGCGCTGGAGGCGACGGTCGCGGGTGAAGCACCGCCGGTTGTCCGGGCCCTGCACGCGGACCCGGAGTGGTTGCGGAACCGTACCGGCCGACTCGCCGCGGCACTCGGGGTACCGGTCGTCGCGCACGACGGCCGGGTCGGCGGCGGCGGAGCGCCCGGCGTGGCACTGCAGGGGTGGGCGCTCCGGCTACCCGAAGCGCTCGCGGCGCCCCTGCGAACCGGCGACCCGGCCGTGCTCCCGCGCGTCCATGACGGCTCCTGCCTGCTCGATCTGCGCTGCGTGCCCGAAGAGGACGATGACCGGATACTCGACGCGGTGCGCCAGGCGCTGGCGACCCTCACGGATTCGGATGCAGGCAGGGCGGGCTGAACCGTGCATGTCGTTGCCACGGCCGGACACGTCGATTGCGGCAAGAGCACGCTGGTGCGCGCGCTTACCGGCATGGAACCGGATCGCTGGGAGGAAGAGCGGCGCCGTGGGCTGACCATTGACCTGGGCTACGCCTGGACCACGTTGCCTTCGGGGCAGGATGTTGCCTTCGTGGACGTACCGGGCCACGAACGATTCCTCGGGAACATGCTCGCCGGAATCGGACCCGCTCCCGTCGTCTGCTTCGTCGTCGCTGCCGATGAAGGCTGGCAGGCGCAGTCAAGCGACCACCGGGACGCCGTCGCGGCGCTGGGCATCGAGTACGGCGTCGTAGTCATCAGCCGCACCGACCGGGCACCCGGGCAGGTTGGTGAAGTGCTTGCCCGGACGCGCAGAGAGCTGGCCGGGACAGGCCTGGCGGATGCGCCCGCAGTGGCTGTGTCTGCCATCGAGGGCACCGGGCTGACCGAACTGCGTGCCACGCTCGACGGCGTTCTGGCCGGGGTGCCCGCCCCCGCCACTACAGGCCGGCTCCGGCTGTGGGTGGACCGCTCGTTTACCATCAAGGGTGCCGGAACCGTGGTAACCGGAACTTTGGCAGCGGGAACACTTGCTCAAGGTGACCGGCTGCAGCTGCTTGGCCACGATGGTTCACGGTCCGTCGTGGTCCGCGGCCTGCAAAGCCGCGACACGTCGTACTCCTCGCTGGGGCCGGTCAACCGGGTGGCACTGAACCTGCGCGATGTTTCCGCCGCCGACGTCCGACGGGGAGACGCGTTGCTGACCCCCGACGCGTGGCCCGTCACGGGCGTCCTGGGCATCCGGCGCACAACCGGCGTGGCCTACACGGACGTACCGGAGCAGCTCATGGTGCATGCCGGAACCGCTGCCGTGCCGGCCCGGCTGCGTCCCTTCGGTGCCGACCACGCCCGGCTTGTCCTGGACCGGCGCCTGCCGCTCGTTCTCGGAGACCGTCTGGTGCTGAGGGACCCCGGGACCCGCTCGGTGCTTGGCGGCGCGCAGGTGCTCGACGCCGATCCGCCAGCCTTGCGGCGGCGCGGGGACGGCGTCCACTGGGCTGAGCGGCTCGCAGGCATGGACGCCGCCGGAGACGTGCTTGGGGAAGTGGCAGGCCGCGGGGCCGTGCAGGAAGAGCACCTGCGTCGGCTCGGGCTATTGTCTGCGCACGAGGCGGCACCACCCGGCGTCCAGGTTCTCGGCGACTGGTGGGTGCACGCTCCCCTCTTCGAGGCATGGCAGCGTCGGCTGCGTACGGCGCTCGGGGAACTGCAGGAGCGCGAGCCTCTCGCCCCGGGCCTTTCCCGGGGCGCGGCCCGGGACCTTCTCCAACTGCCCGATGAGCGGCTTCTTGACCCGGTCATC
The DNA here is from genome assembly GCF_056394105.1 of Arthrobacter sp. 10T419. Classification (NCBI taxonomy): domain Bacteria; kingdom Bacillati; phylum Actinomycetota; class Actinomycetes; order Micrococcales; family Micrococcaceae; genus Arthrobacter; species Arthrobacter sp. 10T419. Next base: position 326,532 of record NZ_JBFTHF010000002.1, on the reverse strand, counting down.
CGCGAAGCAGGTCTCGAACAGGAGGGCGGCCACGTCCGGCTGCCAGGGACCCAAGGCAACCTTGGCGCCGCCGGGCCGGCGGTGGCGGAGCTGGAGCGCAGGCTCACTGCAAACGCCTTCCATGCCCCGGAAACCGATGAGCTGGCCGCGCTGGGCCTGGGCGCCCGGGAGCTCGCTGCCGGCGAGCGCACCGGGCGGCTCTTGCGGTTGCGCGACGGGGTGGTGCTGCTGCCTACGGCCCCGGCCCTGGCGATGCGCGAACTGGCCCGCTTGGAGCAGCCCTTCACCACCAGCCAGGCACGCCAGGCCCTCGGGACGACTCGACGGGTCGCGGTTCCGTTGCTTGAATATCTGGACTCGCGCGGCTGGACCCGGCGTCTGGATGCCGGTCACCGCACCGTGGTGCGGTGACCCCCGGGCTTTTAGCCTCTCGCCCCCAAAGGCGGCGAGTCCTACTGTGGAACCATGGACGCCGCAGCCGCCAACGCCTTGGCCATTCCGCAGGTCTCAGTGCACCGTCCCACGACGGTCGCTGAAGACACCATCACCCTCGCCGCCGGGGTCTGGCTCCTCGGCGGGACGTACGTGGACGGCTGGGCCCACAACAACCTCCACGACCTTGAGACCTTCTTCACGCCCTGGCACGCGGTCCTCTACTCGGGCTTTGCTGCCTGCGCCCTCTGGCTCGCCGCCCTGACGTGGCGCCGGCACGCACCGGGCATGCGGTGGACGGAAGCGATCCCGGCCGGCTACGGACCCGCCGCTGCAGGCGTCTTCCTCTTCCTTGCCTCCGGGGTGGCCGACTTCGCCTGGCATTCGGTCTTCGGAATTGAGCAGAACCTCAAGGCGCTGTTCAGCCCGTCCCATCTGGGACTTGCTGCGGGCGCATTCCTGATCCTCAGCGCGCCGTTTTCCGCCGCATGGCACGCGCCAGAGCGGTCACGGCCACAGCTGGTGCCGGCCGTCGTGAGCGCGATGCTTTCGGGCATGGTTGCGGCGTTCATCCTGCAGGAATTCGCTGTCTTCGCGCGCCATGGCCTCGTCCAGACGTACACCGGCTCCGCAGCCCAGCCCGCGGTGACGGCTCCGACGTCGTCGGCCATCCTGGTCGCCTTGGGATCGTTCTTCGTCTCAACGGCCGTGCTCTTCGTGCCCGTCCTGTTGCTGTCGCTACGCTGGCACATGAACGCAGCGGTGCCCGCGGCCACGGCACTCGTACCCTCCGTAGCGATGCAGCTTATGGTCGCGATGCGGGACGCCTGGCTCGTGCCGGTGGCCCTCGTCGGTTCCCTGCTCGTGGGAGTGGTGTGGGCGGCGGTCCGCCCGGCCCCGGGCCACCAGGCAAGGCTCATGACCGCGGCAGCACTCTCGCCCGTCGTGTTCTGGGCCGCCTACTTCGCCGGTGTGGCACTCCACGATGGGGCCCTCAGCTTCTCCGCCGAGATTTGGGGCGGGACGCTCGCCTGGACTGGGCTCGAGATGCTGGGGCTGGCCTTGCTCGCGCTCAAAGGGGGCGCTCCGGCACGCGTACAGCACCAGCCAACCACGCCACTAATTCAGCAGTCTCCCAGGGGGAAGCTGCCACGCGGGGTCAGCGCCAGCCGAGCTGCGGCGCCACATACTTCAGAATCGACTCGATGACGTGGGCGTTGTAGTCGACACCGAGCTGGTTCGGGACCGTGAGCAGTAGGGTGTCTGCCGTGGCGACCGCCTCGTCCTCCGCCAGCTTCGCGGCCAGCTCATCCGGGGCACCCGCATAGGACCGGCCAAATACCGCGCGCGTATTCTCGTCGATGTTGCCCACCTGGTCCGAGCTGCGGCGGTCGCGGCCGAAGTATTGCCAGTCGCGCTCGTCCGTCAGGGCGAAGATGCTACGGCTGACCGAAACGCGCGGCTCCCGCTCGTGCCCCGCCTCCTTCCAGGCCTGCCGGTAGAGCTCGATCTGCTCGGCCTGCTGGACGTGGAAGGGCTTGCCGCTCTCGTCATCCTTGAGCGTGGAGCTCTGCAGGTTCATTCCGAGCTTCGCCGCCCAGATAGCCGTGGCGTTCGAGCCGGAACCCCACCAGATGCGCTCACGCAGGCCCTCCGAATGCGGCTCCACGCGCAGCAGGCCCGGAGGGTTCGGGAACATCGGGCGGGGGCTCGGCGCCGCGAAGCCCTCGCCAGTGAGCACCTCGAGCAGCCGCTCGGTGTGCCTGCGGCCCATATCGGCGTCCGACTCGCCCTCGGCGGGGGCGAAGCCGAAGTGACGCCACCCGTCGATGACCTGCTCGGGTGAACCCCTACTTATGCCCAGCTGCAGCCGGCCGCCCGAGATCAGATCGGCCGCACCGGCGTCCTCCGCCATGTAGAGCGGGTTCTCGTAGCGCATGTCGATCACGCCGGTACCAATCTCGATGCGGCTGGTCCGTGCCCCGATGGCGGCGAGCAACGGGAATGGGGAGGCGTACTGCCGCGCGAAGTGGTGGACGCGGAAGTACGCGCCGTCCGCCCCCAGCTCCTCGGCCGCGACCGCAAGATCGATCGCCTGCAACAGCGCGTCCGACGCGCTGCGCGTGCCGGACTCCGGGTGGTCGGTCCAATGGCCAAAGGACAGGAATCCGATGTTTTTCACACCACGGTCCAACCTCTTGTTAGGGGTTCTTATTCCCGCGGGGCCCCAGCCTCGCACCTCATCCCGCGGCACGGGCCGACTCCGCCGAGAGAGGCCGGGCATGGCCGTATTGCATGACTGACGTGTATTGACATGATTCCCTCCATGCCCTTGGATTGATGACCAAAATAGCTCATGGTTCCGCTTGGGGTGGAACGACAGACGGATCAGCAGGCAGAGCGAGGAAAACCGTGACGCAGTGTGAAATCTCCGATGACGGCGTTCCGATCTGCCAACGGGTCCTAGATCCGAGCGCTTCCCCTGCAACGCTTACGATCAACGAATTACTACTTGAGAGCCGCATGGGGCTCGAGCGTGTTCACGCTTCGGATCTTGAGCGAGAGATGGCAGCGGGCGCCCTCGTTGTCGACACGCGGCCGGTCGATCAGCGAGACCGCGACGGTGATCTTCCGGGAGCGGTCGTTATTGACCGAAACGTTCTCGAGTGGCGGCTGGACCCTTCCAGCCCCCACCGGCTCCCGATCGCTGACAACCCCGCACGGCGGATCGTGGTGGTCTGCAATGAAGGTTACAGCTCCAGTCTCGCTGCACACACCCTGCGACGGCTGGGACTGACCCGCGCGACCGACCTTATCGGCGGTTTCCAAGCCTGGGCAGCGTTGCGCAAATAGTCCCCTAAACAAGCTGCCGGCGTCGGGAGTCGGCAGGGCTGATGACCACCGCGCATCGCGCGGTAGCTCTTCGTCCTCAGGTTGGAGCAGCGCGCCGTTGGTGGTCTACCACGCGGAGCCCGGTAGCGCGTCGGCTGATGCTCACCCGAAGCGCGCGCTCCTGCGGCTCATCCGGAGGGCTCGAGCGCGCCGTTCCGCCGGTCCTTGCTGGACCCGGCTTGGTGGCCGCGTCCTTGCTCCCACACGGAGGTCAGTGCCCGCAGGGGATCGACCAAGCCCTCGATGGCCCAGGCCGGGGCTTCGGCGAGTAGGGCATCTTCGAGGGCGAGCTGGGCGGGAATCACCTCGTCCACGAGCGCGGCGCCAGTGTCGGTGAGGACGAGCAGGGACGAGCGGCCGTCGGCCGGGTTGGCTGTCCGGCTCAGCAGTCCCCGAGCCTGGAGGGCGTTCAGCCGCATGGTGATCGCGGAGCGGGGGGCGAGCAGCGTCTGGGCCAGCGTCGTTGGGCTCAGAGGTTCGCCAGTACGGCGCAGCGCGGAAAGCACGTCCAGCTCGCCGCGGGTGAGCCCGTAGTCGGCGAGGAAGGCGTCGCTGGCTTCGAGGATGAGGCGCGAAGCGCGCAGCACGCGGTGGATCACCCCGAGGCTGGTGAAGTTCAGGTCCGGGCGCAGCCGGGCCCACTCACGCTGCATCCGGTCCACGGCGTCGCCATGAGCGGGCAGGCCGTCTGCGTCCTGATCCATCCGGCTCCTCCGCGCCCCCGTGGCGGTCGCCTCGGTCAACCACAATAGTAGTTCATAGGTGTAGTAACCTTGAGGTACTTCATTCCTGTACCACCTTGGAAGGTTAAAATGACGCAGGCCACCCCCACGCAGTCCTGGTGGGCGGCAGTCTTCGACCTGGGCCCGCATGCCGGCGCCCATTGGACCGCCCTGCGCGCAAGCCTGGCTATCTTCGTGCCGCTGGTGGCTTGCTTGGCGTCCGGTCGCGGCGACCTGCTGCTGTATGCGGCGATCGGTGCCTTCGCCGCCCTGTACGGCCGACACGAGCCGGCTCGGGTACGCCTAGCCATGCAGGCGCAGGCGGGTCTGGTGATGGTGGTCGGCGTCATCGTCGGCGCCCTAGTGGCGACCGTCCCGTTCCGGCTCTGGCTGCTCGTCCCGGTCGCGGCCGCCTGGGCCGGCGTCGCGGTAGTGCTAGCCGAGCTGGGCCGATGGCATCCGGCCGGAGCTCTCAACCCGGTCTTCGCCCTTACAGCCTCGGCCACGGTCCCGATCGCGCTGAGCACGGTGCCCGCAGCCGCCCTCGCTGCGACTGGCGCGGCCGTCTTCGCACTGCTGCTCGCCCTCCCGGGTCGCACCGCCCGCGACGGCGGCGACCCGGTGCGGTATCGGCTGTCGTGGCGCGGCCTACGCCCGTCCGACCCGGTGGGCCGCCACGCCGCCCGCTATCTGCTCGGTATCGCCGCCGCCGCCCTCGCCGTCGCGACCAGCGGCATCGGCCACCCCTACTGGACCTTCGTCACGGCATCCGTCCCCATGTCGGCACCCGACCTGCACGCCAGCCTCACGCGCGCTGCCCAGCGGGTGATCGGCACCGCCGCCGGCCTCGGCGTCGCAGCCCTCGTCCTGGCCGCCCACCCCAGCAGCTATGCCGCGATCATCGTGATCGCCGTGCTCCAGGCGTGCACCGAGCTGACAACCGGGCGCAACTACAGCCTCGGCCTGGTCTTCTTCACCCCGATGGCCCTTCTGCTCGGCGATCTCATGCTGCCCGCCTCGATCGGCACCCTCCTGACTCAGCGGGCCCTCGAGACCGTCGTTGGCCTCAGCATCGCCTTAGCCGCCACTGTCATCACCCACGAAAGGCGCACTCGTACGAGCCAGACCCCACCGCGCGATCATCTGCTCGACCACGTGTAAAGGCGGCCGCGTGGAGGCGAACCTGCCCACAGCCGCGGGGCTCCTTGTCGCGGGCGTGTTCAGTAGAGGCTCGATCAACGGCAGATGAGTGCACTCACAACCCGAATAGGGACACACCCAGTAAGACTGCGAAGCGAACTGGCTCTTTACGGATGGGACAGCTACTTCTGGAGGGAGTCGGGTGGACGGCTGTTCCACCCTGCTTAGCTCCCAATCTTGGATGCTGTCCCCTGGCCCGCTAGATATGGCCAGATGATGATGAGCCCCCCGTAAGGCCGCCCGCGACGGCACCACGTGCGGGTGCGGTTCCGAATGAGAACGCAAGGATGACCGCTGGAATGATGAGGGCGAGTGCTGTCGAGCAAAGCCCATGCCGCGCTCGCCGCATTCCCTTCCGCCGGACCGGGTGCGGGGTCGTCCTTTGCTGACCAGAGGGTAGAAGAATAAGAATCGTCCCCGGTTGTGGACAGCGCACAGGATCCAGGGGCCGTATGCGCTGCTTCTTCGGCGCCGTCGTGTCCTCCGTCAATATTGCATCGATCGCCCTCGTCCGGGCAGCCCAATACACACTGCCGGGGTGCGCATTGACCCTATCCCTCTCCAGCGCTCCTTAAAGTCGCCCGGCCGCGTCCGGGTCATACCTGAGCTGCCGGGCATACGCTGAGGTGATTGAGGCTTTACGAAAGGATGAACCAATGACCGGCAGCAGCGAAGACAGCTTCAACGGCTTTATAGTTCCGAACCCGTCAAAGTTCAGCGAGGACGTCCCGGGCGACGTCGGCGACGAAGCGAACGAGATCCGCTTCAGCGAAGAGGAAGCCCTGATCGAGGAACAAGCCCACGGCATCTTTCCGGATACTTACAGCGTCCCCGGAATGCCCAATATGTCCGAGGCGATCGGGAACATCGACCTGCCCCCGGAGGACCTCGGCGCAACACCAGACAGCGACGCCAGCAACGACCCCCTGCACGGCGGCGCCGAGCAGTAGCTCCTCCACCAGAGCGCATTTACAGGACCGGGCCGGGCCGGAATGGCTGCTCGCGCTGGGAGGGCGCTAGGCGGCGTCAAGTCAGGTGGGCGTCAGTGGGATGCCGCGAATCCACGGCGGTCGTCCATGCTGCGGCGCTCGTCTTGGGGGAAAAGCCCGGCCAGGATCCGGTCGGATTCCGCCTGTGCCGCGACATCGAAGGCTCCGCCTGTGATCAGCAACTCGTTGGCTCCGGAGGTCGCGAGCAGGTGCTGGACTTGGGTCCGCACCTCGGAGGCCGTGCCGTAGAGCGATGTGGACAGGCTCCTTTCGACCGCTTCCTTTTCCCGGGGAGTCAGCCCGGCCCACTCGGTCGGACCCACGGGCGCCAAGGCAGCGAATTCGCCGGTGGTCCTGGAGCGGGCCTGCGCGACGGCTTCGGGCAGAAGCAGTTCCCTCGCTGCCTGGCGGGTGGCGGCCACTGCTACGTTGGCGGAAACCAGGATATAGGGCCGCTCGAACCAGCGTGATGGACGGAACTGTGAGCGGTACCTTTCCAGCGCCGGGAGTGTGCCGTTCTGATCCGTCCGGAACACGGCCGGCCCGCCCAGCACCACAGCCAGGCCCGCACGGGCTGCAATATCGATTCCCGAACCAGTGGCCAGCACGAATACCGGTGTAGCCGAATCGTTCCGCGGCCGGGCAGTGATGGGCGCGGCTCCGGACAGGTAAGCCAGCAGTTGGGCCAGCTGCTCTTCAAACCGCTCCGCGTCCTGTTTCCCGGCGCCCAGCGCATTCCGGACTGCCGGGGTGAAACCGACAGACCGGCCGACGCCCAGGTCGATCCGTGCGGGATGCAGAGCCTCCAGCGTGGCCGCCTGTTCGGCCACCACGAGTGGTTGGTGGTTGGGGAGCATGATGCCTCCTGAACCGACCCTGATGGAATGCGTCCGGGCAGCAACGGCGGCCATCAGCACGGCCGGAACGGAACCGGCAATGCCTGGCACCGCGTGGTGCTCTGCAACCCAGAAGCGGTGGTAACCCCATTCCTCGGCCCGCTGGGCCCGTTCCAGCACCCGGTTCAGGGCGTCCGCAGCAGGAAACCCGTCCCGTGCGTTGGCACGGTCGAGAATGGAAATCCGGAGAAGGGGAAGGGCCATACTCTTGGAACCACTCCGGGCGAGGAAGAATTCCGCTCCGGGACGCGGGTTCGGAGTCCGGGTCCCGGCACTGTCCAACCTCATGTGTGCGGACGGCCGAGGGCAGGTCCCCGGGTGCCTCGTTCTCGTGTTCTAAGTCGAAGCTGCGGTACCCACGGCCGAGGGGGGCGGAGCGCGTGTGGATGTCTCGTCCCCTGGCCATTCTCATCGTCCAGGACTCACCCAGGGAATGGACCTCTGGCTCGGCCTGGAGTCCTGTCTGCAGGGGAACGAAGCCGACGACGGCCGGCAACTAGTCGTTTTCGCGGGCCCGATCTTCGGTGACACCAACCCGTCTACCGCGGCTCCAGCTTTGAGGGCCACCGGAAATAGGACGATGATCCAAGCGGCATTCATTGCCGGCTCGAGGAGATGCTGGCTGCAACGAACATGACCCTGCGTGGGCGTGTCCGTGGCAAATCTTTTTCCGTGGTGAAAGACGACCGCGCCACTGCTACAAACCATGGACGAAGCTCACGAAGCGAGCCCTGCACGATCCACCGTGCAGGGCTCGCTTCAGTGGCACCTACTTGGAGGAACGCCAACTAGCTTCCGATCTCACAAGGACGACTGTAGATGGACAGGCTTCTTGGTCCTGAGGACCGTTTCCCTGTCTCCTATGTTCGCGGCGGCTGTGGCCTGGTCCCGTCTCCCCACGGACAGGCAAGATGGTCCTTTTTAACACCCGAAGGAATGACCCGAAGATCAGTCCACGCGGGGCTCGCGGAAAGTCTCCACATGCCGCTGGTAATTTGGTGCCGCGCGAAGGGAGGCCGCTGAGTCGGCGCCTGACCCACGTGTCACTAGGCGACATCCAAGATCAGCGGCATGTGGTCGCTATGCCCCAACCAGTCTTCGGATACTCCGACTCGGAGATCGGCCGGGATGCCGTCGCTCAGGAACGCGTAGTCGATGTGATGCCCGAAGCGGAGGTTCCGGGTGTGAAAGTACGTTTTCGTCGGCTCCGCCCCTTGATCGTTCACCCCGTCGCGGTGGTACACGCTGCTAAGCCCAAGCCCAGTGAGCTTTCCGACCAGCATGCTGTGGTTCCTCCCCGGATGCGCCCTGTCCCAGACCGTGTTGCTGTTGAAGTCCCCCATGAGCAACGCGTTGCCGCCGGAAAGGAATTCGGCGTGGCGGTCTACGATCTCATGAGTCACGCGAACGTACCTCAGCTCACGATCCAACTGATGCGCCCAAAGGGCAATGACGTTGAGGCCATCAATCGAAAAGGGAAGATGCCAAGGCAAGTTAGGATCCGCGTGTTCTGAAATCTTGTAGCGAGCGTTGGCGAATCCAACAACTCCGAGACCCTTGTTCAGATTGCTGCCAGTCCATGCAGCGAAGGGGTGTTCAGCCGCGGAAATGTCTTTCTTGGCGACCTCTTGGAGAATGACGACGTCAGGCTGCAGCGCCTCAATCAGGTGGCGTTTCTTGTAGTACGCCATAGAACAGTTCCACGAGACGATTCGCACTGGGTTCCTTTGTGCTCGGCGAAAGTGCTGATGGCATCATACCGGCGCCACTTGCTGGCTGAGTTCTGGCAATGGGGGCAGGCAGTCCTCCCGGTATCGGCGCGGACCTTTGCCTGCAATACCTGGCGCAGCCAGCCCCGCATGTCATGGCGTGCGGCCCCGGCTGGAACGCACCGGCGGGAGGACCTTCGGCCAGGCGGCTTCTCTGGGAGGGAGGCGACAGTCACGGCAGCGTGTTTCTCCAGTCTTCCCTCCAGTTTCCATAGAGCTCATACGCGAGGTTGGCTGAAGGCTCAGTCCATCGCCTGCCGCTCGTTGGCAAGCAAGGCAGTCGATCATCTTCGTAGACGGAATTCCACGTGCATTGGTTTCGAGCAGCGCCGGAAGGTGCTTTCCATGCCCCGGCGGCCAGCGTACCTGCCTGTTGCTGAGGAGGGCTAGCGACCGACGTTAGTGGCCATACGAGTTGCTCCTGAAGTTTCAGCAACTCAAACACAAGACCCACATACTTGAAGTCGGTCTTGTCTTTCCGAAGCTGGCTGAGGTCAAGGCGACGACGTTCGTCCACGTATCGGGTAACCATGACAGTTCCCCCCGGGAATCCGGATCCTGGCAACGCCACGAGGGCGTTGCCCCAGTCGGCCAGGAGTTCAAGCCGGTTCACTTCGAGTTCTGATGGCGTGGTGACTCGACCGTAAACATCGGCCATTGCGGCCCACGTACGGAGCAGGCCGTTGAGGCAGTCGTCGTCTAGAGCTTTGCTCAGGGGCGAATTTTCTAGCTCGATGATGTCCAGGACGAGTGAATTCGGCAGTGTGTCATCGCCCGAATGTCCCAGCTTCAGGAACCTGTCAATGCGGGCGGCCGTCACACCGAAGGATCGGATCCACGCCATGGTGGGCTTGGGTATATCCAGATCGGGCCACGAGCCCCTGAAGTAGCTAAAGGCAGCCCACTGGACAAAAGGCGTGTAGGGATGTGCTGTCATGATTCCCCTCCCAGGGTTTGTGAGGCGTCGCGGACGCCGGATAGATGATGAACCTTCGAACGACGGGTTAAAAACAAAAGGACCGCCCACTGGACCGTCCTTTGAACAACAACTTCCTGGTCTGCGCAAACGGCACAATCTGCCCTAGCGAACTCCCCCAAAATACTTAAAACAAAAACCCCGCGGCAACCCGTGGGGATCCAATATTCCTTCCATCAATTAGAGGACGTGAAGCGTAACGAATTCAACTCAAGCCGCTCATCTTTTGCCCTGCGTTGAACGACTACCCGGTGTGCGGGCCAAGAACTGCTGTTGAGATCGGGTCGTCGTGATTCAGACGCCGGCTTGGCTGAATGCGCCGGCGATAATCATTTCGAAGGCCTCGCACGTCCGACGATTCTCCGCATTCTCGGCGACGCGAGGGACAAGTTCGGCATGCATTGCCTGAATCGCCATGTGGAGGTCGTCGCTGTCGGCGTCAAGGCTTCGGTACGGCGCCGCGTGGACGTCCATATTGATGAATTCCGAGAGTAGTGCTTCCGTCAACACCTGGAGTACCAGGACGGCTGCCTGCGCTCCGAACTCGGCCTCGATTCTTGCGGCGGCAAGGCCGGGTCCCCCACCCGCGGACAGAGCTTGCCGTCCACGCACGCACCAAAAAGCCCCGCATGCGACTGCACGCGGGGCTTTTTAGTCGGTCCAAAGAGAAGACAGATGTGAAACCCAAGTTTATTTGGCGGAAAGCGCCAAATGCGGACCCCCATGGTTCCGCGATTTTAGTGGACTACTGCCGATGTTGGCTGACTAACCTAGTTGGCGAAATCAAGAGGTGATGTTGGGTCACCACCTGGCAGCCCACTTCGTGCCGCCGCTGTTATGGAGCCTCCTGCGACTGCGAGACCCGAACCGGGTCAATCGGCTCGGACGGCCTCGTCCAGGATCCCCGCAGAATGGATGTCAACATCGTAGCCAGCCTCACGTAGATCCTCTCGGAGCACGTTCACCATTGCCCGGTCGTGCTGGCGAATTGCCATCTTGTCCCATGTGGTTCCGCTCTTGACCAAGTCTGACATGAGTCGAAGTTTGGTGCTCTGCCTGACCATCTCTGTCTTGTTCGCCTTGTAGGGGGGCAGGTTGTTGCTGAATTTGGAGTTCGTGCTGACACTGACTAGCGCGAGGTTTCCGAACATGTGGAGCTCCTTATCATCAGGCGTCACTAGTTCCCAGCCGTCATCGTCTCGGTTGGCGTACTGAGGGAAGAAGTGCTCCACGGAGTTCCGGTACACGAAAGTGAAGTTGGGGTCGGCCGGGGAGGCGGGACCGGCACCCTCCGTTGCCAAGAGGTAGTCAAGGTAGGTGAACACGATCCGCTCAATATTGAATCCGGCTGGTTGGGACCCGACAAAAAATGCCTGCTGCACCTTCTGGCGCGCGTGTGTCCTCAAGACGGCGAGGATCGATTGAGCCGCGTCCTGCTGCGTCAAGCCGATGATCGGTTCGCGTAGGATTCTCGTGATCCAGTGCATTGTCCGCGGAGAGGTGTAAGTGACTCGGAACATTGATTGGAGCAGCAGCACGTCGCGTGTTGCATCGTCAACGGGGGTGTCTTCCCACTCCGCCCTGTCGGGCGAGAAGGCGTTGGGAAAGCGCGCATTGACCGTAGTGCGTTTGCCTCGTTGAGACGCTGACTCTCCCCGGGTCAGGCGTTTAAGAGACCACGCGCCGTCGTCAGCGTTGGATGCCGTGAACTCACGCTTGAGAACGTAATTGTCCAGCACGAACTTGCATCGCAGAAGGACCTCGACGAACCGCTTGACCCGGTCCGACCGCTGAGTCTCGGAAAGAGGTTTGAAATCGCTTTCGAAAAGCTTGATCAACTTGCCGTCGTCGAGGTGGCCATCGACGTCGTCCTCGCCGTCCGTTTCCCGCAGAACCTTTAGCGCGTGAAGGAGCAGAGTCGGGAACTTGATGGGCGACTCGAACCGGCGACTTCCGGAGTCTTCCTCGGTTGGCTCCGCAGGGGTTCTGGCGTAGAGCTGGAGCGCTTCGCCCATGCTCACGCCGGCACTCCGGCTCACGCCACTCCGGGCGTGACCCTGCGGCCTTTTGAGGATCAGGTCATCGAATGTCGAAACCTCAAGGCGGTCCCATCTCGGACTAAAAATTTCGTCTCGCAAGTCCGTGTTGCTTGGAGTCAGCGCCATCTGGATGTACGAGTTCATCTCAGCGCAGGCGTCCCAGACCCAAGCGAGGCAAGCCCTATCGTCCTCGACCTCCCCCGCCTCGTTGCGCAGGTAACTCATTAGTCGCGCCTTGATAATGTCGACCTGCTCCAGCTGCTGGCCACGGGTGTTCATGATCTCGAAGTACTTATTCAAGTCGGTCTGTACAGGGAGGATCGCTCGCACGAGCTGCACGTTATCCTCTAGGAATCTCTGAAAAGTGTCTCGTTCTTCGTGGGTCTTGAACTTCGCCATGCGCGACTTGATCACCTGAAAGCCCAGGTGGATGCCGGCACCTTCGTCATCGTCCGAAGTCGTGAGGCGCGTCAGCGCTTGGGTCGCGTTCCTCCGTGATTGATACGTGAGTTGCGCCATCGGAGCGACTCCGAGGTGCGTCAATAGCATCAACAGGGTTGTCAGTCGTTGCTGACCATCGACGACCTCGAAGGTCACACCATCCCTCCTGAGCCCGGGAGGCTTCCGGGCCACTATCAAGTTACCTAGGAAGTAATCGTCAGCTTCCGCCTGTGCTGCCGCCCACACGTCGTCGATGAGTTGCTCGATCTGCTCAACGCCCCAGGCGTAGTTGCGCTGATAAATTGGGATTTCGTAGTGCGTTTTCACCTCATCAAAGAGCTCGCCGACCGTATACAAATTCGCTGCTAAGTTTTCGATCATCAACCGGCCAACCTATCCAAGAGGCGCATCAAATCCTGCTCATGCTTTGGGGTGTCGTCTCGTCCTTTGACCTCGACGCGTAACCGCCGAAGTTCGGTCGCGGTCTCCGCGCTCCGAAGAAGAACGAAAGCCGATTGACCGTGGTCTAACGAGCTGGCGTAGTTGTTCACGGTGACTAGCTGAAGCCGCTGATACCTCGTCCGGAGGGTGTAGGCCCACCTGAACAACCGGCTCTTTGCCTCGCGAATCTCAACGTCGCCGAATCTGTTTGTGTAGTAGAGCAGTGCTGCGAGGTACAGCTCAGAAACGTATCGGTATCTTGCCCGCGATGGAAGCTCGCGAAAGTCGTCGTCCGTGGAGGCGAAGTGGCCCCAAGACATTTCCTTGCCCTCGTTCCCGTCCTGTTCATCGAAGCCCTCATCGCGGAGTCTTCGTAATTCCGCCAACATGAACGTAACCATCTCGAAGAAGGACCGTCCTGCGACCACGGGTGCGTCGATTTGGAAGCGCGTTCGTTTGGCCATCCGGTTCGCTTCATCGGAGTGCTCACCCCAGGCCGCGAGCATAGGCACGGCGGTTTGAGCAGCAAGGTGGTAGCGCGCGGCGGGCGTGCTTGCCGATTTGGGTGTCAAGCCCTTAAAGGAGTCGATGTGCCGCACGGCAAAGGTCGGTGCGGAAAGTCCACGCGTCCACCGCTTGATACGCCAAAGGTACGTTGAGAAGAGCCGGTCGAGCTCCGCGTCCGGGACATTCTGCCAACCCTCGACGAGGGCTTCTCGCATAGCGTCAGACTCGCCGCTCATCTCGCGCAGGTGGTATGCCTTCAGCAAATCGTGTGGCAGCAGGGGCTTGCCCCGATAGTTCTGCGAATCGAAAACCCGAAAAGCCTCGTCCGCGTCATCCGTCTCCACACGGATGATCTCGCAGTTTCTACGGATGAAGCCAGCGAAAGCCTTAGCTGGCTCCTCCAGGTGTCTGACACGACGGGCCAACTCCCTACGGACCCGAACTACACGAGCGGCTGGGTCCTCCTGCTCGATCGGCAGGACCTCGGTGTCGCCTTCGCTCGGCTCATCAAGTAGATCCAGCAGTATTGTCAGGGTCAAGAGACGCTGCTGGCCGTCGACGACGTGGATCTGAACATTCTCGTTGTCCCGATGGAGGATAACGGCGCCGAGCACATACGAAGGCCATTGGGTCTGGTCCGCATTTGGCAAAGCGTTCGGCGCAGCGTTTTCTGCCCTGAATGCCTCACGGATGTCGTCGAAAAGTTGGAGCGCGGTGGCAGGTTCCCAGCTATAGGGCCTTTGATAGGACGGGATCGTTAGTCCTTCATCTAATAGCTCACCAACGGTGACGACTCTGACGCCCTTCTCGCGTTCAATAGCCACACGACACCCCTCTCGCAGATTGGGCGACCAACCAGCAGCCCGTCATTGAGACTCTAAGCGACTAGCTGCCCTACACAGTGCTTCGCGTGTCGATCTACAGCGCGTGTTCTATGGGAGCTCTGCTTCGCGGCACGGGTAGACCTATACCAAAGATGAACTGGCAAAGCTGAAGAGCTACCAGAAAGCTCACCTCCCGATCGTCGATATAGCAGCCGCCGTGGAACGAACCGTGCTCGGGACCGGGAGGCGAATGATTGACCTTCAGGTGCCCTAAGCCTGGGCACCAGGACCCGCTTATAGTTCCAGTCCTAAGACGGAACAAGTGTCGGAACAAGGAGGACAGGCCGTAAACTTCAGGGACGGAATTTTGAAATTGGGGGGAACAATCATGCCAGAAGCTACCTACGGTTCGGCTGCGGTGAGGCCTGCTGCCTCGACCCCTCAGCTTGGTGCGCTAACGGATGTATTGCACAAGCTGAGGATCTTGGCCGGCCAGAACAAGCTGCCGACGGGTGCACAGCCCTTGCGACGCAATTTCGTTGCCTTGCGCGCAGTTTGCCGCGATAAACCTAGGAACCTTCTGTCTCGTCTCACGGAGTCGCCCCATGCGGGCCTAGCGGCACTGACCTCGACGTTGCTTCTCACGAAGGGCTAGGCCATGCTGATCAAGCCCGTGTCGCTCCTCCGAGACCTGCATTTATTGGACACTCCTGTGGCCTACGTCCGCAGATCAGATGTCCATCTGCTTACCGCCAGGCGGAACGCCTGGAACAGCAAAATGCTTAATCGATACACGACTACCGCACCCGCTTTCAGTACCGTAATGTCGGCGCGGAAATCAGCGGAGGGGCGAAGGGGGCCTGGAACCTATTTCGAGATTGACGAGATACCGTCGTTGGTGTTCGATCTTGACGGGTTTAGCTTGGTCGTAATCCACATTAATGCTTCTCAGGTGTTCAAATCTTGGAAGATTCCTGCGGCACTGGCCCCCCGTGATTCCCCGATGACGGGTCTTGAGGTCCTCAGATTGTTTTCCGGCGGTCATTACAGGGAAGCATCGTCAGGTTGGCGAATTTCTGACGGAGAACCTCACGTCATCCTTGGAATCGTGGAAAGCGCCGCAGTGGCCACTTCCTATGGCGAGACTCACGTTCTTTTGAGGCGCTCATCACCTAAGTCCGGAAAGCTGACCTTCAACATTGCGCAAAGGACTGGCGCCAATGCTGCGCATCTGGAACGCATAATTGAAGAGTTAGGCCACCTGACTCTTCAAAAATACCCCGTACACGACATCCACCAGTGGGGCGGCGAGTATTTCTGCAAAACGGACACCAGGAAGCTCTATAACACAGAACCGCAGCGCCTGAACGACTACGGATTTCCGGTCCCCCTCACCGCAGCTCACGAGCCCCCGGCGTTCTGCGCGGCGTGCCTCCTATGGTTTAACGGCAGGCGCCCCGAAGGGGGCGGATAACACCGAGCCCTGGGCTTGCGTTGAAAGCTCTGATTGGCACCTAGTTCAGCGCGTAGTGGTCGGTGCGGCAGGCTAGCTCCCGGCGAGAATCGCCAGATACGGACCAGCGTGATTCCGCGGTTTGTTGGACTACTGCTCAGCGGTCGCAAAACCGGCAGGGCTATCGACTTGAGTGGCTTGAAAAGGACTCTCCCGGTTACAGTCCTGGCGCAAACGACGCAACGGCCCGTCAACGTCCTCGGGAACAACACCGTGGCCACACTTTGGGGTCAACCAGGACCGCCTGAGCCGGTAGGCGCCCACAGGGAAGCTTTGGTTCCCCGCCCCAAAAGATCAGCCTATTGGCACACTGACCCGGATAGGTGGGCGGGTCAGGGACACCCGCTGCTCGATCGCGACCGGCACGTGACCTGCGGACTAGGTAAGTTCCTGGAATGCAGTTTGGAGCTTGCCTGTCACATCTAGGCCGGAAGTTCGAGCCGCGGCCATCCGTATCCGCCATCCTTGGCTGTGGGGTTTAGCTATTGACTCTGCTTCATCCCTGGATAGCTCGCGCGCCCAATCAATCATCCAAGTCGCCCGATCTATGGCCACAACGATGGCAGCATCAAATTCAAAGTCCTTGAAGGCCCAGTGCCTGAGGTCTCCTTTCGGAAGCGATCTCATCTTGACCTGGAGCCCCCGGTCGTCACTAGTAATCACATCCACGGATTTCGTCCCAACCGGCGCCAGCCGCCCGTTGTATGCCACGGCGACGGTCCGCTCAATAAGCTCGCCAGCAAGTGATGAAGACGTTCGCACATGGCCGCGGCTTGTAATCTCTTCGTCGATTCCGCTCCGTAGCACGAGCAAGTCACCCAAGGACATTTGGTGTAAATGGATGTTCATGCACCCATGTAATCAGTTAGAAGCTAATTCTCGACGCAGTCGCGGCTTTGTTTACAAGACCTAGTGGAGATCTAAGGAATCCGAGCTTTGTTCCGGCTCGGTAACTAAAGCGCCTCAAGCTGCACGACTCGGGCAGTACACGACCGACGCTCCTTCTCGCGTCTTTCATCAACGCCTGCCCTGCGCAGGGGCCAGGATCGGGACTGATCGCGTCTCAAGCTCGGCTGGACGCACCCATTGGCTGGCTATTGTTGCCTATGGAGTGAGCTTCCTTGAAATTCGTACTGGCAGCGAGCGGCCCATAGGCGGAAGCTCGGCGTCGCAGCCCAGGCTGATCCGCGCGCTATTGCCGAGTGCGTGGCCAGGCGGAAGATCACCGTCACGAACGCCTCGATTGGACCTACGAGCCCGCCGGAGACCAGAACTACATGGGGAAACTCCTCTTCATCGCCGAAATACAGGCCTGACGGGCTCTGAACCGCTGAACGTTGCGCCATGCTTCGGGCTCGTAAGCCGAGGTTCTGTCATGCCGCAAGTTCGGTGGCCCAGTTGGGTTTGTATTGTGCAAGTCCTTTCAGACGCCCCGGTGCGGTGTGCGACGTCAGGCCCGAACCTAATGAAGGAAGTCGTGCTCGCCTACCTCGCCGCGCCTCTGCGCGACTTTCATGGCGACCCGCACTGCTTTAACTCGGATGTAATTGAACGTCCTGACGACTTCTCCCGGCGACGCGTTGCTTGGCTCCAAGGACCACCGGACCAGGCGGTCGTACTCCTGGCGCTCCCCAAGGTCCTCAGGCAGGGAGTTTTCGGGCAAGGACGCCATGTAAGCGTCGGCAAGGCTGTGGCAGTGCTCCCCTGTGTAGTAGTTTTTTACGAAGCTGGCCTCCATGGCCGCGGCCAGTTCTGCGCTGTATGCGTTGGCTTTCATTGTGCACTCCTCTGTTGTTGAGGCTCGTCATCCGACCGCACCCTTCCGGGCCGCATAGCCCCGAGGGGCGTTCTTTCCACAATTCGGAAAATGACGTCGACTGCCAGTTTTTCCCATGATCCCATTTCGATGAATCTAACGGCCATGCACCCGCCCTCGCCGCTACGGCCGCCCACGGGAGCGTCGTACGTATAGGCGTCCTGCTTCCGCTCCTTCAGTCGTCAGAAGCGTCCACCTCGGGAGGGAAGATTGCTAAATGCCAGCGCAGCAGTCGACCGTCCCGGCATTCCCGGCCGATCCGCAGCCCGTCCAGGAGTTTCTTAGCAGCGGACTCCCTTGGCACATCGGTGATGTGCCAGTTCGGGTTCTCGCCAGTCGGGGCTTCCCATCCTGCTGAAACGAGAAAATGCGCGTTGAGCGGCCAGACTTCGGCAGAGAGAAATTCCTCAGAAACGAGTTCCAAGGACAATCCCGATTTACGCGGAGTGGCCTGCGCGTAAGGTGCACAGTCCTCTCCCGTTCCGTACCCGTATTCGACGCTGAGGAAGTCGTCATCTTTGAGCCACAGCAACTCGACCGCCAGCGACTCCACTGCGTCGGCCCACAGAAGCACTTGCCCGGGCTCTTCCCCGGCCAGGCTCTGCCATTCGCCTTGGTCAGCGGACGGGCCGCTCGGATCGCACTCCCCGGAAGGGCGTTTCACAGACCACGTCAGTTGTACAGGATCCGTGACGCCGCGGCATTCCCGCAACCCCTCGAGGAGAGTTGACGCGACGTCCTTAACCGGGACGGACTCCTTGATCCACACGTCATGGGCATCTCGGACCGGTGCCCAGCCAAGTTCGAGCATCCGCCGGACGTCTTGGGGCCAGTCCTTCGTCTCAACTACCAGGTTTGAAGGGAACGAGCATTCGGCTCCGTCTTCTGTGATCGTCGCAGTTGCGAACAGTGGAATGTCCAGGTCGTCGCCTTGTTCCATGACCCGGAGTTCAAGTGAGGCGCCCTCTGGGGTTCGGGACACAGTTTCGGCGAGCAAGTGTTGGACTCGGTGCCATTCGTCCTCGGAGTCTACGGCGGCGTCCTCCCGCGTGAGGTCTGTGCTCCCCGCTACCAGCCTGAGTCCGTTACTCAAGACACCGAATTCGGCGTGCATGCTGAGCAGCGATGGTCGTTCCACTCCCCACACGACCTGCTGTTTCACCCAGTCGTCGTATGCGAATCCAGTCTCGGGAGAATGGTCTAGCTCCGATGCCGTTTCTGAAAAGTCGAGCGCAGCGCGGATGAAGTCCTGTCCCTGCCAGTTCAGTGCCTGCAAGATCGGGGGAAGGCCTACCGCAGTTAGGGCCCCATTCCACGACCCTCCGCCGAGCAGAGCGGACACAGTTTCAGCTGGGACCGGCCAGTCCAGGTAGCCGGATTCATCAAGAAGTTCTCGGAACCGGGCCCGGCCCAGATCGTACTCCCGCGCGTAGAGCTGCCTATCCGGTGCACCATTTAGCTGCCTCCGTGCTCCCAGAACGAAACACACTGCACTTCGCCGCGCTGAGGCAGGCGCACCGGACAAAAAGCGTTCAAGGTCCTCCACGACGCGTGCTTCCGCCGGTGAAAGCGGTTCAGCCAGGTCTGCGCTGAGCCCCTCGAGCATGCCGTAAACCGCGAACACGCCATAGTCGAGATAGGGGGAATAGCAGCTCATCGGGTAGTCGACGTTAAGGATTACTTCGGGGCAGATTTCCTTGTAGATGTCGGCCGACAAGCTGTGCAACCAGTGAAACCTGTGCTTTAGGACCATTGATCTGACCAACGAATCTGGTGCTGGACCGCCGTCGACGAGTCCGCCATCCACGTCGCACTGAATCAGTTGACGCAACGAGCGGATTTCACTCGCGATGGCGTCTGCACGACGCTGTTCGTCCTCGACCGTAACGGCTGTTCGGAGGTGGCCGAGGAACTCTTTCGGGGCTCCGGCGTCCACATAAAGGTGGGCAATCCGCTCCCCCTTGGCGTAGGCATCCACGATCTCTGCCCAATGGCGGGACAAGCCGGTCGAACTTCCTTCAGATTCGTCCTTCTGCCGCGTCGAATTTTCCTGGAGCAGGCGCAGGGAGGCCTCGACGTCGGTCCCGGCGTTCACGACTCCCCGCATGACCCCGCTGGCCCAATTGGCCAACGACGCTTCTGCCTTTTCACCGCCCGGAGCCGGGAGCCGGCCGAACCGCGACAGGAACTCCGTGTAGTCGACAAGCCGTTGTTCGTGTCGGATTTCGCGCGCCGACTTCAAGGTGTCGGCATACTCAAGCACTCGCGAGATCTCGTTGGAGATTGATGCTCCTGCAGCCCGGAGCTTCCGGTGTTTGACCAACCACGCATAGAGCGGCGACGCGGATCCCGGGATGTGGCCCGCTTCGGTTAACGCCGCCATAACCTCTGCGCACTCCGCGTTCTCCCGGTCAAGGTTGGCCTGCCTCTTTCTGATGGGCTCAACGGTCTTAGCGGCCTCTGCGATTCTGCTGCACTCGGCTATGAGTTCAGTGATTTTCTCATTGACTTCAACACCGCCGGTTGTCCGGGAACCGTCGAGCCGCCGCTTTACCCAGAAGGCGAGGTTTTTTTCTTCCTTCGGCGCCAACTTCGCGAAGCCGGGCATGCGTCCGTTGACCTTGACGAATTCATTCAACTGCTCAAGTCGAGCATCGCGTTTGTGCTCGGTGTGGGCTTTGAGTTGATCCGCGAGTGCCAGCACCTCCAGGGTTTCCGGCGCCATTTCGGTGCCGGCGGCACGAAGCCGGCGCGCGTTCGCGATCCAGCCGTGGGTCTGGCTGTCTTCGGTGCTTGAAGGGACGTGGTCGGCGCACTCAAGCACCTTTCGTACTCTCTCCCTTGCCACGATCTCGTTGAATTCCGTTCGCGATGGGTACTTGTCGTAGAGATCGAGGATGCTCTGCCGGCGCTCGGCGTACTCGCTGGGCTCGTACGCGCGGGTGCTTTCGCGAGCGTGGTTACGCATCCAAGCCGCAATCGTCCGCTCTTTCTCCTCGTCCAGACTGAGCGCACCGGTGTCGGCGAAGCTGGCCCGAGGAATGTGCCCGTGTTGGGCGCACCATTCCTGAGCCTCCAGCAGCATTGCATCAGGATCGGCGTTCTTCCTGGTCGCCAGTGCGCCGGGAACTGCGCTAAGCAATTTGATGTCATCCTGAGGCATGGTGCCATCTTTGAACGACATTCGCTTGTTGATGAGCCACAGGGCGAGCCCGCGCTCTTCTTCCCGCGTGCTCAGTGGCATTCGCCCGTGCTCGGCGTGGAATGCCTCTAGGTCCGCAACCCATTCTGCGAGTGGGCGGATTCTTCGCGTTGAACTTGCCGGCACCAAGGGCTCAAGCAACTCCAAGCGTTCGGCAGAGAGTTCTCCCTTATTGCGTGCGATAACTTGAAAATTTAGCCATGCAGCGAGACTGCGTTCGGATGTATTTACGGCCCCGTAAAGCGGGCGCCTTCCGTTTKAGCGAATGAATTCTGCGAGCTCCGTAATCCGGTCAACATACGTCTGCCGCGGAGTAAGCGCGTCCCCAAGATCCTCGATCAGCTTCAGACGATTCTCGGCCAGGTTTCCGGCGTTCCTCAACGTCTGCTGCGAAATAACCCACCGCCCCAAGGCTGCTTCGACCGCTTCCTTAGACTCTGCCCTTGGGCGACGCCCGTTTTGCTCAATGAATGCCTTCACTTCACCGTAGCGCTCCATGAACCGGTGCTCTTGCTTTTCGCCTGACATAGCCGTCCTAGTCTTTATGTCTACTAGCATTTCGGACGGCCTACTGCATGCGAGTGCGTGCAGCGGGCCGTTGGTTCCCCGGATACCGTAGCGGCATGGATCCCCGTTTGTGAGTCGCAACCTCAAGTTTTGAATAACAGGAGGACAACGAATCCCCGTGCCCCGCCCTACCCCGGAATCTGGATCCGTCCGGCTTCCTGCATCAACGGGGTGGAGATCATCACGGTCGAAGCACCGGGCGCAATGTCGAAGGCAATGAATCCTCGAGTCTTGTCACCCGGCAGAACGTCGCCGGAGCCAAGCTGGTTGTCCGCGAAGAGGTTCAAATCGGCTTTGCGCCCATTAGCGTCCTTGGCCGAGAAGTAGAAAGGGTTGGAGCTGGTCTTCCCCGCTTCGGTCTCCCACAACACATCGAGAAGCAGATAGCTCCCGTTTTTGGCGGGCGTCGCGAAAGCTGTGGTCGTGACCGCGTCAGTTCGTACGGCGGAGACAATAGTGATCCTCGCGATGTCGCCGTTGCCCATCTTGACGCTGAAAGGTTTCCCGACGACGGGTCCGGCCGCAACCGTCGGTTGCGGCGCCGGAGCGGCGACCGCCGGAGCAGCAGTAGCAACCGGGACGGCCGCTCCAGCAGCGGCGGAAGACGGCACCGCCACCGGGCTCACGTCACCAGCCTGTTTGGCGCCGCCGGAGCAGGAGCCCAGGGCGATGCCGAGCACCAGGACGCCGACGGGGATGAGGAAGCGCTTCTTCTTGAAGAACGGCCGGGGCTCAGGTGCTGCCATCGCAGCGGGGAAGGGCTGGGAGTAATTCTCGTGGGACATGTGGTGCCTCTCTACAGGTGGATTAGTGGTGTGAGTGAGTGGGGTTACTACTGCTTTTCCCATGTACCGCAGCGGCTGGACTTGAAGTCCTGGCCTCCGGACAGGGCAACTGAGGGCCGGCCGCCGCCGGGGAGATCGTTGTCGATGATGTTGCTGCCGTTGCTCCCGGTGGCATAGATGCCCCAGTAGCACGAGGAGCCCACGTCTGCCGCCGCCCGATACGTTCCCGGTTCAATGTCCGTACCGACGGTCCACGTGCCATCACCGATGGTGTTGGCGGCCTTCGTTTTCTCGGCGCGGGTTACTGCCTCTTCGCGCTTCTTGACCTCGGCTTCGGCAGTCTTGACCGCTGCATCAGCCTTCCCGACCTCGGTCTCCCGGGCACTAACCTTGGCTTCGCGGTCCGCGATGCCGTTCTGCAGGGTGTCGTACTTCGCTTTCATCGACTCGTAGCTGGACTTGGCCGCGTCGCGCTCAGACTCCGCGGACGCCTTCTCCCCAGCCAACGCAACATAGGCTTCGCTGGACTTCGGGTCCGGCAACGTGGTGCCGACTGCGGCCGCGCCGGCCAGCAGGGCCAGGACTGCGACTGCGGTGAAGATCCGCTTCTTCCGTCCGGGCTTGACCCTGACCGTTGAGGGCTCTGCCCCATCGGAGGGGGGCCTTGCTTCGTTCATAACGTCTTTGATGTGCGCGGCCGGTGCCGGCACGGTCTCGAAGTTGGACATGATCTCTTCCTCTGTTCGCGGATGGCTGCTGAGCGGCGGCGGGATACCGATCCCCCAATGCGTGGTTCCCCGCCGCCGCCGCCGCAGCTCCGGAGGATTCCTTCGTAGCTGCAGAACGAAGGTATGGCGGCCGGGCCTATTAGTGTCTAAAGAACATTGATAACCCCTGTTATCAGCACCTCACAGGAACTGCCCCCGGTCCCAGTTAGGCTGGGGGTCGACGTCGTAAGGAGGCGGAAAGTGAACGAAGCAGAAGCCCTGCGCATGACCCTCTCGGACGTTGCCGCCCTCGCTCAGGTCCAGCGCCCCGTCGTTTCCATCTGGCGCCAACGGAGCGCCGAGTCTGCCCACCCGTTTCCAGAACCCACCGCTCTCGAAGGCGGGCGTGAACTCTTCGACGCCGACCAGGTTGCCGGCTGGCTGGCCGCGACCGGTCGGGGCAACAATCCGGAGGCCGCCAACGACGTCGCCGCCTTCGCCCGGATGCCCGGCACTGCTGCAGGCGGCGCTCCGGGAAACACATTCGACGTCCTCACCGCCCTACTGACACTCACGGCAATGAGCGGCAGCGCGGTGGGGCAGCTGACCCCGGATGAACTGCTGGACCTCGCAGACGAGTGCGATCCGGACGACACGTTCCTTTATTCGGAACTGGAAGCCCAGGGAGCGTCACTTGCTTCCACAGCGGCATTCGCGGACCGGCTGGTGGACAGCGCCTACAACGCGGCCGCCGCCTTCGAGCAACTGCTGGCCGCGAGGTTCCGAGCGGGGCTGCGGGAGCACTCGGATACCGCCCTCACCGAATCTGCCGTGCGGCTGGTTGCCGCTGCGGCCGTCGAACTGGCCGCGGCCCTTGGTGACAACCCCGTGTTTGCCGACCCCACACGTGGCGGCAGCGACCTTCTGATAGGCGTTGCGAACGCTGCCGGCGAAGGTGCTCCCGTCACCTTTCTGACGGACGACGACAGCGGCGGCGCAGGCCGCCTGGTGCGCCGCCGCCTGCGTGTGCACGGTGTGAACGGCGGCCAGATCCGTGCCGATGCAAGTGGCGAGTTCGCCGTCCATGGACCTGTAGTTCACGTGGCGCAGTACCCTTCCCCCGGTAAACCCGGAATGGACGCGACGCAGATTCTCTCGGCGGTGGAACACCTTGTCCTGCAGATGGACGATCGGCAGCGGGCTGTCATCGTCGCGCCGGCACGGGCTCTATGCGATGTGCCACTGGCCGCCGCGGCCGCCGGCCTCCGGTCCGGACTGCTGCGCACCGGCCGGGTGCGTGCCATCGTGCGGCTGCCGCAGGGACTGCTGCGTACCAAGCCACGCGAAGCCCAGGCGCTGTGGGTGCTGGGGCCGTCGTTCGCTGAAGTTCCCATTGCGGAGCGGTGGACCATGGTGGCGGATCTCAGCACCCGCGTCCTCGCTGAAGACGTCAGCCAGGACCTCATCAGCGACATCGTCGCGTCGATGGGCGACCGCGCCACCGTCCGCGCCCATTCCTTCCGCTTCGCCCGGCTGGTACAGACCAGACTCCTGCTGGCCAGCAGGAAGTCGTTGGTGGCCGTGCCATCCCACGGCTCGGCTCCGAGTCCCTCCGGCACCGAGGCAGCCCTTCGGGCGGAGGAACTCGTGCGCATGCTGCAGACCGGCAGAACCGGACAGTCAGTTGCGCCGGCGGTGCTCCCAGCTGATCCGAACACGAAGGCCCAGCCCACCTCGGTCCAGGAACTCATCGCCGCCGGCAACCTCAAATACATCAAAGGGAACAGGGTCGAGGATGCGGACCTGACGCCAAACAGCGGAACACGAGTCTTGGGGACGGCCGAACTGATCCACCCGCACAGCGCACCGTCCCGTCACCTCAGCCTTCTGGACTTCGCCGCCAACAATCCTTCCGGCCGGCTCACCCAGCCCGACGACGTCGTCTTCTGTACCAGCCCGCGGCCCGCCGCACTGGTGGATACAGAAGGTGGCTCCGCCGTCGTCTTCCCTGCCCGCGTGTTGCGGATCGACGCCGGAGACCCGGGCGGGCTGCTGCCCGACGTCGTCGCAGCAGACATCAACAAACTCCCCGCAGCGGACAAGTCATGGCGCCAGTGGGGCCTGCGCCGTGTTCCGGACGCCCAACGCAGAAAACTGGTCGAATCCCTCGCCCGGCTGCAACACGGGCAGGAGCTGGCCCGCGAACGCCTCAAACATCTGGAGGAACTCGCTACCCTGATTACGGACGGCGTAGCGGGCGGAAGCCTCACCCTGACAGACCCCAGCACTACGCTCTCCGAACCACAGACCGAAGGAACCCGTTAATGCCCCCGAAGATGAAGGTGGACCTCGCCCCGTCCACCATGAAGGAACTCAAGGACACCCTCTGGAAGGCCGCGGACAAACTGCGCGGCTCCATGGATGCCTCCCAGTACAAGGACGTGATCCTGGGCCTGGTATTCCTGAAGTACGTCTCGGACGCCTTCGAGGAACGCCGCGGACAGATCCAGGCCGAGCTGGAGGCCGACGGCCTCAACGAGGAACAGATCGCCCAGCTGATCGACGACGTCGACGAGTACTCCGGCCGCGGCGTGTTCTGGGTGTCGGAACGCGCACGCTGGACCTACCTGGCCGAGAACGCCAAAGGCCTGCCGGCGATGGACGGCGAGCAGGGTAAGTCGATCGGCCAGCTCATCGATGAAGCCATGGAGCTCGTCATGGCGGACAACAAGAGCCTTGCCGCCACGCTCCCCCGCATCTACAACCGCGACAACGTGGACCAGCGCCGCCTCGGCGAACTGCTGGACCTGTTCAACTCGGCCCGTTTCACCGGCCAGGGCGCCAGCAAGGCCCGCGACCTGCTCGGCGAGGTGTACGAGTACTTCCTGGAGAAGTTCGCCAAGGCCGAGGGCAAGCGCGGCGGCGAGTTCTACACCCCTGCCGGCGTGGTCCGCGTCCTGGTCGAGGTCCTCGAACCGCACAGCGGTCGGGTCTACGATCCCTGCTGCGGCTCCGGTGGCATGTTCGTCCAGGCCGAGAAGTTCCTCGCGGCCCACAACATGGAGGGCTCGGACATCTCCGTGTACGGCCAGGAGCTCAATGAGCGCACCTGGCGGATGGCCAAGATGAACCTCGCCATCCACGGCCTCAACGCCAACCTCGCCTCCCGCTGGGGCGACACCTTCGCCCGGGACCAGCACCCGGAGCTGAGCGGCAACAAAGGCGCGGACTTCATCATGGCCAACCCGCCCTTCAACATCAAGGACTGGGCCCGCTCCGAATCCGACCCCCGCTGGAAGTACGGCGTGCCCCCTGCCGGCAACGCCAACTACGCCTGGATCCAGCACATCATCTCCAAGCTCGCCCCCGGCGGCAGCGCCGGCGTGGTCATGGCCAACGGCTCCATGTCCTCCAACACCGGCGGCGAGGGCGAGATCCGCGCCCAGCTGGTCGAGGCGGACCTCGTCTCCTGCATGGTCGCCCTGCCCACCCAGCTCTTCCGCAGCACCGGCATCCCCGTCTGTACCTGGTTCTTGGCCAAGGACAAGACCGCCGGCAAGAACGGCTCCGTGGACCGCACCGGGCAGGTGCTCTTCATCGACGCCCGGAACCTCGGCTATATGGTGGACAGGGCCGAACGCGCGCTGTCCGACGAGGACATCGCCAAGATTGCCAACACCTATCACGCATGGCGCGGGACTGCTTCGGCGGTCGAGTCAGGATTGACGTACGACGACGAGGCCGGCTTCTGCTATTCGGCAAGCCTTGCGGAAATCAAGGCTGCCGATTATGCGCTGACGCCGGGACGGTACGTCGGCGCGGCCGATGTGGAGGACGACGGCGAACCGATCGAGGAGAAAATCGCGAGGCTGTCGAAGGAGCTGTTCGAGCAGTTCGAGGAGTCCGAGCGGCTGGCAGCTGTTGTGCGCGAACAGCTGAGGAGGGTTTCTTGAGACGCGCTCGAGTCATAGACCTCGTGTCCGAGGGAGTGCTTCGTGTCGAAGACGGTAATCACGGAAATGATCGACCTCGACCCGAAGAGTTCGAATCCGCGGGGGTTTCGTTCATCCGTGCGGCAGACATGACCAGCGGTGTCGTTAACTTTACGACGGCTGGACGCATCAATTCGGTGGCGAGGGCACGCATCCGCAAGGGAGTTGGGGCTCCGGGGGATGTGATCCTCTCTCACAAAGGTACGGTTGGGAAAGTTGCCGTAGCTCCCGCCGATTCACCAGAATTTGTCTGCTCGCCTCAAACGACTTTCTGGCGCAGTCTGGACGAATCCGTGATCAATCAAGCGTATTTGCGTTATGTATTGATGTCCACGGATTTCACACGCCAGCTCGATCTGTTGAAGGGTCAGACTGATATGGCGCCTTATGTGAGTTTGACCGACCAACGGTCAATGACTCTAACTCTTCCTGACATTACACATCAGCGAGCAATTGCCGAGGTGCTAGGTTCCCTCGACACCAAAATTGTCGCCAACACAAAACTCATATCTAGAACCAGCGAGATCTTAGAAGCGTCTTTCGCTCTGTTGTGCGGACGACCCAAGGAGACCATCCCGTTCAGCGAATTGGCGACGGTCACAAAGGGGGTTTCCTACAGGAGCGCTGATCTCCGTAAGTCGTCGACTGCGCTTGTCACGCTGAAGTCTTTCGACAGAGGTGGAGGTTACTCGCTGAGGGGACTCAAGGACTATGCCGGCCCGTTCAAGGTTGGTCAACAGATCGCTCCTGGAGAATTGGTCGTTGCTCTCACCGACCTGACTCAGGCTGCAGAGGTAGTTGGTCGAGCAGTCCGCGTGCCCGGAGCCCCTGGCTACCAAAAGCTCGTCGCAAGCTTGGACCTAGCCATCGTGCGTCCGAGGCACGACTCGCCAGTTGAATTCTTGCTCGGCGTGATGCTGCAGGGGCGCTTCAGAGCGCACTGCAGAAGCAGGACAAGCGGCACGACAGTCCTGCACCTCGCATCTGATGCAATCCCGTCGTTCGACGCCCCGTTCGTTTCGAAAGCCGTACAGGAAAATTATGCTGAGGTGGCGCGTCCAATGCTGCAGCTTCGCGACTCGCTCGAGTACGAGATGGACTCGCTGGCATCAACCCGCGATGCTCTCTTGCCCCAACTCATGTGCGGCAAACTCCGGGTCAGGGATGCCGAGAAAGTGCTGGAGGACGCGGGAGTAGGAAGTCGGACGAGTTGATCTGAGCCAGCGTCTCCGACCTCGAAGCAAGATTTGCACAGACATTTCAGAATGAAATCCGGTCCATCAGGGGGAACCACCGTGACAGCAGCAGCCGCAGTAGCCCGTTCCGTCGCCGACGGGCGGGGGAACAACTGATGCCATACGAATTGGAGAATCGCCTCGTCGTTGGGGTGGCTTCGAGCGCGCTATTTGACCTTGCTGAATCTGACGCCTACTTTCGGAAAAACGGCGAAGATGATTACCGCCGTTACCAGGACGAGCACATCGATGATTGCCTGCAGCCCGGCGTTGCGTTCCCCTTCATCCAAAGACTGTTAGGACTCAACGACCTTCGAGCCGGTACCGATCCCGTCGTAGAGGTCATCGTGCTTTCGAAGAATGATCCCTCAACTGGTCTTCGAGTGCTTCGGTCGGTCAAGTCCCATAATCTGGACATTTCGCGCGCGGTCTTCACTCAGGGACAGGCGCCGTATCAGTACATTCAGGCCTTCGACATGTCGCTGTTCCTGTCGGCAAACCGGGCGGACGTGGATGCCGCAACGAAACTCGGCTACCCCGCGGGGCATGTTCTGCCCTCGACAGCCGTCTACGACGCTTCCGACACATCACTTCGAGTGGCCTTCGACTTCGACGGCGTTCTCGGCGATGACGAAGCGGAGCGCGTCTTCAAGGAATCAGGCAGCCTAGCGGACTTCCAAGCCCACGAAACCAAACATCAGGACCGCGCACTCATCCCCGGGCCGCTGAAGAACCTCTTGCGGGATCTGAACATGATTCAGAATCTGGAAACGGCGAAGCGCAACAGCGAGCCATCCTACGAACCTCGGTTGCGTATTTCACTCATCACAGCGCGTAATGCTCCTGCGCACGAACGCGCCGTTCACTCCCTCGCCGAATGGAATGTGGCAGTCAACGACGCCTTCTTCCTAGGAGGCATCGAAAAGTCTCGGGTGCTGGAAGTTATGAAGCCGCACATCTTCTTCGATGACCAAGCGAGCCATCTAGTTCCCGCCTCATCCTTCGTCGCCGGGGTTCACATCCCGTACGGAGTAGCGAACGAACCAGCACGGTCCACGACAGGTGTCGCCGACATGGTCACTGCTTCTCCATCCGTAGAGACCCTAGAACTTTCGCAGCACTTGCCTGAAACTCAAGATCAGGTGACCCAGTGACTGCAGCGCCCGCAGTAGCCTTTTCCGAAGCCGATTGGGAGGGCGTAGCCCTGGAACTGCTGGCCGAGCCGCTCGGCTGGCGGCCGGCATCAGGGCAGGACATCGCGCCCGGTAGGGGCGAGCGCGATTCCTGGAACGAGCTGCTGATCCGGCCCCGGCTCCTCGCGGCTCTGCAGCGGTTCAACCCGACGGTTCCGGCCCAGTACCTGCAACAGGCCCTCGCCGAAATCGCCTCGCCCAAATCAAACGACGCCATCACCGAGAACCACCGCATTCACAACTACCTCGTGGACGGCTACCGGCTTAGCTATATCGACTCGGACGGCAACGAGGCCAGTCCCACCATTCACCTGCTCAGCTCGGATCCGGACCAGAACGACTGGCTCGCGGTCAACCAGGTCACCCTGGTGCAGGGCGACTACAAACGCCGCTTCGACGTCGTGCTCTACTGCAACGGCATGCCGGTGAGCGTCATCGAACTCAAGAAGGCCGGCAGCGCCACCGCCGACGTCGCCTCGGCTCACGCCCAGCTGCAGACCTACCTGCGCGAGTTCCCCATGGCATTCCGCTTCTGCGTGTTCACGCTGGCCTCCGACGGGATCCAAGCCAAGTACGGCACACCGTTCACTCCCCTCAACCACTTCTCACCCTGGAACGTCGACGACGACGGCGTGCCCGTGGCGCCGGGATACATGGAAGACGGCGAAGCTGTGACAGCTCTGGAGACCGCGCTCAACGGCCTCTACAACGTGGATCGTTTCCTGCAACTGACCCGCAATTTCACCGCGTTTGATCAGAGCTCGGACGGACTCAGCAAGCGGATCGCCAAGCCGCACCAGTATTTCGCCGTGACCAAGGCTGTCGGCAGCACCATTACTGCAGTGGAGAGCAACGGCAAGGCCGGCGTCGTTTGGCACACGCAGGGTTCCGGCAAGTCCATGGAGATGGAGCTCTACGCCAACTTGGTGGCCCGGAGCCCCAAGATGAAGAACCCGACCGTCGTGGTCATCACGGACCGCAACGAACTCGACGGCCAGCTGTTCGAAGGCTTCTCGCGCAGCCTTCTGCTCGCGGAATACCCCAAGCAGATCAAGAAACGCTCCGAACTCCGCGACGAATTGAGCAACCGCACCACCGGCGGCATCTACTTCACCACCCTGCAGAAGTTCGGCCGCAGCAAGTCGGAGAAGGAGGCAGGCGCCGAGCATCCGTTGCTGTCGGACCGGCGCAACATCATCGTGGTGGTGGACGAGGCGCACCGCTCGCACTACGACGATCTGGACGGCTACGCCCGGCACCTGCGCGACGCCTTGCCGCACGCCACGCTGATCGCCTTCACAGGAACACCGATCTCCTTCGACGACCGCAACACCCAAGACGTGTTCGGTGAGTACATCGACATTTACGACCTCTCCCGGGCGGTAGAGGACGGCGCCACAGTCCCGGTGTACTTCGAGCCGCGGCTCATCAAGGTGGGGCTGGCCTCGGACGTCACCGAGGAGATCTTGGACCAGGCGGCCGATGAAGCCACCATGGGGCTGGATGACACCGAGCGGGCACGCATCGAGGCGAGCGTCGCCGTCGTGAATGCGGTCTACGGTGCGCCGCAGCGGATCGCGGCGCTGGCCGCGGACCTGGTGGCGCACTGGGAGAACCGCAGCGCCCGGATGGGCAAGTTCATCGAGGCGCCGGGCAAGGCGATGATCGTGGGCGGGACGCGGGAAATCTGCGCGAAGCTGTACACGGCGATCGTGGAGCTGCGGCCAGAGTGGCACTCCGATGACCTGGCCAAGGGCAAAATCAAAGTGGTTTACTCCGGGACCGCGTCCGACGTGCCGCCGGTCTCCGACCACGTGCGCCGCGACTCCGCGAACGCCGTGGTGAAGGAGCGGCTCAAGGACGTGGACGACGAGCTGGAGCTGGTGATCGTCAAGGACATGATGCTCACCGGCTTCGACGCCCCGCCGCTGCACACCTTGTACTTGGACCGGCCGCTCAAGGGTGCGCTGCTGATGCAGACCCTGGCCCGGGTGAACCGTACGTTCCGTGGCAAGGAGGACGGTTTGCTGGTGGCCTACGCTCCGCTGGCAGAGAACTTGGCCAAGGCGCTGGGCGAGTACACGCAGTCAGACCGGGTGAACAAGCCGGTCGGCAAGAACATTGACGAGGCTGTTGTGGCTGCACGCGGACTGGTGGAGACCCTGCGGGGGCTACTCGCCGGTTACGACTGGAAGGCCGTGCTGATGAAGGGGGGCCCCAAGGCGTTCGTGTCCGCGGCGACGGGCGCGGCCAACTACCTGCGCAGCCCGGAGACGCCGGGGAACCAGCCGGTCCCCAGCGAGCAGACGCTCGCCTCGAAGTACCGGCGGTTTTCCAGCCAGCTCTCCCGGGCGTGGGCGCTGTGTTCGGGGTCAGAGACACTGGCGGAGCTGCGGCCAGAGATCAAGGTCTACGAAGAGACCCGCGTGTACATGGCCAAGTTCGACGCCGCCGACCGGCAAGCCACCGGCGAGCCCGTGCCGGAGGAAATCCAGCGGCTGCTGGGCAATCTGATCGCTTCGGCGACTTCCTCCGGCGAAGTGCTGGACATCTACGAAGCCGCCGGCATGCCCAAGCCGTCCCTAGATGACCTGACGCCAGAGTTCATCGCTAAGACCCAGCAGGCAAGAAATCCACAACTGGCCATCGAAGCGTTGCGGAAGCTAATAGCCGACGAATCAGCGAAGACGACCCGCAACAACGTGATCCGCCAGCGTGCCTTCTCCGAGCGGATCACCGAGTTGTTGAAGAAGTACACCAACCAGCAGCTCACTTCGGCAGAGGTCATAGCCGAGCTGGTGGAGCTGGCGCGTGAAGTGGCCGCCGAAGGGAACCGCGGGGCGCAGTTCACTCCCCCACTAAATACAGACGAACTAGCCTTCTACGACGCTGTAGCTTCCAATGAATCGGCGGTGGAGGTCCAGGGCGAGGGCGTCCTGGCCGATATCGCCCGCGAGCTGGTGTCCGTGATGCGGCGGGACGTCCGCACGGACTGGACGGTGCGAGACGATGTCCGGGCCAAGCTACGCTCATCGATCAAACGACTCTTGGTCCGCTTCGGCTACCCGCCGGACAAACAGCCCGAGGCTATCAAGCTGGTCATGGAGCAGATGGAATCCATGGCGCCCCGGTTTGCAGAGACACGTGCATACGGATTGTGAACATAAGATAATCCGAGACGTGCGAAGGAGCTTCTGATGTCAGATTTCATCCACCGCCTCCAAGCGGAACCATTCGTATTGCGAAACGAGGACACGCTTCGCTACGTCAAACGTATGTGCAAGGACTACCCAGCCGCAGAGTTCCATCGCTCGGTAATGGAAGTCCTCGGATGCGATTACTCTTACGCTAAGAGGGATGACCAGACCGGTGTTTGGCATGCTGTGATGGAACTCAACGCGTCTCTACAACTCATGCTTGGTCTGAGTTCAGGTATACATGTCGCTTTCACCCGCTACCACGAGCTCCAGAGTCGAACTATAGACACCATGAGATCAAAGGATATAGATAGGCCTCGCAATAAATCGATCTATTTGTTGCACACAAAAGATATTTATGCGCAGCGGAAACTAGACGACTGGACGTTCCGGGAGACATATTCTGTATTGACCTTGGACACTACCGGTAGTCCACAACAAGCAGCGGAGGACCTGTTAGCCAGGATTGTTTCAGCGTCCGCGAGAAATAATCCTTATGACAGAACAACGCCCGTATCAGGCGATGAGTTCTTTGGAAGACATGAAACTCTGCGAGGACTCGTTACAGAGCTTAGATCTGGACGTGTCTGTGGCGTATTTGGGCTGCGGAAGACGGGGAAGACCAGCCTGTTGAGTGAGCTGGGAAGGTTGTTTGTTTTGGGAGATCCGGAGAATAGCCTTTATATACTTCAGGATCTAGAGGTCCTGCCAGGCTCCGCCGAGCAGAAGATTCCGCAACTAATTTCGGACGTCGCTAACCAACTAAAGATCGCTTTCGGAAAACACGGCATGCGTACTCACGAGCTTGCCTCAATAACGTCCAGCTCAAGTGTGGGGGATCTCAGGCAAGCAATAGGTGCGGCTCTCAGGCGCGGTCAGGGCCCCCAAAAATCTGTGGTCCTTGCTCTGGACGAGGTCGAGTCACTAGTTGGTTCCGAGACTCAATCTACGGAGAGCCAAACCGGCGTTCCAGAGTTCTTCGGAGCCCTTCGGGCTCTGGTCCAAGAGAACAAGAACTTCAATGTGGTTCTCTCCGGTATAACGACAGCTCCCATTATGTACCCGACTCTATACGGCAGGGAGAACCCTCTCTTTGCTTGGGCGAAGCCGACTTTTATGGCCGAAATCTCCAGGACTGAGTCAGATCGAATGATTCAGGCGCTCGGCTCAAGAATGGCCGCGCGCTGGACTCACGATGCTTTGAGTCGCGTATACACGGAGACGGGGGGACAAGTGTTTCTCACTAGATCTCTTTCAGGCTTCGTGGCGGCGAAACTGTCTAATGATATCGCAAGCCGTGAAATTTCTGGCGACCTCGTTCAGGAGAGTTTTAGGCATTGGCGAAGAACTGCCGTTAGCCTTGTAGACGGCATGATCGACAGTCTTGATCGCTTTTATTCGGACGAACTCTCCGTGCTGGAGCTTGGAATTGAAATTTCAGATTTCAATGTTCTTGACGACCAATTCTCGAACGAAATATCAAACTTGATTAATCTCGGGGTCTTGATAGACGACGGAAATGATATCGTTCTCGCGCCGTGGACCCAGCTAGGATCAAAATTAAGGAACAAGGCTTGATGGACATTCCTTGGTACCGTCCCCTCCTCGAAGCAGTTGAAATTAAGCGGCATATCTTTTGGCATTGCTCCGCATTGAATAGGACTGATGATCTACTTGGCGACTTTGAGCGCTCGAAGATTCAGGACAACGTAATCGATTTCGTTGATTGTGCAAAATTGCCAATCAAGGTCAACAACGATCTAGATGTCGATGAAATTGAATCCCTTGAAGTAGACATACTCGTCGTCGTAAATTTTGACTGCCTATTGAAAATAAATCACGGTAGAACTTGGATGAGGCAGCTACGGCCGGCAGTAGTGCGACACTTGATGCGAGGTACACGTTTGATCGTTGCCAGCAACGCGCCTCAAAGTCACTATCCCGCAATCGACGGCTCCAGTCTGGCTACTGATTGCGTGCAGTACATCGGAGGACCGTGGCGATACGAGCAACTTCTCGAACACAGCTCGCCTGAGAACGCCAAACGACTCGTATCGCTTTCAGCAGGTATGCCGGGACCCGCGGCCGAATTGATCTCGATCTTCCCCGATCTGTCTCTGGCTAAAGGTAAGGATGCGGTAGCTTGTCTCACGAAGCGAATCAGCGCGACGATGATCGAATGTGGATCCGAGAGCATCTCATGGCTGGAGTCCTCAGTTCTTCTTAGAGGCGAACGCAAAGTCCCCTATGATGAAATCCCAGCGAACCTGGCCGCCACGCTCCACGCTTCAGGCCTTGGTCGTCTCGATCTTCAATCTGATTGCCTAGAGATCCTGCCTGGCGTTTCTGAGACGATCGTGAAAACTTGCGTAGAAATGGCGGAACGCAGTTTTCTCGATGCTCCGACACAGTGGACGAAAATCGCTTCGTCGCTGTTCACATTCGAAAGAACAGCCAGAGCGATTCTCGCGGACTCCACCGCGACGCAAGAAGCCTTGGTGACCTTGTTAAATGGGCACGCCAACAAGATCCGACGAAATTTCACGGCGGAGAACGGCATCCCTGCTCCTGACCTAGGTTCGCTGCCCAATCCCGCCCGATGGATCGACTTGTCCGATTTACTCGATTTGCTTATCAACATCTCCGAGAATTCGCGGGTTGGAGGACTCACATCGAAGCAATGGACTACCGCAAAGTCGGAGGTCCTTCCGATTCGAAATAAGATTCAACACATGAGACTCCCTTCCGCAGGAGACAGACAGGCAATTGAGCGACACGTTCGATCCATAACGCGTTAGCGGCCCCGCAGTATTCCCTGCGTCAACCGCTGCCATTCCACGAAACGGCCCCGCACGAGTCAGCGTACGGGGCCGTTCGAGGCTCACCCAGTTAGCGATTTCTACCGACCAGCCGGCTCAAACCAGGCAGGGACCTAACTGCTACTAGAAGTCCCAGTCATCATCCTCAGTGTTAACAGCCTTGCCGATCACATACGACGACCCCGACCCGGAGAAGAAGTCGTGGTTCTCGTCCGCGTTGGGTGACAGGGCCGACAGGATCGCCGGGTTCACGTCGGTGACGGAGGCCGGGAACATGGCCTCGTAGCCCAGGTTCATCAGCGCCTTGTTGGCGTTGTAGTGCAGGAACTTCTTGACGTCCTCGGCCAGGCCGACGGAGTCGTAAAGGTCGTGCGTGTACTGGACTTCGTTCTCGTACAGCTCGAAGAGGAGCTCGAACGTGTAGTCCTTGATCTCCTGCTTGCGCTCCTCGGCGAGACCTTCCAGGCCCTTCTGGAACTTGTAGCCGATGTAGTAGCCGTGCACGGCCTCGTCGCGGATGATCAGGCGGATCAGGTCGGCCGTGTTCGTGAGCTTGGCCCGCGAGGACCAGTACATCGGAAGATAGAAGCCGGAGTAGAACAGGAAGCTCTCCAGCAGCGTGGAAGCCACCTTGCGCTTCAGCGGGTCGTCGCCCTGGTAGTAGTCCATGACGATCTGGGCCTTCTTCTGAAGGTTCTCGTTCTCGGTGGACCAGCGGAACGCCTCGTCGATCTCCTTGGTGGAGGCCAGCGTGGAGAAGATGGAGGAGTAGCTCTTGGCGTGCACGGACTCCATGAACGCGATGTTCGTGTAGACAGCCTCTTCGTGCGGGGTAAGGGCGTCCGGAATGAGCGAGACGGCGCCGACGGTGCCCTGGATGGTGTCCAGCAGGGTCAGGCCGGTAAACACGCGCATGGTGAGCTGCTGCTCGTCCGGGGTGAGCGTCGCCCACGACTGCACGTCGTTGGACAGCGGCACCTTCTCCGGCAGCCAGAAGTTGTTGACCAGGCGGTTCCAGACGTCAACGTCCTTGTCGTCCTGGATCCGGTTCCAGTTGATCGCCTCGACGTGGCTAAGCAGCTTGACCTTCTCGGTCATGTCATCCCCTCAATGTTGGGTTGTTCTCTAAGTTAAAGCGTACGACGGCGGGCAGGCGCCCGCCGTCGTACTCACGCCTTCAGCGGCTGGTTACAGCATGCAGCTGACGCAGCCCTCTACCTCGGTCCCTTCCAGCGCGAGCTGGCGTAGACGGATGTAGTAGATGGTCTTGATGCCCTTCTTCCAGGCGTAGATCTGGGCCTTGTTAATGTCGCGCGTGGTGGCGGTGTCCTTGAAGAACAGCGTCAGGGACAGGCCCTGGTCCACGTGCTGCGTGGCGGCGGCGTAGGTGTCGATGACCTTCTCGTAGCCGATCTCGTACGCGTCCTGGTAGTACTCGAGGTTGTCGTTGGTCAGGTACGGCGCCGGGTAGTACACGCGGCCCAGCTTGCCTTCCTTGCGGATTTCGATCTTGGACGCCACCGGGTGGATCGAGGAGGTGGAGTTGTTGATGTAGGAGATCGAGCCGGTCGGCGGGACGGCCTGCAGGTTCTGGTTGTAGATGCCGTGCTCCATGACGGAAGCCTTCAGCTCGCGCCAGTCATCCTGGGTGGGGATGTGGATGTGCGCGAACAGTTCGGCGACCTTCGCCGTCTGCGGGACCCATTCCCGGTCCGTGTACTTGTCGAAGAACTCCCCGGACGCGTACTTGGACTTCTCGAAGCCGCCGAAGGTCTGGCCGGTCTGGATGGCCAGCAGGTTCGAGGCCCGGACAGCGTGGTAGACCACCGAGTAGAAGTAGATGTTGGTGAAGTCCAGGCCCTCTTCGGACCCGTAGTGGACCCGCTCGCGGGCCAGGTAGCCGTGCAGGTTCATCTGGCCGAGGCCGATCGCGTGGCTCTGGTCGTTGCCGCGGGCAATCGAGGGCACCGAGGTGATGTTGGACATGTCCGAGACTGCCGAGAGCGAGCGGATGGCCGTCTCGATGGTCAGGCCGAAGTCCGGCGAGTCCATCGCCTTGGCGATGTTCATCGAACCCAGGTTGCAGGAGATGTCCTTGCCGGTCTGGTCGTAGGACAGGTCATCGTGGTACGTCGTCGGCTGGGAGACCTGGAGGATCTCCGAGCACAGGTTGGACATGATGATCTTGCCGTCGATCGGGTTTTCCCGGTTCACGGTGTCCTCGAACATGATGTACGGGTAGCCGGATTCGAACTGGATCTCGGCGAGGGTCTGGAAGAACTCGCGGGCCTTGATCTTGGTCTTCTTGATCCGGGAATCGTCCACCATCTCGTAGTACTTCTCGGTGACCGAGACGTCGGAGAACGGCATGCCGTAGACCTTTTCGACGTCGTACGGCGAGAACAGGTACATGTCCTCGTCCTTCTTGGCCAGCTCGAAGGTGATGTCCGGGATGACGACACCCAGGGAGAGGGTCTTGATGCGGATCTTCTCGTCCGCGTTCTCGCGCTTGGTGTCCAGGAAGCGGTAGATGTCCGGGTGGTGGGCGTGCAGGTACACCGCGCCGGCACCCTGGCGGGCACCGAGCTGGTTGGCGTAGGAGAAGCTGTCCTCGAGGAGCTTCATCACGGGGATGACGCCGGAGGACTGGTTCTCGATCTGCTTGATCGGCGCGCCGACCTCGCGGATGTTGGTCAGTGCGAACGCGACGCCGCCGCCGCGCTTGGAGAGCTGCAGCGCGGAGTTGATGGACCGGCCGATCGACTCCATGTTGTCTTCGATGCGGAGCAGGAAGCAGGAGACCAGCTCGCCGCGCTGCTTCTTGCCCGCGTTCAGGAACGTGGGGGTGGCCGGCTGGAAGCGGCCTTCGATGATCTCGTCCACCATCTGCAGGGCAAGCTTCTCGTCGCCGCGGGCCAGGTGCAGGGCCACCATGCAGACGCGGTCCTCGTAGCGCTCCAGGAAGCGCTTTCCATCGAACGTCTTGAGCGTGTAGGAGGTATAGAACTTGAACGCGCCAAGGAAGGTCTCGAAGCGGAACTTCTTCTTGTAGGCGCGGTTGAACAGCTCGCGGATGAAGTTCATCGTGTACTGGTCGAGGGTTTCCCGCTCGTAGTACTCGTTCTTGACGAGGTAGTCGAGCTTTTCCTCGAGGTCGTGGAAGAACACGGTGTTGTTGTTCACGTGCTGCAGGAAGTACTGGTGGGCAGCCTCGCGGTCGGCCTCGAACTGGATCTCGCCGTTGGGGCCGTAGAGGTTCAGCATGGCGTTGAGCTCGTGGTAGCCCAGGCCCTGGTAGGCGGCCGGCATGGCCGGCTTCTCGCCAGCTACGGTGTGCTTCTCGACGGCGGTATTGCTGGCCGTACCGGCGGTGCCGTGGGAGTCCCCGGTCACTTCGGTGTCTGCGACAGTCGTGTCCAAAATTCTTCCAATCCTTGTTGTACTCGGCTGACGTCTTCCGGCGTCCCCATGAGTTCGAAACGATATAGGTGCGGGACCTGGCACTTGGCGGCGACGATGTCCCCGGCCATGCAGTAGTTGTCCCCAAAGTTCGTGTTGCCCGCCCCGATCACTCCACGGAGCTGTTGCCGGTTCCTCGGATCGTTCAGAAAGCGGATGACCTGCTTCGGAACCGATCCTTCTCCCCCGGTCCCCCCGTAGGTGGGAAGCACCAGCACGTAGGGCTCGGTCGCCACCAGCCCCGGTTCCCTCGCGTGGAGGGGGATGCGGGCGGCGTCGACACCCAGCTTCGCAACGAAGCGTTTGGTGTTCTCGGAGGTGGAGGAAAAGTAGATGAGGTGGCTGCTGGTGGTTCGGACCGGGTCCGGATCTCCGGCGCCTGCTGCCAGCGGCGTGTCAGCTGTTGCCGCTGTAACCGGTGCCATCGGAGTCACCTCATCTGACGTGCTTGTGCCGTGTGTTGGCTTTCAGGCGACCGCGACGGCGGCAGCCTGTGCCAGTTCTTCGATCTTGTCCGGGCGAAATCCGGACCAGTGATCCTGGTCGGTGACGACGACCGGGGCCTGCATGTAGCCCAGGGACTTGAGGCGCTCAAGGGCCTCGGCATCCTGGGAGATGTCGACGCTCTGGTAGGCGATGCCCTTCTTGTCGAGAGCGCGGTAGGTGGCGTTGCACTGCACGCAAGCCGGCTTCGTGTAAACCGTAACGGTCATGTCCTTCAGTCCCCTTTGTTGAAATCTGTGGTTCGTGTCCGGTGGGGCCTGACCGGAACAGGAATCCTTATCCGTTACTGGCCTCGCCTGGCGGTCTGCAACCGCTCCGCTCGAACTGTATGTCGATACTACATGTAGTGCAAGAGTCCCGCGCGGACCCCAAGATGATGTATTACAAGTATGTCATTTAACCCACTTTTAATCCACAGCCCAGGGCCTTCAAAATGTCCGGATTTCAGCCGTTTTCGAGGACGAAATCCACACCCTGTGGAGTACTTAGCCACAATTAACCGCCCCGCGTGTCGCATTTTGGACGGCGTGTCGCAGGTGCGTCGCAGCAGGCCGCGGAGTGGCACGAAGCACCACATCCAGTGGGCGAAGGCACAGCAAGAGCCACCCCGAGTGTCCGGACCGGGATGGACGGGTTTGGACCCGAGGCGGCGGCGCGCTGCCCTCGGCAGGTGGCGCCCGGCCGGGTCTAGTCCGCCGGACGCAGCGAGGTGATCATCTGCCGTAGCGAGTCGTACTCCTCGGTTCCCGTATAGGACTCCGGAGTGTCGACGTCGGGCGTGTCCCCCGGTGTCGTAAGGAGCGGATCGTAGACGCCGCTGAAGGCCGCCACGCCCGGCGGCCAGTTGAAGAACTGGAAAATCGGGCAGGCGCTGGGGCCGGCCGGCAGCGGTGCGGAGGTGATCCCGTAGGACAACGGGGCCGGCCTTGAGGGGTAGGACTCATGGTCGTCCCGGCCCTCGAACACAAAGCGCGGCTTTACACCGTTCCGGGCAAGCGCCGGCAACTCCTGTGAGTCCATCAGGGCATAGGGCAACTTCCGGGTGCAGTTCGCCTTGGTCACAATGTTGGTCCGCAGGGTGGCGATCGACTTGCGGGCGCCGGTGAGGACTTCGATGAAGACTCCCCCGGGCGCTGCCTCGCGGGCCCGGTCCTTGACGGTCCAGTCCGGCGGGTAGTCGAACATAAGCGTGCCATCCGGCGTCGTGTAGGTCTTCCAGTCGGCCTGCCCTGTCGGCCGGGGTGAAGCCTGGGCC
Source organism: Arthrobacter sp. 10T419 (assembly GCF_056394105.1). Classification (NCBI taxonomy): domain Bacteria; kingdom Bacillati; phylum Actinomycetota; class Actinomycetes; order Micrococcales; family Micrococcaceae; genus Arthrobacter; species Arthrobacter sp. 10T419. The sequence continues at coordinate 286,160 of NZ_JBFTHF010000002.1, read as the reverse complement.
AACGGTTTCAGGCCCGGCTTCGAGCTTGCGGACGAGGCGGCCTGCGACGGCGTAGCTGTCCCGGTACCCGTTGGCGGGCCACTGGGGGAAGAACAGGACGCCAGCAGAAAAGCGACGCAAAACCCTACTGAAACTGCCCTGACGGACTGTGCGGACCGACGCATGGCGCCCTCCCCTTTTGGGTGCGACTACTCCATCCAAGTCTGCGTTGTCCCAGGCCAGGAACAAGGGTCTTTGGGCCTCCGGAGCGGAACGGGGCGGCCCAACACCGGCCCCGCCAACAGAAAACGGGGGCCGGCGAAGTCTCGCCAGCCCCCGCAGGGCCTCCGGCCGAAGCCGGAGGTCAATCTCCCGAAAGCTACCGCTTCAGGAGCGTGTTGCCATAGCCGGCGTCGCACTTGCCGTCGTGGATCACGCCCGTGCCCGGGGCAACCGCGTAGTTGCTTGCAGGGTTGAAGACGGCCGTACGGACGTTCGTCACCCGGCTGGCGCAGTTGTCGGCACCGTCAGCGCTCATGCTCTGGCCGCCGATCCACATGTCGATCCAGATGGTGGAGTTGGTCCCCTCCACGTTGGTGCCCTGGTGGCAGGGGCCGCCCTGGGGGTCGTCGCCGTCGCCGCAGCTGTCCTCGACGATAAAGTAGCGGCGCACGTCCGGAAGATAGATCCGGGTGCCGGCCGGGAAGTCCAGCACGTCCTTACCGGTGGCAGTGGAATGACCCACGGCGATGGTGATCGGGTCGTTGTAGGTGCCGGTGCCCCCGGCCGTGCTGTGCAGAATGGGGTGGCTGATCGTGGCTGAGCCCACCGGTGTGTTGTCGTACCAGGTGTACGCCGTCGTGTACGTGGTGTGGACAACCCGCTCGGAGGACGACGCCGGCACAACGGGTGCCGGGGCCGGCTTCGGAGCCACGGCCGGCACGGCGGGTGCGGCGGGAACAGTTACCGGAGTCTTTACTGCGGCTGCCGTTTTGGCTGCTGCAGCGGCTGCGGCTTTCTGAGCCGCGGCCTTCTGCGCTGCTGCCGCCTTGGCCTTCTTGGCGGCTACAGCTGCAACCTTGGCCTTCTCGGCAGCGGCCCGCTGCGAGGCGCCGACCTMGGCGGACGGCTTGTCGGCAGCGGCCGAAACCTCAACGCCGGCGTTTGCCGCTCCGGAAGACTGGGCGGATGAATTGGAGGCGCCGGTTTCGGCGCCACACGCCGAGGTGGCGAGGAGGACCGAGAGCATGCCGGCGGCCAGCAGAGTATTTCTGCGCATGGAAAATAAAGCCTTTTCATGGGGTGCGGAAAACGGGCAGTCCCTGGGGATGGTTCCTGCCCGGAGTTGGTCACGGCATGCGGAGCGCTAAGACGCCTCGCCGAGGGGATTACCACACGCAAGAGCATTCTGGATGTTCTGTCGGGCGTGTGTACCAACCGGTAACCCAAACGTTACCTTGGCAAGCGCGGAGAGGCCAATCGACAGGGTCCTTTGACCTGTTTTCAAACTCGGCGCAGGAAATCAGCGGGCCTTCGGGGACGGTGACGTGGTGACGAGCTGATTGCCGTAGCCGCTATCGCACTTGCCGTCGTGGATCACACCCACCCCGGAAGCCACGACGTAGTTGTCCGCAGGGTGGAAGACGGCGGCCCGGACACCGGTTACCTGGTCCGCGCAGCGCCTGGCAAATGACTCGCTCTCCCCCTCGCCGCCAATCCAGACATCAAGCCAGCTGGATGCACCCCCGTGCCTGGCCGCCAGTGCGTGGCAGGGCCCGTCCTCCGGGGTGGGGCCGTCCCCGCAGGTGTCCTCCACGATGAAGTACCGGCGGACGTCGGGTAAGTAGATCCGGGTGCCGGCCGGGAAATCAAGGACATCCTGGCCTGTCTCCAGGGAGTGCCCGACGGCGATCGTCACCGGATCCGCGTAGGTCCCTGCCCCGCCCGCCTTCTTGTGCAGCACCGGGTGGCTGATGTCCGGGGAGCCCTCGGGCGTGTTGTCGAACCAGGTATAGGCCGTGATGTACGTGTCCGGGACGGCCGAGAGCCCCGATGACGAAGGAGAAGGCGGTGGCGACGGCGGCGCGCCCTCGCACGCGGCGGCAGCCAGGACAACCGACAGCAAGCCCGCGGCCAGTCCCATCTCTCTGCGCATTCGGCATCTGCCTCCACTAATTCGGACCACGTACCTAGAACGCTACCCGTCGGCCCGGCTGCGGCGATAGACGCAAGCTTCACCCGTCTCTCAGAGTCCGGCGGCACCCCAGTTGTGCCCCTCCGCGCTTACTCGACTCGTCGCCACCAATCGCGGTAGTCGGCCCCTCAAACCAAGTAGAACCACTCTTAAAACGCGGGTGTTTCCTACGCGTGTGTGACCCCATCGGGCGCTCCTAACCTCGAAGGCATAGGGGGACGCCGCGAACCGGCGGCTCCCGCGGCTTCAAGGGAGAGATCAGATGAGCGCCGATTTTTCCCTCCGCGAGTTGGTCGCCAATTCCGGGTTTGACCCCCGGGCACGAGCGCTGGCGCTCACGCCCTGACTCCGGTCGGGACTTCATCACACCAGATTCCCTGTCGAGGCAATCCATGAAGAAAATATCCCCAGTTTCCGGCACTGCACCGGTCTTCTTCGATCCCAGTGGAAAACGGTGGCGACGCATCCTCGTCGCCCTGGTGGCGAGCGTGCTGTTGATCGTCCTGTCGGTCGTGTGGATCCTGCCCGCTGCCAGCGCCCCGGTATGGAAAGCAGCGGAGAACCAGTCCGTGGAGTATCCCCGGAAATTGCTGTCCACCCAGGATCTGCGCAACATTCCCCGAATCGGCCCTGAAGGCGGCTTCGCCTTCGACCGGATAGCGCTCATCGAGCGGCGAGGCGGCAAAGTCTTCCTCAAGGATCCCTTCAGCAACACCATCTGGAGGGAGGCCACCGCCGAGGAAATTGAGCTGATCGGCAACAGCCCCTACGCCATGGAAACTTTTGGGAAGCCGGCGGACCACACATTGATGTTGACCTTCGATGATGGGCCGGACCCGCGGAATACGCCGCAAATTCTGGATTTGCTGTCCAAAGAAGGCGTGCCGGCGACGTTCTTCACGGTTGGCGACAACATCGTGAAGTACCCGGATATCTTCCGCCGCATGACCCAGGAAGGTCATATGGTCGGAAACCACACGATGTCCCACATCGATTTCTGGGCTCACGACGACCCGTTTAACCGCCAGCAAATTATCGGGGCGGACCGGGTTATGCGTGCCGCAGACAACTATGGAACACGGCTGTTCCGGATCCCCACCGGAGACCCGGAAAACAACACATTGGCCCTCCTGCAATCCCAGCAGTTGGGGTTCCTCCACATCAACATGGACTTTGATACGCGTGACTGGTCCTACGCCCCCGGCGTTCCGATCAAGGCGCAGAAACTGGACGGACAAGGGCACATTGTCCTGGTTCACGACGGCGGCGGTGATCGCAGCGCAACGATCGAAATGCTGAAGACTTTCATCCCGCAGGCAAAAGCTATGGGTTACACCTTCACCACGGTCGAGCCGCTGCTTCCGCCCGAATACATTCCCCAGTCGGACGCCAAGGCCGCCGTGGAGGACGATGCGACCCTGGCCGCGATGACGACGTATCTAGTGACTCCGAACGTGGTCCTCACCTGGCTTTTCTGGTTCGGAATCGGCTCGCTGACCGTCCTGACGTTCCTCTACGTGGTCCTCGCCGTCATCAACAATCAGCGGCAGAAGAAACGTCTTTGGGCGGACGTCAAGGAGGAAGAGTGGCCGTTCGTCAGCGTCGTCCTGCCGGTGTTCAACGAAGAACTTGTCGTGGCCAAAACATTGGATGCCCTTAGAGCCAGCGACTACCCCCGGATGGAAGTCGTCGCCATTAATGACGGCTCTACCGACGGCACCTTGGCGGTTCTTTCCGAATACGCCCAGACCTGGCCGCAACTGCGCGTCATCGACCAGCCCAACGGCGGAAAGTCCGCCGCCAGTAACCACGGAATAGCCCAGTCCCGCGGAGAAATTGTGGTCACCCTCGACGGTGACACGCTGTTTGAACCCCAGACCATCAAGATGTTTGCCCGCCATTTCCTGGCGCCGCGCAACGGCAAGATCGTCGGAGCAGTCGCCGGGCACGTGAAAGTCGGAAACCGCCGCAATCTCCTGACTGCCTGGCAAAGCCTTGAATATCTCTCCGGCATCTGCGTCACCCGAATGGCGGAGGGCCTGATGGGAGCGATCTCGATTGTCCCGGGCGCCTGCGCAGCCTGGCGGCGGGAGGCACTCATCCAGGCAGGCGGCTACTCCCACGACACGCTCGCAGAGGATGCTGACCTCACCCTCTCCCTGCAGCGGCTCGGCTACAGCATCGTGCAGGAGAACTCCGCCGTGGCATGGACGGAAGCGCCCATGACCCTGCGGGGATTGTTCAAGCAGCGGCTCCGCTGGACTTATGGCAACATCCAGACGCTCTACAAGCACCGCTCGATGCTCTTCAATCCCCGGTTCGGCGCCCTCGGCATGCTGACCATGCCCTACGCCCTGATCTCGGTGCTGGTTCCGCTGGTCTTCATGCCCCTGACGGTCATTGTGGCTGTGACCAGCCTGGCCCGCGGCGAATGGCAGGCCGTCGCCGCGTTCTCGGTGTTCGTCGCCGCAACCCACATGATCATCTCGATAGTGGCCGTGCTGATGGTCCATGAGAGCCCGATGCACCTCCTCATGGTCCCCATCTACCGGCTCATCTACGAACCCCTCCGCGCCTACGTGGTGTTCGGGTCCGCGATTCTGGCCCTGCGGGGCACCGCCGTCGGCTGGTACAGGCCCGAACGCACCAACAGCGTCCTGATGCCGACGGGCCAGGCAAAACTGGGTGCCCTCGCCCCGGCGCATGCGGACCAGCTGGCCCCGTTGTAGCCTAGGGCCGTTGGCGGGATCCGTGGCGAAGAAAGGGACGGCCCTCGTGGCGGACGGAGGAAGCATTCATGCAACGACGGAATAGGCCCCGCTCCCGCAGCCGGAGCGGGGTCCTCGCCACCTCCGCCGTAGTGTTGGCGGTTGCCGCTTGTTCTCCGGCACCGCCGACCAACTACGGACAGGAGCCGCGCAGGAGCCAGTCCGCGCCGGCCCCTCAGTGGTTCGGCGGCTACCTCGACGTCACGCTCCTCCCGAGCCTGCGCCTACAGGACACGGCACTTCACGGAGCCGCCACCACGGTTCTGTCCTTTGTTGGCGCACATCCGAAAAATACCTGCCAACCCTCCTGGGACGGCGTACACACGCTTGACCAGGCCGGCGCCAAGCTGAGCGTGGACGACCAGATCAAATCATTCCGCAAGGCCGGCAATGACATAGCTGTCTCTTTCGGAGGACAGCTCGGCAAGGAGCTCGCCGAAACCTGCACCGACCTCGGCGCGCTGGTGAAGGCCTACGCGGCGGTCATCACCAAGTACGGACTCGACACCCTGGACTTCGACATAGAAGGCGCGGGCTTGAGCGATCAGGCCGCGGCAACACGACGTGCCGCGGCCGCCGCGAAGCTTCAGGCCGACAGTCCTGCCGTCAACCCGTTGAAGGTCTGGCTGACCCTTCCCGTGTCGATGCAGGGCCTGACGACAGACGGCGAAAAGTCCGTGACAGCCATGCTGGATGCCGGAGTCGAACTCGCCGGCGTCAACATCATGGTGATGGACTTTGAACCGCTCGCGCCTGGCCAGACGATGCTCGCCGCGGCAAAAAGCGCTGCCGAGGCTACCCACCAGACTCTGGGTGCACTGTACAAGCAAGCCGGCAAGCCGCTCGACGATGCGGCGTTGTGGCAGCGGATCGGGCTCACCCCGATGATCGGGGTGAACGATGTGAAAGGCCAGGTCTTCACCCTCGCGGACGCCGAAGGCCTGAACAGCTTCGCCGCGGAACGCGGCATCGCGCGGATGTCCATGTGGTCGCTGAACCGGGACATCGCCTGCACTTCCGCCAGCCGGCCCGAAGAAGGCAGCAGCGCTTCCAGCAACTGCAGCGGCGTGCAGCAGGCGCCCGGGATGTTCGCGAAGCTGCTGGCCAAGTCCTTCTAGGGTGGAGCTTCCGGAACTGTTAGTCCGGCCGGCTGCAGAGGATCTGTTCCACGCCCATCCGGCCCTCCGCGAAGCTGCGCAGTGCGCCCACCAGGTACAGCCGCCATACCCGGGCGATCTCCTCACCCATCATCGCGACGGCGGCGTCGTGGTTCTGCTCGAACCGCGCGTACCAGGCCTCAAGGGTGCGGACGTAGTCGCGGCGCATCGCCTCGACGGCCTCGACCTCAAGACCGGCGCCCTCCAGGAACCCCAGCGTCTCCCCGACCGGGCGCATATGCATGTCCGGGGCGATGAACGACTCGATGAACGGCCCTCCCCCGGGGTGCTTGCCGCGACGGGACATCTGCTGCACCAGGACGCGGCCGCCGGGGACCACGTTGTTGAACAGCGCGGCGGCGTAGATGGGGTAGTTACGCTGCCCCACGTGCTCGCCCATCTCGAGCGATGCCACGGCGTCGAACGGGCCGTCCGGGATCTCGCGGTAGTCCTGCACCCGGATGTCTGCCCGGCCCTCCAGCCCTCGCTCCTTGATCCGCGCGTCGATGAACGCCTTCTGCTCGACCGACAGGGTGACACCGACGACGTCGACGCCGTAGTGCTGCGCCGCATGCAGGCTCAGCGATCCCCAGCCGCAGCCGATATCGAGCAGCCGCATCCCCGGCTTCAGCCCGATCTTGCGGCAGACCAGATCCAGCTTGTCCCGCTGGGCGTCCTCGAGCCCATACCCTGGGGCGGCGTTCCCGCGGGAATCCATCCAGTAGCCGCTGGAATACGCCATCTGCGGGTCCAGGATCAGCGCGTAAAAGTCGTTGCTGAGGTCGTAGTGGTGGCTGATGGCGGCGCGGTCACGGATCAGGCTGTGCAGCCGGCCCTTCACCCGGGCCTGGCTGGCCGGCGGTTCGGGCGGCGCGCCCAAGGCGCCGGCAGCCTTAGCGATCCGGCCGACGCCGGCCAGAATGGACGGGGTGGGCCGGACGCCGGACAGACCGCGGTCCCGGACCACCTTCCAGAGGTGCTCAAGCGCCGAGTTCAGGTCGCCGTCGACGTCGAGTTCTCCGGTGACGTAAGCCTGCGCGGCACCCAGCTCCCCCGGCGCCCAGAGCAGCCGGCGGATGGCATCCGGGGAGTTGAGCCGCACCACCGGAGCCCCGGCCGGACCAGCCTCGCTGCCGTCCCACACGACGAGCCGGACGGGGAGTTCACCGCCGACCACCGGGCGAAGGACGTCAGCGATCATGGTTGCAAGCGCCGCCGTCATCCTGCGGTCCGCTCGCTGGAAACCTTGGCCGCTGCCTTACCGGCGGCAGTCTTGCTGGAAACCTTGTCCAGCACGATCTGCTGCACGTCCAGGTAACCGGTCTCAAAGCCGGCGCGGGAGTAGCACAGGTAGAACAGCCACATCCGCTGGAAGATTTCGTCGAACCCGAGGGCGCGGACCTCCTCCGCGCGGGCCATGAAGCGTTCCTCCCAGAGCCGCAGGGTCTGGGCGTAGTGTTCGCCCATGGCGAGGCGTTCGCGGACCCGGAGCCCGGTCTGCTTCTCGGTGATCTCCTCGATCGCCCGGACCGAGGGGATGACGCCGCCCGGGAAGATGTACTTGTGCACCCAGGTGTAGCTGGTCCGGGTGGCGATCAACCGGTCGTGGCCGATAGTGATGGCCTGGATGGCGACCTTGCCGCCGGGGGCCAGGACGCGCTCGATCGTCTGGAAGTAGGTGGCCCAGTACTCGTAGCCGACCGCCTCGATCATCTCCACGGAGACGACGGCGTCGTACTCGCCTTCCACGGCGCGGTAATCCTTGAGCTCGATCGTGACGGCGTCGGCGTAGCCTGCTTCGGCCACGCGCTGTCGCGCCAGTTCCTGCTGCTCGCTGGAGAGGGTCACGGAGTAGACCGTCGCCCCGCGGGCCGCGGCCCGGAGGGCAAGTTCACCCCAGCCGGTGCCGATTTCCAGCACGCGGGTTCCCTCCGTGACACCGGCCTTGTCCAGCAGCCGGTCGATCTTCGCCTGCTGCGCGGCGGCCAGGCCGTCCCAGGCAACATTCCGCAACGCGTCGCCGCTCTCCGGGAAGAGGGCGCTGGAGTAGGTCATGGTGCTGTCCAGGAACGTGGCAAAGAGCTCGTTGGACAGGTCGTAGTGCCGGGAGATGTTGGAGCGGGTGTTCTGCTCCGTGTTCCGCTCGGTGCGCGGCGTCCGGGGCAGGTACAGGCCGCGGAGCTTCTGCAACGGCTCAGGTACGAGTGTTCCGGCCCGGGCCGCGAAGACCTCCATCACGGCGGTCAGGTCGTCCGCGTCCCAGTCCCCGGCCATGTAGGACTCACCAAGGCCGATCAGCCCGCCGTCGCCGAGCCGGGCAGCGAATGCCTCCGGACGGTTCATCGTCATCACCGGGAAGGACTGGCCCGGCCCGGCCTGGCCGGATGCCGCCCTCCCGAGGACGGAGCCGTCGGGGTAGCGCACCTCCAGCGGGAGGCGGCGCACCGCGGCACGGAAGATCGCATCGGCGGCCTTCCCCGCCAGCCGGGCCTTGAGGCTGGAGGGCACGGCCGCGATGCTGGGCCAGATCGTGGCGTCGATAGCCGCCGGCGGCTGCGGAACCGTGTAGGGCACCGACGGGTTCGCGGATGTGTTCGTCTGTGCCGTGTTCGCCTGCGTGGTGTTCGTCTGCGCAGGCTGGGACCCGGTCGCTTCGGTCATGGTCACTGGACTGCCTCCTGTGAGGGGTGGTGTGGTCTTTTGATGATGGGCAACCGACGTGCCCAAAGCTTGATTCCCTGCCAGCGGATCTGCGCGGCCACCCGCAGCGGCGCCAGCGGGACGGCGAGCGCCGCGGCCAGGATGTTCGGCACGGTGGCGTCGCGGCGGCTGCCGTCCACCGTCGCGACGAACGGCTTCTGCCCGTCCCGCTCCAGGACAATCGAGACGGCGAGCCGCTCGGCGGGTTCCGGCAGCTTCATCCGGTACTGGCCGTCGACGTCGTTGAACGGCGAGACGTAGAACGCCTTGGGTACGGTGGCCCGTCCGGCGTCGTCGGTCTCCAGCAGGTAGCAGTGTCGTTCCCCGTACGTGTTGTGGACCTCGGCGACGACGCAGCGCAGCTCCCCCGCGGCGTCGTGGCACCAGAACAGGCTGAGCGGGTTGAAGACGTGGCCGAAGACGCGCGCGCTGGCTAGCATGGTGATGCGCCCGCCGTCGAGCTCAATGTTCTGGGTGGCGAGATAACGTTCCACGTTGCCGCGCAGCGTTCCGTCCGGGTCACCGAGGTGGTCCGCCACGCAGAAGCCGGCCAGCGGGGCGAGCCAGCGCGGCAGGCTGGGGAGGGAATCGACGTCGACATACCAGCTGTAGCTGCGGTAAGTGAAGGCATTGTGCAGCGGGGTGCGGCGCACGTGCGCGATCGACGTGCGGTAAATGGCTGCCTGACTGCTCATGCACCCTCCTGGGCAGCCGCCTGCAAGGAAGCCGCCTTCACTTCGGCAACACCGGCGGGTTCCCACTCGCGTCCCAGCTTCCCTGCGGCGCGGACGCCGGAGAGGGCGCCGTCCTCATGGAAGCCCCAGCCGTGGTAGGCGCCGGCGAACGCCAGGCTGCCGTCGCCAAGGCCCAGGATCTGCTGCTGGGCGCGCAGTGAATCCGGCGTGTACTGCGGGTGTTCGTAGACCATCCGCTCCAGGACGGTGCCGTCTCCAATCAGCTCCGACTCGCCCAGGCTGACGATGTAACGCTTACCGTCCGCCGGTTCCAGACGCTGCAGGCGGGTCATGTCGTAGCTGACCAGGACCCGGTCGGGGCGGGCGTCGCACGAGGGCAGCCGGTAGTTCCAGGACGCCTTGGCATTGTCGCTGGCGGGCAGCACGGCGTCGTCGCGGTGGAAGACCGTGTGGTTGACCGAGTAGGGCATGCCGGCCAGGGCTTCGCGCTCGGCGGCAGTGGCGTCCTCGAGCATCCGCAGCGCCTGCGCCGGATGGGTGGCGATCACGACGGCGTCGAACTGCTCGGTGCTCTCCCCGGTGGTGACTTCCACCCCGCCGGCGTGGCGGCGGACCCGTGTGACCGGGCTGGAGAGGCGGATGTCCGGCAGTGTMGCGGCGACTTTATCCACGTAGCTGCGCGAGCCGCCGGTGACCGTGCGCCATTGCGGGGAGCCCTTCACGCCGAGCAGCCCGTGGTGGCCGAGGAAGGTGAAGAGGTAGCGGGCCGGGTAGGCCAGGGCGGTGGTGGGGTCGCAGGACCACACTGCGCTGACCACGGGGGTCATGAAGTGGACGACGAAGTAGCTGCTGAACTTCTCCCGGTCCAGGAACTCGCCGAGGGTCAGCTCGGGCGCAGCCGTGCCGGTGCCGGTGGCGGCGTCGGCCTCGGCCAGCAGGGCCCGGGCCCGGCGGTAGAAGCGGGTGACCTCCAGCAGCATCAGCAGGTAGCTGCCGCGCAGCAGGGTGGAGGGCCTCGGGATGATGCCCCGCGCGCCGCCCCGGGCGCCCGCGTATTCCAGTCCGCAGCCGTCGCAGCGGATGGACATGCTCATTTCCGATTCCTGGGTCTGCACGCCCAGTTCCTTGAACAGCCGCAGCAGGGTGGGGTAGGTCCGGTTGTTGTGGACGATGAAGCCGGTGTCGATCCCCAGGACGGAGCCGTCGGCCTGGCCGACGTCGTGCGTGTGGGCGTGGCCCCCAAGCCGTGCATCCGCTTCGAACACCGTCACGTGGTCGCGCCGGTTCAGGACGTAGGCGGCGGTCAGTCCGGCAACCCCGCTTCCGATCACGGCGACGCGCCGTCCGTCCGGGATGCTTGATGCTTGCTGCACTGGTCTGCTCCTGTTGCTTCGCCTGAATCGTCCTGGTGGACCGTCTTATGGGCAATTCGTAACCGCGGGGCGGCCGGATGAGTCCGATTTCCCAGCGGCTGCCTGCACACCAATGTGCCAGAATGAAGCGGGATTTCGCTCCCGCCTCACCGTAACCACCGAAGGGCCGCCCTTGATCAACCCCGTGCACCTCCGAACGCTCGTGGAAGTGGTCCGGCTGGGCTCGTTCGCGGCGGCCGCCACGCGGCTGGGCTACACCGCCTCGGCGGTGTCGCAGCAGATGTCAGCCCTGGAGCGGGACACCGGGGTGGCCCTGTTTCAGCGCTCGGCCCGCAGCATCAACCCGACGGAGGCCGCTGTCGTGATGACCCGGCATGCGGCCAAGGTCCTCACCGACATCGACGCGCTGATGGCGGCGGCGGCCCGGACCCACGACAGTGCCAGCCAGGAACTCCGGCTCGGCATCTTCCCCAGCCTGGCCACGTACGTCCTCCCCCGGATCCTGCAGAATCCGGCGTGGAAGAAGCTGGGCATCGAACTGCGGGTCTCCGTGGCCGAGCCGGGCCAGACCATCCAGGGGCTGCGCACCGGCGGCGAGCTCGACGTCGCGCTGGTCTACCAGGTGGGCCAGTCCGGCCTCGCCTGGCCGCATACGGTGAACCGGCAGTGGATCGGCGACGACGACTTCCGGGTGGTGCTGCCCGCGGCCTGGGGCATCGGCCCCGAATCCAAGGTGGCGGCCGACCACCTGTCCGACATGCCCTGGATCATGCACCACCCCGGCACCTCCGACGCCACGGTGATCGAACGGCTCTTCGCCAGCTGCAACCTGCACCCGCGCGTAGTGGCCTACAGCGACGATTTCCACGCCAGCCTGGAAATGGCCGCTGCCGGCCTGGGCGCGGCCTTGGTCCCCGAGCTGGCCTTGCTGCACCGGCCGGCCGGGGTGGTGGTGCTGGATGTCCCCGAGATCCGGCTGGCCCGCAACGTCTTCGCGCTGCTGCCCAAGGAGAAGCAGACGGCCCAGGTCCAGCTGTTCGTGGAACTGCTGGCCGACACGCTCCACAAACTCGGAACCACGCGCCGGGACTGAGCGCTAGGACCGGCCCGGCTTCTCCGCCGGCTTCCGGGACTTCCGGGACTTTCCGGTCTTCCCGGCCGGCGCCACGAGCGTGCTGATGATCCGGTGCTTCGCCCTTGTGTACGGCGGATAGATCAGCGCCAGGGTGTCCGGCCAGAGCGGTTTGGAGAGCGTGGAGCGCTCGTGCGAGAACGTCCGCAGCGAGTGTTCGCCGTGGTAGGCGCCCATGCCGCTGCCGCCCACCCCGCCGAAGGGCAGCCCGGGAACGGTCAGGTGCGCGGCCGGCACGTCGAAGCACAGCGCCCCCGAGGAGGTCTGTTCGGCGAACGCCCGGCGCGTGTCGGCGTCGTTGCTGAACACATACAGGGCCAGCGGCTTGGCTCCGGCGTTGATCGTCCGAATCGCCTCGTCCCGGCCGCTGATCGGCACCAGCGGCAACAGCGGGCCGAAGATCTCCTCCCCCATCACGGCATCCCCGGGCGCCGGGCGCAGCAGCGTCGGAGCGAAGTGCCGGCTGCCGGCGTCGCGCTCACCGCCGTGGACCACCGTGCTGCTGTCCGCGAGCGCGGCGAGCCGGGCAAAGTGCCGGTCGTTGACGATCCGGCCGTAGGACTCGCTCCGCGCGGAATCCGTGCCGAACAGCGCCTTGATGGCCTTGACCAGCTCGCGTTCCAGCGGCACCAGGACGTCCTCCGTGGCCAGAATGTAGTCGGGAGCGACACACGTCTGCCCGGCATTCATGAACCTGCCCCAGGCGATCCGTTTGGCGGCGCCGGCCAGGTCCGTGGAGGCATCCACATACACCGGGGACTTGCCGCCCAGTTCCAGGGTCACCGGCGTCAGGTGCTCGGCTGCGGCGCGGAGCACCACCTTGGCCGCGGCCTCGCCCCCGGTGAAGAAGATGTGGTCGAAGCGCTCCGCCAGCAGCGCCGTGGTCTCGGGGATGCCGCCCTCGACCACCTGGGCCGCGCCGGGCAGGTATTCCGGAATCCAGCGGGCCAGGGCGGCGGAGGTGGCGGGGGCGTGCTCACTGGGCTTGAGCACCACGGCGTTGCCCGCGGCCAGGGCGCCGGCCAGCGGGGCGAGCAGCAGCTGCAGCGGATAGTTCCATGGGCCGATCACCAGGACCACGCCCAGCGGGGTGAGTTCGGTCCAGGCCTTCGCCGGCTGGACCGCCAGCGGGACGGACACCGGCCGCCGCCGCAGCCAGGCTTCGAGGTGCTTCTCCAGGTGCGCGGCTTCCGCCGTGACAAACCCGATTTCCGTTAGCTGCGCCTCGGTTTCGTGTTTGCCCAGGTCGCGGGCCAGTGCGGCGGCAAACTCCCGGCGCCGCTCGATGAGCATCCGCCGCAGGTTGCCGAGCTGCTCCAGCCGCCACGCCAGCGGGCGGGTGGTTCCGCTGTCAAAAAAATCTCGGGCGCGGGCGACGGTGGCGGCAACTGTTTGCATCCGATCAATGTACCGTTCCCCTGCCGGAGTTCAGGGGCGGTATCGGATAAATGCCGGCCAATGCTGGAACGGACCAGTATTCAGGACTATGTTGAAGACATGAGCAAGGTAGCGAGCCAGCACTTTGGAGAGATCGAGCTCAACCACGGGCGTGACCATAATTTCGCTGCGAAGCACGAACTTGCCGGCCAGCCCCTGGAGCTTGACCTGAATGTCAACGCGCATGACCATTTCGACGAGGCGGCCATGCACAAGGTTGACTACCGGCTGCGCTTCCTGCCCGAGCTTGTGGACCAGGTCCGCGAAATGATTGCCGAGGAGTTGGAGCAGGAAGGCACCAGCCCGCAGGAATACCTCCGCTTCCACTGCAACGCCATCAAGCCCGAGCACCTGCAGCAGGTCTTCGGCGTCACGGACAAGTCAGAGCTGACCAACCAGGTCTTCCTCAAGGCCCTGAAGCTCGGCCATGTCGGCATCTACCCGGGCCAGCCGGAGCGCTACTTCGTCCTCGACTTCACCTTGGGCGCGCACTTCTCCGACGAGGTACTGGTGGCCTCCGCGGACGAGGACGGCGTGGTTGACGACGAGATCCTCTGGGAATCCTGAATCTATTGTTCCGCAGCGGCCCTTCTGAGCGCTGACAGGGGCCCCTGCTCAGCAGCCGATGGGACAAACGTACGACGGCGGCCGGCCACCTAGGAAGGTGACCGGCCGCCGTCGTCGGTTAAGCCGCCGACCGTTCAGCGACCGCCGGGCCAGCTGCGTGCTACTTGGCCGCTTCGAGCACTTCCGCGCGGACCGTCCTGGTGGCCGTGACCAGGTTGCGCAGCGACTCCTCGGTCTCGGCGTAGCCGCGGGTCTTCAGGCCGCAGTCCGGGTTGACCCAGAGCTGGCGGGACGGGACGTGCTTGACCGCGGTGCTGAGCAGTTCGGTGACTTCCTGCTCGCCCGGGACGCGCGGCGAGTGGATGTCGTAGACGCCCGGGCCCACGCCGCGGCCGAAGCCGTGCGATTCGAGGTCGTGCACAACCTCCATGCGGGAGCGGGCGGCCTCGATCGAGGTCACGTCGGCGTCCAGGCCGTCGATCGCTTCGATGATGGCGCCGAACTCGGAGTAGCACAGGTGCGTGTGGACCTGGGTGGCGTCCGCGGCGCCGGCGGTGGCGAGGCGGAAGGACTTCACGGACCAGTCCAGGTAAGCGGCCTGGTCCGCCTTGCGCAGCGGCAGGAGCTCGCGCAGGGCCGGCTCGTCGACCTGGATGACCTTGATACCGGCCGCTTCCAGGTCCGCGATCTCGTCGCGGAGCGCGAGGGCCACCTGGTTGGCGGTCTCGCCGAGGGGCTGGTCGTCGCGGACGAAGGACCAGGCGAGGATGGTGACCGGCCCGGTGAGCATGCCCTTCATCGGCTTGCTGGTCAGCGACTGCGCGTAGCGGGCCCATTCCACCGTGATCGGGGCGCTGCGGGTGACGTCGCCCCAGAGGATGGACGGGCGGGTGCAGCGCGAGCCGTAGGACTGAACCCAGCCGTGCACGGTGACGTCGAAGCCTTCGAGGTTCTCCGCGAAGTACTGCACCATGTCGTTGCGCTCGGGTTCGCCGTGGACCAGGACGTCGAAGCCGAGCCCCTCCTGCAGCTCCACGACGCGCTTGATCTCATCCTTCATGAGCTGCTCGTACTGTTCGGTGCTGAGCTCGCCCTTGTTGGCGCGGGCCCGGGCGGTGCGGATCTCGGAGGTCTGCGGGAAGGAGCCGATGGTGGTGGTGGGCAGCGGCGGCAGGTGCAGCGCCTCGGTCTGCGCGGCTTCGCGGATCGCGTAGGCGGAGCGGCTGAAGTCCGCGTCGGTCAGGGCAGCGGTGCGGGCACGGACCTCGGCACGGCGGACACCCTCGGCCTCCGCGCGGGAGGCGATGATGCGGGTGGCCTCCTCGATGGCCGGGCGGACGGCGTCGGCATCGCTCAGCAGCCCGGCGAGGGTGATGACCTCGGTGGCCTTCTGGTCGGCGAAGGCCAGCCAGCTGCGCAGCTGCGCGGAGAGCTGGACTTCCTCGTCGACGTCGTGCGGGACGTGCTGGGTGGACGTGGAGGTGCTGATGGCGAGCTTCGCCACCGACTTCTGCAGCTCGGCGATCTTCGCGGCCGAGGCCGACAGGTCATTGCGCCAGATATTGTGGCCGTCCACGACGCCGGCCACGAGGGTCTTGTCGCCCAGCGCGGCGAGGGCGGCGGCGGACGGGACGTCGCCCTTGAAGACGTCCAGGTGCAGGGCATCGATGGCGGTCGCCGCGAGGGTGCCGAGCTGGCCGTTGAGCGCACCGTAGGGGGTGGAGACGAACAGCTGCGGACGGTCCGCGGCGGCGGCGAGCACCTCGTAGGAGCGGGCGACGGCGGCCTGGATCTCGTCGGCGGGGGTGTCCTGGTCCACCACGAGGGCGGGCTCGTCGAGCTGGACCCAGCTGGCGCCGGCCGCGGCGAGCTTTTCCAGCAGTGCGGTGTAGACGGGGAGGACGTCCTCGAGGCGGGACAGCGGGTTGAACCCGGCCGGAGCGTCGTCGGAGGCCTTGCTCAGCAGCAGGAAGGTGACCGGGCCGACGATGTACGGGCGGGTCTCCACCCCGTTGGCCAGGACGTATTCGAATTCTTCGACGATCCGGTTGGACGTCAGCGCGAAGCTGGTCTCGGGGCCGATTTCCGGGACGAGGTAGTGGTAATTGGTGTCGAACCACTTGGTCATTTCCAGCGGCTGCTGGTCCTTGGTGCCGCGGGCCAGGGTGAAGTAGCCGTCGATGTCCAGCTGGCCCTCGGCGTCGAGGAGGTTTCCGAAGCGGGCCGGAACGGCGCCGAGGTGGGCGGCGGCATCGAGCACCTGGTCATAGTAGGAGAAAGTGCCGGGGACGGCGGCGGCTTCGGTCAGGCCGAGGCCCTGGAGGCGCTTGGCGGTGCCCAGCTGGATCTCCTTGGCGGCGGCGTCCAGGGCGGCAGCGTCGATCTTGCCGGCCCAGTAGGCCTCGACGGCCTTCTTGAGCTCGCGGCGGCGGCCGATGCGCGGGTAGCCCAGGATCGAGGCGGCCGGGAACGGGGTGGGGACAGCGGTGTTGTGGTCAGTCATGGGAAGTCCTAAGAGTTGGTGGTGCGGTGCAGAGGAAAGTTGTGTCTACCGGCGCCGTCAGCTGGCGAGCTGGCGGCGGCCAGCCGGGCGCTGGTGGCTACTGTGCCGGTTGCCGCTTCGAGGGCGGGGAAGCGCGAGCTTGTCCAGCACCTCGAGGGCACTGGCGTGCTCGTTGAACGTGTACAGGTGCAGGCCCGGGGCCCCGGCGTCCAGGGCCGCGTTGGCCAGGTCCACGGTGGCGCTTACCCCGATCCGGTTGCGTTCGGCGTCGGTATCGGCGGCGGCCAGCCGCTCAATCAGCTCCGGCGCCGGTTCGACGCCGGTCAGTTCGCCCAGCCGGGTGAGCCGCCGGATGCTGGTCAGCGGCATGACCCCGGGGACGATCGGGATGGTGACGCCGGCCCGGCGTGCCCGGGACAGCAGCTTGGCGTACTGCTCGGTGTGGAAGAAGACCTGGGTGATGGCGAAGTCCGCGCCGGAGCGCTGCTTGGCCAGCAGCACCTCGACGTCGTGCGCCTCACTCGGGGATTCGGGGTGCCGCGTGGGGTAGGCCGCGACGCCGACCGCCACCTTGCCGGCGCAGAGCAGAGCCGAGCGTCGCTGCTCGACGCGGCGGATGAGCTCGATCAGGTCCTGGGCGTAGCGCAGCGAGCCATCGGCCGGCGCGCCGCCGTCCCTGGGCTGGTCGCCGCGCAGGGCGAGAATGCCGCGCACGCCGACGTCGAGCAGTTCGCCGATGATTTCGGCCAGCTCCTGGGGGGTGTTGCCTACGCAGGTCAGGTGCGCCAGCGGGCGCAGCGTGGTTTCCTGCACCAGGCGGTTGATGAGTTCGACGGCGGTGTTCCGGTTCGAGCCGCTCGCGCCGTAGGTGACGGACACGTAGTCGGGGCTGGTGGCTTCCAGTTCCCCGATGGTGGCCCAGAGCGACTCAGCAGCCGCTGGCGAACGTGGCGGGAAGAGTTCGTAGGACAGGGCGACGGGGGCCGCACCGGCGAGATTTGGATGTGCGTCAATAAGGCTTGGTGGAGACATTTGCGTCCTTGGCTGTGGGCCATTGGTGCCAGCTGGGCCGGAGTCCGGCCGGCGCTGCCGCCAATGAGTTGAGTTTGGGGAACACGGAGGAAACTTCAGCAGGACGCAGCCGCGACTGTTACGCCTGATACGAAGTTGTCCGTGAGCAAATGTCAGGCCCACATGGGGGCACCCACACCCTCCTAGGCCGCCCGTGAATAATTCGCATGGAATTCTTCCAAGAGCCGGCCCGCAGCGGAGGATCGCTGACACGTTACCGCGGTAACTTGTCTACGACTCTAAGGTGCCTGGGAAGGGCATTCAAGTTTTCCGCCGAATTAAGACGCGACTTTACGCCCTCGCGAAGCCTTCCACGGAAGATTCTTCGCCTATCAGGCCGATTATGTTGGCTGACGTTGTCCCGGAACCGGGGCCCTATCGGCCCTCCCCATGTCCGCGGCGCAGGTCTATCCTGAGGGCATGATCCAGCTTCCAGCCAGTTACCAGGAGTATCTCGCCGGCAAGAGCGAGAGCGTCATCAACACCGTCCGCCCGATCCTGATGCAGTCGGCGGCTGACAAGTTGCACGGGGTCCGGGTGGTGGTGCACCCGCACGACCACCAGGCGCATCTTGATGACACCATCCCGTTCGGGACCGTCATCGAGGACATCGACTGACGGCTCCGGCTCACGGCTGACGGCAAGGCACCCGGACGGCTCCCGGCTACCCCTCCAGCAGGAGGCGCTGGGAGCGCGGAGCCAGGGTGTGCTCCAGGACCAGGCAGGCGGCGCCGACGGCGCCCACATCCTCACCCACGCCGGTGCCGACGACCTCGATCCCGTGGATCTTCCGGGTGGCGCTGTTGTCCCCGACGAGTCCCGGGATCAGCTCCAGGTAGGCCGGCGCGAGGCAGGTCCAGAACGGGCCGCCGAAGACGACGCGGTCCACGTCCAGGGCGTTGGTGACGGCCGAGATGGCCCGTCCCACCAGCACGGCGGACCTCCGCAGGATGCCCTGGGCCTCCTCGTTCCCGCCGTAGGCCAGTGCGCAGAGTTCCGCGAAGCGTTCCTGCACCGCCGGAGCGCTCCGGTCCGCGAGGGCGCCGTCCAGCACGCCGGCCGCCTCGGCCTGGGCCACGAGGACCTGGGGGATGGCGGAGGACTTCACGCAGCCGTGCTGCCCGCAGTCGCACAGCGGGCCGTCGGGGTCGACGATGATATGCCCGATTTCGCCGGCGTTGCCGGAGGTCCCGCGGATGACCTCGTCGTTGAGGACCACCCCGCAGCCGATTCCGGTGCCCATGTACATAAAGACGAAGCTGCCGGCGCCACTGGGGCCGCCGGCCCAGGTTTCGGCCACGGCGGCGCTGGTGACGTCCTTGTCCAGGAGCGTGGACAGCCCGGTGGCTTCAGCGAGCCGGTCGCGCAGCGGAACGCGTTCCCAGCCCGGCAGCAGCGGCGGGTCCACCACGGCGCCTTCCTCGAGGTCGATCGGCCCCGGCGAGGCGATGCCCAGCCCGGCGACCTTGGCCCGGTCCACCCCGGAGTCCTCGATCAGCTGCTTGATCTCGGCGGCAATGGTGTCGATGATGGACCCCGGATCCGCGCCCGAGGGTGTCTTGATCCGGGAGTGCTTCACCACGGCGCCGACGAGGTCCAGCAGCACGAACGTCAGCACGGCGGGATCGAGGTGGACGCCGACGGCGTACATTCCGCCCGGATGAAGCCGGAGCATGGTCCGCGGCTTTCCGGGACCGGTACCCTCCTTGCCCGCCTCGACGATCAGGTTCTGGTCCAGCAGCCGGCGGGAGATGTTGGAGATGGTCTGCGGCGAGAGTCCGACGAGCTGCGCGAGTTCCACCCGGCTAAGGCCGCCCGGGGCGCGCCGGATCGCATCCAGGATAACCGTGAGGTTGAAATCCCCCATCCGTGGGAGGTTCGTTCCGCGCCGCGGCGAGGGTGTTCGGATCTCAGTCACTGATACCTCTAAACGTCTTCGGCCAAGCACTGCTGATGTCAGAATCGTACGTTACCCGCGGCCCCACGCCCCCACCTTCGGCCGTCACAGTCGGTCAGATTTCGCCCGAACGGCCTACCGTTACCGGCGCGGGCTCCTACGGCCGTGGCCTGCGGACACTCGCGGTGACGGTAAATTTCGGATTGCGGCCCACCTCCCGCGTGCGGCCGACCAGCCGTTCCAGCGCGGGCTGGTAGTGAAGATGGCTGTTGAACACCGTCCAGAGTTCACCGCCGGGGGCCAGGACCCGGGCCGCGGCTTCGATCAGTTTGATCCCGGCTCCGGCGTGCACCGCGGCGCCGAGATGGAAGGGCGGGTTGAGTAGGACCAGCTCGGCGCATCCGTCCGGCAGGGTGCTCATGGCGTCGTCCTGCAGGACCTCGATCCGGCGGTCCAGGCCGTTGGCGCGGGCCGTCGCCCGGGCGGAATCGACGGCCGCCGCGGACCGGTCGGTGGCGGTGACCCGGGCCTCCGGATGGCTGCGGGCGTACAGTGCGGCCAGGATGCCGGTGCCGCAGCCGAGGTCGACGGCGTGCCGGACGCCGGGGATCTCCGGCAGGAAATCCAGCAGGAAGCGGGTTCCGATGTCCAGCCCGGTGCCGGCGAACACGGCGCCGCGGGCGCAGACCGTGAGCTCCAGCCCGGTGTTCCGCTCAGAGACGGGGAACGGCGGTGGCCCGTCCATTGCTTTCGCGGCCCGGGCCAGCAGGATCCGTGATTTTTGCCGCGCCAGCTGCGGCTGCACCTCCCCGAAGTAGCGCTCCAGCACAGCGTTCATGCCCAGGCTCATGTGCTTGACCCGGCCGCCGGCGAGCAGCACCACCCCGGGTGCGGCGTACCGCGCGACGGCGTCGGCGATCTCCTCCAGCTCGGCCAGGGACCGCGGCAGCTGGAGCAGGACCAGGGCGGCGCCCTCCACGGCGTCGGCCAGCGGGAGCTGCTCGAACCCCTCGGTGAGCCCCGTGGCGGCGGCGTTATGCCGCAGCGCGCGTTCGCCCGTGATCAGGTCTTCGTGCACCCGGACCGGGCCGGCGTCGTGCCACCCCAGCGCGAGCACACCGAGGGTCAGTGCACCGTAGCGGTCCCCCACGACGGCGATCCTGCCGCCGGATGCCACCTGGCCGGCGGCCCGCAGTTCGGCGGCGGTGTCCAGCAACAAACGGTCGGTGGCGTCCCAGGCCTGCAGGTTGGCGGCCTCGACGTCGGGGAACCTCCGGAGCCGGGGGAAGAGGGATTCAAGATTGTTGGTAACGGGCACCGCTTTACGTTATCCCGAACCGGCCAGCAGTTTAACGATCCCTGCCACGGCGGCCCGGCCGGCGCGGTTGGCCCCGATGGTGGAGGACGACGGCCCGTAGCCGACGAGGTGCACCCGGGGCTCCGCGGCGACCCGGGTGCCGTCCATCGCGATGCCGCCGCCGGGTCCGCGCAGGTGCAGGGGCGCGAGATGTTCCAGCTCGGCGCGGAAGCCCGTTGCCCAGAGGATGACGTCGGCGGACCGGAAGCTGCCGTCCGCCATCCGCACTCCCCCGGGTTCAATGCCGGTGAACATTGGGTGTCGCTTGAGCACGCCGCGGTCCGCGGCGGCGCGCAGGGCCGGTGTCCAGATCAGTCCGGTCGCAGCGACGACGCTCTGCGGCGGCAGCCCCTGCCGGACCCTCTCCTCGACCAGGGCGACGGCGTCGTGGCCTGCCTGCCGGTCGAAGGCGGCGTCGCGCCAGACCGGCTCCCGCCGGGTGAACCAGGTGGTGCCGGTGACCTTGGAGATCTCGTCGAGCAGTCCGACGGCGGAAATGCCGCCGCCCACCACGATCACGTGCTGGCCGCGGAATTCCTCCGCGGACACGTAGTCCGCGACGTGCAGCTGCCTGCCGCGGAAACTGGCCTGGCCCGGATAGATGGGCCAGAACGGGCGCGTCCAGGTGCCGGTGGCGTTGATCAGGGCCCGGGCGGACCAGGCCCCGCGGGAGGTCTTAATGCGCAGGCGTCCGGCCGGGTTGCTGTCCTCGCGGGTGACGGCGTGGACCTTCACGGGCCGCTCGATGGCCAGGCCCAGCCGGGATTCGTAGCCGCCGAAATAGCGGCTCAGGAAACTCGAACTGGGCTCCTGCGGGTCCACCTGCGGCTGCGCGATGCCGGGGAGGTCGCTGATGCCGTTGACGGTGTCCATCAGCAGGCTTTTCCAACGGTGCCGCCAGGCGCCGCCGGGGCCGTCCTCGGCGTCGAGCACCACGTAGCTCAGCGGGTCGGCGGCGCTGTCCGCACCGGCGTTGCCGGAGACGCCGGCCGGGACGAAGCCGCGGCGCTGCAGATGGTAGGCGGCGGACAGCCCCGCTTGGCCAGCACCGATGACCACGACGTCGGCGGAGATTACGGGCGCTTCCGGTTGGCCCGGACGCGGTTCAGGAATGGCGGGTCCCCCGCTTAGCTCTTCTTGACGACGCTGGACTTGAGTTGCATGGGTCCGACGCCGTCGACCTTGCAGTCGATGTCATGGTCTCCAACGCCGTCCATGAGGCGGATTCCGCGTACTTTGGTCCCGACCTTGATGACAGTGGAGCTGCCCTTGATTTTCAGGTCCTTGATGACCGTTACGGTGTCACCATCGGCCAGCACGTTGCCCACCGCGTCCTTGATGACTCGCGCGGCCCGGGCACCGGCTTCGGCCTCCGCCGCATCGGCAGTAGCGGACCACTCATGGCCGCATTCGGGGCAGACCAGCAGGACACCCAGCTCGTAGCTGTATGTACTGGAGCATTCGGGGCACGGCGGCAGGGAGTCGTCCACGGTCCCCATCCTAATTGAGCGTTAACTAAGCGAGGCCCCGCTCAGAGAGCGGGACCTCGTTCGGTGGAGCTGAGGGGACTCGAACCCCTGACCCCCTGCATGCCATGCAGGTGCGCTACCAGCTGCGCCACAGCCCCGAAACTGCCGCTGACCGGGACCTTCAAAGAGCCGGTTCGATCAAGCAACCTGATTAGCTTAATCTACATTTGCCGCCGACGCTAATCGGCGTGCGGCGTGTCGGGCCGGACCGCTGTCCGCACGCCTCCGGGCGGAGCGGGCGCAAAAAAATCCGCCGGAATCTTTCGATTCCGGCGGATTATCCGGTGGAGCTGAGGGGACTCGAACCCCTGACCCCCTGCATGCCATGCAGGTGCGCTACCAGCTGCGCCACAGCCCCGAATTTTCGCTGCTCCGACTTCGTTCTCTCCGAAGCAACTCAAATATCTTAGATCAGCACTTCTGAAAATTCCAAATCGGGCATATTCAGGGTTTTGCGCTGCTGGCTGCCGCGCCGCCTACTCGGATTCGGTGGCGGCAGTGGCCTTCGCCGAGGCGTCGTCACCGAGCTGGAGGTCCACGACGGGGCAGTCCTTCCAGAGGCGCTCCAGGGCGTAGAACACGCGGTCTTCCTCGTGCTGGACGTGGATGACGACGTCGGCGTAGTCCAGCAGCACCCAGCGTCCGCCGGAGCGTCCTTCGCGGCGCACGGGCTTGAGGTCGAACTTGGACAGTTCATCCTCGATGCCGTCGACGATCGCGTTGACCTGTCGCTCCGACGGTGCCGAGGCGATCAGGAAGACGTCGGCGAGGGCAAGCCGCTCGCTGACGTCGAGGGCCACAATGTCCTCGGCCAATTTTTCCGCGGCAGCACGGGCTGCGTGGCGAGCTGTGGCGATGGATGAATCGGTTGCAGTCACGGGACTCCTTGTTGAATGTAAAAGCATTGAATGTCGAAAGCTGTTGGAATGAAAAGCTGTGTGCTGGAACCGCTGCTGGGACCGGAAGGCTACCGAAGCAGCCTGGCGCCGCCGCGGCGGAGCGGCTAGTGCGCCAGTCCGGTGACGATCAGGATGATGCCGGCAATCAGCGCCAGCACGCCGAGGGCCAGAACGCCGAGCTGAAGGGCTCGCAGACGCCGCGCCCGGCCCAATCCGGCCGTGGCCGCGTCGAGCGGATCGAGGCCGTAGGCGGCGTTGGCAGCGACCGGCGGACGTGCCGCAAAATCTTCCTCCACCGCCGGGGCACTGGGATTTTCGGGGGCGGCTGCCGCAGCCGGGCGGCGGACCTGTGCGGCCTGCGCGGCCGCCTCCGCGCGTGCCAGGACACCGGAGCGGCCGTTGACCGGAGCGGCATCCCGCTTGCGGGCCTGGCCGGGACGGCGCGAGGTGCGTGGAGGCTGGACCTTCGGGCTGGAGTTGGTGACCAGCGGGACATACGACGTGGCAGGGCGCTTCATTACTGGCCGCTCCACGCCGGGGACCTCGACAAATTCCAGCGGCGTCACCATGGCGAGGTTGCTGGCGGTCGAGGGATCGTTCTTAGGCTGTTCGCTGCGCGGCTGGGCGGGCCGGTTGTTCTGCTCGGCCAGCTTTTGCTTCGCGGCCGCGCGACGGTTGAGCACCGCCGCCCGCTCGGCGAGGGCAATCTGCTCGGCCAGAATCTCCGGATCGACGGCGTCCGGATCGGTGGCGGCAATGTGCTCCATCTTCGCCATCTGGTTGCGGGCCTGCTCGGCGAGCAGTTCGCGCGCGGCGAGGGCCTGCTCGACGCTCATTCCCTCCGGCAGCTTTCCGCCGCGGCCGGGACCGGGCTCGCCGTCGCCCTGGTTCGGGGCGGCGGCAGCCTCCGCCGGCGTCGAGACCGCGTCAGCGGACGTTTCCGCGCCGGCCGGCGGCTTGGCAGCCGCTCCCACTGCCGGGTGCGAGCGGGTTCGCGGGCTGGGCATCGGCACGATCGGATTGGCCGAGGTGGCAGGTGCGGTCTCCTCGGCAAGCTGCTGGAGCCGGAGCTGGCGGCGCGTGGGCGCACCGCCGGGCGACAGCTGCCCCTCTTTTTCCGCAAGTTCCTTGATGGTCCGCAGCGCGGCACGGTCGCGGGCGCGGATCTGGGAGGACCGTTCGGCGGCGGAAGTAGTCCGGACGGAATCCACCGGGCCTGGGACGCGGCGGCGGCCGGTGGTCTCGGCCTCGGTCGGTTCCTCGGGACGTCCGGAGAAGGAGGGATCCGCGCCGGCCTGCCGGGAGCCGGAACCCCCGCCGTCCTGATTCCGGGCAGCCTGATCCGCGCCAGCACCCGCGGTACCGGCGCCGGGGTTCACTTCCTGGCGTTCATCCCTGGCCTGGCGCAATTCGCGGCGGCTGCGGATGGGAGGCTGTTCCTGACTCATTGAAGGCTCATTCGGTGCTGGCGGTTTGGTTTATTTCGAGGTCAGCCCGGGATTCCCGGAAATCCGGCCCGGGATCGGGCTGGCCGTCGTACAGGTCGTACTTGGCGATGTACTGGACCACGCCGTCCGGCACGAGGTACCAGACAGGGTTTCCCGCGGCGACGCGTGCCCGGCAGTCCGTGGAGGAGATCGCCATGGCCGGGACCTCGAGCAGGCTGACATCATCGCGGCCCATGCCGTCCAGCACGTGCCCGGGCCGGGTCACACCGACGAAGTGCGCCAAGGACCACAGTTCGTCAATGTCTTTCCAGGACAGGATCTGCGCCAGCGCGTCCGCGCCGGTGATGAAGAACAGATCGGCGTCCGGCCGCAGCGTGCGCAGGTCGCGCAGGGTGTCGATGGTGTAGGTGGGACCCGGGCGGTCGACGTCGACCCGGCTCACCGTGAACCGGGGGTTCGAAGCCGTGGCGATGACCGTCATCAGGTACCGGTGCTCGGCCTCGCTGACCTTCTTGCTGCTCTTCTGCCAGGGCTGGCCGGTGGGAACGAACACCACCTCGTCGAGGCCGAACTTCGCCGCGACCTCACTGGCCGCGACGAGGTGACCATGATGGATCGGATCAAACGTGCCGCCCATCACACCCAGCCGCAGGCGGCGCTTCGCGCCATGCTGCTTCACTTTGGCGGAAATATTAGTGGCCCTGGCCGTGGTCGTGCTTGTTCGGGTGCTGGCGGTGCGGATCCGCGTGCTCCTCGACGGCTTCGTGGCGCTTGCCGAGGTTGCCGTAGGACAGCGTGATGAACATCAGGACCAGCAGGATCACGAACATGGAGCCGCCAATGACGAACGGCGGCGCAATGAGCGGCGCGAGCTCCTCATGTTCAACGGCTGCGGCGATGGACGTGGTGATCTGCTGCAACAGCATGTTCTCCCCTAGTGACTTCACAAATTAATTGCGGTTTTGCGACGACGGAGGTCCCCGCCGTTCCTGGCTTCTGTTCCATGTTACCGCGTTGCTAGGCCCGGACCTGGCCTTCGCCCTGCACGATCCACTTCGTGGTGGTGAGCTCGGTCAGCCCCATCGGACCGCGGGCATGCAGCTTTTGCGTCGAAATGCCCACTTCGGCGCCGAGGCCCAGCTCCCCGCCATCGGTGAACCGCGTTGAGGCGTTCACGATTACCGCAGCCGAGTCCACTTCCGCGATGAAGCGCTCGGCATTGGCGAGGTCGTTGGTGAGGATCGCCTCGGTATGCCCGGTGGACCAGGTGCGGATGTGTTCCACGGCCTCGTCGAGGCTGTCCACCATGGCCACCGCCAGGTCCAGGTCCATGTATTCGGTAGCCCAATCCACCTCGGTGGCCGGCACGGACTCCACCGCGGCCGGGAGCGCGGCGCGGATCCGGTCGTCTGTGTGCAGAGTCACGCCGGCGGCGCGCAGGGCGGCGGCGACGGCGGGCAGCACGGTGGAAGCGGAATGGACCAGCAGCGTCTCCACGGTGTTGCACACGCTGGGCCGCTGGGTCTTGGCGTTGAGCAGGATCTCGACGGCCATCTCCTCGTCCGCGGAGGCGTCGAGGAAGATGTGCACGTTGCCTTCGCCGGTTTCGATGACCGGCACCGAGGAGTTCGTCACCACGGTCTGGATCAGCTCGCGTCCGCCGCGGGGAATGAGCACGTCGACACGGCCGCGGGCACGCATCAGGACGTTTGCGCCGTCGCGGCCGTACTGGTCAACGCTCTGGACGGCGTCCGCCGGCAGGCCCACGGACTCCAGCGCCTCGCGGAGGATGCCGACAAGGGCCTCGTTGGTGGCGGCGGCGGCACTTCCGCCCCGCAGGATTACGGCGTTGCCGCTCTTGAGGGCCAGTCCGGCAATGTCCACGGTGACGTTGGGACGCGCCTCGTAGATCGCGGCAACCACGCCCATCGGCACGTTGACCTGGCGCAGGCGCAACCCGTTCGGGAGGGTTTGGCCGCGCACCACGTTGCCTACCGGGTCGGGCAGGTTGGCGAGGTTTTCCAGTGCGGCGGCCAGGCCCTGCACCCGGGTTTCGTTGAGCGTGAGGCGGTCCAGCAGCGCCGCGGAGGTGCCATTGGCCCGGCCGGCGGCGACGTCCGTGGCGTTGGCGGCCAGGATCCGGTCCTTGTGCTCCAGCAGTGCGGCGCCGATGGCGCGCAGCCCCCGGTCCTTCCAGGCCCGGTTGGCGCGGGCCATCCGGCGGGAGGCGGTCCGGGAGCGGTCTGCGACGGCGTGCACGGCGGCTTCGACGTCCGTTGCGGCCGGCGGCAGGCCCCCGGAGTGCGCGTCGTGAACCGGCAGGTCGGGGTGCGAAGTCAGGGCCTCAGTCATGCTCCAAGTTTAGGCGAGGCGGCAGCTCAGACCAGCACCAGGTCGTCAACATGAACAACTTCACGGTCATAGCCGCGGCCCAGCGTCTTGCCGAGTTCACGGGTGGAGCGGCCGAGCATCTGGGGCAGCTCGGCGGCCCCGTAGTTCACCAGGCCGCGGGCGATCACGGTCCCGTCGGTGCCGACCATCTCCACGGCGTCGCCGGCTTCGAAGTCCCCGTGCACGGCCGTAATCCCGGCGGGCAGCAGCGAGGTGTGGCGGTCGCGCACGGCGCGGACGGCGCCGTCGTCGAGTACCAAAGTGCCTTGCACGGACGCCAAGTGGGCAAGCCAGAGCAGCCGGATTGGCTTGCGGGCGCCGTTGACGGAGAACCAGGTTCCCACGTCCTCCCCCGCCAGCGCGGCGGCGGCGTTCGCGGTGGAGGTCACGAGGGCGCTGATCCCGGAGCCGGCGGCGATGGATGCGGCCTCGACCTTGGTGACCATTCCGCCGGTGCCGACTCCGGCCTTGCCGGTGCTGCCGATCGAGATGCCTTCGAGGTCGTGCGGGCCGGAGACGTGGGCAATCCGCTTGGCGCCGTGCGAGGGCGGCCCGTCGTAGAGCGAATCGACGTCGGAGAGGAGCACGAGGGCGTCGGCACGGACCAGGTGCGCCACGAGGGCCGCGAGCCGGTCGTTGTCGCCGAAGCGGATCTCGTGGGTCGCGACAGTGTCGTTTTCGTTGACCACGGGGACGACGCCAAGGTTCAGCAGCCGGTCCAGGGCGCGGAAGGCGTTGGTGTGCTGGCTGCGGCGCATGAAATCGTCCGCGGTCAGCAGCACCTGGCTCACCGTGACGCCGTGTGCGCCGAAAGCGTGGGTGTAGCGGGCCATCAACAGGCCCTGGCCCACGCTCGCGGCGGCCTGCTGGGTGGCGAGGTCGCGTGGGCGCTTTTCGAGCCCCAGCGGTGCCAGCCCGGCGGCGATCGCCCCGGAGGAGACCAGGATGATCTCGGTGCCCGCGTTGCGCTTGTGCGCGAGGGCGTCGGCTAGGTCGCTCAGGGCTTCCTCGGCGATGCCGCCCTTGATGGACGTCAGCGAGGAAGACCCGACCTTGACCACGATTCGGCGGGCGCGGGAGAGCAGGGTGCGGCTGGGGACCGCCGCCGCTCCGGGCACGACGACGGCGTTACTCGTCATCGGCTTCGCCGAGTCCACTCTCCTTGAGCGGCTGCGGGGCGCGGCGGGCACTGACCGATTCGGTCCAGATGCCGGCCTTGCGCTCGGCCTCCAGCTCGGCCCGGGCGGCGGCCTTCGCGTCGCGGCGTTCCTGCTGCTCGTCGCGCTTCTGGCCACGGGTGGGGCGGTCGCCGATGTCCGCGAAGCGCACGTCGGTACCGCGCGGGGAGGCCAGCAGTTCGGCGCCGGCCATCATGGTCGGCTCCCAGTCGAAGACGACGCCGTCGTCCTCGCCGATGACCACCATATCGCCGGGCTTGGCGCCCTGCTTGAACAGTTCGTTCTCGACGCCGAGCTTAGCGAGGCGGTCAGCGAGGTAGCCGATGGCTTCCTCGTTGGTGAAGTCGGTCTGCTTGACCCAGCGCACGGGCTTCTCGCCGAGCACGCGGAACAGCGGCTCCAGGTTCTTTTCCTCGCGGCGGATCGTGAAGCCGCTCTCGTTGACGGCGCGCGGGCGCAGCACGGGGGCCTGGACCTTCGGCGGCGTGGCGGCCACGGCGTCGCGGGCGGCCTTGACGATCTCGGCCATGGCGAAGCCCAGCTGGCGGAGTCCCTCGTGGCTCGTGGCGGAGATTTCGAAGACCTTGTAGCCGCGCTTTTCGAGTTCCGGGCGGACGAACTCGGCCATGTCCTTGCCGTCCGGCAGGTCGACCTTGTTCAGGGCGATCAGGCGGGGGCGGTGGTTCAGCGGCACGACTTCACCGTCGGTGCCGGCGTAGCTCATGTCCACGGCGTACTTTTCGAGCTCGGCTTCGATCACGGCGAGGTCCGAGAGCGGGTCACGGTCCGATTCCAGCGTGCCGCAGTCCAGCACGTGCACGAGCGCGGCGCAGCGTTCGACGTGGCGCAGGAAGTGATGGCCCAGGCCCTTGCCTTCGCTGGCGCCTTCGATCAGGCCCGGGACGTCGGCGATGGTGAAGCGCACGTCGCCGGCTTGGACGACGCCGAGGTTGGGGATCAGGGTGGTGAACGGGTAGTCGGCAATCTTGGGCCGCGCGGCGGACATCGCGGCGATCAGGCTGGACTTGCCGGCGGACGGGAAGCCGACCAGGGCGATGTCCGCGATGGACTTCAGCTCCAGGACGATGTCGCTGGATTCGCCCTCGATGCCCAGCAGCGCGAAGCCGGGGGCCCGGCGCTTCTGCGAGGACAGCGAGGCGTTGCCGAGGCCGCCGATGCCGCCGGCAGCGGCGACGTACTCGGTGCCTTCGCCCACCATGTCGGCCAGGACGGTGCCGTCCTTGCTCTTGACGACCGTGCCCTCGGGTACGGGCAGGACCAGGGTCTCGCCGTTCTTGCCGCCGCGCCAGTCACCCATGCCGGGGCCGCCGTTGGTGGCGTGCCGGTGCGGGGCGTGGTGGTAGTCGAGCAGGGTGGTGGTCTGGGGATCCACGCGCAGGATGACATCGCCGCCGTTGCCGCCGTTGCCGCCGTCGGGACCGCCGAGGGGCTTGAACTTCTCGCGGTGGACGGAGACACAGCCATGGCCGCCGGTACCGCCGGATACGTGCAGTACTACCCGGTCTACAAAGCTCGCCACGTGGATCTCCTCAGTGCTGTTCCTCGGGCCCGCAAGGGGCCCAAGATGATTGTAATGCGGTTAAAACACCGGTGGAGCGGACCTACTGGTCCGCCCCACCGATTTAGAACTTGTTGTTACTCTGCAGCTGCAGCAGCCACGATGTTCACAACGCGACGACCACGGCGGGTGCCGAACTCGACAGCACCGGGGGTCAGTGCGAACAGGGTGTCGTCGCCGCCGCGGCCAACGCCGGCGCCCGGGTGGAAGTGGGTGCCACGCTGGCGGACAATGATCTCGCCTGCGGAAACTACCTGGCCGCCGAAGCGCTTGACGCCGAGGTACTGGGCGTTGGAGTCACGACCGTTGCGAGTGGAGCTCGCGCCTTTTTTATGTGCCATTTGAAATGCCTGCCTTTAAAATTCTGGGGAATCTGCTGAAAACCTGAACAGTAACGTTAGTTACTTGATACCGGTGATCTTGACCTTGGTCAGTTCCTGACGGTGACCCTGGCGCTTCTTGTAACCGGTCTTGTTCTTGAACTTCTGGATGACGATCTTCGGACCACGGAGGTCTTCGAGGATCTCAGCCGTAACCGTTACCTTGGCCAGGTCCTTGGCTGCAGACGTGACCTTGTCACCGTCCACCAGAAGCAGTGCGGGCAACTCAAAGGTGCTGCCGGCTCCACCGGGGACGCGGTTCAGGGTAACGAAGTCTCCAACGGAAACCTTCTCTTGGCGGCCGCCTGCGCGGACAATCGCGTACACCACTGGGGAACTCACTTCTCTCGACGTTTATTACTAGATTTGCGTGCGGAACCTGGGGCCCAAATGCTTGGACCGGCTCACGCTGTGCCTCAACGCCGGTGGATTCCCCGGGGGAACCCATGAGCTATCCTGCGGAAAAGTCCTGCCCGTAATACGGGTGAACTGTTCCTCAAGGTCATAACCCAAGTGTTGGCGTAAGCACCGAAGATCTAGACTACGCTAATTTTGCCTTCGGCCGCAAACGAGGCTGGTCCCGGCAGGTAGTGCGTGACGGACGCCACACCCTGCGCCCGGGGGCCAAAGTTATGGTGCCGCAGCGACTTCCGGAACCGCGCCCAACTATCCTACCGGCTGCTTCGCGTAGCGCGGCTCAGGCGTGCAGCCTCGGCGCGTCGAAGAACTCCACCTCGTAGCGGGAGGACTGCCTGAACGCCACCGCCATGGCGCTGCGTTCCGCCTCGGAGCCTCTACGGGCCGCCGCGTCCGTGTACCTGATCGCCTGCCGCGTCGCCTCCGCGAAGGCCTCGTCCGCATAGGTGCGCAGCCACTCCGCGTAGGGATGCGTTGCCGGTGCGCCGGCAGCGAGGAACTCGCGATGCAGCGTGGCGCCGACCTCCGCGTAGAGCCAGAAGCACGGCAGCGCCGCGGCCACGAGCACGCCGTAGCTGCCGGCGAGCGATGCCGCGTGCAGATGGTCCACGTACGCCTTGGTCACCGGTCCCAGCTGGGTCTCGACGGCGCGGCCGGCCAGCCAGTTCCGGTGCAGTTCGGATTCGACTTCGAGGCACTGCTGCGCCGAGCGGGACCAGAAGAGCTGTTCGGCTTCCGACGGCGCCAGGGCCGCCGCGCGGGACAGCACCCGGGAGTAGCCGTTGAGGTACAGGGCGTCCTGGCCGAGGTAGTAGGCGAACTCGGGTTCCGGCAAGGTACCGTCCGCGAGCCCCCGAATGAAGTCCAGGCCGTAGATCGCGTCCAGCCCGTCCGCCGCGTGCCCTGCCAGCAGCGTGGCGAACTCGCCCTCGGCAGGAAGCTGGGGTGCCGCAGCGTGCTGCCGGTGGTGGAAGTGGTGCACGGGGCCGTTGCCGGATCCGACCTCCAGGCGTCCGGCTTCCCGCAATGCACCCAGCAGCCACGGCTTGACCTCCCGTAGCGCTGCCTCCCAGTCCCCCGTCCGGGCCTGGACCGTGGCCAGAGCAGAGGACAAGGAGCAGCCGGTGCCGTGGCTGTTGCGGGTGTCGATCCGCTCGCCCGGCACCACCACCGTCTCCTGGCCGAGCACTCCCCCGGTGTTGACGAGCGCGTCCGGGCAACCGCCGTCGTTCTGGCTTCCGCCGGCCGGCAGGTGGCCTCCCTTGACCAGCACCGTGGTGCCGGCAAGGGCCGCGAGCCGCTTGCCCTGTTCCAGCGCACTGGCCCAGTCCGCGGCGGGCGGCTCCCCCAGCAGCATGCCCAGCTCGGCCAGGTTCGGTGTGATGAGGTCCGCAAGTGGCAAGAGGGCCCGCAGCGCGGTTTCGGCCGATTCCTGGAGCAGCCGGTCGCCGCTCGTCGCCACCATCACCGGGTCCAGGACCACGACGCCGGGGCGCACCTTTTCGAGCCAGGCCCGGACGGCGTCGATCACCGAGTCGTCGCCGAGCATACCGATCTTGACGGCGTCGATGGTGATGTCGTCGCTGATGGCCTCCAGCTGGGCGGTCAGGAACGCCGCCGGCGGTACATGCACCGACCGGACGCCCTGGGTGTTCTGGGCGGTCAGTGCCGTGATGGCAGCCATCCCGTAGCCGCCGTTCGCGGCAATGCTCTTCAGGTCGGCCTGGATGCCGGCGCCGCCGGAGGGGTCCGAGCCCGCGATGGCCAGCACCCGCGGAATCCGCGGCGGCGTGGGGACTCCGGCGTCCGGTGCCGGGAAGACGGACTGCAGGAAGGCTGAGGTTCGGCTAGATGCAGGCTGGGTTGTTGAAGACAAGAGACATCCCTTCGCCGGTGCTAACCGGACAGGTTCAACGGGTCTGGATCTCAGCCGGCTCGATGCGCGGCACCCCGTGTCAGTCCCCCAGCCTAGCGTTCCTCGCCGGCAACCCCGCTAAATTTCAGCCCGTCCCCTTAACGCACTCGCGGGTTCCGTCCGGGGTCGACGTGATGTTACGTCGATCCCGGACGGAACCCGCGAGTGGTGGTGCCTGCTGGGTCCTAGAGCTCCGACGCCGGGACGCCGACGCCGAGGATGATCGGCTCGTTGGCGGCGGGCTTGGCGGCCACCTTTGCCGGCTCCGGGGCCTTGGCCTCATGGACCGAGACGGCCTCAACCGACGGAGCGGTCTCGCGCTGCTGCACGGACGTCTCGTTGGCGGCGCCCTGGGCTCGGCTGGCGCTCCGGTTCCGGCGCACCCGTCGGGGTCCGGTGGTGTCCGGGGCCTGGGCCGCAGGGGCCTTGCGGGCTTCCTGGCGTACCGGGGCCTGGGCCGCAGGAGCCTTGCCGGCTTCCTGGCGGGCCGGCGCCTGGGCCGCAGGGGCCTTCGCAGCTTCCTGGCGGGCCGGGGCCTGGGCCTCGGCGGTACGTACACTCGGCGGCTGGATCCGCGCCGTCCTGGCGCGGCCGCGGCCCCGGGTGGCACGGGACGGCGCTGCAGCTGCAGGCGCAGCGTGCTCCGCCGCGTGCTCGGCCGTGGGAACCTCGGCTGCGGGCGTCTCCGCAACCGGAGCCGCGGCGGCTGGCTTGCCGGTCTCGGCGTCGCCCAGGTGGGCGAACGCTTCGGTCAGCAGGTCCAGGGTCAGCGCGGGCTGCGGGGTTTCCTCGGCGTGCTCGACGAAGGGCAAGGCAACCTGTTCGCCGCCGAAGGTCAGCACGGCCGCGGGACGACCCGCTGCCTCCTCCGACGAAGCGAGTTCCACGGCGGCGTCGAGCGCGGCCTGGCGGGTTTCGGCGTCGGGAGCTGCTGTCGCTTCACCGTCGTGCAGGTGGGCAGCGTGCGCCGCGGCGGCGATGTTGGCCAGCGCGGCGCGCGTCGCCTCTGCCTTGGCGTGGCGCTCCGCCTCGGTGGGCTCGGCGTGCACGGCGACGGGTGCGGACGGCATGGCTTCGCCGCCCTGGCCGCCCTTGCCGCGGCGACGCTTGCGCTCACTGCGTGCGGCGGGCTGGTGCTCGGTCCGCGGGACGTGGTGTTCTGCGGCGACGGTGTTGGCACGGCGGTGTTCCACGGGCTCGTCGTGGGTGACGATGCCGCGGCCGGCGCAGGCCTCGCACTGTTCGCCGAAGACTTCGAGCAGCCCGGTGCCCATCCGCTTGCGGGTCATCTGCACGAGCCCCAGCGAGGTCACCTCTGCAACCTGGTGCTTGGTCCGGTCCCGGCCCAGGCACTCCACCATGCGTCGCAGCACGAGGTCGCGGTTGGATTCCAGCACCATGTCGATGAAGTCGATCACGATGATGCCGCCGATGTCACGCAGCCTCAGCTGCCGGACGACTTCCTCGGCCGCTTCGAGGTTGTTCTTGGTGACGGTTTCCTCGAGGTTGCCGCCGCTGCCGGTGAACTTGCCGGTGTTGACGTCCACCACGGTCATGGCTTCGGTGCGGTCGATCACGAGCGAGCCGCCGGAGGGCAGGAAGACCTTACGGTCCAGTGCTTTGTGGATCTGCTCGTCGATGCGCCACGCAGCGAAGATGTCTGTGTCCTTGGTCCACTTCTCGAGCCGGCCCACCAGGTCCGGTGCCACGTAGGTGACGTAGGCCTCGATGGTGTCCCAGGCTTCTTCGCCGGAGACGATCAGCTTGGAGAAGTCCTCGTTGAAGACGTCGCGGACCACCTTGATGGTCAGGTCAGGTTCGCCGTAGAGCAGCTCGGGGGCGAGGATCTTGGTGGACGTGGACTGGCTTTCGATGCCCTCCCACTGGGCTCGCAGCCGGTTGATGTCATGCGTCAGCTCTTCTTCCGAAGCGCCCTCGGCCGCGGTGCGGACAATGACACCGGCGTCTTCCGGCAGGCGGTCCTTGAGGATCCGCTTGAGCCGGTTGCGTTCGACGTCGGGCAGCTTGCGGGAGATGCCGGTCATGGAACCGCCGGGCACGTACACCAGGTAACGGCCGGGCAGCGAGATCTGGCTGGTCAGGCGGGCACCCTTGTGGCCGACCGGGTCCTTGGTGACCTGGACGAGCACGGAGTCGCCGGACTTGAGCGCATTTTCGATCCGCCGCTGCTTGCCTTCGAGGTTGACGGAGTCCCAGTTGACTTCGCCGGCGTACAGCACGGCGTTGCGGCCGCGTCCGATATCGACGAACGCGGCTTCCATGGACGGCAGCACGTTCTGGACCTTGCCCAGGTAGACGTTGCCGATCAAGGAATCCTGCTGGGTCTTGGAGACGAAGTGCTCGGCCAGCACGCCGTCTTCCAAGACGCCGATCTGGATTCTGTCGTCGCGCTGGCGGACGATCATCTGGCGGTCCACGGATTCGCGGCGGGCCAGGAACTCGGCCTCGGTGATGACGGTGCGGCGGCGGCCGGTGTCGCGGGACTCGCGTCGGCGCTGCTTCTTGGCCTCCAGGCGGGTGGAGCCCTTGACGGAGGTGACGCGGTTGTTGACCGGGGCCTCGCTGACCGAGCGCGGCGCCCGGACGCGGGTTACCGTGTTGGGCGGATCGTCGTCCCCGCCGCCGGTCAGTTCGAGATCCTGGTCGCCGCGGCGGCGACGGCGACGGCGGCGCGAGGTCACGCCGTCTTCGAGGGTGCCCTCGGAGTCCTCGCCGGACTCCGCTGCATCTTCGGCTGCGCCGTCTGCGTCGGTGTCGGCTTCGCCGGTCCGGCTGCGGCCACGGCGTCCACGGCTGCGGCGGCGACGGCGGCTGCCGGCATCCTCGCCCTCGGCTTCTTCGTCTTCTTCTTCTTCGGCTTCCTCGGCAACAGCAGCGGGGGCCGGGGCGGGGCGGATGACGGTGCTCAGATCCGGGGCCTGGAAGATCATCGAGGTGACGGCACCGGGTGCGAGGAAGAGCGAGGGGGCTCCGGATGTTTCTACAGACGCCTCGGCAGCGGGTGCAGCGTCGGCCGGGGCCTCGACGGGTGCGGCCTCAGGAGCCGGCGCGTCGGAAGCCACGGCGGCGGGAGCCTCGGCCGGGGCCGGGGCTTCTTCCGTCGCTGCAGGCGTCACGGCTGTCTTGGCGCGGGAGGCACGGCGGCGGACCGGTTTCTCCGGTGCCGCCTCGGCGGCCGGCAGCTCGGCAGGTGCTTCATCGGCGGGAACCGCAGTTTCCGTGCTGGCGGCTGAGTCAGCGAAGGCGGGCAGCACCTCGGGTTCGACCTTCTTCCGCGACCGGGTCCGGCGGGCCGGGGCCTTCGCTTCCGGGGCCGTTTCGGGATTGTCGACGGCGGGGGCGTCAGCAACGACGTCGGACGCGACGGCTGCTTCGGCGGCCTCCGCCTTTGGGGCCGCCTTGCGGCGGGACCGGGTGGCCTTCTTGGGCGCCTCCGCGGCGGCGGCTTCCGGTGCTACTTCGGCAACAGCGGCTTCGTCGTTACCGGCTACAAGCTGGTCATTATCCATATGTGGCGACACTCCTGCCCCTGATGTACCGCCACATCCGGCACCCGTGGGGCAAATATTTGTCAACACCCGCAGGCATTGACAGAAGTCAATTGGATACCTCCAGGTTCGCACCGGCAGTGGGGTGCGGCAGCCCTGGAAGGCCGGCAAGATTGCTCTGAACCCGTTGATCTCTCTGTCACAACCAGGTGCCGTCCAATGGCATTGCGGGATAGGCCGGATCGAGGGATCCGAAGTATGCCCTGCTCATCATTGGCGGTCTTGAAAGCAAAGTCGCCGGACCGAAACCCGAATGTGGATCGGGCCCCAGCCAGGTTCATTGTCTCACAGGAGCCGCCAAAGCAGGGCTAAGCGGGACATCCAGTCCGCGCCGTGGACCGAATCACCGGTGAGGGCACGACTCCTACCCGGTTACATCCAGCCTCCGGCGATAGAATCGGCCCAAGAGCACCCGACGCAAAGGACTGAAATCCCATGCCCAGCATCTCCCACGCCCCCGGCGACGTGACCGCCCATGAGCGCGGTACCGGCGCGGCAGCTGCGGAGCGCCCGCTGCCCCCGATGACGCGTGACCGGCCCTTCGCCTGGCTCCTGCTGATCACCGGCGTCGTCGGCTGGCTCGCGTCCGGCACGCTGGTGCTGGAGAAACTGGCTGTCCTCAAGGACCCCAACCACGCCACGGTGTGCGACGTGAACCCGTGGATCTCCTGCGGCCAGGTAATGCAGACCTGGCAGAGTTCGGTCTTCGGTTTCCCGAACATGTTCATCGGCATTGTCGCGTTCGCGGTCATCATCACCACGGCCATGGGAATCCTCGCCGGGGCCACGTTTGCCCGCTGGTACTGGATCGGGCTGCAGGCCGGTGTGACGCTGGGCTTCGCCTTCGTGGTGTGGCTGTGGTCCCAGGCGCTGTACTCGATCCACATTCTCTGCCCGTTCTGCATGATCGTCTGGGCCGCGATGATTCCGCTGTTCGTCTGGGTGACGGTCCGCAACGTGAGCCACGGCGTCATCCGGGTGCCCGCCGCTGCCGCCCGCATCCTGGCGGACTCCGGCTGGATCCTCACGGCCCTGCTCTACGTCGCCGTCGTCGCCACGATCTTCTTCGCCTTCATTCAGGTGTTCATCGGAACGTCCGGCTACTGAGCGTTCCGCAAACGCCTCGAGGTGACAGTTAAGGCCAATGTTCAACGCGAACATTGGCCTTATCTGTCACCTCGGTGCGGTGCTGCGGGTTCTTAGAACCAGATCTTGATCTCGCGTTCGGCGGACTCCGCCGAGTCTGAGCCGTGGACCAGGTTCTGCTGCACCTTGAGGCCCCAGTCGCGGCCGAAGTCGCCACGGATGGTGCCGGGCGCCGCCGTCGTCGGGTCCGTGGTGCCGGCGAGCGAGCGGAAGCCCTCAATCACGCGGTGGCCTTCGAAGATCGCGGCAACGACGGGCCCGCTGAGCATGAACTCGACGAGGGGCTCGTAGAACGGCTTGCCTACGTGCTCCTCGTAGTGCTGTTCGAGGAGTTCGCGGCTGGCGTTGACCTTCTTGAGTTCGGCCAGGGTGTAGCCCTTGGCTTCGATCCGGGCGATGATGCTGCCGGTCAGGTTGCGGGCGACGCCGTCGGGCTTGATCAGGACTAGGGTGCGCTCAGTGCTCACAGCTGCTCCAATGTGTTGGGGTGGGGTTCGGGACAAGTCTAGTTGCTTTGGCCCTCGGGGTTCGCGGCCTCCCAGGCCGCCTGCTCGCGTTCGCGTTCGGCGGCTTCGCGGTCGATCCGGATGCCGGTGCGGATGCCGTACCACCACGTGATCGCGAAGAGGCCGCCCACCACGAACATCGTGGGCTCCACAATCCCGGTGAGGACCAGCACCAGCTGCAGGATCCAGCCCAAGGCCACGCCCCACGGCTTGGAAAGCACCGCGCAGGTCAGCACAAGCACCGCACTGAGTCCGATCCCTACCCCGAAGACCAGCAGCGGCGGGAACTCGCCGCGCCGGAGGCCGAAGACCGCCAGGGTGCCGAAGAGGGCCACGAAGGCCTCCAGCAGGAGCACCGTGGAGGCGAACATGACCTTGGTGGAACGGCGTTTCTTGGGCATGCCCGGACGCCATTCGCGCTGGGCTTTGGTGAGTCTGGCCATGGGTTACGCCTCGGTCTTTCCGAGCAGGATCCGGGCCTCGGCAACGAGCGTGATGGACCCCGTGACCAGGATCCCGGCAGCAAGGTCGTCGTTGGACTCGGCCCGCTCCACGGCCCATTCCAGGGCGTCGTCGAGCTTCTCGGCCACGTGGACGTTGTCCTCGCCGAAGCCCAGGTCCAGCGCCAGCTCCGCGAGGTCCTCGGCCGGTACGGCGCGGGGCGAGTTGGACTGGGTGAAGCAGTAGTCCGAGGCGAGGTCGCCCAGGGATTCCTTGAGCTGGCGGAGGATTTCCTCGGAATCCTTCTCCTTCAGGACGCCCACCACCACCACGAGCTTGCTAAAGCTGAAGGCCTCGTGGATCGCCTCGGCGGAGACCCGGATGCCCTCCGGGTTGTGCGCGGCGTCCACGATGATGGTCGGCGCGGTGCGGAGCACCTCCAGCCGGCCCGGGGAGGTGACAGAGGCGAAGGCCTCCTGCAGCACCTCGGGGTCGAGCGGCTTTTCGGCGCCGAAGAAGGCTTCCAGCGCGGCGACGGCGACGGCGGCGTTCTCCGCCTGGTGTGCGCCGTGCAGGGGCAGCAGCAGGTCTTCGTAGCGACCCGCAATGCCTTGGATGTTCACCATCTGGCCGCCGACGGCGACGGTGCGGGACTCGACGCCGAACTCCACGCCCTCGAAGCGGAACGGCACGTTTGCTTCCTTGGCCTTTTCCAGCAGCACCTGGGCCGCGTCGACGGGCTGCGCGGCGCTGATGAGGAACCCGCCGGGCTTGATGATGCCGGCCTTTTCGTAGGCGATCTCCTCGGTGGTCTCGCCGAGCAGCTCCGTGTGGTCCAGCGAAATCGGGGTGACCACGGCAACCTGGCCGTCGCCGACGTTGGTCGCGTCTGTGATGCCGCCGAGTCCCACCTCGATCACGGCGACATTGACCGGCTGGTCCGCGAACACCGCGAAGCCGAGGATGGTCAGGCATTCGAAGTAGGTCAGCCGCGGCTGGCCCTCGGCGACGAGCTCGCTGTCCACGATTTCCAGGTACGGGCGGATCTCGTCCCAGATCCGGACGAACGTCTCATCCGGCACCGGTTCGCCGTCGATGCTGATCCGCTCGGTGACCTTGGACAGGTGCGGGCTCGTGTACCGGCCGGTGCTCAGCCCGTAGGCGCGCAGGCCGGCCTCGATCATCCGGGCCGTGGAGGTCTTGCCGTTGGTGCCGGTGACGTGGATGATCGGGAACGCCTTGTTCGGCTCCCCCAGGATGTCCATGGCCCGGTGCAGCGGAGCCAGCCTCGGCTCCATCTTGTTTTCCGGCGCCCGGCCCAGCAGCTCGGCGTAGACGCTCTCTACGGAAAATTCGTCGCTCATGAATTATGCCCCTGCTTCAACGGTTACTTTTTCGACGCTGACCTGAGGTTCCTTGACCTCGGCGGGAACGGTGTCCAGCTCCACGGTCAGGGTCTCGGTCTTGACCAGCGCGGCGTGGGCCAGCAGCGCCTCGACGGTGTCCTGCGCCGCGGTGACGGTGGTGCGGATCCGGTCGCTGACGTTCAGCCCGGCGTCCTTGCGGGCCTGCTGGATGGCGCGGACCAGGTCGCGGGCGGTCCCTTCGGCTTCCAGCTCCGGGGTGACCTCGGTGTTGAGCACCACGAAGCCGCCGCCCGGCAGCACTGCCGCTGCGCGGGAGCCCTCGCCTTCGGCTGCTTCTGCCACCACGGTTTCCAGCGTGTATTCCTGCGGCTCGAGGGCGAGGCCACCGGCGGTGACCACACCGGCGTCGTCCACGGACCAGTCGCCGGACTTGGAGCCCTTGATCGCCTGCTGGACGTTTTTGCCCAGCCGCGGGCCGGCCGCGCGGGCGTTGACCACGAGCTTCTGCTCGATGCCGAACTCCTCCGGGGAGGCGCTCTCGGCGTCGAGCAGGCGCACCGAGCGCAGGTTCAGTTCATCGGCGACGACGGCGGCGAAGCCTGCCAGCGCGTCCGCGCCGGGTGCCACGACCGTGAGTTCCTGCAGCGGCAGTCGCACGCGGAGGTTGGCGGCCTTGCGCAGCGAGGAGCCGGTGGAGCAGATCTGCTGGACCCGGTCCATCGCCTCAACCAGGCCGGCGTTGGCCGGGAACAGGTCCGCGTCCGGCCAGTCGGCCAGGTGCACGGAGCGCCCGCCGGTGAGGCCGCGCCAGATTTCCTCGGAGACCAGCGGCAGCAGCGATGCAGCGACCCGGCAGACGGTCTCCAGCGCGGTGTAGAGCGCGTCGAAGGCGTCGACGTTCTCGTCGAAGAAGCGCTGGCGGCTGCGGCGGACGTACCAGTTGGTGAGCATGTCCAGGTAGCCGCGCAGTTCGTCGCAGGCTCCGGAGATGTCGTAGCTGTCCAGCTGCGCGGTCATGTTCCGGACCAGGTCCCCGGTGTTGGCCATCAGGTACTGATCCAGGGTGTCGGCGTAACCGTCGTAGCGCAGCTTCGCGTCGTACCCGTCCCCGCCGTTCGCGGCGTTCGTGTACAGCGTGAAGAAGCTGTAGACGTTCCACAGCGGCAGGAGGACCTGGCGGACGCCGTCCCGGATGCCCTGCTCGGTGACCACGAGGTTGCCGCCGCGCAGGATCGGGCTGGACATCAGGAACCAGCGCATCGCGTCGGAGCCGTCGCGGTCCAGGACCTCGGAGACGTCCGGGTAGTTGCGCAGGCTCTTGGACATCTTCTGCCCGTCGGAGCCGAGCACGATGCCGTGGCTGATGACGTTGCGGAAGGCCGGCCGGTCGAACAGCGCGGTGGAGAGGATGTGCAGCATGTAGAACCAGCCGCGGGTCTGTCCGATGTACTCGACGATGAAGTCCGCCGGGTTGTGGGTGTCGAACCACTCCTCGTTCTGGAACGGGTAGTGGACCTGGCCGTACGGCATGGAGCCGGAATCGAACCAGACGTCCAGGACGTCCTCGACGCGGCGCATCACGGACTGGCCCTCTTCCGGGGTGCGGGGGTCGTCCGGGTTCGGGCGGGTGAGCTCGTCGATGAACGGCCGGTGCAGGTCCACCTGGCCGTCGTTGTTCAGCGGCAGCCGGCCAAATTCGGCTTCGATCTCGGCGAGTGAGCCGTAGACATCGGTGCGCGGGTAGTCCGGGTCGGTGGACTGCCAGACCGGGATGGGGCTGCCCCAGTAGCGGTTGCGGCTGATGGACCAGTCGCGGGCGTTGGCGAGCCACTTGCCGAACTGGCCGTCCTTGACGTTGCCCGGGATCCAGATGATCTCCTGGTTCAGCTCGGACATGCGGTCCTTGAACTTGGTGACCTCGACGTACCAGGAGGACACCGCGCGGTAGATCAGCGGGTTGCGGCAGCGCCAGCAGTGCGGGTAGGAGTGCTCGTAGCTGGCCTGGCGGACCAGGCGGCCCTGGGCGCGGAGCACCTGGGTGATGGGCTTGTTGGCTTCGAAGACCTGGAGTCCGGCGATTTCGGCGAGGTCGCCGTGGCCGAAAAGTGGCAGGAACTTCGCGCCCTCGTCGACCGAGAGGACCACCGGGATCCCGGCCTCTTCACAGACCTTCTGGTCGTCTTCACCGTAGGCCGGCGCCTGGTGGACAATGCCGGTGCCGTCGGTGGTGGTGACATAGTCCGCCACGAGGACGCGCCAGGCGTTCTCGGTGCCGTACTTCTCGGCGTCGTGGAAGTAGTCCCAGAGCGGTTCGTAGCTCAGGCCTTCCAACTCGGCGCCGGTGTGGCGGGACGTGACGGCGGCCTCGGCCGCTGCGGCACCCTCGGCGCCGTCGCCGTAGCCGAGGTCCTTGGCGTAGGCGCCCAGCAGGTCCGCGGCGAGCAGGAAGCTGCCCGTGACGGGGGCCTCGGCCGAGGCGGCCTTGATCCCGTGCGGGCCGGCCGGCAGCACGACGTAGTTGATCGCGGGCCCGACGGCGAGCGCCAGGTTGGTGGGCAGCGTCCAGGGCGTGGTGGTCCAGGCGAGCGCCTGCACCCCGGCCAGCTGCCGGGACAGCGCCGACTCCCCCGCGGTGATCGGGAAGGTGACGGTGACGGTCTGGTCCTGGCGGTTCTTGTAGACATCGTCATCCATGCGCAGTTCATGGTTGGACAGCGGCGTCTCGTCCTTCCAGCAGTACGGCAGCACGCGGTAGCCGTTGTAGGTCAGGCCCTTTTCGTGCAGCTGCTTGAAAGCCCAGAGCACGGACTCCATGTACTCGACGTTGAGCGTCTTATAGTCGTTCTCGAAGTCCACCCAGCGCGCCTGGCGGGTGACGTAGCTCTTCCACTCGTCGGCGTACTTCATCACCGAGGCGCGGCAGGCGTCGTTGAACTTGTCGATGCCCATGGCCTCGATCTGGGTCTTGTCCGTCATGCCGAGCTGCTTCATGGCTTCCAGTTCGGCGGGCAGGCCGTGGGTGTCCCAGCCGAAGCGGCGCTCGACGCGGCGGCCGCGCTGGGTCTGGTAGCGGCCCACGAGGTCCTTGGCGTAGCCGGTCAGCAGGTGGCCGTAGTGCGGCAGGCCGTTGGCGAAGGGCGGGCCGTCATAGAAGACGAATTCGTTGGACCCGTCTTTACCCGCATCCCGCTGGTCGATGCTGGCCTGGAAGGTGCCGTCCTGGTCCCAGTACTTGAGGATGCGCTCTTCGATCTCCGGGAACTTCACGGAAGCGGACACGCCTGAGGTGTTGGAAGCGGAGGTGCTGGCGCCTGACGGTGCGGCTGAGGCCTTGGGGTAATGGGTCATCTCGACATCCTGGGTTGAGCTGGTGAACAACGGGATTCATTCAGGATGCGAGGACGGCCCGTGTGTTGTCGGAACAACACCGGCACCGCGGTACCACCTCACTTACCGGCACCGGTCCCGCCCTTTCCCTAAGAATCCAAGGAAAGCGCTGCACCGGCGGCGGCCGCTCGTTGACTGCTGTGACGGGCTTACCCGTCCGGTTCTACCGGCCCCGGCGCACAATGCTGCTGCGCCGGGGCGTTCTTCCGGAAGCTCACCGGTGATGGCCGGGTCAAAGCTGATACGTCGATGTTACCGGAAACTCCCAGCGGCTACCCGACGGACGGCGCGGGCTTGGGCAGTTTCATGCCGGACTCGGCCATGACGTCGCGCAACAGGTTCGGGTAG
Source organism: Arthrobacter sp. 10T419 (assembly GCF_056394105.1). NCBI lineage: Bacteria > Bacillati > Actinomycetota > Actinomycetes > Micrococcales > Micrococcaceae > Arthrobacter > Arthrobacter sp. 10T419. The sequence goes on along the minus strand of NZ_JBFTHF010000002.1, from coordinate 242,830 downwards.
TCGGTGATGAGGCCGTCGACGCCGGCGCCGATCAGGGCGCGCATGGTGGGCTTGTCGTCGACAGTCCATGGAATGACCTGCATGCCCGCCGCGTGGGCGCTCCGGACCATGTCCGGGGTGACGTAGGGGACGTAGTCCGGGTCGGTGACCTTGCCGTTCTGCGGCGTGCCGTGCACCGGCGAGATGGCACTGAAGCCGAGCGACGCGGCCGAAGCGACCAGGTCGCCGCCAAAGTCGTCAGCGTCGATGCCGCCAAGCCAAGGGGACTTCCCCGGCTGGCCTGCCTGCAGGAAGTCCTTGTTGGTCAGTGCCACGGTCGGGATCTGCGGCGCGCGCTGCTGCACCAGCCGCAGTGCACCCCAGTCGAAGCTCTCGATCGAGACGCGGTGCTGCATGTGGGCCTTGGTGATCTCACGCAGGGCCACGTCAATGAACTGCTCGCGCGGAGCGGTTTCCTGGGGAGCACCGGCTTCGACCTTGGTCTCGATATTGAACTTCACCTGGCTGGCCCGGTGCGCGTTCGTCATGGCGAACACCTCGGCAAGGGTCGGCATTTTGGCGCCCGGGGCGGCCTGCTGGCCGGGGAACTCGGGCTGGGTGAGTGAGCCGCAGTCCAGGCTGCGGACCTGCGCGAAGGTCAGGTCCTTGATGTACTTGCCCACGTACGGGTACTGAGGGTCGTTCGGCGTGACCGGCGCGGTGTCCAGGCATTTCTTGCCGCTGATCTTCCGGTCATGGGTGATGACTTCACGGCCGTCCTTGGTGATCTGGAGGTCCAGCTCGAGGGTGGAGACGCCGGTCTCGATGCCCTTGGCAAAGGAAGCCAGGGTGGACTCGACGGTCAGGCCGATGCCGCCGCGGTGGGCCTGGAGGTCGAAGTGGTTGTCGCCGCCGTTCGGGTTGGTGTCGGCAGCATGGGCCTGGACGGAAGTGGCAAGGAGCAGGGCCGCGCCGAGTGCGGCGGCGCTGACAATCGAACCAGCGGGCTTCGTGGGGGTGCGCATGGGAAGGAGTCTCCACTCTGGTGGTGTGCAGTTGCCCACCCACGGTGTCCTCCGCCGGCCAACTCCCAGCCACCCCTGTCCGACTACCGTGCAACGCATGGGTGAACGTCCGGGGGTGGCCCGCTGGGCCCCGACGACGGAGCCCGGTGCGCCCCGGCGGTTGCCGCTAGCCCTTGCGGATCACCTTGAAGTTGGAGGCCTGCGCCACCGGGCGGATCACGATCTGGTCCAGGTTGACGTGGTGCGGCGCGGCGACCGCAAAGCGGACGACGTCGGCGACGTCGGCGGCCGTCAGCGGCTTCTCGACGCCGGCGTAGACCTTTTCCGCCGCGCCCTGGTCACCGAGCCGGTTGAGTGAGAACTCCTCGGTCTGCACCATGCCGGGGGCCACCTCGATCACCCGCAGGTTGTGCTCGGCCTCTTCCAAGCGCAGGGCGCCGGTGAGGGCGTGCTGGGCGAACTTCGCGGCGTTGTAGCCGCCGCCGCCCTCGTAGGCGGACAGCCCCGCCGTCGAGGTCAGGTTCAGGACGGTGCCTTCGCCGCAGGCACGCAGCATCGGCAGGAACGCGCGGGTGAGCTTCATGGTGCCGAGCACGTTGACCTCGTACATCCACGCCCAGTCCTCGGTCTTGGCCTCGGCCACCTTGTCCGCGCCGCGGGCACCGCCAGCGATGTTGATCAGGGTGTCGATGCCGCCGGCGCGGGTCACCTCATCCACCAGCCGCGCGACGTCGGCGTCGTCTGTCACATCGGCGGGGACCGCGACGGCGCCGGTCTCGGCGGCGAGCGCCTCCAGCCGTTCGGCACGGCGGGCGACGGCGAAGACGGTCCAGCCTTCCTGCCGGAGCGCGCGCACGGTGGCCTGCCCGATACCGGTGCTGGCGCCGGTGACGACGGCGGCTTTTGCTGTAGTTGCAGTTCCTGCGTTGTGGATTCCCTCAGTCATGGCACCACCCTATGGGAATCGGCGGCTCAATTCCTGCCCCGCCCGAGGAACTCCAGCAGCACCCGGGCGTGGTTGGTCTCCGGGTCCCGGGCGCCGAACAGCAGGGTCACCTTCCCGTGTTCGGCGGCCAGTTCCCGCAGGGTGCCAACGGCGGGGTTGGATTCGAGCTCCGCCTCGTAGGCGGCGCGGAAGTCCGCGAAGCGTTCCTGCATGTGCGCAAATTCGGTGCGCAGCGGCGGCGAGGGCGCCACTTCCTTGAGCCACAAGTCCAGTTGCGCCCGTTCTTTGCTGACTCCGCGCGGCCAGAGCCGGTCCACCAAAACCCGGCAACCGTCGTCGTCGGCGGTCTCGTCGTAGATGCGCTTGATCGCGAAACTTCCGGTGTTTTCTTCCATAGTGGTGCAGGTTATTGCACTTAGATTCGCGAAACTAGCGAAGGGCGGTGAAGCGAAGTGTAAAGAACTGCAAGAATTGACCCATGGCTGAAGACACTCAGGGTACAGACACGCCCACCACTGCCCCCATCAACGTTCCGGACAAGCCCGCCCTCGAGGGGCTCGAAGTCGCCCTCACCCGGCGCTGGCTTGACGAAGGGACCTACAAGTTCGACCGGGAGACCACCCGGGAGCAGGTCTACTCGATCGACACTCCCCCGCCCACCGCGTCGGGGTCCCTGCACGTGGGGCACATGTTCTCCTACACCCAGACCGACGTCCTGGCCCGCTACCAGCGGATGACCGGCAAGAACGTCTTCTACCCGATGGGCTGGGACGACAACGGCCTGCCCACCGAGCGCCGGGTGCAGAACTACTACGGCGTGCGCTGCGATCCGGCCATCCCCTACGACGCCGGGTACCGGCCGCCGGCGGAGCCCGCCAAGAACCAGCGCGACTTCGACGTCGTCTCGCGCCGGAACTTCATCGAACTCTGCGAGGAACTCGCCGTCGAGGACGAAAAGGTCTTCGAGAACCTCTTCCAGACCCTCGGCCTGTCGGTCGACTGGGACCTGACCTACCGCACCATCGACGACAAGTCCCGCGCCATCTCGCAGCGGGCGTTCCTGGCCAACCTGACCGCCGGGGATGCCTACATGGCCGAGGCGCCCACGCTGTGGGACGTCACCTTCCGCACCGCAGTGGCCCAGGCCGAGCTGGAGGACCGCGAGGTCGCCGGCGCGTACTACCGCTACCCGTTCTTCACCGCCGAGGGCGAGAAGATCTACATCGAGACCACCCGCCCCGAGCTGCTCGCCGCGTGTGCCGCCCTGGTGGCGAATCCCGACGACGAGCGTTACCAGCCGCTCTTCGGCAAGACGGTGACCTCTCCCCTGTTCGGCGTCGAGGTGGAGGTCAAGGCCCACCCGCTCGCGAAGGCGGACAAGGGTTCCGGCATCGCCATGGTCTGCACCTTCGGCGACCTCACTGACGTCACCTGGTGGCGCGAGCTGCAGCTGCCAACCCGCGCGATCGTCGGCCGCGACGGACGCATCATCGGCGAAACCCCGGACTGGATCACGTCCGCGGAAGGCCGGGCCGCGTTCGAGGCGATCGCCGGCAAGACGGTCTTCAGCGCCAAGGAAGGCGTGGTGGAGCTGCTCGCCGCCGCGGACCTGCTCGACGGCGAACCGAAGAAAATCATGCACCCGGTCAACTTCTTCGAAAAGGGCGACAAGCCCCTCGAGGTCGTCACCTCCCGCCAGTGGTACATCCGCAACGGCGGCCGTGACGAGGAGCGGCGCGAACGCCTGGTCGGCCGCGGCAACGAGATCGAATTCCACCCGCCCTTTATGAGGTCCCGCTACGAGAACTGGATCACCGGTCTGAACGGGGACTGGCTGGTCTCCCGCCAGCGGTTCTTCGGCGTGCCGGTGCCGGTCTGGTACCCGCTCGACGCCGACGGCAACCCGGACTACGACGCGCCCATCCTGCCCGCCGACGGGCAGCTGCCGGTGGACCCCGCCGCGGACGCGGCCCCCGGCTACGAGGAGGCCCAGCGCGATGTGCCGGGCGGCTTCACCGGCGACGCGGACGTCCTGGACACCTGGGCCACCTCGTCGCTGACCCCGCAGATCGTGGGCGGTTGGAGCACCGATGAGGCACTCTTCGCCAAGGTCTTCCCGTTCGACGTGCGCCCGCAGGCGCACGACATCATCCGGACCTGGCTGTTCTCCACTGCCGTCCGCGCCGATGCCCTGCAGGACGTCGCACCGTGGAAGCACGCGGCGATCTCCGGCTGGATCCTGGACCCGGACCGCAAGAAGATGTCCAAGTCCAAGGGCAACGTGATCGTCCCGACCGACGTGCTCAACGAATACGGCTCGGACGCCGTCCGCTACTGGGCGGCCTCGGCCAAGCTCGGCGCGGACACCGCCTACGAGATCGCGCAGATGAAGATTGGCCGTCGTCTGGCGATCAAGCTCCTCAATGCGTCCAAGTTCGTGCTGAACCTCGGCGCCACCGAGGACTCGGTGGTCTCTTCCGACCTCTCGGTCCTCACCAATCCCCTGGACCGCGCCGTGCTTGCCCAGCTCTCAGACGTGGTCCAGCAGGCCACCAAAGCGTTCGAGAATTACGACTACGCCCGGGCGCTGCAGATCACCGAGAGCTTCTTCTGGCACTTCACCGATGACTACGTGGAGCTGATCAAGGACCGCGCCTACGGTGCCGCCGGTGAGGCCCAGCAGGCGTCCGTGCTGGCCGCGCTGGCGACGAGCCTGGACACCCTGCTGCGGCTTTTCGCGCCGTTCCTGCCGTTCGCCACGGAGGAAGTCTGGGGCTGGTGGCGGACCGGCTCGGTGCACCGCGCGCAGTGGCCGGCCGCCGTGGACATCGACGGCGACACCACCCTGCTCGCCACCGTGGGCGCGGCGCTGGGCGGCATCCGCAAGGCCAAGTCCGAGGCCAAGGTCAAGCAGCGTACCGAGGTGCTCTCCGCGACCATCACGGCGTCGGAGTCCCTGACCACGCAGCTGAAGGCCGGACTGGGCGACCTTAAGGCCGCGGCCAACGCGCGTGAGCTGGCGCTGGTGGCCGGCGAGGGCGAACTGACCGTGAGCGACGTCGTGCTGGCCCCCGCAGAGGAGCCCGCCCAGGCGTAACCCACGCAAAGCGACAACAAGGAAGAGGGCCCTCCGGCCGGCTCACGCCGGGCGGAGGGCCCTCTTCTGTTCTGGATCTTCTGTTCTGGGTCTTCTGTTCTAGGTCTTCTGCTCTGGGTCTTCCGGGCTCAGATCCCGGTGGTGGCCTCGAAGTGCGTCAGGACCGGCGGGGCGGCCAGGAGGTCTCCCAGCCCGCTGGCTCCCTCGCCCGCCCGCCAGGCGCGGTAGGCGGAGTCGTGCTCCAGGGACGCCCACTGTTCCACGACAAGGATGTGCGCCGGATCCGCATTGTCGACCAGCACATCGACGCCAAGGCAGCCGTCGAACGCCCGGGTGTCGGCGAGAATGTCGCGGAGCACGGCCGGCGCCGTGGGCAGGGATTCCGCTTTGAGGGTCAGGTCAAGGTGGGCTGTGATGGGCATGGCACTCCAATGGTCGCGTGGTCAGCTTGCTCACTGGAGGCAACAGCGGCGCTTCCGGACTTGTTCCCTCGACGCCGTGCCGGTCCTCTGCCGCCCTTAGGTGGCAGAACCCCGGCCTCGCCGTTCCGCCTCGCTGATGGCCCAGGCCGCGTTGACCAGTCCGATGTGGCTGAACGCCTGCGGGAAGTTGCCCAGCAGCTCACTGCTGTCCGGGGCCACCTCCTCGGCCATCAGTCCGAGGCCGGTGGCGAATCCGGCGGCCCGCGCGAAGACCGCCCTGGCCCGTTCCGTCAGCCCGGCCAGGGCAAGGGCGTGTGCGAGCCAAAACGTGCACAGCAAAAACGCGCCCTCCTCGCCCGGGAGCCCGTCGTCGCCGTGGTACCGGTAGACCAGCCCGCGGGTGTCGGTGAGCCGGTGCTCGATGGCCTCGATGGTGGCCAGGAACCGGGGGTCGCCGGCCGGCAGGAATCCGACGATCGCCAGCATGAGGGCAGAGGCGTCGAGTTGCTCGCTCCCGTACGCCTGGGTGTACGCGCCCGCGGCCTCGCTCCAGCCGTTGTCGCGGATGGAGGCGGCGATCTGTTCCCGGGCGTCCGTCCAGCGGGGCACCCGGTCGCTCGCCTGCAGCATCCCGGCGAGGGTAATCGCACGGTCCACCGCCACCCAGCACATCAGCTTGGAATACAGGTAGTGCCGGGGGTCGCCGCGGACCTCCCAGATCCCCTGGTCCTGATTCTGCCAGCGGGCCATGGCGGCGTCGGCCGCGTCGGCGAGGAAGCGCAGGGTTTCCGGTGCCAGCTCCGCCAGGAATTCCGGCATGGTGGCTGCGGCGTCCAGCAGTTCGCCATAGACATCGAGCTGCCGCTGGTTCCAGGCGCCGTTGCCGACGCGCACCGGTGCACTGGACCGCCAGCCGGGGAGGTGGTGCAGCACCCGTTCGGGCAGGTCCCGTTCTCCCCCGATCCCGTACATGATTTGCAGCTCTTCGCCGCCGGCGAGCTGGCGGGCGGCGGCCGTGGCGAGGAACTGGAAGAACTTGCCCGCCTCGTCCGGACAGGCCGCCACCCACAGGGCCTGCAGCGTCATGCTGGCGTCCCGGACCCAGGTGTAGCGGTAGTCCCAGTTGCGCGTGCCGCCGGCAACCTCGGGCAGCGAGGTGGTCGGTGCGGCCACGATCGCACCGCTCGGGTAGTAGCTCAGGGCCTGCAGGACCCGGCCGCTGCCTGCCACCAGCTCCTGCCACGGACCGCTGTAGCTCTGGTGGATTCCGGACCAGCTTGTCCAGCCCTCGACGGTGTCCGTAAGCCGGCCGGACATCTCCTGCTGGCTCCAGAACGACGGCGCTTCGTCCTGGCCGCGCTGGCGGTGCAGGGCGAAGCCAACAGCGTCACCGGCGCGGAGGCGCAGGACGGCGCGCGCCGTGCCGCCGTCGAGCTCGAACGGCACCGGGGAGGAAAGGGCGAGTTCCTCGGCGTCGGCGCGTGCCAGGACGCCGCCGTCGACGTTGTGAAGCATTGGACGGATGAGGCCGTAGCCGGGCCGCGGCGCGAAACTGACCTCAACCTCCACGGTCCCCGCGGTGCAGGCCAGCCGGCGCAGCAACGTTCCGGGGGACGCCTGGCCGAGGTCGTGGCCGCGCCGGCCGGAGCCGAGGACCAGGGCGTCGCTCACCGTCAGTCGCCCGCGGGCGGTGGTGTGGAGCGACTCCAGCACCATGGACGGGCCCACGTACCGCCGGGTGGTTGTGTACTCGCCGGCAGGCCGGATGGACCAAAAGCCGGCCTCCTCGCCCAGCAGCCGGCCGAAGACCGAGGGGCTGTCGAAGCGGGGGAAACAAAGCCAGTCCACGGAACCTGCGGCGCTGACCAGCGCGGCGGACCAGCAGTCGGACAGCAGGGCGTAGTCCGCGATGGGCTCGGTGCTCATGGCACCAATCTGAGGCCATTTTTGGGCAAAGGGGAAGCCCCATCAGCTTTTTGCGGTTGGTGGGGCTTCGACTTTTCGATCACCACGTGACGTCTTAGGTAATCTGGCGGGATCCTTGGAATTTCAGGTCTTCCTACCTCGTCACTGGTAGCCATCATCTGACTTTGCCGAAGGCTGCGTCGGATGAGTGTCACTGAATCTTTGGTTCCTGCGTCCCGCTTCTTTCGAAGTGGGTAAGTTCTATTGTTCTCCCGAGGTTGTGGATGCACAAGGGCCCCGGCGAAACTACATGGGAGTAGTTCTTCCAGGGCCCTCGCGGTCGCTGCCGGGGGCTGCCTAGCTGAAAACGGGGCTCTCGGTGCGGCTGCGCTTGAGTTCGAAGAAGTACGGGAAGGAGGCGAGGGCGACGGTGGCGTCCCACAGCTTGCCAGCGTCCTCGCCGCGCGGGATGCGGGTGAGCACGGGGCCGAAGAACGCCGTGCCGTTGAACGCCACCACCGGGGTGCCGACGTCCTGGCCGACCAGGGAGATGCCGCCTTCGTGGCTGGCGCGCAGCTGGGCGTCGAACTCGTCGCTCTGGCCGGCGGCCGCGAGCTCGGCCGGCAGTCCTGCCTCGGCCAACGACTTGGCGATGACCTCGGCGATGTCCTTGTTGCCCTCGTTGTGGATCTTGGTGCCCATGGCGTCATAAAGCGGCTTGATGTACTCGGCGCCATGCTTCTCGGCGGCGGCCACGATCACCCGCACCGGGGCCCAGGCCTTGACCAGGAATTCCTTGTACTCAGCCGGCAGCTCGTCCCGGCCTTCGTTCAAGACGGCCAGGCTCATCACGTGCCATTCGGTCTTGATGTCGCGGACATCTTCCACTTCGCTGATCCAGCGCGACGTCACCCAGGCGAAGGGGCACATGGGGTCAAACCAGAAGTCAGCTTTATTCGTCATGGTCTCAGGCACAGGAGTTCTCCTTTGGAAGTCAACGGGGACGCGGAACCGCGGCGGGCCGGCGGAAATGGCCGCGGACGGCACGGAGCATCAGTTAGTCATAGCGAAGCTGCCGGCGGATTTATTCCGGAACTTCCCCGGCGCGCTGCGCGGTTCGGATCAGGCGGACTTACGGCGTTTGACGTCGTGGGCGATCAAGGTGGGCGGGGCCTTCTTGGCCACAACGTCCTCGGTGATGACCACGCTGGCGACGTCGTCGCGACTCGGCAGGTCGAACATCACCGGGAGCAGGACTTCCTCCATGATGGCCCGGAGGCCGCGGGCACCGGTGCCGCGTTCCAGGGCCTGGTCAGCGATCAGGTCCAGGGCCTCGTCCTCGAACACCAGCTCGACGCCGTCGAGCTGGAACATCTTCTGGTACTGCTTGACCAGCGCGTTCTTGGGCGTGGAGAGGATCTGGATCAGCGCCGGCCGGTCCAGGTTCGAGACCGTGGTGATGACCGGGAGCCGGCCGATGAATTCGGGGATGAGGCCGAACTTCAGCAGATCCTCGGGCATGACTTCGCCGTAGGAGTCCGCGTTGTTCTTGACCTCGTTCAGCGGGGCGCCGAAGCCGATGCCCTTGCGGCCCGAGCGCGACCCGATGATCTCCTCCAGGCCGGCGAAGGCGCCGGCCACGATGAAGAGCACGTTGGTGGTGTCGATCTGGATGAATTCCTGGTGCGGGTGCTTGCGGCCGCCCTGCGGCGGGACGGAGGCGACCGTGCCTTCGAGGATCTTCAGCAGCGCCTGCTGCACGCCCTCGCCCGAGACATCCCGGGTGATGGAGGGGTTCTCGCTCTTGCGCGAAATCTTGTCGATCTCATCGATGTAGATGATGCCCTGTTCAGCCTTCTTGACGTCGTAGTCCGCGGCCTGGATCAGCTTGAGCAGGATGTTTTCGACGTCCTCACCCACGTAGCCCGCCTCGGTCAGGGCGGTGGCGTCAGCCACGGCGAAGGGGACGTTGAGGCGCCGGGCGAGGGTCTGCGCGAGGTAGGTCTTGCCGCAGCCGGTGGGTCCGATCAGCAGGATGTTGGACTTGGCGATCTCGACGTCGTCGTGGTGGCCGCCCTCGGCAAGGGTGCCGCTCTTGGGTGCGTGGCCGGCCTGGATCCGCTTGTAGTGGTTGTAGACGGCGACGGCGAGGGACCGCTTGGCGGGCTCCTGGCCGATGACGTATTCCTGCAGGAAGTCGAAGATCTCGCGGGGCTTGGGCAGCTCGAAGCTCCCCAGGTCAGCTACTTCGGCGAGTTCTTCTTCAATGATCTCGTTGCAGAGTTCAATGCACTCGTCGCAGATGTAGACGCCGGGCCCGGCAATGAGCTTGCGGACCTGCTTCTGGCTCTTTCCGCAGAAAGAACACTTCAGCAGATCGGTGCTCTCGCCAATCCGAGCCATATGTGAACCCCTTAGTATCTTGCTGCCGGCTGGGTCGTGCTCCTGTGCAGCGCTGCACCCGTTACTGGAATCACGGACGTTCCTCGCGGGACGTGAGGCCGTGACAACTTCCACTCTAGGTCACTTTCGGCCTGATGGGTGGAAAGGAGACGCCGGTGCGGCCCATTTCTGTCTGAGCTGCACCGGCGTCGTGGTTGAACTGCCGTGTTGCTACTTGGCGATCGCCTGCGGCTTGATCTTGCGGGAGTCAAGCACCTGGTCGATCAGGCCGTAGCTCATGGCCTCGGCGGCCGTGAGGATCTTGTCGCGTTCGATGTCGTTGTTGACCTGCTCCGAGGTGCGGCCGGAGTGCTTGGCCAGGGTGTCCTCCAGCCAGGAGCGCATCCGCATGACCTCGGCGGCCTGGATCTCCAGGTCGGAGGCCTGTCCGCCCTGGCCGCCGGAGAGGGCCGGCTGGTGGATCAGGACTCGTGCGTTCGGCAGGGCCAGGCGCTTGCCCGGGGTGCCCGCGGCGAGCAGCACGGCGGCCGCACTCGCGGCCTGGCCCAGGCAGACCGTCTGGATCTCCGGGCGGATGTACTGCATCGTGTCGTAGATCGCCGTCATGGCGGTGAAGGAGCCGCCCGGGGAGTTGATGTAAAGCGTGATGTCGCGGTCCGGGTCGGTGGACTCGAGCACCAGCAGCTGCGCCATCACGTCGTCGGCGGAGGCGTCGTCGACCTGGACGCCCAGGAAGATGATGCGGTCCTCGAACAGCTTGGTGTAGGGGTCCTGGCGCTTGAAGCCGTAGGGGGTCCGCTCTTCAAACTGCGGCAGCACGTAGCGGCTGGTCGGCAGGTTACCGGCAGTCGATCCGAAGTTGTAGTCCATGTTCATTGCTCCTGAAGTCGGTTCTGTCTGCGTGCCGGTTAGTTTTCGGTGCCGGCGTCGGCGTTGGTTCCGCCGCCGCCTGCCACGGACCCGGCGTGCGCCGCGATCTTGTCGAAGAAGCCGTATTCGAGGGCTTCGGGCGCCGTGAACCACTTGTCGCGGTCGTTGTCCTTGAGGATGGTCTCCACGGTCTGTCCGGTCTGCTCGGCGGTCAGTTCGGCCATGACCTTCTTCATGTGCAGGATCAGCTCGGCCTGGATCTTGATGTCCGAGGCGGTGCCGCCGATGCCGCCGGAGGGCTGGTGCATCAGGATGCGGGCGTTCGGAGTGGCGTAGCGCTTGCCCTTGGTGCCGGAGGAGAGCAGGAACTGGCCCATCGAGGCGGCCAGGCCGGTGGCGACGGTGACGACGTCGTTCGGGATGAACTGCATCGTGTCGTAGATGGCCATGCCGGCGGTGACGGAGCCGCCGGGCGAGTTGATGTACAGGTAGATGTCCTTCTCGGGGTTTTCGGCCGAGAGCAGCAGCAGCTGCGAGCAGATCGCGTTGGCGTTCTCGTCGCGGACCTCGGAGCCGAGCCAGATAATGCGCTCTTTCAGCAGGCGGTTGTAAATGTAGTTATCCTGGGCTGACGGATCGACGGTAGCCATCCGGGGTGCCCCTGCTTGCTGTGACATGTGTACTTACCTCTCGCTGGCGACGGTGACGCCACTGGACGGCATCACTGAACTTTCCTACATGGACACTAACGGTTTTCGCGGCTGCTTTGTGCTCAGGCGCAGGGCTGTTCGCTGACGGCGCACGATTGCCCGGAAGGGTTCATTGCAGGCTTAAAAAGCCGCACCCCCGGATCAGTGATCCGGGGGTGCGGGCAGGAACTGCGGGAACCGTGGGTGCTAGAACTTCACGGCCGCGGGGTCGTCGTTCTTGGGCGCTTCGGCAGCTGCCGCGTCGTCGGTGGACTCGGCGGGTGCTTCGGCTGCGGCTGCCTCATCGGTGGCGTCGGCTTCGAAGGAGGCCTCTTCGCCGCCGGGGCGGACGAAGTCGCTCAGGTCAACCTTGTTGCCCTCGGAGTCGGTGACCTCGGCCTGGCCCAGGACCACGGCGAGTGCCTTGCGGCGGCGCACCTCGGAAACCATCATGGGAACCTGGCCGCTCTGATCGATGATCTGCGCGAACTGGTTCGGATCCATGCCGTACTGGCCGGCGGTGGTGACGATGTAGTCGATCAGCTCGTTCTGAGTGACGTTGACTTCTTCCTTTTCGGCGATTGCGTCAAGGATGATCTCGTTCTGGAAGGCACGCTCCGTGTTGGCCTTGACCTCGGCGCGGTGTTCCTCGGTGTCGTGCTCGCCTTCGCCGTGGGAGTTCTCGGCGCTGAAGTGCTGCTCAAGCTGCTCCTCGACGACGGATTCCGGAACCGGCACCTCTACGAGCTCGACGAGCTTGTCCAGGACCTTGTCGCGGGCCTCTACGCCCTGCTCGACCGTCTTGGAGTCGGCGGCCTGCTTGGCGAGGTCCTCGCGGAGCTCCGCCAGAGTGTCGAACTCGGACGCCAGCTGGGCGAAGTCGTCGTTGGCCTCGGGAAGCTCGCGCTCCTTGACGGCCTTGACGACAACCTTGACCTGCGCGGCCTCGCCGGCGTGGTCGCCGCCCACGAGGGTGGTGTCAAAGATGGCGTCTTCGTCGGCGCTCAGGCCGGTGACGGCTTCGTCGAGGCCTTCGAGCATGGTGCCGGCGCCGACCTGGTAGGACAGGCCTGACGCAGAGTCGACCTCGGCGCCGTCGATCGAGGCGGTGATGTCGATCGTGAGGAAGTCACCGTCGGCGGCGGGGCGGTCAACGGACTTGAGCGTGCCGAAGCGGCCGCGCAGCTCGTCGAGGGCCTTGTCGACGTCGGCGTCGGACGACTCGGCAGCCGCGACCTCGACCTTGATGCCGGAGTAGTCCGGGAGTTCGATTTCGGGGCGAACGTCGACCTCGGCGTGGAACTTCAGTTCGCCGTCGGTGGCGGACGGATCCGGCACCTCGGTGATTTCGACCTCGGGACGGCTCAGCGGGCGGATGCCGGTTTCCTGCACGGCAGCCTGGTACCAGCCGTTGAGGCCTTCGTTGATGGCCGTTTCCAGGACGTAGCCGCGGCCAACGCGCTGGTCAATGAGCTTGGAGGGGACTTTGCCCTTGCGGAACCCGGGAACCTGGATCTGCGAAGCAACAGTCTTGTATGCCTCTGCGATGCTGGGCTTCAATTCCTCAAAGGGGACCTCAACATTGAGCTTGACCCGCGTAGGGGTGAGGTTCTCGACAGCGCTCTTCACAGTCTAAGTACTCCTGGTTTTGGGGGATGGGGTTCTGCAACGCCACATATCTGGCAGTTGCTGCAGAGTCGGGGTGACAGGATTTGAACCTGCGACTTCCTGCTCCCAAAGCAGGCGCTCTAGCCAAGCTGAGCTACACCCCGTAAGTGCACAGAACAGTCTACGGTCATACTGTGCTGATTTGCACATTTGACACTGGGGGCCTGAATTGGGTTTAGTTGTATCCGGCTTCAACAGCCGCCCGGAAGTTTTGCTGAAGTTCCAGCAAATTCCCGGGGACGTAGCTTAATGGTAAAGCCTCAGTCTTCCAAACTGATTACGCGGGTTCGATTMCCGTCGTCCCCTCCGAATATGACGAAGCTTGGGCCCCTCCCCGGAGGGGCTTTTTTCGTGTCCACCCCGCCATGATCCGTCACGGGGACGCGGTGCACCGGCCGGTTCAGGCCCGCTGGCAGGCCGGGCACCAGTAGAGCTTCCGGGCGGCGTGCTCGGTCAGTGCCACGGCTGCGCCGCAGTCCCGGCAGTCCAGGCCCTGCCGGCGGTAGACGAAGTGCGCTTCCTCAGGCTCCGGCAGCCTGTCGCCCTGCCCTTTCCCGTCGCCCTGCCCTGCCCCGTCGCCCCGCCCTGTCCAATAGCTTGCCGGGGTGGTGATGATCCGGCCGTCGCGGACGCCGTCGGACATCATCGCCACGGTGTCATCCCAGAGCAGCCCGGCGGATTCTGCCGGCAGGGCGCTCCCGGGCAGCCAGGGGTCCAGCCGCTGCCGGAACAGCAGCTCGGCGCGGTATACGTTGCCGACGCCGGCAATCACCTTTTGGTCCATCAGCAGGGTGGCCAGCGGCGTGCGCTTTTTCGCCAGGGCGGCGATGAAGTCCTCCCGGTCCCCCGGGAGGTTCCGCAGCGGATCCGGGCCCAGCCGTGCCGTGACGGCTTCGGCCTCGGTTTCGGTCAGCGTCTCGCAGGTGGTCGCCCCGCGCAGGTCCGCCCACCCGTGCGTGCCGGCCAGCCGGACCCGGACCGCGCCCACCGGAGCCGGTGGGCCCGCGTACACGGGATCCGCGCCGCCGTCACTGTAGACCTCCCGCTCCCCTACTTTCCGGGGCGCGCCAATGCTGGAGGCCCCGCGGAAGTCCGCATCGCCGCCGAAGTCCCACGCGCCGTACAGCCCAAGGTGGACATGCAGGACCAGCCCGTGGTCGAAGTCGAGGAACAGGTGCTTCCCGTGCGCCACGGACCCGGTGAGGACGTGGCCGTCCAGCAGGGCGGCACCGTGCACAAAACGTCCCTGCGGGCTGGACACGGCGAGCCGCTCCCCCGCGAAGACGTCCGCGAACTGGCGCGCCAGCCGATGGACCGAATGCCCCTCCGGCACTACTCGACGACCTGGCCGGTGGTTTCGTAGCTGGCGATCTTGCCGATCCGGCGGACGTGGCGCTCATCGTTGCTGAAGGGCTCGGTCAGGAAGGCCTCGATGATGGCGGTGGCCTCGTCGACGCTGTGCTGGCGGCCGCCCACGGCCACGACGTTGGCGTCGTTGTGCTCACGGGCCAGCTTTGCCGTGGAGAGGTTCCAGGCCAGGGCGGCCCGGACGCCTTTGACCTTGTTGGCGGCGATCTGCTCGCCGTTGCCGGAACCACCCAGGACGATTCCCAGCGCGGGGGTGCCGGCTTCCTGGTCGGCCACAACGGCGCGGGCGGCGTTGATGCAGAACGAGGGGTAGTCGTCCAGGGCGTCGTAAACCTTCGGCCCATGGTCCACCACGTCGTAGCCCTTCGCGCGGAGGTGGGCCACCAGATGGGCACTGAGCTCCATGCCGGCGTGGTCGGTGGCGATGTGGACGCGCGGGAAATCCGGGGCAGTGGTCACGGCGTATCCGTTCTGTGGGGCGCCGGTGGACTCTCGGCGCGGCTGATCAGGGCTCGTCCCAGCCTACTAGGGCTACGCCGCGGGCGCCCCGCCGTTGCGGCGAGCCCGCGCCGCCACGCGGGAGAGCACCTGCGCGACGTTGTCCGCCGTCGTCGCGCTGCCCCCGCTCACCGCCAGCCGTCGGCCGTCGGAGCGGTCGACGACGACGGCGGGGCCGCTGCTGACCAGCATCGCCGTCGTGGCGCCGTGGCTCCGGTAGCCCCAGCCGCCGTAGTCGGCGGCCTTGACCTCTTTCGGCGTCGCCGAATCGATGGCCGCCGCTGGAACATCCATGACCCGGACGAACCCGGCCGCAAACACCCGCAGGCCGCTCCGGTCCACCCGGATGCGGGCGAAGAGGAACACGGCGGCCAGCAGAGCGACCGCCACGAGCAACGCGGCCAGCCACGGCACGGCAACGGTGAGCAGGGCAGCGGGGAACAGCGTGGCAATCCCGAGCATCACAAACACCGAGCTGCGGGCGTGGACCCAGAGGCTCACGGAATCGCCGGCCAGTTCGGGGTCCAGCTCCCGTTCCAGCGCGGCCTGCGCGGCTCTTTCGTCCTCGGTGGACCACCGCTCGTCCGCCTTGAAGACGAAGCCCATCACCACCCCGAGGCCCAGGGCCGCGCCGCTGCCCATGGCCAGGACGGCCACGTCCACGCGGGACTCCCGCGCATCGGCCAGCCCCAGCTGGCCCACCAGTACGGCGGCAAGGACGGTGGTGACGAAAAGGCTTACCGCCAGCCCGGCGCCCATCATGAACCGGCGCATCAGGGCCGGCCGGGACAGCGGCGCCGCCTGCAGCAGGACGGCCCAGCCGACCAGGACGATCATTGCCGCACCAACCCCCACCACTGCTCCAAAGGGCGCAAAATCGGCGGCGCCGGCGCCGGTCCAGCGGACGGCCAGCGGCTCGGGCAGGTCCACACGGATCAGCAGCGCGCACACCACGAAGGCGACGGCCAGCATGAGCGGGAAACCCACGGCGAAACGCAGGGCCCTGGCGTCAACGGAATCCCGGATCTTTCCCATGAACCCAACGCTACCCCTGCCGGGCCCGCCGGAGGGGACGCGCTGTGAGGTGGACAACTTGCCAACGCACCACAACGTGAAAGAATAATTTCACAGTATCGTTTCCACCGTTCCCACCACTTCTGGAGGCACCTCTTGCCCGGTATGAACCTCACACGCGCCGAAGCCCGCGAGCGCGCCGAACTGATCG
Organism: Arthrobacter sp. 10T419; assembly: GCF_056394105.1. Lineage (NCBI taxonomy): Bacteria > Bacillati > Actinomycetota > Actinomycetes > Micrococcales > Micrococcaceae > Arthrobacter > Arthrobacter sp. 10T419. The sequence goes on along the minus strand of NZ_JBFTHF010000002.1, from coordinate 226,735 downwards.
CCGTCGACTCCTACGAGGTCAGCCTCGACCTGACCCGTGGCGAAAAGGTCTTTGGCTCCACCACCGCCGTGAAGTTCACGGCCAAGCCGGGGTCCTCGACTTTCATCGACGCCGTGACCCGCACGGTGCACAGCGTCACGCTCAACGGCCGCGAGCTGGATCCCGCGGAGGTCTCCGACGGCATCCGGATCCAGCTGACGGACCTGGCCGCCGAGAACGAGCTCCTGGTGGTCGCGGACGCGCCCTACATGAACACGGGCGAGGGACTGCACCGCTTCGTGGACCCGGTGGACAACGAGGTCTACCTGTACACCCAGTTCGAGGTTCCGGATTCCCGGCGCATGTTCGCCGTCTTCGAGCAGCCAGACCTCAAGGCCAGCTTCAGCTTCACGGTCACCGCGCCCTCCCACTGGGACGTCGTCTCCAACTCCCCTACCCCGGTGCCGGTGGAAACCATCCCCGGCGAGGACGGCGGTGCGCGCTCGGTCTGGGAGTTCGCCCCCACCCCGCGGCTCTCCTCCTACGTCACCGCCCTGATCGCCGGTCCGTACCAGTCGGTCCGCAGCGAAGTGAAGTCCGCGGACGGAAAAGTCACCCCGCTGGGCGTTTTCGCCCGCAAGTCCCTCATGCAGTACCTCGACGCGGACAACATCTTCGACCTGACCCGCCAGGGCTTCGAGTTCTTCGAGGCCCAGTTCGGCTGCCCCTACCCGTTCGAGAAGTACGACCAGCTCTTCGTCCCGGAGTTCAACGCCGGGGCCATGGAGAACGCCGGGGCCGTGACCATCCTGGAGGGCTATGTCTTCCGCAGCAAGGTCACCGACGCACAGGTGGAACGCCGCGCCATCACCGTGCTGCACGAGCTGGCCCACATGTGGTTCGGCGACCTCGTGACCATGCGCTGGTGGAACGACCTCTGGCTCAACGAGTCCTTCGCCGAGTACATGTCCCACCTCGCCGCCGTCGAGAACACAAAATTCGACCACGCCTGGACCACCTTCGCTTCGGTGGAAAAGTCCTGGGCCTACCGCCAGGACCAGCTCCCCACCACGCACCCGATCTTCGCCGAGATCAACGACCTGCAGGACGTCGAGGTGAACTTCGACGGCATCACCTACGCCAAGGGTGCCTCGGTGCTGCGGCAGCTGGTGGCCTGGGTGGGCCCGGAAGAGTTCATGGCCGGCGTCCGCGAGTACTTCCGCAAGCACTCCTGGCAGAACACCGAGCTCAGTGACCTGATGGTCGAGCTGGAAAAGGCCAGCGGCCGCGACCTGGACCACTGGGGACGGCTCTGGCTGGAGACCGCCGGCGTCAACACGCTCAAGCCGGAGCTGTCCGTCGGCGAGGACGGGAGCATTTCCTCGTTCGCCATCCTGCAGTCCGCCACCGAGGCGCAGCCGACCATCCGCCCGCACCGGCTCGCCGTCGGCTTCTACAACCTGGACGGCGCCGGGAAGCTGGAGCGCGTCCACCGCGAGGAGCTCGACGTCGACGGCGAGCGCACCGAGGTTCCCGCCCTGGCGGGCCTGGCGCAGCCGGACCTCATCCTGCTCAACGACGACGACCTCGCCTACGCCAAGGTCCGGCTGGATCCCAAGTCCCTCGCCACCGCAACGGCGCACCTGAAGGACTTCGGCCAGAGCCTCCCCCGCACGCTGGTCTGGGGTTCGGCCTGGGACGCGGCGCGCGACGGCGAAACCCCGGCCCGCGGCTACGTGGAACTGATCCTGGCCAACATCGCCGAGGAATCCGATTCCTCCGTGATCCTGGTCCAGCTCCGCCAGCTCGCCACCACGCTGAACTTCTACGTGGCCGCCGAGCACAAGGACGCCACCGCCACCGCCACCGCGGACCGGCTCTGGGAGCTTGCCTCCCGCGTCCCGGCCGGGTCGGACGCGCAGCTGCAGTTTGTGAAGTCCTACGCCCTGCTGGCCCGCAGCGCGACCCAGCTGGACACCGTCGCCGGCCTGCTGGACGGCTCGCGCGAGCTGCCCGGCCTCGCCGTCGACCAGGACCTGCGCTGGGAGCTGATCGCGTCCCTCGTGGTGGGCGGTCGCGCCGGGCAGGAGCAGATTGACGCCGAACTGGAGCACGACAACACCGCCACCGGACAGAACGCCGCGGCCCTTGCCAAGGCGGCCATCCCCACCGCCGAGGCCAAGGCCGCGGCTTGGGAATCGATTGTGGTCAAGGGCGAGCTGTCCAACGCCCTGCAGGGTTCGGCGGTGGCCGGCTTCACCCGCGTGCTGGACACCGCGCTGCTGGAACCCTACGCCGAAAAGTACTTCGAGGCCGTGCCGGGCATCGTCAGGGACCGCACCCACGCCCTGGCCCAGCAGATCGTCGTCGGACTCTACCCGGCGCAGCTGACCACGCAGGCCACGGTGGACCGCACCGACGCGTTCCTCACCTCGCTGCCGGAAGACAGCGCGGCACTGCGCCGGATGATGTTGGAAAACCGCGACGGCGTCGCCCGCGCCCTGCGCGCACGTGCGGCTGACGTCTAGGCCCGGCGGAAACTAGCCCGCACTTCAGGACCAGCAGTTCAGGACCCCGGCACCGCTCTCGGCGGCGCCGGGGTCCTGCCGTTCCTGCGCCGTTAGACTGGCCGCATGAACCTCGACGAGCACCACTACGCCCTGACGGTTCGCTGGACCGGGAACCTGGGCAGCGGGACGTCCTCCTACCGGGGCTACTCGCGCGACCACGACGTCGAGATCCCCGGGCTGCCGGTCCTGAAGGGCTCTGCGGACCCCACGTTCCACGGCGACCGGGAGCGGTACAACCCGGAGCAGCTGCTGCTGGCGGCGCTCTCGCAGTGCCACATGCTGTCCTTTTTGCACGTCGCCGTGAAGCACGGCGTGGTGGTGACCGGCTATGAGGACCGTGCCGAGGGCGTGATGCGGACCAACCGCGACGGCAGCGGCCAGTTCGAATCGGTCACGCTCAAACCCCGGGTCACGACGGCGGCCCCGGTGGCCGGGGAACTTTTCGAGGAACTGCACCGCGGAGCGAACGCGGTGTGCTTCATCGCCCGGAGCGTCAACTTCCCGGTCCGGCACGAGGCCTCAGCCGCCGTGGAACCGGTTCCCGGTGCACCGGATCCGGCCGCAGATGCTCAGGCGGACTGAAACTCGGTCTGGAACTCGAGTAGCAGCCGGCGCTCGACGTCCGGGCTGAGCCCCGCCTGGCGCTCCCGGTGGAGTCCGCGGCGGCGCTCGTCCGCCAGCGTGTCCCGCAGCGTCCGGGTCCACGGCCGCAACTGCAGTCCCGCGGCGCGGGCCGCCGCGTTGCTGCGGGCCGCAAAGCCCTCGTGGCCGGGCGGAAGCCACAACGGAAGCGAGTCCGGACCGGCCCAGTAGTTCACCCCGCGTTCGGCGAGCCAGTCGGCCGGGGCGGCCACCACCTCCGCAGCTCCCCCCGACAGCTGCCGTGACTCTTCGAGGTACTCGGCGAACGGCACCGGTTCGCCGACCGCGTTCAGCGCCCCGGTGACGCCGGCCTCCGCCGCCAGCAGCAGCCAGGCGGCGAGGTCCCGGACATCGATGATCTGGGTGGGATCCGCCGGAATGTCCGGAGCCAGCACCGGCCCCGGGTCCCGGGCGAAACGGGCGGGCCAGTAGCCGTAGCGGTCCGAGCCATCCCCCGGCCCTCCGATCAGCCCGGCCCGGCAAAGGTGCGCCCGGTCCCCGGCTAGTTCCGTTGTCAGTTGTTCGATGGCCGACTTTGCCTCGCCGTAGTTCTCCATGGTCGCCTCGATTCCCGCCGCCAGCGGGGCGAGCACGGCGGCGTCCTCGGCCGTGCCCGGGACGGAAGGGTCCGCGTAGACCGAACAGCTCGAAACGAAGGTCCAGTGGCGGGCGGTTCCGGCCAAGGTTTCGAGTGCCTCCCGCGCCTGGCGGGGGTCCCGGGCGACGTCGATGACGGCGTCCCAGTCCCCAGCGCCGGCGGCGCCGGCGTAGGCGGCAGGGCCCAGCGAGCGGTCCGCTTTCAGCCAGCTGGCGCCCTCCGGCGGGGCCGACCGACTCCCGCGGGCCAGGCACATGACGTCGTGCCCGGCGGCGACGGCCTGCCGGGCGATTTCTGCTGACAGGAAGGCGGTGCCGCCGAGGACCAGGATGCGCATGGGGCCACGCTACGGCGCTAATGTGGAAGCTGAACAGAGTGTTATGCGCCCGGCGAACGCGGGCGCCCCTAAGGAGTAAACCCTGCTGATGTACAGCCTGACCACCGCCGAGCCCCTCACGCCGCCGGACATCTCGGCAGTCAACCTGCCGGGCGTCCTGATCAGCATCGGCGTAGGCGTCGCCACCTGGCTGGTGGCGTCCTTCGTGATCGCGGGCATCACGAAGCGGGTTGCCGCCGGAACCACGTTCTTCAAGAAACCGCATTTCCGCTGGGTGGCACCCGCGCTTCGTGCCCTGGACCATCAGCGGCGCGAGCAGCGCGCCAACACGATCGGTTCGCTGCTCAACAGCGTGGTCAGCGTGCTCGTCGTCGTCATCACGGTGATGTACGTCCTGCAGAACCTCAACGTGAACATCGCCCCATTGCTGACCAGCGTCGGCATCCTCGGCGTCGCGATCGGTTTCGGCGCCCAGCAGCTGATCCGCGATTTCCTGGCCGGCATCTTCATCACCATCGAGGACCAGTACGGTATCGGCGACATCATCGAAACGTCCGAAGTGGTGGGAACGGTCGAGTCCATGGGCCTGCGCATCACCCGGGTCAGGGCCGAGGACGGCACCGTCTGGTACCTGCGCAACGGCGAAATCCTGCGGGTGGGCAACCGTTCGCAGGGCAGCTACGTGGCGCCCGACAGCGGGCTGGCGGACGACGCCGGCTCCTCAACCCAGCAACAGGCCGGAGAATAAAATGTCGATCCCCATTTCCGGCGAACCCCGCCAGCCCAAGATGCTGATGCAGAACGATCCGTTCAGCCAGCCCGGTTACACCGACAACTTCTATGACGCCGTGGGCGGCCACGACACGTTCGTGAAGCTGATCGATGTGTTTTACGACGGCGTCGCGACCGACCCGCTGCTGCGCCCGATGTATCCGGAAGAGGACCTCGGGCCGGCCAAGCGGCGGTTCCTGATGTTCCTGGAACAGTACTGGGGCGGCCCCACCACGTATGGCGAGGAGCGCGGCCACCCGCGGCTGCGGATGCGGCACCAGCCGTTCCGCGTCACGCCCGAGGCGAAGGATGCTTGGCTGCACCACATGCGCACCGCCGTCGATGCGCTGGACCTGCCGCCGCTCTACGAGGGGACCCTCTGGGACTACATGGAGCGGGCCGCGCTCTCGATGGTCAACAGCCCTTCCGGGGCCTAGGACCGGACGTGGAAAGACCCCGGAGGCACTTGGGGGAATGCCTCCGGGGTCTTTCTGCGTCCAGAATACCCTGCCGGGTATGGGTCGGCAAGTATTCCGTCCCAGGATCATCGCGGGGATTAGTAAGGTACTTCCCATGCCAATAATCCGCGACGAATGGCCCGGGGACCGCCCCGCCCTTGCAGCGCTCAGGGCCACATGGGCCGCGGAACAGGAGCCGGAACCGCAGGACGGTCACGGCTTCGAAGAGATCTACGGCGACTGGATGGACGCCAACCCGCGGAAGTTCTTTGTCGCCGAGGTGGACGGCCGACTGGTCGGGATGCTCAACCTCCTGGTCTTCGAGCGGATGCCCAAACCGGGGAAACCGCCCTCCTGCTGGGTCTACCTCGGCAACGTCTATGTGCTGCCGGATTTCCGGAACGCCGGCATCGGAGCACAGTTGGTCCAGGCGGCGGTTGAGTTCTCGCGGGGCCTCAACGCGGGCCGGATGGTGCTTTCGCCATCGCCTGCGTCCCGGAACTTCTACGCCCGGCTGGGGTTCCAGCCTGCCGAAGAACTCAGCGTCCTCCGGTTCTGACCGGGACGGCACCCCGGTCCGGCTAGGCTGACGATCATGGCGATCATTCATCAGGCTGAGCTGCAGCCCACAAAACTTGAACTCCTCCAGGGCTGGCTGCCGCGCCAACCCTGGTTCACGGCAACCGCCGCGGCGCTGGGGAAGGTGGGCGCCTTCCGGTTCGACGACCCGGAAGGCGAAGTTGGCATCGAGACGATCCTCGTCGCCGCTGACGGTAGCGTGTTCCAGGTGCCGCTGAGCTACCGGGGATCGCCCCTGCAAGGCGCCGAAGCGTCCTTGATCGGCACCATGCAGCACTCGGTCCTCGGCGAACGGTGGGTTTACGACGCCGTCGGCGATCCCTGCTACCTGGACGCCTTGGCTGCCGCCATCCTGACGGGCCAGTCACAGGCGGAGCACTTTTTGGACGTCGATGGCAGGCTTGAGCCGATGCCGGAGTCCGTTCTCGTTGGCAGCACCGGGCCGCTACGTTCCGCGGCGCCGGCCCTCGGCCCCGGCACAGCCTCCAGCACGGACGCGGAAACGGTGGTCCGGACCGGAGCGCTGGAGCTGCTGGTCATCCGCCGGCTTCAACTGGCGGAACAGACCGCTGGCCCTGAGTCCCTCACCGCTACCTGGGCCGGACAGCGGATCCCGGTCAAGCTCGCGTCCGTCACGGCGGACTGAGCAGGTAGTCCGCCAGCCGGCCGCCCCTCTGGACCTGGCGGCACTAAAGTCCCGAGCCGGCGCGGACCAGGACGTGGCCGCGGGGGCTGCTGAGCCGGAACCACCGGCCCGAACAGAAGAGGCTTTGTTCGCCGTCGGCCAGGAAACCCAGCGTCAGCGCGGCGAACGCGGCCCCGGCGGGCAGTCCGCCGGCGTCGGGCAACTCCCGGCCCCAGACGGTCGCCCGGGCGTTGTTCACGATCAGGGCGCCGGGCTTGTCCGGGATGATGGCTGCGATCTCGGTGATGCCTGCCTCCGCGGCCTGCCGCAGGACAGTGTCCGGCAGCGCGCCGAGCGGCTCCCAGCCGGTGCGGGGTGCGCCGACGCCGGCCCACGGTTCGGTGACGGCCATCGGCGGCACCGGGAGTTCGACGTCGTCGGCGCCCGCGCGGGCCAGACGGTCCAGCACGGCAGAGAGCGGGACGGTCACATCGAGCTCGGCCGGCGCTGCCAGCGCCACGGTCCGGAGCCCCAGGATGGTGGGGGTTGCCTCCCCCAGCAGCCGCGGCCGGAGCACGCAGACGTACGCGGCCAGGACCGGCCCGCTGGCGTTCAGCCGGATGGCGCCGTCCTCGACGGCCCGGGCGCGGGTGGCGAAGGTGCGCAGATCGGCGAGGTCGCGGGGATCGGTGAACTGCAGGGGCTGGGTTAGGACGTCAGACACAATCTTGACTCTACCGGCTGTGCCTCTTTTGAGCCGTGCCGGGGTGCCGTCTAGAGTCAAACCATGACTGAAGCCGAAGCCGGATTGCAGGCGATGCCCACCGAGGACCCCACCTCCTCGCTCATCCAACTCCTGACCCTCGGCGAGCTGGAGGGCGTACGGACCGACGAGGACATCTTCATGGGCCCCTCGCAGAAGCAGCCGCGGCAGCGCGTCTTCGGCGGCCAGGTGCTGGCCCAGTCCCTCGTGGCGGGCAGCCGCACTGTTCCGGACGGCCGCGGGGTCCACTCCATGCATGGCTATTTCCTCCGGCCGGGCGACGCCAACAAGCCCATCACCTTCGGCGTCCAGAGGTTGCGCGACGGCCGCTCCTTTTCCGCGCGCCGGGTCCACGCGTACCAGGAGGGCATGCCCATCCTGTCGATGATCGCGTCCTTCCAGGACGAGGATGAAGGAATCGAGCACCAGACCCAGATGCCCGCCGGGATTCCGGACCCGGAGTCGCTGCCGAGCACGGCTGACCTGCTGGGCAAGTACGACCACCCGGTGGCCCGCCACTGGGCCTACGAGCGCCCCTTCGACATCCGCCATGTGGATCCAGCCCTGTACGTCTCCGCGAAAGGCCCGAAGGAAGCCCGGAACGCGGTCTGGATGCGTACCTTCGGCCCGATGCCCGATGACCCGGAGATGCACCGCGCCGCACTGGCCTATGCCAGCGACTACACGCTGCTGGAATCCGTCCTGCGCAAGCACGGCATGAGCTGGATTACCCCGGGAATGTCCGTCGCCAGCCTGGACCACGCCATGTGGTGGCACCGGCCCGTCCGCGTGGACGAGTGGTTGCTCTACGTCCAGGAATCCCCCAGCGCCCAGGGTGCCCGCGGCCTGGCTACCGGCAAGATCTTCAGCCGCGACGGCCGGCACGTCGCGACGGTGGCCCAGGAAGGCATGATCCGGGTGCCGACCGACTTCAAGAACAAGGTCAAGGGCGCCGTCCAGACCAAGGTGCTGGAGCACCAGATGCGCAAGGCCGACCGCGGCTGACGCGGACACGCGAAAGGCCCGGCTCCCCACGGGGAGCCGGGCCTTTCGCGTAGGCCCTGGCGGGACCGCTTTGCGGACTTAGTCGCGGGTCAGGCGGCGGTGCGTCACCCGGTGCGGCTTGGCCGCGTCGGGGCCGAGGCGCTCGATCTTGTTCTCCTCGTAGGATTCGAAGTTGCCCTCGAACCAGTACCACTTGGAGGGGTTCTCCTCGTCGCCTTCGTAGGCGAGGATGTGCGTGGCCACCCGGTCCAGGAACCAGCGGTCGTGCGAGACCACGACGGCGCAACCCGGGAATTCGAGCAGGGCGTTTTCGAGGCTGCTGAGAGTCTCGACGTCGAGGTCGTTGGTCGGTTCGTCGAGGAGCAGCAGGTTACCGCCCTGCTTGAGGGTGAGGGCCAGGTTCAGGCGGTTGCGCTCACCACCGGAAAGCACGCCGGCCTTCTTCTGCTGGTCCGGGCCCTTGAAGCCGAACGCGGCAACGTAGGCGCGGGACGGCATCTCGACCTGGCCGACCTGGATGAAGTCGAGGCCGTCGGAAACGACCTCCCACAGGGTCTTGTTCGGGTCGATTCCGCCACGGCTCTGGTCAGCGTAGGAGATCTTGACGGAGTCGCCGATCTTCAGTTCGCCGCCGTCGAGGGGCTCCAGCCCGACGATCGTCTTGAACAGGGTGGTCTTGCCGACACCGTTCGGGCCGATGACGCCGACGATGCCGTTGCGCGGCAGCGTGAAGGACAGGCCGTCGATCAGGGTGCGGTCCTCGAAGCCCTTCTGGAGGTTCTTGGCCTCCAGGACCAGGCCGCCCAGCCGCGGTCCCGGCGGGATCTGGATCTCTTCGAAGTCTAGCTTGCGGGTACGGTCCGCCTCGGCGGCCATTTCCTCGTAGCGTGCCAGACGGGCCTTGGACTTGGTCTGGCGGCCCTTGGCGTTGGAGCGGACCCACTCGAGTTCCTCGGAGAGGCGCTTGGCCTGCTTGGCGTCCTTCTTGCCCTGGACCTCCAGGCGGGCACGCTTCTTCTCGAGGTAGGTGGAGTAGTTGCCCTCGTACGGGTACAGGTGGCCGCGGTCCACCTCGGCGATCCACTCGGCCACATGGTCCAGGAAGTACCGGTCGTGGGTGACGGCGAGGACTGCGCCCGGGTAGGAGGACAGGTGCTGTTCAAGCCACAACACGCTCTCGGCATCGAGGTGGTTGGTGGGCTCGTCAAGGAGCAGCAGGTCCGGCTTCTGCAGCAGGAGCTTGCAGAGGGCGACGCGTCGGCGCTCACCACCGGAGAGGAGCGTGACATCGGCGTCGGCCGGCGGGCAGCGCAGGGCATCCATGGCCTGCTCGAGCTGGGAGTCGAGATCCCAGGCGTCGGCGGCGTCGATGGCTTCCTGCAACTGGCCCATTTCCTCAAGGAGAGCGTCGTAGTCAGCGTCGGGGTTGGCCATCTCTTCGGAGATCTCGTTGAAGCGCTGGATCTTGCCGTAGATCTCGCCGACGCCTTCCTGGACGTTGCCCAGAACGGTCTTGTCCTCGTTCAACGGCGGCTCCTGCAGCAGGATGCCGACGGTGTAGCCGGGGCTCAGCCGGGCCTCGCCGTTGGAGGGAGTGTCCAGGCCGGCCATGATCTTGAGAATGGTGGACTTACCGGCACCATTCGGGCCAACAACACCAATCTTGGCCCCCGGGAAGAAGGACATGCTCACGTCGTCGAGGATAAGTTTTTCGCCAACGGCCTTGCGGGCCTTGGTCATTGTGTAGATAAATTCCGCCATGCCTACAAATCTAGTGGCTTGACGCGGATAACTCACATTCCGGTCCCCCGGCCAGCCGGCGGCCCGGCACCTGGTCTGCCGACGGTCTCTAGGCCGGTCTGCCCGCGAAACAGCGGCCATCCGCCAAGACTGTCAACACGGTCACTGCCACCGTACCGTTGCGCAGTTGGGCAACGACGCAGTCCCGGTCTTGCCGGACCGCAGCCTCTACAGCGTCAGCCTGCAGCCCGGTAGGGGTTCGGCTCGCCGTGACTTCGATGCCGTCCCGCGGGAATCCGGCTTCGACGAGGGCCGCCCGGATCTGTTCCGTTCCGGGCTCGGCCTCCCTGGCCAGCTTCGCCAAAGCCGCCTCAAGCCGGGCGGCGGCCGCGGAGGTGGCAGGGCGCGCTGTCGCTGCCGCGGAAGGGATCCGGGCGGGTGCGGGCCGGGCCGTGCCCGGCGGTGTTTCCGCGGAGAGGACGCCCCCCGGCGCTCCCCCATTGCCCCCAGCGGCCGCCGAACAACCCGCCGTTGATGCAAGCAGCAGGATAAGCGCCCCGAGCACCGGCAGCACCGCCTGGTCTTGAGAGTTCGTCCGGGCTCGCTTCACCCGGCAATTCTGCCATGGGCGGCCGTCCGGCGGCCTCAGGCGGCGGCCCCCTTCAATTCGCCGGTCTCTGCGTCAAAATCCTGCTCGTCGTCGTCCGACCCGGCATCGTCGGCCCCTGCATCGTCCGCGTCGGCGTCCACGTCGCGGTCGTCGTCATGGGCGTCGTGGCCGCTCCCGGTGCGTTCGGGGGCTGCGGCGTCCTGTCCGGGCACCGGGCCATTGGCGGCGGTGCGCGTGAAGTTGGCGGACCCCCACATCAGGTCGTGGCCGACAGACTCGGCGTCGATTTCTGCCACGTGATAAACGCGGCCGTCCTTTTCCCAGCTGCGCATCTTGAGCCGGCCCACGATGATGACGCGCTGGCCCTTTTTGATGCTGCAGCCCATGTTTCCGGCCAACTGGCGGTATCCCTGCACCGTGAACCAGTTGGTGTTTCCGTCCACCCATGCGTTTGCGGAGCGGTCAAAGCGCCGCTCCGTCGAGCCCAGCCGGAAGGACGCGGTGGCGACCCCGCCCGGCGTCGTCGTGCTCCTGATCTCCGAGGCGACGAAGCCGCGGACCGTGATGCTGTCGTTCATTGGTCTGTCCTGTCTTGAGTAGTCGCTGTCCTGAACAAGCCCTGTCTTGAGTACGCTCGCTCGATTTGGTCTTGCCCCACCGAGCAGTTCCAGCTTTACGCGCGGGCGCGTCGGACGGCAGTGCGGGATTCCGCTATGTGGAAAACCTGGTCGGCCGGGCACAGGCATTTGCGGGCACGCTTGACTGGCGGAGCGCGCGGGGCCCTGTAAACTTCTTGAGGCGTCCCCGGCAGTAGCCCGTCGGCACGCCGAACGTGCCCCAGTAGCTCAGGGGATAGAGCAGCGGCCTTCTAATCCGCCGGTCGGGGGTTCGATTCCCTCCTGGGGCACAACGTGCGGCCCTGGTCGCGGCTTATCCGCCGCCCAGGGCCGCACCCCTGCCGCCCCGAAGCGCGCTCTGACGCGAAGCCCGGCCCCTTCAGATCCATTTGTTGTGCCGGAAGGTCAGGTAAAGGGCCACGCCCATCACCAGCATCAGCCCGAGCGCCATCGGATAGCCAAATACCCAGTCGAGCTCCGGGATCAGGCGGAAGTTCATCCCGTAGATCGACGCGATCAACGTGGGCGCGAAGAGAATGGCGGCCCAGGACGAGATCCGCTTGGTCTGTTCGTTCTGGGCGATGCTCGACTCCGTGAGGAGCCGCATTTCATCGTTCTGTCGCTGCGCCACGAGGGCGGCGTTGACCGCGAGAGCGTTCTGGAGCAGGGCGCGGAACGCAGTGATCCGTTCACTCAGGCGCAGCACATGGTCCAGCACATCGCGGAAGTGGTCCTGCAGTTCCGGGCCCGGCACGTGGTTGGGGGCGCCGGCCCGGAGAGCCTGCAGGATGCCGGTGAGCGGCGCCGTAGCGCGCTGGAACATGATCACCTGCCGCGAGAGTTCGTAGATCCTGCGGGAGACTCCCGGATCTGCTGCGAACAGCTCGTCTTCAATCTCGTCGACGTCGTTCTCCAGGCCGGCGGCAACGGGCTCGTACTCATCGACCACCTGGTCGAGGATGGCGTACAGCACGGCATCCGGCCCAAGGGCCAGGAAGTCCGGCTGGGACTCCATCCGACGGCGCACCCGGGCCAGGTCCGGTGATTCCGCGTGGCGGACGGTGACCACAAAATCGGGACCGGTGAAAATATGGATCTCGCCGAACTGGACCTTCTCCACCTCATCCAGGTACCGGGCCGGGCGCAGCACCAGGAAGTGGGTGTCGCCGTAGTGTTCCAGCTTGGCGCGCTGATGGCCGGCGAGCGCGTCTTCCACCGCCAGATGGTTCAGGTCGAATTCCTCGGCCACCGAGCGAAGCTCCGCTGCGTCCGGACGGTAGAGCCCGATCCAGGCCATGCCCTGGCGCTGCCGCAACAGGAAATACGTCTCGTCCAGGTCCTCAGGGTCCGCGGTCCGGTACCCGTCCACGTAGACGGCGTTGTCGACGATCGTCACGGCCATGCCTCCTCGCCTGAACCGCCCGCTCCGGGCGCCCCTTTGGCTGTGACGCTATACCCCCGCCCGCCCGGTGCCAACAGCCTGCCTTCCTGCGTTTGCCGCGGCCCGACTGAGCCGCAACGCACCCCTAGGCTGCAAGCCTCCCGAGCCATGAGCACGCTTAGTATTGAGGTGACAGGCGGGGCACCAGGGAAAGCCTGAGCGACCCGCCAGCAATCGAAAGGTACGGCCGCCATGACCCAGACACCCCACGGATTCGATCCCCAGGATCCGCGCAACGCCGCCCCCGCGCAGTACCCGGTGACTTCTGAGGCCCCGTCCGGCTCCGTTGAGGGCTACCCCGCCGGCGGCACGGCAGACAGCACCGACCCCGGCGCCGGGGCCCCCGTCGACGCCATAGCCGTTCCGCGCGAAGAAGCTCCCCCTGCCGGTACGCCGGAACCGACGGCCGCCGCACCGGAACCCCGCCGGGTCACCCGCGCGGGCATGGTGTGGACTGCGGTTGCCAGCGCGCTGGTGGTGCTGATCCTGCTGATCGTCTTCATCCTGCAAAACCAGGTCTATGTCCAGGTGAAGTTCTTCGGCCTGGAGGGCTCCGTCCCGCTCGGCGTTGCCCTCTTCATCGCGGCGGTCGGCGGCGGTGTGCTGGTCGCCATCGCCGGGGCGGCCCGCATCATCCAGCTGCGGCTCGCAACGCACCGCCAGCGCATCCGACTGGCTGGCCAGGCCACGCGGAGCCGCTGACCACCAGCGGGCGCGGCGCCGCCCGCCGGCCCTAGGGCAGCGTCAATATGACCGGGCCCTCCGCGGTGATCGCCACGGTGTGCTCGCTGTGGGCGGCGCGGCGTCCGTTGGCCGATCGGAGGGTCCATTCGTCGTCGTCGTGGTAGTAGTCGCCGTTGCCGCCGAGGATCAGCATGGGTTCGATCGCGATGACCAGACCTTCGGTCAGCTTGATGCCCCGGCCCGGCCGGCCGTCGTTGGGCACGGGCGGCTCCGCGTGCATGGTCCGACCAATGCCGTGGCCGCCGTGGTCGGCGAGCAGCCCGTAGCCGGCCCGGCGCGCGGCCCCGCCGATCGCGTACGCCACGTCGCCCATCTTGTTGCCGATCCGCGCCGCTTCAATGCCGCGGGCCAGGGCTTCGTCGGTGGCGTCGATCAGCGCCTGGTCCACCGGGTCTGCCGTGCCCACAATGAAGCTGACGGCGGCATCCCCGCACCAGCCCGCCAGGAAGGCACCGCAGTCCACACTGAGCAGGTCGCCGTCCTCGAGCCGGTATTCGTTGGGGATGCCATGCACCACGGCGTCGTTGACCGAGGTGCAGATCACGCCGGGGAAAGGGACGGAAGCCCAGCGGGGACGGTAGTTCAGGAACGCCGGCGTGGCGCCCGCCTCGGCCATCACTTGCGCGGCCACGCCGTCGAGCTCCTTGAGGGACACGCCGACGGCGGCAGCCTCGCGTACCTGCGCCAGCGCGTTAGCCACCACCCGTCCGGCCTCGCGCATCAGGGCGATCTCTTCGGGGCTCTTGATCATGGACATGGGGCTTCCTTCCGACGCGGGAGCAGGTGGCTCCGGCGGCTCAGATGACGGGCCGGGTGGTCACCGGTTCCGATGGCTTGCTGAACAGCTGTTTGGTTTTCGGGTCGAGGAAGATCAGGTACAGCGCGAACAGCAGGGCGATGATGGCAGCGGCGTTGCGGGCCAGGGCGAGCGCGAGGCCCAGGTCGTCGGTCTGCAGGTAGGGGAAGACTTCCAGCTGGTCCGAAATGGCGTAGACCATGAAGAAGGACACTATGAAGTACACCGCCTTGACCTGCCAGTCGTCCCGGATGCCGGTCACCGCAAAGAGCGGGATGAGCCAGACGACGTACCAGGACTGGATCATCGGTGCCAGGAAGACGACGGCGGCGAAGGCCAGGGTGAGCCGGCGCATCAGCCGGTCGAAGTCGCCGCGGAAGATCTGCCAGCCGACGATGCCGAGCGCCAGCAGCTTCCCGGCGTCATAAACCCACTTGGCCATCCCCCAGCCGTCCAGGCTGAAGGCGTTGAAGATCGAGGCGACAATGAGCCCCAGCAGGCCGACCGGTGCGTACCAGATCCAGATGCTGCCCGGGGCGGAGAGCCCGTTGATCCAGCCGAAGCCGAAGCCGTTTACCAGGCTCATCGCGTACAGCAGCGCCAGGCTGAGGCCGGCGGTGAGCGCCCAGAAGACGAACTTGCGCGGCCAGCTGGCGTTCTTGCCGGCCCACAGCAGGCCAATGAACGGCAGGAACACGATCGTGATGGGTTTGACCGAGATGGAAAGCGTGACCAGGACCAGGCCCAGCAGCACGCGTTTGGTGGCGCAGTAGTAGAGGCCGGCGAGGGCCAGGCCGATCATCAGGGCATCGTTGTGCACACTGGCGATGAAGTTGGTCAGGAACAGCGGGTTGGCGGCGGTGAGCCAGAGGGCACGGTGCGGGTTGACGCCGTGCAGCTCGGCCAGTTTCGGCACGTAGATCACGCAGAGCACGATTCCGAGCAGGGCCGCGAGCCGGAACAGCATGATGCTGGCCTCGGGGTGGACGTTCGTGGACCAGACCACGAACTGTTCGATCCAGAGGAAGAGCTGTCCGTACGGCACGGGAGCCTCGGTCCACATCTTGTCCGCGCCCAGCTGGAAGTAGTTCGACAGCGCCGAGATGCCGTTCTCGTAGGGGTTGAACCCTTCGACCATCAGCCGGCCCTGGCCGATATAGGCGTAGACATCGCGGCTGAACAAGGGGACGGAGAACATCATCGGCAGCCCCCACGCAGCCACCGCCAGCAGCGTCGCCTTGCGGGCCCCGGGGCCCCAGCTCCGCACGCGCTGCCCCAGCCGGAGCCAGGCGCGGACCAGGAGCATTCCGCCGACCGCCAGGAGCACAATGCTCAGCCCGACACCCACCGCCTCGGTCCGCATCCAGATGAACAAGGGTAGGCGCCGCAGTTCGGACACCGGAGCGAGCCAGCCGACGCCCAGCGAGCCGACGGCCATGAACACGGAGCCAAGGAATCCGGCAAGGATCGGCGACCTGGCATTATCCACATCGGCAACAACGGCCTTCGGAGACTGGCGGGAGGTACCGGCAGCCGTTTCCCCCGCCGCAGGTACAGGCGCCGTCATCTCAGGATCGTCCAATCTCTTGTGGGGCTCGTTTTGGCCCGCAACGGACCGACAAGCCGGCCATGGGGCACGCCGCGATGACGAAAATCTTCGACGGCCGCGTACCCGAAATCCTAGCACCGGACCGCTCAGCGGCGGCGGAACGGTAGGCTGGGCGGGTGCCTATATCTAATGAACGCATCGTGTGGATCGACTGCGAAATGACCGGCCTGGACTCCAAAAACGACGCCCTCATCGAGGTCGCGGCCCTGGTGACGGACTCGGAACTCAACATCCTCGGCGACGGCGTGGACGTCGTGATCAAGCCGGACGACTCCGCGCTGGCCCAAATGAACGACTTCGTGCGTGACATGCACACCCGGTCCGGGCTGCTGGCGGAACTCCCCCACGGCAAGACCATGGCCGAAGCCCAGGCCGCCGTGCTCGAGTACATCAAGAAGTGGGTGCCGGACCCGAAGAAGGCCCCGCTGGGCGGCAACTCGGTGGGCACCGACCGCGTGTTCCTGGTCCGCGACATGCCGGAACTGGTGGAGCACCTGCACTACCGCGTGATCGATGTCAGCACCATCAAGGAACTCTCCCGGCGCTGGTACGCCCGGGCGTACTTCCAGTCCCCCGCCAAGCTCGGCGGCCACCGTGCCCTGGGCGACATCAAGGATTCCATCGACGAGCTCCGCTACTACCGGGAGGCGGTCTTTGTGCCCGCACCGGGTCCGGACAGCGCCACGGCGCAGCGGATCGCGAAGTCGATCATGGCCCCTGCGGACGCCCCCGCCGACGCGCCGGCAGCAGCACCCGCGGAGTAATCTCCACCACGTTTAGGGAAAATTTCGTCGAATTCGAGGAAAGTGGCAAAACCACCCCCAAACAGCAGGTAAGCTATTTGTCGTTGCCTTTTCAGCCAGCCGGTTCGCCGGAAGGCATGACGGGGCACATGGTGGGCGTAGCTCAGTTGGCAGAGCGCCTGGTTGTGGTCCAGGAGGTCGCGGGTTCAACCCCCGTCGCTCACCCTCACAAAGGACGGCAGAATTGTCCGACCTTTTCCAAAGGCCGCACCGGATATCCGGTGCGGCCTTTGTTGTCTGTCCAGTCTCGTCCGTGCGTGGAAGGAACCGCGATGAAGCGCCAGCTCTTTGAAGAAGACCACGAGATGTTCCGTGAGATGGCTGCGGAGTTCAACGCGCGGGCGGTGGCCCCGCATTACGGCCAGTGGGACCAGGACCACATGATGCCCCGTTCGCTCTGGACCGCGGCCGGCGAGCAGGGCCTGCTGGGGCTCGCCGTTCCCGAAGAATTCGGCGGCCTGGGCATGGACGACTACCGCTTCCGTGCCGTGCTCGACGAGGAGTTCGCCAAAAGCAACCACCTTGCCGTGGGGCTGGCCTTCCACCTGCACGATGACATGGTCCTCCCCCACCTGCTGGCCTACGGCTCCGACGATCTCAAAGCGCGCTGGCTGCCCGGCATGGTCTCCGGCGAGACGGTCACCTCGGTCGCCTGGACCGAGCCCGGCGCCGGATCGGACCTCCGCGGCATCCGCACCAAGGCCGTGCGCGACGGCGACGACTGGCTCATCACCGGCCAGAAGACCTTCATCGGCAACGGCATCTCCGGCGACGCGTCCCTGGTCCTGGCCCGCACCGACGGCAGCACCGGGCGGGGCGGCCGCGACTCCTTCACGCTGTTCATGGTGCGCAAGTCCGAGGGCTACAACACCGGCAACCAGCTGGACAAAATGGGGCTGAAGGCCTCCGACACCGCTGAGCTGTTCTTCGACAACGTCCGGGTACCGCACGCGGACCTGGTCGGCGAAGAAGGCAACGGGCTGCAGTACGCCGCCGAGCAGCTCCCCCAGGGCCGGCTGGCCATCGCCGTCGCCAGTTCCGCCGTCGTCCGCGCCGTCTACGAGGCGACCGTGACGTACACAAAGGACCGCAACGCGTTCGGCGAGCGGATCATCGATTTCCAGAACAGCCGCTTCGAACTGGCCGACATCCTCACCGAGGTCGAGGTCACTGAAACCTACGTGGACCAGGCCATCCGGGCTTTCAACGCGGGTGAACTCGACGCCGCCTCGGCGGCGCGGGCCAAGCTCTGGGCCTCCGAACGGGCCAAGTCCATCACCGACCGGTGCCTGCAGCTGCATGGCGGCTACGGCTACATCCTGGAGTACCCGGTGGCGCAGGCCTTCCTCGCGGCACGGTTGCTCACGATCTTCGGCGGCACGAACGAAATCATGCGCGACGTCGTCGGCCGCACCATTGCCGGCTGACCGTCGCAGCACCAGCAGCCAACAGCACTAAAGGAACTTTTTCGACATGACAGTCCTACCCATCACGATCTGGGGCGAACCCGTGCTGCACCGCCGGGCCGCCGAAGTTGAAGTCTTCGACGACGAACTCCGCACCCTGATCGCGGACATGTTCGAGACCAATGACGCCGCCAACGGCGTCGGCCTGGCCGCGCCCCAGGTCGGTGTGGGCAAGCGGCTTTTCGTGTACAAGTACGCCAACGACGACGGCGCCCCGCCCTCCGGCGTCGTCGTCAACCCGGTGCTGACCCTCTCCAAAGTCTCCGGGGCGCTGCCGGACCCGGACGAGGAAGAGGAAGGCTGCCTGTCCTTCCCGGGCGGGCAGTACCCGCTCAAACGCGCCGAATGGGCCCGGGTGCAGGGCTTCGACGGCGACGGCAAACCCGTCGAGTTCGAGGCAACGGGCTGGTTCGCGCGCGTGATCCAGCACGAGTACGACCACCTGGACGGCAAGCTGTACGTCAATCGGCTGATCGACCGCTACGCCCGTAAGGCGATGAAGCAGGCCAAGAAGAGCGGCTGGGGCGTCCCCGGTTTGACCTGGATGCCGGGTGTGGACCCGGATCCCTTCGGCCACTAGCCCCGGCGGGCTAGTCCTCGTTCGGACTGCGCCCGCAGGCGCGGAGTCTCCCCACCTTTGACGCCAACACGCAGGAAATCGCCGCGAATTTCGCGGGACGCGCCGGCGGCCGCCCCCAAAAGTGGGGAATTTCCGCCGTGGAGTTACGCCCCGGCGGGGCTAGTCCTCGTTCGGTTTCAGCAGCTGGGCGGCATGGTCCGGGACGTAGCGGAAGAGATCCCGCGGCGGCCGGGTGTAATTGACGGCGCGCGGCCTCTGCGGGAGGGTAACCGGCTCCGTCCTGACTTCGGTGTAGTCGATGCTGGAGAGCAGGTGGGCGATCATGTTGATCCGGGCCCGGCGTTTGTCCTCTGCCTCCACCACAAACCACGGCGATTCCGCGGTATCCGTCTGCATGAACATGTCGTCCTTGGCCCGCGAGTAGTCCTCCCACCGCAGGATCGCCTCCCGATCCATCGGCGAGAGCTTCCATTGACGCAGCGGATCCTCCAGCCGGGACCTGAACCGCCGTTCCTGCTCCGCGTGGCTGATCGAGAACCAGTATTTGAACAGCAGGATCCCGTCCTGGATCAGCAGCCGTTCAAAGACCGGGCACTGGGACATAAAGCGTTTGTGTTCCGCGGGCGTGCAGAATCCCATCACCCGTTCGACGCCGGCGCGGTTGTACCAGGAGCGGTCCATCAGGACGATTTCCCCGGCTGCCGGCAGATGCTGGACGTAGCGCTGGAAGTACCATTCACCGCGCTCCCGCTCGGTCGGTGCCGGCAGCGCCACGATCCGGGCAACGCGGGGATTCAGGTACTCGGTGACCCGCTTGATGGCGCTGCCCTTGCCGGCGGCGTCGCGCCCTTCAAAGATCACCAGCACCCGTGCGCCCGTGCTGCGGACCCATTCCTGCAGCGCAACCAGCTCCGCCTGGAGCCGCGCCAGTTCCGCGGCGTAGACGCCGAGGGGCAGCCGGCCAGGCTGCCCCGGCTCCTCCCCCGGGCCGTCCTTATGGCGCGTGGGCTCCCGCCCGGCGCTACCCTTGCCCGTGTTTCTCTTGCGATGTGCCATGCGTCCCGCCCGGTCGTGGCGGCTGAATTCCAGCCTCCTGTCCTGCCGCGCCCATTCTTGCGGAGCGCCCCACTGCCCACAAGGGGATCTAGGCCCGGGGACAGTGTGAACGCCGTGCTCTTATGCTTGGCCCCATGGAAGCCACCACGCCGGCACAGCCCATCCTCACGGTCACCGTGAATCCAGCATTGGACATCAGCACCACCACCGGGGTGGTCACCAGCGGTCATAAGCTCCGTTGCGGACCCAGCCGCCTGGATCCGGGCGGCGGCGGCGTGAACGTGGCCCGGGTGGTCCAACGGCTCGGCGGACGTCCCCTGGCCATCTACACGGCGGGCGGCCCCACGGGCGAGGCCTACCGGAGACTGATCGAAGCGGAGCGGCTCCCCACACTGGTGGTTCCGATCCAGGGCAGCACCCGGCAGGACTTCACTGTCGATGAGACCTCCACCGGCAAGCAGTTCCGCTTTGTCCTGCAGGGACCCGAGCTGAGTGAACCCGAGTGGCGGCTGTGCCTGGCGCTCGTGGCGGATTCCATCCAGCCCGGCGGGTACGTGGTGGCCAGCGGCAGCCTGCCCCCCGGTGTACCGGATAACTTCTACGCCGAGGTGGCCAGGCTCGCGCGCGAGCAGAATGCGCGCTGCGTCGTCGACGCCTCAGGACCGGCCCTGGCCGCCGCCTTGTCCGAGGGGGTCTTCCTGGTCAAACCGAGCCGGCGGGAGCTCGGGCTGCATTTCGGCACGACCCTGGAGACCGAGCAAAGCGAGCTCGACGCCGCCATGGCGCTGGTGGCCGACGGATCCGCCGAACATGTCGCGCTGACCCTGGGCGGCCAGGGAGCAGTCCTGGCGTCCCAGGGCGGCACGCTCCGTCTGGCCGTGCCGCCGGTACGGGTGCAGAGCACGGTCGGTGCCGGCGACAGTTTCCTGGCAGCCTTCGTGCTCCGGCTGGCGCAGGGGCGAACCCTGGCTGATGCATTCCGTTCGGCGGTCGCTGCCGGCAGCGCGACTGTCACCACACGCGCCACCGAGCTCTGCCACCGGGCCGACGTCGAGCGGCTGGAAGCAGAACTCGCGGAACAAGCCTCCCGGGCCTAGCCGGGAAACCGGCACTCCGCTGGCATGATGTGGCGCATGGGGGAAACCGAAACAAGCTCAAGACCGAGGCCGCGCACCTTCAAGGAGCCATCCGGCCGGGTGGTAGCGCTCCTGCTCTGGGCCGGCAGCGCTGCCGGCATTGGCTGGCTGATGCTCGCGGGAAGGGGCGGGGCTGCCGTGGCGGCCGCGCCGTGGCTGGCAGCCGCGGCCCTGCTGGTCTATCTGACGCAGTGGCAGCCGAGGCTGATCGTGGGAGCCGACAAGTTTGACGTGGTCAACGGGCTCCGACGGCACCGGATCCCGTTCGCCGCCGTGGACGACGTCGAGGTCCGCTACTCCGTCACGGTGAGGGCTGCCGGTAGGAAGTATGTCAGCTGGGGTGCCCCGACGCCGCCCAGCGCCTTTGGCGCCGGGTTCGAACAGGCCCGGGACTGGAAGGAACGCCCCTTCGGGATGCTGCCGTCCAATGAGCGCATGGGCCAGCCTCCGACGTCGGGCGGACGGGATGCGATTGTCCGGGCCTGGCAGGATGCCAGGCAGCCGGGCGCAACCAGCGGCCCCGGCCAGAGTTCGGCCGAGCGCACGGTCGTGTCCGAGTGGAACGTCCCGATGCTGGTCGTGGGGCTGCTCGTGGCCGGCTGGTGCCTCGTCTCATTGCTGTTCTGACTGCCGGACGGCCCGTGTCCTATGGCATCACCCTGTAAAGCTCAATGACGGTCTCTTCCGGCGGGGATGTGAAGCCGCCCTCGATGCCGGCCTGCATTTTGGGCATCAGGATGCCGTCACGGAATTTCTCCCAGCTCTCCTGGGAATCGTGGACCGCCATGATTGTCCACCCACCGGCCGATGCGCCGCCGGCATGAAAGACCTGCCCCTCCGGCAAGCGGCCTTCGCCGGGATGAACCGCGGCAATGGACGCCTCGTACTGTTCCTTGGTTCCTCCCGGAAAAAAGTGCACAACTCCGTAGGCCATTTCTACTCCTCGAGTGGTGGGCCGTAGCTGACGATTCCAGTCCTAGACCTGGCAGTGTCGGGTGTCAATGAGCCGGGAATCGTTCCGTTCCCAACCGCGCAGACAGCAGCGCGAATCAGCCCGGACATCAGCGCGGCACGATGGTCTGCTGCCCCGGGCAGGCACCGAGAACCCGTTTCATCGCGTCCTTTTCGGCCGGCGTTACCCACAGCCCGTAGGCGGCCTTCACCGAGATCTGCCGGGCGACGTAGTGGCAGCGGAACGCCTTGTTCGGCGGCAGCCAGGTGGCGGCGTCGGACGCGCTCTTGTCCTGGTTGGCCTGCCCGTCCACGGCAATGAGGTTCAGCGGATCGTTGGCGAAGTGCTGGCGCTGCAGCGGACTCAGCTGCTGGGCCCCCTTTTGCCAGGCGTCCCCCAGCGCCACGACGTGGTCGATCTGCACGGCTTTGCTGGACGCCGCACCGCGCTGGAAGGCGATGGTCCGCCCGGTGTAGGGCTCCTGGAAGGTCCCGGATCCGACCCGGCAGCGGGAGCCTTCGGTGAACATGGCGCCGGCCAGGTCTCGGCGGAGGATGTCGTTGCGGGTGTCACAGCCGTTACGGTCGACGTCGAGCCACGCCTGGCCAAAGGCACTGCGGTTGTAGTTGCCGCTGGCTGCGCGGCCCTTGACCGGCAGCACCGACAGGAGGTCCACGGCGAGACCGGACGGCACGGCCCGAACCGGCGCGACCGGTTTCATCCAACCCGCCGCCAGCACGGGAGCCTCGGTGGGCCCCGCCACCCTCGGCTCTGCGATCGCAAATTGGCCGGCGGTGAAGAACCAGCCGAGGCCAGCCAGCAACGCCAGCATCGTGGCGCCCAGCAATGCCCAGGCCTGGCGCGACCGGCGCCGGGCGCGCCTGAAGTCGCGCCAGGTGACCGTCACGGAAGTTCCCGGGAGGGATGGGGCTGCTGCACCTCATCAGCCTAGGCCGGGGCACCGACAGCGGCCCGGTTGTCCACAGTGTGCAGGACAGGACAGGCTATGCCCCGGGGCTGGCGGCCGCACGGCCGCCGGCTGGTCAGTGCCGAGCGGTCACTGTTCCTTGGTGACCCGGCGGAGGTCCTCCTCGGCGAGATTCAGCAGCGCTTCCAACTGGCTGACCCGCGCGTCGTCGATCTCGCCGGCCTCGCGTTTGGCTCGGGCGTCGTCGAGGAGGCGCTTGGCTTCCTTGGCGTTCCGCCGGGCTACGTCGAGGGCATGTTCCAGGGTGGTTTCGTGCTCCACAGCCGAGTTCTGTTCCATGGCTCCATTGTGGTTCCCTTTCCCGGCCGATTCCAGCGAACCGGCCGGGAAGGTCCAAAGTGGGGCTACCCGACCTCGACCGGCAGCCCGGCAGCTTCGAGGGTCGCGGCCGCGTCCTTGGCCGGGAACGACGGCGGGTTCACGCCGGCCATTTCCTCCATCACGCGGACCACCTGGCAGCTGTAACCGAATTCGTTGTCGTACCAGACGTAGAGGACAAGGTTCTTCTCGTTGCTGATGGTGGCGAGGCCATCGACGATGCCGGCGCGGCGGGAGCCGACGAAGTCGGTGGAGACAACCTCGGGCGAATCGATGTAGTCGACCTGCTTGCGCAGTTCCGAGTGCAGCGACATCTCGCGCAGGTAGTCGTTGACCTCATCCTTGGTGGTGCCGTTTTCCAGGCTCAGGTTCAGGATGGCCAGGGAGACATCCGGGGTGGGGACGCGGATGGAGCTGCCGGTCAGTTTGCCCAGGAGCTCGGGCAGGGCCTTGGCGACAGCCTTGGCGGCACCGGTCTCAGTGATGACCATGTTCAGCGCGGCGGAGCGGCCGCGGCGGTCACCCTTGTGGAAGTTGTCGATCAGGTTCTGGTCGTTGGTGAAGGAGTGGACCGTCTCTACGTGGCCGTGCACGACGCCGTAGCGGTCGTTGATCGCCTTTAGTACCGGCGTGATGGCGTTGGTGGTGCAGGACGCCGCCGAAACAATCTTGTCCGAATCCGTGATGGTGGCGTGGTTGATGCCGTGCACGATGTTTTTCAGCTCGCCCTTGCCCGGGGCGGTGAGCAGAACGCGGGAAACGCCCTTGCTCTGCAGGTGCTGGGAGAGGCCCTCGGCGTCGCGCCAGCGGCCGGTGTTGTCGACCACCAGTGCGTCGTGGATGCCGTAGGCGGTGTAGTCCACCGTGGCCGGGTTGTCCGAGTAGATGACCTGGATCTGGACGCCGTTGGCAGTGATGGTGTCGTTCTCGAGGTCCACCTTGATGGTGCCTTCGAAGGACCCGTGCACCGAGTCGCGGCGCAGCAGGCTGGCGCGCTTGGTGAGGTCGTTGTCCGACCCGCGGCGCACCACGATCGCGCGCAGCCGCAGGCCGTGCCCGCCGCCGGCCTTCTCGATCAGGAGGCGGGCCAGGAGCCGGCCGATGCGGCCAAAGCCGTAGAGGACGACGTCGGTGCTGGTGCGGTCGTCGCCGCCGCGCTTGCCGACCACTTCGGCCAGCTCCTCGCGCAGGAAGTCGTCCAGGCTGATGCCGTTGCCTTCTACGCGGTACTTTTCGGTCAGGCGGGCAATGTCGATGGCTGCCGCGCCGAGGTCCAGCTTGGTGAGGGCGTCGAGCAGGGGCGCGGTCTCTTCGAGGCGCAGCTCTTCCTTGCTCATCCGGCGGGCAAAACGGTGCGCCTTGAGGATGTTCATGGTGGACTTATTGATCAGGCTCCGGCCGTGGATGGACGTCACCACGTTGTTTTCGCGGTACAGCCGGCCGATCACCGGAATCATGGCCTCGGCGAGCGCCTCCCGGCCCATCCACGTATCAAGACAAGAATCTGACGTCTGGCTCACAGAACTACCTTCCTAAAATCCACCACATACGTCCTCGTATGCGGAAGTCGGCTGCCGGCGGATCTCCGGAACCTGGACGCGGCGGGGATTCGGTCCACCCCGGGCGCCTGCATGGAGCGCAAAGAAAAAGCCACCGGCGGCGAACGCAGACCCGGTGGCAGAACATCTACGTTCGCTATCCATTCTAGAGCGGGGCGCCGGTCCAGGGGGCCGGAGGCGGCGTGAAATCACTCACACGAGCGGGGTCCGCCGCGTCACGCAGCCCTTGACGTAGGATGTCCAGATGGGACTCATAGTTGCACTACTTGTCATCTGGCTCATTCTTTCGATCCTGGGCTTCGTCGTGAAGGGCCTGCTTTGGCTGGCCGTCATCGGCCTGGTCCTGTTCGTCGCCACGGCGGCGTGGGGCTGGGTGAAGCGGAAGGCCAAGGCCTGATCCGAAACCTACACCTCGATCCAAACGGCAAGGACCGGCACCACACGGTGCCGGTCCTTTTCGTTTGGTTGGATGGGTTGACCGATACGCCGGGTTCTGTGTTCCCGCGCTGTTGCCGGCGCGGGAGTAGCGGCCATCCATCTACGGACGCCGTTGCCGACGCCCTCCAGCGGCCTACCCGGACACTCGGGCGGGCAGCCCTCAAACGTGTCCTGTCTGGCCTTGCTCCGGGTGGGGTTTACCTAGCCTTCCCGGTCACCCGGGAAGCTGGTGGTCTCTTACACCACCGTTTCACCCTTACCTGCTCCCCCGACCGTGCGGACACGGCCCTGGGGCAGGCGGTCTATTCTCTGTGGCACTGGCCTGCGGGTTACCCCGAGTGGGCGTTACCCACCACCCTGCCCTGCGGAGCCCGGACGTTCCTCGAGCCACTTGCGTGACGCGCGGCCGCCTGGTCAACCCATCCGGTTCTCATTCTACGGGCTGCCCCCGCAGGCTCACCGCACCGGCGCCTTTTGGGCCTGCCGGTGGGAGAATGAAAGCAGCAACCCCGCCAGGCAAGGAAGCGATTCGGATGGATTTCACCGCCGTCGTCATTTGGCTGATCATCGCCGCGCTCGTGCTCATCCTGGCCCGGGCCTCGATCCGGATTGTGCGCCAGTATGAGCAGGGCGTGCTGTTCCGGCTGGGCCGGGTGATCGGAGTCCGGATGCCCGGGCTGCGCTTTATCATCCCGGTGATCGACCGGCTGCAGCTGGTCAGCCTGCGGATCGTGACCATGCCGATCCAGTCGCAGGGCATCATCACCCAGGACAACGTCAGCGTGGATATCTCCGCGGTGGCCTACTACCGGGTGATCGACGCCGTGAAGTCGGTGGTGGCGATCGAAAATGTGGCTGCCGCGATCAACCAGATCGCCCAGACGACGCTCCGCAAGGTGGTCGGCCGGCACAGCCTGGACCAGACCCTGTCCGAAACGGAACACATCAACAGCGACATCCGCGAAATCCTGGACGCACTCACCCTGGAGTGGGGCGTCGAAGTCACGCTCGTGGAGCTGAAGGACATCCAGCTTCCCGAAAGCATGAAGCGCGCCATGGCCCGGCAGGCGGAGGCCGAGCGGGAGAAGCGGGCCAAGATCATTGCCGCCGAGGGCGAGTCGATCGCGGCGGCGGCGCTCGGTGAGGCTTCTGACATGATGATGGCGCATCCGCTGGCCCTGCAGCTGCGGAACCTGCAGTCCCTCGTCGAGATTGCGGTGGACAAGAACTCCACCGTGGTCTTCCCGGCGCCGCTGATGAGCACCATCGGCGAGCTGTCCGCGTTCCTGGCCCGGGAGACCAAGGCCGCCCAGGCAGCGGTAGCGGCGCCGGCCCAGGCCGCCGGCCCCACCCCCGTGGCGGTCACGGCGCCTCCCCCTGTCCCGGCGGCGCCAACGAAGGTAGCCTGACCGCATGGAACTGTTGCTCCTTGCCGTCGGCGCCGGACTGCTGGTCGTCGCGTCCGTCGTGCGTGACCTCCTGACCCGCCGGAAGCACGCGCGGCTGGGCAGCGACCCGGAATCCGAGCGGGCACGGCGGGACATCCAGCGGGCCAAGACAGTCGGCCAGTCGAATTTCGTGGGCCTCGACAACACCGGACACCGGCGCTAGCCCGACGCCGGGCCGCGCGCGGCTGCAGCCGCCTGGCCGCCGGTAGGATCGTACGGTGCTAATTCTGCTGCCGCCCTCCGAAGGCAAGACCCCCGCGACCGGCGGTGACGCCGTCGACGCGGCTTCGCTCAGCTTCCCCGGCCTCAACGCCTACCGCGCAAAGGTGCTCGAGGCGCTCGGCACCGTCAGCGCGCACGAGGACGCCCTGGCGCTGCTGGGCGTCGGCGCCTCGCTGAAGGCCGACGTCGAACGCAACACCCGCTTGCACGCCGAGCCTGCCGCGCCCGCCCACCAGGTGTATTCCGGCGTCCTCTACGACGCCCTGGACTACCGCTCGCTGACTCCGGCGCAGCGGAAGAAGGCGGACGCAAACGTGCTGGTGATCTCCGCGCTCTGGGGCGCGATCCGGTTTGCGGACCGGGTGCCGGCGTACCGGCTATCGATGGGCACGTCCCTACCCGACGTTGGACGGCTGGCCTCGTTCTGGAAGCCGCAGCTGACTGAGGCCCTGGCCGCCGCAACGGACGGCGAGCTGCTGGTCGACTGCCGCTCCAGCACCTACGCCGCGGCCTGGGCTCCCCCGCCCGAGCGGACCGTGGCGGTGAACGTCTTCACGGAGGTCAACGGCGTCCGAAAGGTGGTGAGCCACTTCGCCAAGCACACCCGCGGGGAGCTTGCCCGGCACCTGCTGGCCCGCCGCGGCAAGACCCCGCAGACCCCGGCGCAGCTGCACAAGGCCGCCGCCGAGAAATGGTCCGCGGAGCTGGTCGAGGGCACGGCCCGGAAGCCGCACACCCTCAACCTCATCCTGCCCAACTAGCTGGCAGTTGTTGTCGTTTACACGCCTCTAAACGACAACAACTGCGAGTCACTTGGGGACTAGGCCCACTCGGCGGAGCGGACCAGGATGCACCCGGAATCCGGGCAGAAGACGATGTCGTCCTCGGCGGCGGCCTTGATCTCGGCGAGGTCACCGGGGCTCAGCTGCATACCGGATCCTTCGGAGGTGCCGTGGAAGAGCCGGGCCGCGCCGACGCCGCGCTTGGCGAGCGTCTTCTCGTAGACGGCGAGCATTCCCGCGTCCAGTCCCTCGGCGAACTCGGCGCGCTGGCCGCGCACCACGGTCATCTCCGCGGCCACTTCGGCGAGCTGTTCGTCCAGTTCGGCGCGGATGGTGCCAAAGGAACCCTGGATATCGTCAACGATCTGCTGCTGGCTGGCCTGGCGCAGGCGCAGCGAATCCAGCCGCTCCAGGACCTCGAGTTCAACGTCCTCAAGATCCGAGCGGCGCTTGTTCAGGGACGCGATGTCGCGCTGCAGTGCCACGAGGTCCTTGGACAGCCCGGTGCCGCTGTTGAGCCTGGCCTCGTCGCGTTCGATCCGGGAGGCGACCTGCTCGACGTCGGCCTCGGCGCGCTTGAGTTCCAGTTCGGCGTCGTGCACCGCCACCTTCGCGGCCCCGAGTTCTCCGTTGGCCACACTGAGGGCAGCCTCCAGGTCGGTGATCCGGGAGTCGCTTTCAAGGCTGCGGCGGCGGTTGGACAGGGACTTGAGCCTGGCATCGAGTCCCTGCAATTCGAGCAACTTCAACTGTTCCGCCGGTGCTGCCTTGGCCACTATTTCCTCCGCTTGTTCACTTACCGGCCGGAGCCGGGCACCGTACCGGCGCTCCCTAGACTCTAGTCGCCGCCCGGAGTCAGAATGAAGTCCCAGGGGTCGCTGTTGGTGCTGCTGACCCGGATTTCAATGTCGTGGCCCTGGTCGGTCAGCACATTCCCCAAGGCCTCGGCGGCCGCCGGCAGCCACAGCCACTCGCTCGCAAAGTGCGAGACGTCGATCAGGTACGGCCGGTCATTGACGGCAGCCTCGCGGGCCTCCGACGCCGGATGGTGGCGCAGGTCCGCGGTCAGGTAGACGTCGGCGTTGCTCGCGCGGACCTCGTTGAACAGCGAGTCGCCCGCGCCGCCGCACAGGGCCACACGTCGCACCAGGCCGTCCCGGTCGCCGGAAACACGGACGCCGCCGGCCACGGAGGGAAGGATGCCGAAGACCCGCGCGGCGAAGTCCCCCAGCGTCTGGACGTCGGCGAGGTCCCCGACCCGGCCGATCCCTTCCTCCGGAAGGCCGTTCGCGGCCGGCGTCAGCGGCACCACGTCCTGCAGGCCCAGCGCGTCGGCCAGTACGTCGGAGACGCCTCCGACGGCGGAATCACCGTTGGTGTGCACTGTCAGCAGTGCGGTCCCGGACTCGATCAGCCGGTGCACCGCCTTGCCCTTGGGGGTGTTGGCGGCAACGGAGGTGACGCCCTTGAGCAGCAGAGGATGGTGCGTAATGAGCAGTTCGGCGCCCCAGGCGACGGCTTCCTCGATGACTTCGAGGGTGGGGTCCACGGCGAAGAGAATCCTGCTCACCTCGGCGGACGGGTGCCCGGCCACCAGGCCTACCTCGTCCCACTCCTCCGCCAGCGATTCGGGCCAGAGCTCCTCGACGGCCAGCAGGATCATGCCCAGCGTGGCAGCCTCGCCGGTGCGGGTAGCTTCGTCGGGCTGCGCTGAAACGTCGGTGTTCTCAGGTTCCATAACCTCATTTTTACCCTATCCGCGGTGCCAGCCACCCCTGCCGGGAGTCCCGGATGCTGGCCGAATGCCGGGTTCGGGAATGATCCGGGCCCTTCGTCCATTGAACAGGACATGAGAACTTTCGTCCTCGGCGGGGGCTGCTTCTGGTGCCTCGACGCCGTCTATCAAAAGACCAAGGGTGTCAGCTCGGTCGTCTCCGGCTACACCGGAGGCCACGACCGCAACCCCGACTACTACAGCGTGTGCTCCGGCACCACCGGCCATGCCGAGGTGGTGGCGGTGACCTTCGACGAGGAGGTGATCCCGGCCGAGGTCATCCTGGACATGTTCTTCGCCCTGCACGATCCCACGACGCTGAACCGGCAGGGTTACGACGTCGGCACCCAGTACCGGTCCTCGATGTTCTACGAGACCACTGAGGAGAAGATCCTTTTCGAGGAAGCGATCGGCCGGAACCAGGAGCTGTGGTCGGATCCGATCGTCACCGAGGTGAGCCGCCTGCCGGTCTTCCACGTGGCGGAGGATTTCCACCAGGACTACTACGCGAAGTACCCCGAACAGGGCTACTGCCAGGTGATCATCAACCCGAAGCTGGCGAAGGCCAGGAAATATTACTCTGCATGGCTTAATGCTTAGCTAGGGCCTGAGCGCCCTCGTTACGCTGACCTTAGAATTCCTCCTCACAGATAGGCACACCTACCCATGGCACGGATCTATGACGATGTTACCCAGCTGGTCGGCGGCACCCCGCTGGTCCGCCTCAACCGGCTGAGCGAAGGCCTGGACGCCACGGTGGCGGTCAAGCTGGAGTTCTACAACCCGGCCAACAGCGTCAAGGACCGGATCGGCGTCGCCATCATCGACGCCGCGGAGAAGTCCGGTGCACTCAAGCCCGGCGGGACCATCGTCGAGGGAACCTCCGGCAACACGGGCATCGCCCTGGCCATGGTCGGCGCCGCCCGCGGCTACAAGGTCATCCTCACCATGCCCGAGACCATGTCCACGGAACGCCGCGTCATGCTCCGCGCCTACGGCGCAGAAATTGTGCTGACCCCCGGTTCCGAGGGCATGCGCGGAGCCGTGGAGAAGGCCCAGGAGATCGTCGCGAACACGGAGAACTCCATCTGGGCGCAGCAGTTCGCCAACGAGGCCAACCCCGAGGTGCACCGCCGCACCACCGCCGAGGAAATCTGGTCGGACACCGACGGCAAGGTGGACATCTTCGTCGCCGGCGTCGGCACCGGCGGAACCGTCACCGGTGTCGGCCAGGTACTCAAGGAGCGCAAGCCCGACGTGCAGATCATCGCCGTCGAGCCCAAGGACTCCCCCATCCTCAACGGCGGCGCCCCGGGCCCGCACAAGATCCAGGGCCTCGGCGCCAACTTCGTGCCGGAAATCCTGGACACCAACGTCTATGACGAGGTCATTGACGCCACCCTGGAGGACTCGGTCCGCGTGGCCCGCGAGCTGGGCGTCAAGGAAGGCATCCTCGGCGGCATCTCCTCCGGCGCGATCGTCTGGGCGGCCCTGGAGCTCGCGAAGCGCCCGGAGAACGCCGGTAAGCTGATTGTTGCCATTGTCTGCGACTTCGGGGAGCGCTACATCTCCACCGTGCTGTACGACGACATCCGCGGCTAAGCCCAGCCCTGTCCCAAGATTTCGTAGAAAGGTCTTTGTGAGCTTCTTCGCAAGACTGAAGGAAGACCTCGACGCCGCCCGGTCCCACGACCCGGCGGCGCGCGGTTCTTTCGAAAACTTCTTTGCCTACTCCGGCCTGCACGCGATCTGGGCGCACCGCCTGACGCACCGGCTCTGGCAGAACCCTTCGCTGCGCTTCCCTGCGCGGCTGATCTCCCAGCTGGCCCGCTTCCTGACCGGCATCGAAATCCACCCCGGCGCCACGATCGGCCGCCGCTTCTTCATCGACCATGGCATGGGGGTTGTGATCGGCGAAACCGCCGAGATCGGCGAGGATGTCATGATCTACCACGGTGTCACGCTCGGCGGCCGTTCGCTCGCAAAGATCAAGCGGCACCCCACCATCGAGGACCGCGTCGTCATCGGCGCCGGAGCCAAGGTCTTGGGCCCCATCACGATCGGCCGGGACAGCGCCATCGGCGCCAACGCCGTCGTAGTCAAGGACGCCCCGGCCGAATCGATCCTGACCGGAGTGCCCGCCACCTGGCGGCACCGCGACGCCCAGCGCGAAACCAAACCCGCCGTCGACCCGGCCGAGTACCTGATCGAGTACCGCATCTAAAGCACGCAGTCATAAAGACAGCGGCCGGCGGCCCCAAAACGGGGCCGCCGGCCGCTGTCGTTAACCGGTCTGGATTAGTGCGTGTCCACTGCCGAGATCTCGGACTTGTCCTCGCCCCAGAGGGTGTGGAAGGTGCCCTCGGTGTCGATGCGGCCGTAGGTGTGTGCACCGAAGAGGTCGCGCTGGCCCTGGATCACGGCGGCCGGGAGGCGCTTGCGCCGCAGGCCGTCGTAGTACGCCAGCGAGGAGGAGAACACCGGCACCGGGATGCCCAGCTGCACCGCGGTGGCCACCACGCGCCGCCAGGCCGGGAGGACCTCGGCGATCGCCTTGGTGAAGGCCGGCGCGAACAGCAGGTTCGCCGGCTTCTCGTCCGCGGCGTAGGCCTTGGTGATCTCCTTCAGCAGCTCTGCGCGGATGATGCAGCCGCCGCGCCACAGCGAGGCGATCTCGTCCAGCTTGAGGTCCCAACCGTATTCCTTGGCGGCGGAGGTGAGCATGTCCAGGCCCTGCGCGTAGGAGACCAGCTTGGAGGCGTACAGTGCCTGCCGGACGTCCTCGACGAAAGTCTCGGGGACCTCGACGGCGGCCTCGCCGCCGGCCAGCAGTTCCTGGGCCAGCTTGCGCTGCTCCGCCTGCGAGGACAACGCGCGGGCGAAGACCGATTCGGCGATGCCGGAAGTCGGGGAACCCAGTTCAAGGGCGGAGATGACCGTCCAGCGGCCGGTGCCCTTCTGGCCGGCGGCATCCACCACGACGTCGACGAACGGCTTGCCGGTCTTGGCATCGACGTGGCCGAGGACTTCGGCGGAGATTTCGATCAGGAAGGAAGCGAGCTCGCCCTTGTTCCATTCGGCGAAAATCTTTGCCTGCTCGGCCGGCTCAATGCCCGCGCCGGAGCGCAGCAGGTCGAAGGCCTCGCCGATGACCTGCAT
Organism: Arthrobacter sp. 10T419; assembly: GCF_056394105.1. Classification (NCBI taxonomy): domain Bacteria; kingdom Bacillati; phylum Actinomycetota; class Actinomycetes; order Micrococcales; family Micrococcaceae; genus Arthrobacter; species Arthrobacter sp. 10T419. Next base: position 194,170 of record NZ_JBFTHF010000002.1, on the reverse strand, counting down.
GTCGGCGTATTCGATGCCGTTGTGCACCATCTTGACGAAGTGGCCGGCGCCGTCGGTGCCGATCCAGGCGCAGCAGGGCTGGCCGTCGACGTGGGCTGCGATCTTTTCCAGCAGCGGGCCGAGCGCCTCGTAGGACTCCTTGGAGCCGCCGGGCATGATCGAGGGGCCGTTGAGCGCGCCTTCCTCGCCGCCGGAGACGCCGATGCCGACGAAGTGGAGGTCCTTCTTCGCGAGGGCGGCCTCGCGGCGGCGGGTGTCCTCGTAGTGCGAGTTGCCGGCATCGATGATGATGTCGCCGGCCTCCAGCAGCGGCTCGAGCTGTTCGATCACGGAGTCCACCGGCTTGCCGGCCTTGACCATGATCAGCACGCGGCGCGGCTTCTCCAGCGAGTCGACGAGTTCCTGCAGCGTTTCGGTGCGGACGAAGTCGCCGTCCTGGCCGTGCTTTTCGAGGAGCGCGTCGGTTTTCTCCACGGAACGGTTGTGCAGGGCAACGGTGAAGCCGTTACGGGCCAGGTTCCGGGCCAGGTTGGCCCCCATCACCGCAAGGCCGGTGACACCGATGTGTGCTGACATCAAAACTCCAATTCATTCTGTGCATCGAGTGCAGTTCGTCCCGCAGTTGCTGCGGAACACGCTTCTTGGGATCAGTGGCTGTCAATAAACCATATGTATTTCCGCTGACTGCAGGAAAGCAGCGCCCACGTGGCGGAATACGGCGCGTCACAAACAGTCTATGATTTTCGGCGGCCACTGCGCCTGTAGCCCCGGGATTGCGGCCTGCGCCACTATGCTTACGACTATGTCGACCAGCCTGCATCACCGCGCCATCGAGCATCTGGGAGCCCGCATCGTCGCCGGCGAGCTCCCCGCCGGCCATGTCATGCTGGCCGAGCACCTCGAGGATGAGCTGAAGGTCTCTCGCTCGGTGGTCCGCGAGGCGGTGCGCGTGCTGCAGTCCCTGGGGCTGGTCGAGACCATCAAACGTGTCGGCATCCGGGTGCTCCCCGCCAGCCGCTGGAATCCCTTCGATCCGCTCGTGATCCGCTGGCGCCTGGCCGGCGAGGGCCGCGGCGCCCAGCTGCGCTCCCTGGCCGAGCTGCGGACCGCGGTGGAGCCGGTGGCGGCCGAACTGGCGGCCGGCAACGCCCCGGATGAACTCCGCAGCCAGCTGGTGGAAATCTCCCACGCCATGCGGGAGGCCGGTGTGGCCGGCGACGTGCCTCGGTTCCTCGAGCTGGATATCCAGTTCCATTCCCTGCTGTTGACCGGTTCCGGCAACGAAATGTTCGCCAACATGGTGGGCCAGGTGGCCGAGACGCTGACCGGCCGCACCGTCCACGGTCTGATGCCGGACCATCCGCGGGCCTCCGCGCTGCAGTGGCACGTGGACGTGGCGGAGGCGATTGCGGCCGGCGACGGCGTGGCCGCCCGCGAGGCCTCCAACAAGATCATGCGCGAGACAATCGCGGACATGGAACCCAGCTGGAAGGACCAGCCCCGCGTCTTCGTCCCGGTCCAGCCCCGCTAGTCCGCCCGCACGGCAGCGGCACGGCTTCCGATAGACAGCCGCGGGGCCCGGATTAGTCCCGTCGATGGTCAAATTCAACCGCTAGGCGTTTCACATTTGGACGCATTCACGGTATATTTCTAACAAGCCTTCCACCGCGGCATCCCCCAATAGTCGCGGTGGAAGGCTTTTCCATTGCCCGCAGGCTTTTCCATTGCCCGGAGGCTTTTCCATTGCCCTCAGGCTTTTCCATTGCGCGGAAGCTTTTGCCGCGGGTGACCGCTGGTCAGGCGGCGTCCGCCACCGCGTCCCGGAGCCGCCAGCCTCCGCCGAGGCCGTCCCGGATGATTTCCATCGTAGTTAGGGCCGATCCGCTGTTCCGGCCCAGCCTGGCCTGGACCTGCCACACCTCGACATCGACCCGGCTCAGTCCCTTCGGCATCCGGCGCTCGGCCTCCCACCAGCTCACGCGCTCAAACCACCGCACGGGTTCCGCGCCAACCACCCATTCGCGGCCACCGCGGACCACGGCCCGCGGATGTCCGTCAGGGCCGGTTTTTACGATCACATGTTCCATGCCGGTGACGGTACGGACAGGCACCGACATTTTGGTGCAGTCCGGACTTGGATGGCCGACAGCGCATGGGCAGCGGGGCCGCGCTCCACTACCAGGCGTTTGCGGATTCGAACTCCGTCTGGTGCTGCTCCTTGCAGTAAGGGACCCGGGAATCCGGAACAGGAATCCCGCATAGCCGGCATTTTGTAGCCCAAAACCTGGCAAAAAAAGAACGTAAACCTAACAAGTCGCCCCCCAAATAAGTAAGATAACAATATCACTTAGCTTATTATCGGTTCGGAATCCCCCACTCCCTGCTCGGCCGGGGCGCCCCCTGCCGACCCCCGCGGCGAGCAGTGGCCCTCGGGGCCAGCAGCGTAGCGCCCGCGCGTTGCCAACCGATATGTGAGCACACAGATAGTTCCGGCTACTTTTAGGCGCGGGAATAGTGCAGGACACAGCACATGGAGAGCAAAAAACCCCGCCGCGGCGGGCGTTTAGGCCTGCCGCGACGGGGTTTTCCTTGGTGGGTCCTACCGGGATCGAACCGATGACATCCACGGTGTAAACGTGGCGCTCTACCAGCTGAGCTAAAGACCCAAGATGCTGTTTCCGCACTTCAGTGCGTCCACCAACGAACAATGACTCTACCCGAAACGGCGCCGGAAACGCCAATCGCCGGCCGGACCGGAACGCCTCACAGTGAGGGGAGCTCCGCGGCGAGCCAGGTCAGCGATTCGCTGACGCCTGCCTCCAGCTTGATGGTGGCCAGGTCATCGCCGCGGGTCTGCCCACGATTGATGATCACCACCGCCTTGCCTTGCTTGGCGGCGTGCCGGACGAACCGCAGTCCGCTCATCACGGTCAGGGAGGAACCGGCCACCAGCAGGGCCGCGGCGTCGTCCACCATGGCGTAGGAGCGCTCAACCCGGTCCTTGGGCACGTTCTCGCCAAAGTAGACAAAGTCGGGTTTCAGTGTGCCGCCGCAGGCCGGGCAGTTGGCGACGACGAAACCCGCGATCAGCTCCGAATCTTCCACGGTGGCGTCGGCGTCGGGGGCCATTTCCACGACACCGGCGGCGAGTGCTTCCGTCAGGAAGTCAGGGTTGAGTTCCTCCAGCACGCCGGCCAGCAACGAGCGGCTGTAGCGGCGATGGCAGGCCAGGCAGACCACCCGGTCGAAGCGGCCATGCAGGTCCACCACGTTGACGCTTCCGGCGTCCTCGTGCAGCCGGTCCACGTTCTGCGTGATCAGGCCTGTGAGGAGCCCGCGGTGCTCCAGCCGGGCGGCGGCCGCGTGGCCGTCGTTAGGATCGGCGCGGCGCAGATGCGACCAGCCGATGTGGTTCCGCGCCCAGTAGCGACGGCGGTTCTCGGGGTCGCCAATGAATTCCTGGTAGGTCATGGGCGCCCGCGGAGCCGCCCCGGGGCCCCGGTAATCCGGGATGCCCGAATCCGTGCTGAGCCCGGCGCCGGTGAGCAACGCGAAGCGCTCCCCCGCGAGGACGCCGTGGATTTCCCGCAGGACCTCGAGTTCGCTCCGCGCCGGTTCGGCGGCAACGACCGGCGGCAGGCTGGCAAAGCCAGTCATGCCGACGCCGGGCCTCCGCTGCCGCATCACGCCTGTCCCCGCCGTCAGTTCCCTGCGAGCCCCGCCAGGGCGGCGCGGTACTCGGTGAAATCTCGGGCCTGGCCGCGGGGGTTCACCACGACGTAGCGGACCATACCGCGGGCGTCGATGATGAAGGTGCCGCGCTTGGCCATGCCACTGTCGGGGTCAAAGACGCCATAGCGCTCGGCCACGGCACCGTGCGGCCAGAAGTCCGCAAGGAGGTCGAAGGAGTAGCCTTCCTTTTCCGCGTAGGCGCGCTGCGCGAACTTGCTGTCCACCGAAACCCCCAGCACGGCGGCGTCGGCGTCCTCGAAGAGCGCAAGGTTGTCCCGGATTTCGCAAAGTTCGCCCGTACAAATGCCGGAGAACGCGAACGGGAAGAACACGAGGACCACATTGCGTCCGCGCAGTTCCGACAGCCGGACCGGCTCGCCGAACTGGTTGACCAGCTCAAAGTCGGGGGCGGGCTGGCCGACCGCCGGCACGGCGGTTGCCAGCGCCACTCCTGCGCCGGGTTGGGTCACTTGTTTTTCCGCGTGACCAGCCGGGTGGCGCTCCACTCCTTGGAGACGCCAGCGGACGTGGTGTAGTGCAGGCCTGCGGTGGGCGCGGCATCCTGGATGTCGGCCGGTGAGACGTAGCCCACCCGGCCGTTCTTCGGGGTGAGCACCCAGACCACGCCGCCCTCGGTCAGGGTGGTGCGCGAGCCGACCAGGGTGTCAACGAGGTCCCCGTCGTCGGACCGCCACCAGAGGATCACGGCGTCGACCACCTCATGGTCGTCCTCGTCGAAGAGTTCCGAGCCGGTGAGGTCCTCGATGTCGTCGCGCAAGTCGAAGTCGACGTCGTCGTCATAACCGAATTCTTGAATCAGATCTCCATTTTTGAAACCCAATTTTTCCGCCACATTTACCGAAGTGGCGGCGTCGGCCTCGCTCACGTGTTGCTCCTATGCTGTTTGTACTTCTTGGTGTACTGCTTGGTGGACCCAATGGTGCTAGTGATTTCCATTACTACAAGCCAACACCCTTTGGGCCTTTGCTTCAAGCTGCTAACGCCGCGATCCGCCATATTCTGCGTCACACCGGCCGTTCCGCGGGCCCCGGAGGGGGTCCACGTCACAGAACCAGTATGCCCGTGAAATACGGCGGTGGCCCCATAGGACAGCTACGCATCCGCGGACTGACACGGCTAGAGTGGCTGATGACGACTTTGCCTGCGCGGACAACCGACCGCTAATACAGGCAGGCATGGTTGTGATTGGACCTAGCCCGGCGTACAGGACCGGGCTGCTGTTACCGATATGTCGCACACGTCGCGTTCACGCCAGGCAGTTACCCTGCCGGAGCTGAGGGTGCCGATGAATGCGCTCAAAGAGAGGTTGGACGTGGCTGCAGGAGAAGATACCTCCCATATCCTCAGCGGGTTGACTAACCAGCTGCCTGATCGTGATCCGGAAGAGACCGCCGAATGGCTGGAGTCCCTGGACACCCTGATTCAGGAACAGGGCACCGAGCGTGCCCAATACATCATGCGGAGCCTGCTCCAGCGGGCCGGCGCGCAGAGCGTGGGCGTGCCGATGGTGACCACCACCGACTACGTCAACACCATCCCGGTGGACCAGGAAGCGCCGTTCCCCGGCGATGAAGAGATCGAACGTAAGTACCGCGCCTGGTTGCGCTGGAACGCCGCCGTCATGGTGCACCGCTCCCAGCGTCCCGAGATCGGCGTCGGTGGCCACATTTCCACCTACGCCGGTGCGGCGACCCTCTACGAGGTCGGCTTCAACCACTTCTTCCGCGGCAAGGACCACCCCGGCGGCGGCGACCAGGTCTTCTTCCAGGGCCACGCCTCCCCCGGCATGTACGCCCGCGCCTTCATGGAAGGCCGGCTGACCGAGGAGGACCTGGACGGCTTCCGCCAGGAGAAGTCCAAGGAAGGCCACGCCCTCTCCAGCTACCCGCACCCGCGCCTCATGCCGGAGTTCTGGGAGTTCCCCACCGTGTCCATGGGCATCGGCCCGATGAACGCCATCTACCAGGCGCAGTCGAACCGCTACCTGCACAACCGCGGCATCAAGGACACCTCGGACCAGCAGGTCTGGGCGTTCCTGGGCGACGGCGAAATGGACGAGCCGGAGTCCCGCGGCCTGCTGCAGCTCGCCGCGAACGACAAGCTGGACAACCTCAACTTCGTCATCAACTGCAACCTGCAGCGCCTCGACGGCCCGGTCCGCGGCAACGGCAAGATCATGCAGGAGCTCGAGGCGTTCTTCCGCGGCGCCGGCTGGAACGTCATCAAGGTCGTCTGGGGCCGCGAGTGGGACAACCTGCTCGCCAAGGACGAAGACGGCTCGCTCGTGAAGATCATGAATGAGACGGTCGACGGCGACTACCAGACGTACAAGGCCGAATCCGGCGGGTTCGTCCGCGAGCACTTCTTCGGCAAGACCCCGCAGACCAAGGACATGGTCGCGGACATGACGGACCAGGAGATCTGGAACCTCAAGCGCGGCGGCCACGACTACAACAAGGTCTACGCCGCGTACAAGGCCGCCACCGAGTTCAAGGGCAAGCCGACGGTCATCCTGGCCCACACGGTCAAGGGCTACGGCCTGGGCACCCACTTCGAGGGCCGCAACGCGACCCACCAGATGAAGAAGCTCACGCTGGCGGACCTGAAGGCCTTCCGCGACCACCTGCGCATTCCGGTCACGGACGAGCAGCTCGAGGCCGACCCGTACCAGCCGCCGTACTACCACCCCGGCGCCGACGCCCCGGAGATCCAGTACCTGATGGAACGCCGCCGCGCCCTCGGCGGGTTCGTCCCCGAACGCCGCTCCAAGCACACCGACGTCACCCTGCCGGGCGACAAGGCGTACGAGGTCGCCAACCGCGGTTCCGGCAAGCAGCAGGCCGCCACCACCATGGCGTTCGTCCGGCTGCTCAAGGACCTGATGCGGGACAAGGACTTCGGCTCCCGGATCGTGCCGATCATCCCCGATGAGGCACGCACCTTCGGCATGGACGCGTTCTTCCCGACGGCGAAGATCTACAACCCGAACGGCCAGAACTACCTGTCCGTGGACCGCGACCTCGTCCTGGCCTACAAGGAATCCATTGCAGGCCAGATCGTGCACGCCGGCATCAACGAGGCCGGTTCGGTCGCCGCCTTCACCGCGGCGGGCACGTCCTACGCCACGCACGGCGAACCGCTGATCCCGATCTATGTTTTCTACTCGATGTTCGGTTTCCAGCGCACCGGCGACTCCTTCTGGGCCGCCGCCGACCAGATGACCCGCGGGTTCATCATCGGCGCGACCGCCGGACGGACCACGCTGACCGGCGAGGGCCTGCAGCACGCCGACGGCCACTCCCCGATCCTGGCCTCGACCAACCCGGCCGTCGTCACCTACGACCCGGCCTACGGTTACGAGATCGGCGTCATCATGCGTGATGGCCTGAACCGGATGTATGGTCCGGGCCCGGCGGACAACGACCCGGCCCGGAACCTGATGTACTACATCACGGTTTACAACGAGCCGATCGTCCAGCCGCCGGCACCCGCCGAGCTCGACGTCGAGGGCATCATCAAGGGCATCTACCTGCTGGCACCGGCCAAGATCGACGGCCCGCGCACGCAGATCCTGGCCTCCGGTGTGTCCGTCCCCTGGGCCCTCGAAGCCCAGCGGCTCCTCGCCGAGGACTGGGGCGTCTCCGCCGATGTCTGGTCCGTGACCTCCTGGACCGAACTGCGCCGCGACGCCATGGCCGCCGAGGAAGACGCCTTCCTCAACCCGGGCCAGCCGGCCCGCGTCCCGTTCGTCACCGAACAGCTCGCCGGCGCCACCGGCCCGATCGTGGCGGTCTCGGACTACATGAAGGCCGTTCCGGACCAGATCCGCCAGTTCATCCCGAACGAGTTCGCCTCGCTCGGCGCTGACGGCTTCGGCTTCTCGGACACCCGCGCCGCCGCTCGCCGCTTCTTCAAGAACGACATCCACTCGATCGTGGTCCGTTCCCTGCAGATGCTGGCCCGCCGCGGCGAGGTCGACGCCCAGGCCCCGGCCCAGGCAATCGAGAAGTACCGCCTGCTCAACGTCAACGCCGGCACCACCGGCAACGCGGGCGGCGACTCTTAGTCACCAAAGCGAACGCACGACGGCGGTTCCCACCTTCGGGTGGGGGCCGCCGTCGGGCGTTTAAGCCTGTGACGCAGCCCAAAGGGACTTGTAGCCTTTGCACAAATGGAGCTTGGACGGCGGGCACCGTATGCTCGATGCATGGCAGAGCCCACCACCACTCCCGCAAAACGCAAGCCGTCCGTGCGGGCGCTCACCCCGGAGAAGGCCGAGACGCTGAAGAAGCTCCGGGCCAGCGTGGGCCAGCTGTCCACCACGACCCTGCGGCAGCTGGAAAAATCACTGCCCTGGTACAGCCGACTGAACTCCGATGAGCGCTCCGCCCTAGGCATGGTCGCGCAGAACGGCATTGCCGCTTTCGTCACCTGGTTCGAGCGGCCCAGCTCTCCGTCCTGGATCCTCTCCGATGTCTTTGGCACCGCCCCCACCGAGCTCACCCGCTCGATCAGCCTGCAGAAGGCGCTGCAGCTGATCCGGATCGTCGTGGAGGTGGTCGAGGAGCAGGTGCCGATCATCGCCCCGGAAGCCGACCAGGCCGGCCTGCGCGAGGCCGTGCTGCGCTACTCCCGCGAGGTGGCCTTCGCCGCGGCCGACGTCTACGCCCGCGCCGCCGAAACCCGCGGGTCCTGGGACACCCGGCTGGAGGCGCTGATTGTCGACGCGATCCTGCGCGGCGAAAACACCGACGCGCTGCGCTCCCGGATCGCCGCCCTGGGCTGGAAAGCCCAGGAACGCTTCACCGTGATGGTGGGGAATTCCCCGTCGGAACCCAGCGCCAGCTACGTCAGCGAACTCCGCCGCACGGCCGGGCGCTTCGCCGAGGACGCCCTCGTCGGGATCCAGGGCGACCGGCTGATCCTGATCCTGGGCGGCGTGCAGGACCGCGAAACGGCCTGCCAGAAACTCAGCGAGCTCTTCGCCCCGGGGCCGGTGGTCTACGGCGCCGAGGCCGGATCCCTGCTGGAGGCCAGCAGCTCCGCTCAGTCCGCCTTCGCCGGCCTGACCGCAGCCAAGGCGTGGCCCTCCGCGCCGCGTCCCGTGGCTGCCGATGACCTCCTGCCCGAGCGCGTGATCTCCGGTGACGACGCGGCCCGGCGTTCCCTGGTCAAGAACATTTACCGGCCGCTGGTCGCGGCGTCCAACGGCCTCGTGGAGACCCTCGGGACCTACCTCGAACTCGGCCACTCGCTTGAAGCGACCGCCCGCGAGCTTTTCGTCCACGCCAACACCGTGCGCTACCGGCTCAAGCGTGTCTGCGACGTCACGGGCTGGGATCCGTTGATCCCCCGGGAGGCTTTTGTGCTCCAGGCGGCGCTCGTGGTGGGCCGGCTCTCGGCCCCGCCCAGGCCCTCCGCGGAACGCCAGCCGTCGCGCAACAACTCCTGACCCGTTGTAGACTTCCTACAATCTGACCCAGTGAGCTTGGTGCATGAGAGTACCGATGAATCACGCGGCAATTTGGAAAGCTGGATACGTGCTTGCAATCGTTTGCCCTGGACAGGGCTCCCAGACCCCTGGTTTTCTAGCCCCCTGGCTGGAATTGCCTCCCGTCGCAGGCCATTTGGCCTCCCTTAGCGAAATAGCAGGTATCGACCTCACCGCCCACGGAACCACCTCCGATGAGGAGACCATCAAGGACACCGCCGTCGCGCAGCCCCTGATCGTCGCCGCCGGACTCGTGGCCGCCAAGTCGCTCTTCGACGTCGAACTGGGCACCCTCCCGGTCATCCTCGCCGGACACTCGGTCGGCGAAATCACCGCCTCCGCCCTGGCCGGTGTCCTGACCGAGACCGAAGCGATGACCTTTGTCCGCGAACGCGCCAACGGCATGGCCGCGGCCGCCGCGGCCACCCCCACCGGCATGAGCGCAGTCGTGGGCGGGGACCCCGCCGAAGTCCTGGCCGCGATCGAGGCCTGCGGCCTCACCCCCGCCAACGTCAACGGCGCCGGCCAGACCGTCGCGGCCGGCACCCTGGAGCAGCTGAAGGCCCTCGCCGACAATCCCCCGGCCAAGGCCCGAGTGATCCCGCTGAAAGTCGCCGGCGCGTTCCACACCTCGCACATGTCCCCCGCGGTCGCCGCGCTGAAGGCCCTCCGGCCCTCGCTGCACCCGCGGAACCCGCAGGTCCCGCTGCTGTCCAACTTCGACGGCGCGGAGGTCACCGACGGCGGTGCCGCCGTCGACAGCCTGATTGCCCAGGTCTCCCGCCCGGTCCGCTGGGATCTCTGCATGGAGACCCTCGTGAAGCGCGGCGTGACCGGAGTGATCGAACTGGCCCCGGCCGGGACGCTGGCCGGCCTGGCCAAGCGCGGCATGCCCGGCGTGAAGACCGTCACCGTCAAGACCCCGGATGACCTTTCCGCCGCCTTGGCCCTATTCGCAGAACTGGAGGGAGGGGAATGAGCGCTCCTACTCTGAAGCAGGCTCCCCTGCAGGAAAACACCCGGGTGATGGGCGTCGGCGCGTACCGGCCCAGCATGATCGTCACCAACGAGGACGTTTGCCAGTGGATCGACTCCTCGGACGAGTGGATCCGGCAGCGCACCGGCATCATCACGCGCCACCGGGCCCCCGCCGACGTCAGCGTGATCGACATGGCCGAGGGCGCGTCCCGCGAGGCCCTGGAAAAGGCCGGCATTGAGGCCTCCGAGCTCGGCGCGGTAATCGTCTCCACCGTCACCCACCCGTATGCGACGCCCTCGGCCGCCGCAAGCCTGGCCGACCGTCTCGGCGCCACCCCGGCACCGGCGTTCGACATCTCCGCCGCCTGCGCCGGCTACTGCTACGGCATCGCCCAGGCCGACGCGCTGGTCCGCTCCGGCGCGGCCAAGTACGTGCTCGTGGTCGGTGCGGAGAAACTCTCCGACGTCATCGACAACACCGAGCGCACCATCTCCTTCCTGCTCGGCGACGGCGCCGGCGCCGTCGTCATCGGACCCTCAGACACCCCGGGCATCGGCCCCTCGGTATGGGGTTCGGACGGCAGCAAGTGGGACGCCATCGGCATGACCCACTCGATGCTGGACATCCGCGACTTCGCCGCCGCCGGCAAGCGTGACACCGCCCTCAGCGAGGGCGAGGCCGCCGTCACCGAGGCGGCCCTGTGGCCCACGCTGCGGCAGGACGGCCAGACGGTGTTCCGTTGGGCGGTCTGGGAAATGGCCAAGGTGGCCCAGCAGGCCCTCGACGCCGCCGGGATCAAGGCCGAGGACCTCGCGGCCTTCATCCCGCACCAGGCCAACATGCGGATCATCGATGAGATGGCCAAGAAGCTCAAGCTTCCGGAGACCGTCAAGGTCGCCCGGGATATCGCCGAAGCAGGCAACACCTCGGCAGCCTCCATCCCCCTCGCCACCCACCGCTTGCTTCAGGAAAACCCTGAATTGAGCGGCGGACTGGCCCTGCAGATCGGGTTCGGAGCCGGACTTGTCTTCGGCGCCCAGGTGATTGTGCTTCCGTAGGCGGCCACCGCACTTCCCAAGCTGAACGCATTCCTCAACAGCACGGATTCCCAACCAAGCCGAACCCTCGGTTTGAATCATTTCGCCCGACGTTCCCGGCACAACCACCGGAAGCCGACGGCAACAACAAGAAAAGGAGCCATCAATGGCTAACAACGAAGAGATCCTGGCCGGCCTGGCCGAAATCGTCAACGAAGAGACCGGCCTGGCCCCCGAGGCTGTCGAGCTGGACAAGTCCTTCACCGAGGACCTGGACATCGACTCCATCTCCATGATGACCATCGTGGTCAACGCCGAGGAAAAGTTCGGCGTGCGCATCCCGGACGAAGAGGTCAAGAACCTCAAGACCGTCGGCGACGCCGTCAGCTTCATCGCCAACGCCCAGGCCTAATTTCGCCTGCGCCTTGGCTCCGGCCGGCAACGACCGGACCTGTGGCCGGCAACGGCCGGACCTGTGGCCGGTCCGGGACGCTTCGACAGCGTCCCGGACCGGAACACCACAGCTCAATCCCTGATTTCTGCATGACCACCGAGTTTTCCCTACGCAGGCCCCGGCCGCCTTCACCAGGTTCCGGATACGGCAGGCGCACCGACAGAGAGTGATCCCATGGCACGCAAAGTAGTCATTACCGGTCTGGGTGCCACCACACCCATTGGCGGCGATGTCCCCACGATGTGGAAGAACGCGCTGAAGGGCGTCTCCGGCGCGCACACGCTTGAGGACGACTGGGTGGCCAAGTACGAGCTGCCCGTGCACTTCGCTGCTCGGGCCTCCACCCCCGCCACCGAGGTCCTGAGCCGCGTCGAGGCCAAGCGCATGGACCCGTCCACGCAGTTCGCCGTTGTCGCCTCCCGCGAGGCATGGGCCGACGCCGGCATCACCGACATCGACCATGACCGCCTGGCCGTCGCCTTCGCCACCGGCATCGGCGGCGTCTGGACCCTCCTGGACGCCTGGGACACCCTGCGCGAAAAGGGGCCCCGCCGTGTCCTCCCCATGACCGTGCCCATGCTGATGCCCAACGGCCCCGCCGCGGCCGTCAGCCTGGACCTCGGCGCCCGTGCCGGCGCCCACACCCCCGTCTCCGCCTGCGCGTCCGGCACCGAAGCCGTGCACATGGGCCTGGACCTGATCCGCTCCGGCAAGGCCGACGTCGTCGTCTGCGGCGGCGCCGAAGCCGCCATCCACCCGATGCCGATCGCCGCGTTCGCCTCGATGCAGGCGCTGTCCCGCCGCAACGACGATCCCGAGCATGCCTCGCGCCCCTACGACCGCGACCGCGACGGCTTCGTGATGGGCGAAGGCGCCGGCGCTCTGGTGCTCGAGGCCGAGGAGCACGCCCTCGCCCGCGGCGCCCGAATCTACGCCGAACTCGCCGGCACCTCGGTAACCGCCGACGCGTACCACATCACGGCCCCGGACCCGGAGGGCCTCGGCGCCACCCGCGCCCTGAAGGCGGCCATGTTCGACGGCCGCATCCAGGCCGAGGACGTGGTGCACGTCAATGCGCACGCCACCTCCACCCCGGTCGGCGACAAGCCCGAGTACACCGCCCTCAAGGCCGCCCTCGGCAGCCAAGTGGATAACGTGGCCGTCTCCGCCACCAAGTCGCAGATGGGCCACCTGCTGGGTGCCTCCGGTGCGGTGGAAGCCGTACTGACCGTCATGGCCGTATACGACCGCAAGGCGCCCGTGACGATCAACCTCGAGAACCAGGATCCGGAGATCCCGCTCGACATCGTCACCTCCGAGCGCGCCCTGCCCGGCGGCAGCATCGTGGCACTGAGCAACTCGTTCGGCTTCGGCGGCCACAACGCCGTCATCGCCGTCCGCAGCGTCTAACCCGCCGGGCCCGCTCAGCTGGGCCGCACGCCGAAATGACAGATGGCGGCAATGTTCCTGGTGAACATTGCCGCCATCTGTCATTTGGCGTTGCTATGGAGTGTGGTGCGGTACGTCCAGGGTCGTGGGAAGAGCCCCCGGGTGGCTAGCCGACCTGGTGGAGCCAGCGTACGGGGGCGCCTTCGGCGGCGTGCCGGAAGGGTTCGAGTTCCTCGTCCCAGGCCTCGCCGAGGGCCAGCGAGAGCTCATGGTAGACCGCGGAAGGGTCGCCGGCGCCGGATTCGTAGGCGTAGCGGATGCGGTCCTCGGAGACCATGATGTTGCCGTGCACGTCCGTGACGGCGTGGAAGATGCCGAGTTCCGGGGTGTGCGACCAGCGGCCGCCGTCGACGCCCTGGCTGGGCTCCTCGGTGACCTCGTAGCGCAGGTGAGCCCAGCCGCGCAGCGCAGACGCCAACTGAGCCCCCGTGCCCGGTGTTCCGGTCCACGACAGCTCGGCCCGGAACATTCCGGGCGCAGCGGGCTGGGCAGTCCACTCAAGGTCCGTGCGCTTGTCCACGACAGACCCAATGGCCCACTCAACGTGGGGGCACAGGGCGGTCGGGGCCGAGTGTACGAACAGGACACCGCGGGTTAGTGCAACAGACATTCCATCCTCCATAGCTATAGGTACGTCTTCCCCAACGACCTCTGCCTGGATGCCTCTCTGCTGCGTGGATCCGCGTGCGGGGCTCTCGCCCCTGCCAGACTATTCAGTTTCTTCGAAACAACAATACGCAAAAAATATGTCCGGATCTCAGGTGGTAAATCGATGCTTAAGCGGTTCAAGCACCACTTGAAAGTTGCCGGGCGTGAGTCTCATTGTGCCGTACCCCGCCTAATTACGCCAGTGCAATTCGGCGCGTCGCTCCCGGCGAGTCGTTCCGGCTTTGCTAATGGTCCACAGGTGCCCTTGACACGCCCCGGAGGGGCCCCCGAGAGCCCTGATGGCCCAGGTCGCGGCGCCGTGCCGGACGGCGGCCGGTCAAGCCCGCGGATGCGCCTGCTGGTAGCTTTTCCGGAGCCGGTCTACGGAGACGTGGGTGTAGATCTGGGTGGTTGCCAGGCTGCTGTGCCCCAGGATTTCCTGCACCGCGCGGAGGTCCGCCCCGCCGTCGAGCAGGTGGGTTGCCGCCGAGTGCCGCAGTGCGTGCGGACCCGTGGCCGAGGTGTCCCCCAGCCCGTCCAGCAGCCCCTTGACGACGCTACGGACCTGCCGCTGGTCCACCCGCTTTCCGCGCGCCCCGAGGAAGAGCGCGGGGCCGGAGCCGTCCGCCGCCAGGGCCGGGCGTCCACGGCGCAGCCAGTCGTCGACGGCGACCGCGGCCGGGAGGCCGTAGGGAACCGTCCGCTCCTTGTTGCCCTTGCCGAGCACCCGCAGGGTCCGGCGGTCCGGGTCGAGATCGTCGATGTCCAGGCCGGCCAGCTCGCCGACGCGGACGCCCGTGGCGTAGAGCAGCTCCAGCATGGCACGGTTGCGCAGGGCCAGCGGCTCCCCTTCCGCGGCGGCCGACTCGGCTCCGGCCACCAGCCGCTGCACCTGCCCCTGCTGCAGCACGCCGGGCAGGGACTTCTCCCGTTTCGGGGCCTTCAGCCGCAGGGCGGGGTCGGCGGCGATGAGCTCCTCGCGGACGGCCCACGCGGTGAAGGCCCGCGCGGTGGCTGCGCGCCGGGCCAGCGTGGCCCGTGACATCCCGGCTTCGCTCTGGGTGCCAAGCCAGCGCCGCAGTGTGCCGAGTTCGAGGTGTGCCAGATCCTCCGCGCCCTCCGAGACCGCATGCGCCAACAGGCTTCCGACGTCGGAAAGGTAGGCGCGGACGGTGTGGGCGGAGCGGCCCCGCTCAGCCTCCAGATACCGGCCGAAGCCATGGGCGGCTGCAGCGAGCGCTGGGGGAAGTTGCTGTGTTGACACCCTCCCACTCTCCCAGCAATTTGGCCGGCGCCAGCGCAGCCCGGCGGCGCGCCGCCAACGCCCGCGTGCTTGCTCCGCACCATGCTGGAAGTCGCGGCCTGGGGGCGGCATGGCAGTTTGCCCCCGGGAGATGTGCACCGCCGAGCAGGTGCGTCGCGTCAGCCCGCCTTGGCGGAGCGTTTCCAGCCGCCACGGTGGGATTCGGCCAAGCCCAGCAGTCCGAGCCGCCCAAGACCAGCCCTGACCGATTCCGGGCTCAGCCCGGCGACCACGGAAAGCTTCTCAACCGTGCTGGTGATCCGCAGCGGAAGGGCGTCCAGGAGAATGAGGTCCTCAAGGGTCAGCCCGTCGTGGGCCTCGGCCCGGCCCACCTTGACCTCCGGCAGCGCCTCGCCGCTCGGCGAGGCCAGTTCCGCGATCTCGGCCGCGTCCGTGACGCACACCGCGCCGCCTTCGCGCAGCAACCGGTGGCAGCCGGCCGAGTTGGCACTGTGCACCGAGCCCGGCACCGCGCCGACCGCCCTGCCCAGGGTCTCGGCATGGTGGGCGGTGTTGAGCGCCCCGGATCTCCACCGGGCTTCGACCACCACCGTGACGGCGGCCAGCGCAGCGATGAGCCTGTTGCGTTGCAGGAAGCGGTACCGTGTGGGGGCAGAACCCGGTGGGACCTCGGCCAGCACGGCGCCCTGGTTGGCCACCGCACGGAGCAGATCCTCGTTGCCCGCGGGGTAGAACCGGTCCACTCCCCCGGCCATGACGGCGATAGTTGGCAGGCCCGCGGCGGCCCCGGCCAGGGCGGCCCGATGGGCGTGGGCGTCAATCCCGTAGGCTCCGCCGGAGATAATCGTGAAGCCCCGCTGGGCCAGCCCATAAGCGAGGTCGCCCGTTACTGCAGAGCCGTAGGCTGTGCTGTCGCGGGAGCCCACCAGCGCAATGGCTTTGTGGACTGGCGGCAACTCCTGTTCCACGCCCCGCCACCAGAGGCAGAGCGGCTCCTGCAGCCCCAGGTCCGCGAGCTGGCCGGGCCACAGGTTGTCCGCCGGGATAATCAGGCGGCCGCCGAGGCGCTGCATGGTCGCCAGGTCGCGCTCCGGCGCCAGGTCGGGTACCCGCGGTGCCCAGCGCTTCAGTGCCATGCCCAGGCCGGTCCAGCCGCCGCCGGCGCCGTTCTGCTCCAGCACCTGGGAAAGTTCCTGCTCCAGCCTCGGGCCGGCCGGCAGTTGCCCGGTGGCGATCCGCAGCGCATCCTCGGCGCCGGCAACCCGTACGAGCGCCAGGCCGGCGGCGTCCTGGGGTTCCAGAAGCCTGGACAGCGCCGCCCGGGCGGTCCTTTCGTTCTGTGTCATGGTGCTGCTCTCTCCTCTTCCGGTGCTGCTGTGGTGCTGATAGCGGGGCGTGGCGGGATGGGACATCTCGGCGCCGTCACGCGGCAGCCGATGCGGATTGCCGAAGATTGAGCGCTTGACCGATGTCGTCCGCGTCCGGCCCGTCGCGGCCGGAGAGATCCGCAAGGGTCCACGCCAGACGCAGCACCCGGTCATAGCCGCGGGCCGTCAGGGCGCCGCGTTCCAGCGCATGGTCGAGGATCCGCGTTGTAGGTCCCGAGAGCCGCAGGGGGCCGCGGAGCACCCGTCCGGGAACCTGCGAGTTGGTTTCCAGTCCGAGCGGCCGGAGCCGGTCCAGCTGGCGCTCCCGGGCGGCGCGCACCCTGGCGGCGATGTCGGCCGTGGCCTCTTCGGCCCGGGGCTGGCCGAAGTCTGCGAGTGCGACGCGCTCGACCTCCAACTGGATGTCGACCCGGTCCAGCAGCGGCCCCGACATCCGAGCGAGATAACGGCGCCGCATCATCGGGGTGCAGGTGCAGTCCACGCCCTTTCCGGAGGCTTTGCCGCAGGGACAGGGGTTGGCGGCGAGGACCAGCTGGAACCGGGCTGGGTAGGCAGCGGTGCCCGCCGAGCGGTGGATGACCAGTTCGCCGCTTTCGAGTGGCTGCCGGAGTGCGTCGAGGACCCGGCGCTCGTATTCGGGGGCTTCATCGAGAAACAACACGCCGCGGTGAGCCCTGGACGCCGCGCCGGGCCGAGGCAATCCGGATCCTCCGCCGATAATGGCAGCCGCGGTGGCGGTGTGGTGCGGATTCTCGTAGGGCGGCCGCCGCAGCAGCGTGACGGAAGCCGAGGTGAGCGAACTGAGGGAATGAATGGCCGTCACCTCCATGGCTTCCCGGTCACCGAGATCAGGGAGCAACCCGGGCAGGCGCTCTGCCAGCATGGTCTTGCCTGCCCCGGGCGGGCCGGTGAACAGCACGTGATGCGCTCCGGCGGCGGCCACTTCCAGGGCCCGGCGACCGTCAGACTGGCCAGAGACGTCGCACATATCCGGCGCCAGGCCGGCCGGGGCCGTCCCGTCGACGTCGTCGGCATCCGCGGTGTCCGGCTCGAAGTCCAGGGCAAGGTCCTGCGGGTCCGCGCCGAAATCGAACGCCAGCCTGGCCAGGGTACGGTAGCCGCGGACCCTGGCGCCGGGCACCAGCTCTGCTTCGGCGGCGTTGGCTTGGGCCACCACAACGTCGGGATACCCCGCCTGAACAGCCGCCATCACGGCCGGCAGAATGCCGCGGACCGGACGCAGCCGCCCGTCCAGGCCAAGTTCGGCGATGAAGACATGGCGTCCGGTGGAGCGCACGTCGTTGGCGGCCAGCAGCACCGCCATGGCGATGGAGAGGTCGAATCCGGAGCCGCGCTTGGGCAGCGACGCCGGAATGAGGTTCGCGGTGATCTTCCGGCGGCTGAGCGGGATACCGGAGTTTTGCGCCGCAGACCGAATCCGTTCCTTGGCCTCATTGAGCGAGGCATCCGGCAGGCCGAGGATCACGAACGCAGGCAGGGTCTGCCCGATGTCGGCCTCGACCTCGACGATGTATCCGTTCAGGCCGACCAGCGCCACCGAATAGGTCCGTCCCAGCGCCATCTACCCCACCCCTCTGAGGTGTTCGATGGCCGGGGAACCGGTCCCGTCGTCGACCACGGCGATGACGTCTACGCGGCGCAGCGGCATCTGCAGCTCATGGTCCCGGCACCACGCCGAGGCCAGCCGGTGCAGCCGGGCGAGCTTGTCCACGCCCACGGCTTCGAACGGGTGCCCGTAGGCGAGGGATCTTCGGGTCTTGACCTCGGCGATGACCAGGGCGTCGCCGTCGAGCGCGACGATATCGATTTCACCCTCGGGGCAACGCCAGTTACGGTCAACAATCCGCATCCCCTGGGCTTCGATAAAGCCGGCGGCGAGTTCCTCGCCGCGCCGGCCCAGCATGTCCTTAGCTCTCATGCCTCCAGCGTGGATCGCAGGGCGGCCAGCACGCGGACAAAAATTCGGCTATGTGGGTAACTTCAGGTCACGCGAGGCAGGAATCAGTTGCCCAGGCCCTCGACCTTGGGCAGGGCGAGCTCCTCGCTGCGCGGGAGCTCCTCGACGTTGACGTCTTTGAAAGTGATAACGCGGACGCTCTTGACGAACCGGGCGGAGCGGTAGACATCCCACACCCAGGCGTCCTGCAGGGTCAGGTCGAAGTAGACCTCGCCGTCGGCGCTGCGCGCTTGCAGGTCCACGTGGTTGGCCAGGTAGAAACGCCGTTCGGTCTCGACCACATAGCTGAACAGCCCGACGACGTCGCGGTATTCGCGGTAGAGCTGTAGCTCCATGTCGGTCTCATAGTTTTCAAGGTCCTCGGCACTCATGGTTCCATCTTGCACCATCGGGCGCCGGGCGCGCGCCACCGCTCAGTCGCCGAGTAGTTGCCAGCTCACCCGGTGGTACGGCGTGGGGCCGGCGGCGCGGAGGGCCTCCTTGTGCGCAGCGGTGCCGTAGCCCTTGTTCTCGTTCCAGCCGAACGCCGGGTACTCGGTGTGCAGGACAGCCATCTGCCGGTCACGTTCGACCTTGGCCAGCACGGATGCGGCGGCCACGCTAAGGCACTGCATGTCGGCCTTGACCAGGGTGTGGACCGGGGCGTCACAGCCCGGCTCCTCGGGGCCCTCGTCGAAGAGCGAGGCCTGCGCCACGGGTGAGAGCCAGTTGTGGCTGCCGTCCAGGAGCACTACGTCCGGTGTCACACCGGCGGCCAGCACCGCGAACCAGGCACGGTTGCCGGCGAGCCGGAGCGCGCCGATGATCCCCAGCGCGTCGATTTCCGCCGCGCTGGCGTGCCCCACGGCCGAGGCGACGCTCCAGCTGCGCACCAGCGGTTCGAGCCGTTCCCGGTCCGCGACCTTGAGCAGCTTGCTGTCCCGCACGTCGGCGAGCAGCTTCTGCTTATGCAGGTCCACGACGGCGATTCCGACGCTGACGGGTCCGGCCAGGGCCCCACGTCCCACCTCGTCGATCCCGGCGAGCAGCCGCGCGCCGGAGCCACGGAAGCGGCGCTCGTAGTCGAGGGTTGGAGCTTCGGACACTGCTGTCCCTACTTCTTCACCGGAGTCGGGACGCCGCGGAACACGTCCGGATAGTTGTCCAGCGACGTGATCCGGTTCAACGGCCACGCGATCACGGCCGCCTTGCCTTCGATGTCGGCCACGTCGATGAAGCCGCCGTTGCTTTCCATGTGGGCGCGCGAGTCGGCGGAGTGGTTCCGGTTGTCGCCCATGACCCAGACCTTGCCGGCGGGGACGACGACGTCGAAGTCGCGCACCTGCGGGACCTCGGCGCTGTTGACGTATTTCTCGTTCAGGGGAGCCCCGTTGACGGTGAGCCGGCCGCTGCCGTCGCAGCAGACGACGTGGTCGCCCGGCAGGCCGATAACGCGCTTGACCAGGTGCTGCTCGGAGTTGTCGGGGAGCAGGCCCACAAACGTCAGCGCATCCTGGACACCGGTCAACGGACCGGCCGGCTTCACGGCGCTCGGGACAAGCCATCCCTTGGTGTCCCGGAACACCACGACGTCCCCGCGCTCCAAGGCGATCGGCTCCGGCACCAGCAAGTTGACGAAGATCCGGTCGTTGACGTCCAGCGTGTTCATCATGGACTCGGACGGAATATAGAAAGCCCGGAACAGGAAGGTCTTGATCAGGAAAGACAGTACGACGGCGATCACCACCACCGTGGCGATCTCCTTAAGCCAGAGAAGCATCGGGTTGCGGCCCTCGCGGGCTTTAGCCTTTCGGGCCCGCGCCGACGACGGTCCGGCATGTGAGGGACCGGCCAATGGGGCGCCCTCGGCCCGCTCGGGCTGCGCGGGCGCCGCGGGCGCCGCGTGCACCGGTTCAGCGTGCACCGATTCAGCCTGAACCGGTTCAGCCTGCACCGGCCGAGGGTCCGGCGCGTGTTCGGGCCTCGGCGCGGCGGGCAGCCGCGTCGTCGGGTGTTCGGCGCCGGGGATGGGCGAGGAGGTCACTCGGGGCTCGTCGTGCCCCCGCGGATCAGGAGTCCGGGGTCCGGTCTCGGGCATCTACTGTCCGTTCTTCATCGTCGTGGCGGCCTCGTTGGGCCGCGGAATTGCTGCAAATCTATCAAGCGGCCAGATGATCTGTACCGGGCGGCCGATCACGCGCTCCAGCGGGACCATACCGCCTCCCGGCGCGCCCAGCAGGCTGCGCGAATCGGCCGATTTCGAACGGTGGTCTCCCATCAGCCAGAGCCTGCCGTCCGGGACAATCACGTCGAACTTCAACTTACTCGGGGCGTCGCCTTCATACAGATAGCGTTCCTCAAGTTGCTGGCCGTTAACTGTGAGCCGGCCGTCCGCGCCGCAGCACACCACGCGGTCGCCAGGTAGCCCGATGACGCGCTTGACATAGGTGGTGTCGCTGCCGGTCAGGCCCAGCCAGTGGCCAGCGCCGGTCAGGACGTCAGCCGCAGGTCCTTTGCCGCTGCTGAGCGGGGCAAAAGAGCCGCGGCCGTCGAAGACCACGACGTCGCCGCGGCGGACCGGGTCGAACGCGAAGTCGGTGCGGGACACCAGGATCCTGTCACCGTCGCGGAGCAGCGGCTCCATCGACGCGGACGGGATGAAGTAAACATCCAGCCACAGTGACCGGACCAGGCCGCTGATTGCCACGGCCAGCACCAGGCCCAGAAGCGCAAAACGCCAGCCCAGTTTCCTGGGCCGGCGTCTTGTCTGTTCCATGATCCGTGTCCTCTAACGCTTTTCTAATTGAACGGCGCAGTGGGGACGGTTCCGGCAAACGCCGGAGCCCTCCGTGGACCCGCTGGAAAGTCCGAAGGACTTACTTGGCGGTCTGGAAGTCGCGCTTTTCCTTGATCTTCGCAGCCTTACCGCGCAGTGCACGCATGTAGTAAAGCTTGGCGCGGCGCACGTCACCCTTGGAGACGAGCTCGATCTTGTCGATGATCGGGGAGTGTACCGGGAAGGTACGCTCCACGCCGACGCCGAAAGAGACCTTGCGGACGGTGAAGGTTTCGCGGACGCCGTCGCCCTGGCGGCCCAGGACGAAGCCCTGGAAGACCTGGACACGGGAGTTCTTGCCTTCGATGATGTTCACGTGCACCTTGATGGTGTCACCCGCGCGGAACTCGGGAACATCGTTGCGCAGCGAAGCTGCATCTACGGAATCGAGGATATGCATTGATCCACTCCTGGTGAACGCCACAGGTCATTCACGTTGGGTCACGGCGGCCAAGCCCGGGTGCTGTGCGCACCGGAAATTCCCGCCGAAAGTATTGTCGTTCCGGCTCCGTCAGGAATTGACGGGACCGGGGTGCCGCGCTGTTGGTGACGCTCCCCCTGTGGCAGGTTCGCACCCAGCAGGCACAAGGACTAATTTTGCCACATTCCGGCACGTTTTGGTGAATTGGCCAAGCGAATGGGCTTCGCGAATCGGCTCAGCTCAGGCGTCGGGGCGGCGCCGGAGCCGGCCGTCCACGACGTCGTAGCCCAGTTCCCCGAAAGCGGTGCGGTCCGCGCGTGGCAGCTTGCCGGCGTCGAACGCGTCGAGCAGGTCCGGCCGGCGTTCGGCGGTGCGCCGGTACTGTTCGTGACGCCGCCACTGCGCGATCTTGCCGTGGTTGCCGCTCAGCAGCACGGGCGGAACCTCGCGGTCCCGCCAGCTGGAGGGCTTGGTGTACACGGGGTACTCGAGCAGGCCGTCGGAGTGGGATTCCTCCACGAGCGATTCGGGGTTTCCGACGACGCCGGGCAACAGCCGCCCCACGGCTTCGACCATGGCCAGCACGGCCACCTCGCCGCCGTTCAGCACGTAGTCCCCGAGGCTCATGGGCCGGACGGTGAAGTGTTCCGCGGCCCACTCCAGGACGCGTTCGTCGATACCCTCGTAGCGTCCGCAGGCAAAGACGAGCTGCTCTTCTTCCGCGAGTTCGTGGGCAATCGCCTGGCTGAAGCGCTCCCCCGCCGGCGATGGGACGATCAGTACGGGCTTGCGAACGGCCTCCGCCCCAGGCGCTTTCGGGCCGGCCTCGGCAATGGCGGTCAGGGCTTGGGCCCACGGTTCGGGCTTCATCACCATGCCGGCGCCGCCGCCATACGGGGTGTCGTCCACGGTGCGGTGCCGGTCCGTGGTGAAGTCGCGGAGGTCGTGGACGTTGAGGTCCAGCAGCCCGTCCTGGCGGGCCTTTCCGATCAGCGAGAGTTCCAGCGGTGCCAGGTATTCGGGGAAGATGCTGACGACGTCGATCCGCATCTTAGGCGTTGTCCCCCGCGCCACGTTCGGCGTCGCTGGCTCCCTCGGCGTCGGCGTCTGTTTCGGTGCCGCCGTCGTCGGGGGTCCCGCCGGCCTCGGTGTTGACCTCGAAAAGGCCGGCTGGCGGGGTGACGAGGACGTACTTGTCCGCGACATTAACCTCAGGCACGATCTGCTCCACGAACGGGATCAGGATTTCCTTGCCGTCCCGGTCAGTCACCACGAGCAGGTCCTGGACCGGCATGGTGTGCAGACCGGAGACCTTGCCGACCACCTGGTCGCCGACGCGGACGTCCAGGCCCACCAGCTCGTGCTCGTACCAGCCCTCGTCGTCGTCCTCGTCCAGTTCTTCGGTCTCGACGTAGAGCTTGGCTCCGCGGAGGGCTTCCGCCTCGTTGCGGGTCTCCACCTCCTCGAACGCCAGCAGCAGGATGTCCTTGTTCCAGCGGGCGCTCTCAACGGTCAGCGGCCCGGCCGACGCCGGTTCCACCACGAACTGGGTGCCGGGAACAAAGCGGTCACCGGGGGCGTCCGTCAGCACCTGGACGGTCACTTCGCCGCGGATGCCATGGGGCTTGCCGATTCGTGCCACCTGAAGCTGCATCTGTTCCTCTGTTCGGGTTCTCGTAAAGTCTGGGATTTGTTGGTGCATGTGCTGCGCAAAACAGTCCGGCCCCTCCACCATAAGCTGGTGAAGGGGCCGGACTAAAGACAAATAATGCTGGTCGCGCTACCGGCGGCGGTCGGTGTCGACGACGTCGACCCTGACCGGCTCGCCGTCGGCCAGCGCCGCCACCACAGTGCGCAAAGCGCGTGCGGTGCGGCCCTGGCGTCCGATCACCCGTCCCAGATCGTCCTGATGAACGCGCACCTCGAGGGTGTCCCCGCGGCGGTTGTTCTTCGCACTGACCTTGACGTCCTCGGGGCTGTCAACAATCCCGCGGACCAGGTGTTCGAGCGCTTCTGCCAGCAATTTACTCAGCCTCGGTGGTCTCTGCTTCGGCGTCGGCGGGAGCCTCAGCTGCGTCGTCCTTCTTAGCCTTCTTGGTGATGGCTTCCGGGATGATCACGGAACCCTTTTCCGGGGTGACGAAGGCTTCCTTGGGAGCCTTGGTCTTCAAGGTGCCCTCCTGGCCCGGGAGACCCTTGAACTTCTGCCAGTCACCGGTGATCTTCAGGATCGCGGCAACCTGCTCGGACGGCTGTGCGCCGACGCCGAGCCAGTACTGGGCACGGTCCGTGTCGACCTCGATGTACGAGGGCTCTTCGGTCGGGTGGTACTTGCCGATCTCTTCGATGGCACGGCCATCACGCTTGGAGCGTGCGTCCATGACGACGATGCGGTAGTACGGTGCGCGCATCTTGCCGAAGCGCTTAAGGCGAATCTTTACGGCCACTTTTGTGGTCACTCCTGTTTCTGAAACGGGGTCGAGCCCGGCGTTCTGCACCCGTGGGGCGGGCCGTACTAGGGGGTTCTAAAAGGACAAGATCCGGACGCGGAGAGAGGGGCCACGCAGATCGAGTACCTGTTCATTGTGCCAGATCACCGCTCGGATTTCGACTTGACGCCCTAGGGCTGCGTGTCCGGGCACTTTTTCGAGCCGTCGGCTTGGGCGCGTCAGGAGGTCCAGACGTAGAGCCCGGCCTTGGTGGCGGGGTCAACGCCGGCAGCGAGTTCGGCGAGCTGGCGGACATAGCGGGCGGCCTGGTCGGCACCGAAGGGCATGTCCTCCTCCGCGGCCCAGCCTTCGGCGACGTCCGCTAGGACATCACCCTCGCCCTCGGTCTCGTAGCTGAGCAACTCGGCCAGGGCACGGACCATGGCGGCCGGCACGCCCAGCAGGGAGTCGCTGGCCACGTCCACCATGGCCAGCTCATAGTCGGCCCCGGCGGCATGCACGGCAGTCCCGGCCAGGTCACCCAGGCGTTCGACTTCGAAGTCGCTGATGTCCGGAATCCGGACCGCGCCGGGGGCGACCGCGGCGCCGCCGTCGAGGGCCGCTGCACGCTTGAGGGCGGCGTCATGGGTGGCGACGAAGATTTCAGTAAATCCCAAGGAAGTGCTCCTCATGAGGGTTGGCGGCGCTGGCCGCGTTTTTGGCGTCGCTTTCAGCCTATCCGCTCCAGCCCGGCCGCGCCCGGACCGGACATGCCCTGCCCCGGCCGCGAGCAATGGACATAATCCCACTATGTCCATCCCTGACCGCGGCGGATGGACATGCCCGGCGTCCCGATCGGCGGACGGACATGGCCGAGGGACCCCATGCCGCGCCCCGCCTCGCGCACTCCCGCCAACGGACATGCGCACCCCCGGACGCGAGCAATGGACATAATCCCACTATGTCCATTCCCCGAAGCGCACGCGGGACATGTCCGCGGACCCAAGCATCAGGAGGTGGACATGCCCAACGCGGGCCTCGAAGGTTGGACATGTCCAGTCCTGGCGCTGCAGGCTGGGCATGTCCGGATGATCAGCGGACGGCGACGCGGATGCTGTTGCGCCACGGATCCTCGAAGCGCAGCTCGGCTCCGGTGTGGTGCGACTGGACGCCCGCGGTCTTGAGGCGGTCGGCGAGGGCGCCAACGTCGTCGCCGGACGGTACTTCAACCAGCACTTCGCCGAGGCCGAGGGTGTCACGGCGGGGGCCGGCGCCGCGGCTGTTCCAAACGTTCATGGCCATGTGGTGGTGGTAGCCGCCGGCTGAGACGAAGAGCGCCTGGCCGTGCCAGCCCGCGGTCTCCTCAAAGCCGAGGGTGCCGACGTAGAAGTCGTGCGCGGACTGCACGTCGCCGACCTGCAGGTGGACGTGCCCGACGCCGGCGTCGGCCTCGCGCTGCCCGGCGAGCGACGCCTCGGTGAGGTGCTGCTCGAGGTAGCGCTGCGGCGGCAGGGCCAGGCTGTCCATCACGACGTTCTTGCCGTCCCAGGACCAGGCTTCGCGGGGGCGGTCCCAGTAGAGCTCGATACCGTTGCCCTCCGGGTCATTGAAGTAGAAGGCCTCGCTGACAAGGTGGTCGGCGCTGCCGGTGAAGGATTGCGGCTCATACTGCGCGGCGGACGCGACGGTGGCGGCCAGCGAGGGCTGGTCCTCAAAGAGAAGGGCGGTGTGGAAGAGGCCGGCTTCGCCGCGGGAGGGCAGGTTCAGCCCGGGTGCCGGTGCCAGGTGGACCAGCGGCTTGAGCTTGCGTCCGAGGTAGAGCCCGCCGTCCTGCTCGGCAACGATGTCGAGGCCGAGGGCGCGCTGGTAGTAGTCCGTCATCAGCTTCATGTCGCCGACCTTGAGCATCACGGTGCCCATGGTGAGTTCGGCAGGAAGGAGATCCTGGGTGCTGGCTTCTACGGTCATTGAAACGCTCCGGTGGTTCTGTGGCCCCCGACCTTCGGCGACCCTCGTAGAGTTAAATTACTTGAAGCTTCAATTTATTCCTAATGGCCGGGGATGCTCCCCTGTACCAGTTCGCCGCGGAGCACGATGCCCCTGAGCTCGCGCAGGGTGCCGAGATTCCCGCGCGGATCCTCGGCGCAGACCAGGACGTCGGCACTGGCACCTTCTGTGATCGCGTCGGCTCCGAGCCAGTCGCGGGCGGCCCAGGCCCCTGCGTCGAGGGCGGCGCCGGCGGGGAGCCCGGCGTCGTGCAGGGCCTCAAGTTCGTCGACGATGCGCCCGTGCTTGATCACACTCCCCGCGTCCGTCCCGGCGTAGATGGCGACCCCGGCCTCGTACGCCTCGAGGATCCGTTCGGCGCGGCGTTCCCAGAGCCCCAGCATGTGCGCCGCGTAGCGGGGGAACTTTGCCTTGGCCTGGGCCGCAATGTCGGGGAAAGTGGCGATGTTGATCAGGGTGGGGACAATCGGGACACCCTGTTCGACGAAGCGGGGCAAGTGCCGGGGAAGCAGCCCGGTTCCGTGTTCGATGCAGTCGATGCCGGCGTCGAGCATGTCATCGAGGGTGTCCTCCGCGAAGCAGTGCGCCGTGACGCGGGCGCCTTCGTCGTGGGCGGCCCGGACCGCGTCCCTGACGCTCCGGGCCGGGAAACTCGCAGCGAGGTCGCGGGCGTCGCGGTCGATCCAGTCCCCCACCAGCTTGACCCAGCCGTCCCCCGCGCGGGCCTGCTTGCGTACGGCCTCCACGAGGTCCTCGGGTTCCACCTCGACGGCGAAGCCCCGCAGGTACCGCCGCGTCCTGGCGATGTGCCGCCCGGCGCGGAGGATGCGTGGCAGCTCGCGCCGTTGCTGGATCCAGCGGGTGTCGTGAACGGCGCCGGCGTCGCGGACCAGCAGGGTACCGCCGTCGCGATCAGTCAGGGCCTGCCGCTCGGCAACTTCCTCGGGGACATCCCCGCCGGGCCCGAGCCCGATGTGGCAGTGCGCATCGACCAGCCCGGGGATCACCCAGCCGTCCAGGACCAGGTCCGGCGCGGCCGCGGGGCGCCGGAAGGTCAGGCGGCCGTCCACGGCCCACAGCCCGCGCCGCTCTTGGTCGGCTCCGGTGAGGACCGGGCCGCTGAACTCGATGATGCCGCTCATGGCCTAAAGCCTAATCCGCATCGCGATCCGCGGGCCAAGCCCGTCCAGCCCCCACGGCCCCTCGACGGCTTCCCGTCGGCCTGTGGTAGCTTCGTCTACGACCACACGGGTGCCCTTGCAGGGGCTGAGATCGGGCTGATGCAGCCTGCGACCGTTGAACCTGTCCGGGTAATGCCGGCGAAGGAAGTGAGTATCTCTTTGAGCGCAACAAATCCACAGCAGAGCCCTGCCCAGAATGGGAACAGCGCCGCAGCATCTACCGTGACGCAGTCCCTGAAGTCGCATGCCCTCGCGTACGTCGAGGACGGCGGGATCCGCGTCCCGGTAACCGAAATCGCCCTGGCACCGTCCCCTGGCGGCGTCGGGAATCCTCCGTTCCGGGTCTACCGCACCGCGGGCCCGGGCAGCGACCCGATGGTGGGACTCGCCGCTTTCCGCCGTGACTGGATCGCCGGGCGCGCGGACACGGAGCCGTACAGCGGCCGGGAACGCACTCTGCTCGACGACGGCAAGTCCGCGGTCAGGCGCGGCGCCGCCTCGGCTGAATGGCGGGGCGCACCGCCCGAGCCGCGTCGCGCCGTCGAAGGCCGAACGGTCACCCAGATGCATTATGCGCGGCACGGCATCGTGACACCGGAGATGCGTTTCGTCGCGCTGCGGGAGAACTGCGACGTCGAGCTTGTCCGCGGCGAAGTCGCCGCCGGCCGGGCCATCATCCCCAGCAACATCAACCACCCGGAGTCCGAGCCGATGATCATCGGGAAGGCGTTCCTGGTGAAGATCAACGCGAACATCGGCAACTCCGCGGTAAGCAGTTCCATCGCCGAGGAGGTCGACAAGCTCCAATGGGCCACGCAATGGGGGGCGGACACGGTGATGGACCTTTCGACCGGGGACGACATCCATACGACCCGCGAATGGATCATCCGCAACTCGCCCGTCCCCATCGGCACCGTCCCGATCTATCAGGCACTGGAGAAGGTGAACGGCGAAGCAAACGCCCTGACCTGGGAGATTTTCCGTGACACGGTGATCGAACAGTGCGAGCAGGGCGTCGACTACATGACGATCCACGCCGGGGTGCTGCTGCGGTACGTCCCGTTGACCGCCAACCGGGTCACCGGCATCGTGTCCCGCGGAGGTTCCATCATGGCTGGATGGTGCCTTGCACACCATCAGGAGAACTTTCTCTACACGCATTTCGACGAGTTGTGCGAAATTTTCGCCCGCTACGACGTCGCCTTCTCACTCGGCGACGGCCTGCGACCGGGGTCGACGGCGGACGCCAACGACGCTGCCCAGTTCGCCGAACTGGACACCTTGGCGGAGCTCACGCAACGGGCCTGGGACTTCGATGTCCAGGTCATGGTGGAGGGCCCGGGACACGTGCCGTTCCACCTCGTCCGGGAAAACGTGGAGCGCCAGCAGGAACTCTGCAAGGGCGCGCCCTTCTACACGCTGGGGCCGCTGGTCACGGATATCGCACCGGGCTATGACCACATCACTTCCGCGATCGGCGCTACCGAGATCGCCCGCTACGGGACCGCCATGCTGTGCTACGTCACGCCGAAGGAGCACCTCGGTCTGCCCAACAAGGACGACGTGAAGACCGGCGTGATCACTTACAAGATCGCCGCCCACGCCGCCGATCTTGCCAAGGGCCACCCCGGAGCGCACGAACGTGACGATGCCCTATCCAAGGCCCGGTTTGAATTCCGTTGGTGGGACCAGTTCGCGCTGTCCCTGGACCCGGTGACGGCTGAGGCATTCCACGACGAGACTTTGCCGGCGGAGCCGGCTAAGACAGCCCATTTCTGTTCGATGTGCGGGCCGAAGTTCTGCTCCATGCGGATCAGCCAGGACATCCGGGACGAATACGGTTCGGCGGATCCCCGGGCAGCCTTGGCACAGCTGGCGGACGGAATGCGGAGGAAAAGCGACGAATTTCTGGCGGCCGGAGGCAAGGTCTACCTGCCCGAGCCCACCGTGGGCGCACAGTCAGCGGCACAGGCACAGGCACAGGCACAGGCCTAGGCACAGGCACAGCCCTAGGCCGCGGCCGGGCGCCTGCCCTGCGGGGTAGGCGTCCGGCCGGCCACTCCTACGACGCGTGGGCGTGCCGGCTGCGGTTGACGTCGGCGATGAACGTGCGGATGGCGCGGTCGCCCTCTTTTGAGTCCTGCGGCCGGTGCCCTCCGGGTGCGGTGCGGTGCAGGGCGCCCGTCTCCCTCAGGTAGCCGGCGATTTCCTCGTAGAGCGGCTCCCAGCCACCGGTAAGGACCAGGGTGGGCACGCCGGGAACGATGTGCAGCGGCGCTTCCCACGGCGGTGCCTGCAGCCGCAGCCGGCGCGCCGCCCGGAGGGCCTCCGGCGTCATGGCTCCCGGGGCGCCGGCGGCGAAGGCACGGCGGACGAATTCCCGCTGGAAGTCGTCGTCGCTGAGGCTGTGCCGGACGTCGAAGAGCGGCTTCATGAGCGCCCGGTGCGCAGCGCTGGCCGGGAGCTCCGCGGTCAAGGACAGGCAGGCCGGCTCCACCAGGGTCAGCGACTGCACCAGGTCGGGGCGTTCGACGGCCGCCATCATCGCCGCGATCGCACCCTGCGAATGGGCCACCACGTGGCCGCCGGCAGCGCCGCGGCCGTCGTCGGCCAGGGCCCGCAGCACAATTGCGGCGTCGGCGGCGAAGTCCGTCTCCTGCGGCTCGGCGACGGCGTCAAAGCCGTGCCGCCGCAGGAACAAGGCGTCGTAGCTCAGCGCCATGCCGTGCTGCTTCGGCCACGCCGCGGCGCCAAAACTGCCGGCCCCGTGGACGAAAACTACGCGCTGCTTGAACATGCCCTAAGCCTATGGCACTGGTCCGTCATCGAAGCCGACGACATCCTGACCGCCGAGATACCGGGCCCCGAGGTACTGCCAGCGCCAAGGTGGCTTCCGCTACTTGCTGCCGCCGAGGAACTTGTCGAAACCCTTGGGCAGGTTCAGCTGGGACGGGTCGAATTCCCCGCCCTGCTGGCCGAAGGCCGCACCGGTGGGCACAGCCTTGGGGCCAGCGGCGCGCCGTGCCTCCGCGTCCTTGAGCTCCTGCGCGGCCTTGGCCGGGTTGCCGGAGCGGGCTTTCTTCTTCGGTGCGTTCTTGGCCCCCTTGCGGGCTCCGCCGCCGCCCATGCCGGGCATCCCCGGCATCCCCGGCATACCTCCGCCGGCGGCCATCTTCTTCATCATCTTCTGTGCCTGCGCGAAGCGTTCCAGCAGGCCGTTGACCTCGGAGACGTGCACGCCGGAACCGCGGGCGATGCGGGCGCGGCGGGAGCCGTTGATGATTTTCGGGGCCACCCGCTCGTGCGGGGTCATGGACCGGACAATCGCCTCGACCCGGTCAATCTCACGCTCGTCGAACTGCTCCAGCTGCTGCCGGATGTTCTGCGCGCCCGGCATCATCATGAGCATTTTCTTCATCGAGCCCATGTTGCGGATCTGCTGCATCTGGGCGAGGAAGTCCTCGAGGGTGAAGTCTTCCTGGTCGGCGAACTTCTTCGCCATCCGGGCCGCTTCGTCCTTGTCCCAGGACTTCTCGGCCTGTTCGATCAGGGTGAGCACGTCGCCCATGTCGAGGATGCGCGAGGCCATCCGGTCCGGGTGGAAGAGCTCGAAGTCGTCCAGGCCTTCGCCGGTGGACGCAAACATGACCGGCTTCCCGGTGACCGACGCGACGGACAGCGCGGCACCGCCGCGGGCGTCGCCGTCGAGCTTGGAGAGCACGATGCCGGTGAAGTTGACGCCTTCATCGAAGGCCATCGCCGTGTTGACGGCGTCCTGGCCGATCATCGAGTCGATCACGAACAGGACTTCGTTGGGGACGATGGCCCGGCGGATCTGGCGGGCCTGTTCCATCATTTCGGCGTCGACGCCAAGCCGGCCGGCAGTGTCCACGATCACGACGTCGTGCAGCGTGCGCTTGGCTTCCTCGACGCCGGCACGGGCGACGGCGACCGGGTCACCGGCAGGGTGGTCCAGCTCGGAGGAGGTGGCCCCCGGGTGCGGGGCAAAGACGGGAACGCCGGCGCGCTGGCCGACAACCTGCAGCTGCGTCACGGCATTGGGGCGCTGCAGGTCGCAGGCGACCAGCATGGGGCTGTGGCCCTGCGCCTTGAGGAACTTGGAAAGCTTGCCGGCGAGGGTGGTCTTACCGGCACCCTGGAGGCCGGCGAGCATGATGATGGTCGGCCCGGTCTTGGCCAGCCGGATCCGGCGGGTCTCGCCGCCGAGGATCTCGACGAGTTCCTCGTTGACGATCTTCACGATCTGCTGGCTCGGGTTCAGCGCACCGGAGACCTCGACGCCGAGGGCCCGCTCGCGCACGCGGGCGGTGAACTCCCTGACCACCGGGACGGCAACGTCGGCGTCCAGCAGGGCACGCCGGATCTCGCGGACCGTGGCGTCAACGTCCGCCTCGGTGAGGCGGCCCTTGCCACGGAGGTTCTTGAAGGTTGCTGTCAACCGGTCAGAGAGTGAATTGAACACGCGCCGTGCACTTCTTTCAGTGGATCTACAGCTGGCGGCCAGTGCGGCACGCCAGAGTCGTGACTGTTTCGCCGGAACGAACTGCCTCGACAACGGGACTCGACTATCTAGGGTACCAAGACCCGCCTTCAAGATGGCATGCTGGCTTAGGTGACCAGTCAACCAACAGTAAAAACCCTGCTCATCCTCGGCGCCTCGGGCGACCTTACCGGCAGGCTGCTGCTGCCGGGACTGGCCCGGCTGGTGGCGAGGGGCCACGCATCCGGCCTCACCCTGGTGGGCGCGGGCTCGGACGACTGGACTTCGGAACAGTGGCTGGAACGCCTTGAGACCTCCTTCGCCGACGCCAACTCCCAGGCCGACTCCAGCGGCAAGCGGGAGCTGAAACGGATCCGCGAAAGCACCAGCTACCACCAGCTGGACGTCACCGCCGAAGGGCAGCTGGCCAGCCTCTTGGCCACGCTGGAAGGACCGGTGGCTGTCTATTTCGCCCTGCCGCCGAAGATCAGCCAGCTGGCCTGCGAAGCCCTGACCCCGGAGCAGGTCCCCGCCGGGACCCGGCTGGTGATGGAGAAGCCGTTCGGGTCCAGCGAAGAATCGGCCCGGGACCTGAACAAGACCCTGGCTGCACTGGTCCCGGAGGACCACATCCACCGGGTGGATCACTTTCTGGGCAAGGCCACGGTACTGAACATCCTGGGCCTGCGCTTTGCGAACACCTTCCTGGAGCCGGTGTGGAACCGGGGCTACGTCGAGAAGGTGGAGATCATCTTCGATGAGGACCTCGCGCTGGAAGGCCGGGCCCGCTACTACGACGGCGCCGGCGCCCTGCGCGACATGATCCAGAGCCACCTGCTGCAAATCATGGCCCTGATGGCAATAGAACCGCCCGCCTCGGTGGACGAGCGGGACCTGCGCGACGCCGTCGCCACGCTCCTGCGGGCCAGCAGCATCAAGGCGCCGTACGCCAAGAACACCCGCCGCGCCCGGTACACGGCAGGCTCCATCGACGGCCGGAAGGTCCCGGACTACGCCAAGGAAGAGGGCGTGGACGCGTCCCGCAACACCGAGACCCTTGCCGAGGTGCAGGTGGACATCGACAACTGGCGCTGGCAGGGCGTGCCGTTCATCCTCCGCTCAGGCAAGGCGCTGGGCGCCATGCGCAAGGAAGCCGTGGTCACGTTCCGGCCGGTGCCGCACCTGCCCAAGGGCTTCACCGGGGTGGACTCCCCCAACCAGCTGCGCATCGGCTTCGGCCCGGACACGCTGCAGTTCGACGTCGACGTGAACGGCCCCGGCAACGTGCTCAGCCTGGACCGGGCCACCCTGAAGGCGGAACTCAGCGCCTCCGAGCTGCTCCCCTACGGTGAAGTGCTTGAAGGGGTGCTCACCGGCGACCCGCTGCTGTCCGTGCGCGGCGACACTGCGGAAGACTGCTGGCGCATCCTCGAACCCGTGCTCAAGGCCTGGGCCCGGGACAGCGTCCCGCTGGAGGAATATGCCGCCGGCACGCCCGGTCCGGAGGGCTGGCCGTCGTAAGGCAGGCGGCGCCCGACGTCGGGCGCTCCCGCAGGCGCTAGCGGCCCCAACGCACGCAACAAAAAATGCGGGCCGGGCACCTTTCCAGGTGCCCGGCCCGCCGTCGCAACCCCCGATCGCGGTCCGCTCGCGCGGCAGCGGCTGGAGGGCTGCAGCCTAGATGGCTGCCGCGCCGCGTTCACCGGTTCGGACGCGGACCGCCTCGAACACGTCCATCGTCCAGACCTTTCCGTCGCCGGCCCGGCCGGTGTTCGAGCTGGCGATGATGACGTCCAGGATGTCGTCCGCCTGTTCGTCGGTGGCCAGGACCTCGACCCGGATCTTGGGCAGCAGGTCCACGTTGTACTCGGCGCCGCGGTACACCTCGGTGTAGCCGCGCTGCCGGCCGTAGCCGCTGGCCGCGCTGACCGTGAGGCCCTGCACGCCGTAGGCCTCCAGGCCTTCCCTGATGGTGTCGAGCTTTTCCGGACGGACGATTGCGGTAATCAGTTTCATGCTTCCACGCTTTCCTTGCCAGCTGCTGACTTCTTGCCGTTCGACTTGACGTCCACGGCCTCGGCTGCCGGTACTTCAGCACTGTCGCCCAGCGACTTGCCGGTGATCAGTTCGTGCAGCGGCTGGAAGCTTCCGCCGTGGCCGCCGACGCCGAACTCGTAGGCAGTCTCGGCGTGCAGGCTCAGGTCCACACCCACGACTTCCTGCTCCTGGGACACCCGGAAGCCCATCAGCTTGTGGATCGGGAAGGCGATGATGAAGGTCATGATTGCGGTGAAGGCTACGGCGAGCAGCGCTGCGAGAACCTGCGCCACGAGCTGCGTCGTGCCGCCGCCGTAGAACAGACCCGCGGTGCCCTGGGCCGGGGTGGCCAGGAAGCCGATCGCCACGGTGCCGACGACACCCGAAACCAGGTGCACGCCGACGACGTCGAGCGAGTCGTCGTAGCCGAACTTGAACTTCAGGCCGACGGCGAGGGCCGAGGCCACACCGGCGACGACGCCCAGGGCGATCGCGCCGAGCGGGGAGACGTTGGCGCAGGCCGGGGTGATCGCGACCAGGCCGGCCACCACACCGGAAGCGGCGCCCAGGGAGGTCGGGTGGCCGTCGCGGAAGCGTTCGACAGCGAGCCAGCCGAGCATCGCGGCGGCCGGAGCAGCGAGGGTGTTGATCCAGATCAGGCCGGCCTGCTCAACCGTGGCGGCGGCACCGGCGTTGAAGCCGAACCAGCCGAACCAAAGGATTGCGGCGCCCAGCATGACGAACGGGACATTGTGGGGGCGGTGGTTCGGGTCCTTGCCGAAGCCCTTGCGGTTGCCAATGATCAGAACCAGGATGAGCCCGGCGACGCCGGCGTTGATGTGCACCACGGTTCCGCCGGCGAAGTCGATCACCGGGGCAAAAGTCTGGCCGAACCAGCCGTCCTTGGAGAAGAGGCCCCCGCCCCAGACCATGAAGGCCAGCGGCGCGTAGACGAGGGTGGCCCAGATGGGGGTGAAGATGACCCATGCGGAGAACTTGGCCCGGTCAGCGACCGCGCCGGAGATCAGTGCCACCGTGATGATGGCGAAGGTCGCCGCGTAGCCCACCTTGAGCAGGTCCGCCGGCTCCGTGAAGTTGTGCAACCCGAAGTGGCTGAAAGGGTTAGCGAAGATCTGGAAGAAGTTGTCGGTGTTGCTCGTAGCCATCGAAGCGCCCCACAGGACCCACATGATGCCAACGGTTCCAATGGCAACGAAGCTCATCATCATCATGTTCAAAGCCGACTTGGCGCGTGTCATGCCGCCATAGAAGAATGCCAGGCCCGGGGTCATGAACAGCACGAGGGCTGATGCGACCAGGAGCCAAACGAGACCTGCGGTGAGTTCCATGGTCTGCGTCCTCTCTTGCTCTTAGGTGCGGACTTGTCCGCCAGTCCAACGCATTTTTGCGTTCTAAGAAAAGTTTGCAGTTGCCGTGTTTCACCGGCTGAGGATTTACATTGCCGGGTTGTTACAAGAACCTCCCGGAAGTAAATGGTGCGTCTCGCGCTTGTTACGGTTATGTTTCACGCGTTCCATCACGCCCCTGCCTGCCCTTGGGCATCAGAAGCAGCACCGAAAGCAGCACCATGAGCAAAGCGTCCCGTTCCGCCAACGGAATCCGGCCCCCTGCCGGACTCCGCCGCCCCGGCGGCCCCCGCCTGCCCCGGGACATCAAGGTGATGCTGGTTGCCGCCTTCCTCATCGCGCTGGGCTTTGGCCTCGTCGCGCCGGTGCTCCCCCAGTTCGCCACCACTTTCGACGTCGGCGCCACAGCGGCGGCCGTGATTGTCAGTATCTTCGCGTTCATGCGGCTCGTCTTCGCTCCGGCCGGCGGGGCGCTGATCGTGCGGCTGGGCGAACGGCCGGTGTACGTGGCCGGGCTGCTGATCGTGGCGGCGTCCACGGCGGCCTGCGCCTTCGCCCAGGACTACTGGCAACTGCTGGTCTTCCGCGGACTGGGCGGCGTGGGATCGGTGATGTTCACGGTGGCGTCGATGGCCCTCGTGGTGCGGCTGGCGCCCCCGGAAAGCCGGGGGCGCGTCTCGGGTGCCTACGCCTCGGCCTTCCTGATCGGCAACGTGTGCGGCCCGATCGTCGGCGGGCTGCTGGCCAGCTTCGGACTTCGGGTGCCGTTCCTGGCCTACGCGGCCGCGCTGGTGCTCGCCGCCGCCGTCGTGCAGACCCAGCTCAGCCATGTCCCGGCAGGTTCCCGTGAGGCGGGTGCGGCGGCCCCGGCCATGCTGCTCCGGGAAGCGCTGAGGGACAGCGCCTACCGGGCCGGGCTGGCCTCCAGCTTCGCCAACGGCTGGGCCACCTTCGGCGTCCGGATGGCCACCGTGCCGCTTTTCGCCGTCGCGGCGCTCGGAGCGGGGTCCTCGTCCGCGGGCTGGGCGCTGGCCGTGTTCGCCGCCGGCAACGCCGCGGCGCTGACCTTTTCCGGGCGGCTCGCGGACAACCTGGGCCGGAAGCCGATGATGCTCGCCGGGCTCGTCGTCACCGGCCTCGCCACCGCCGCCATCGGCTTCACTCACGAGCTGCCCTGGTTCCTGCTGGCCTCGACCGTCGCCGGCATCGGGTCCGGCCTGCTCGGGCCCGCGCAGCAGGCGGCGATTGCCGACGTCGTGGGCAACGAGCGCTCCGGCGGCCGGGTGCTTGCCGTGTTCCAGATGACCGCGGACAGCGGCGCGATCGTGGGGCCCGTGATCGCGGGGCTGCTGGCGGACCGGCTGGGCTACGGCTGGGCGTTCGGCGTGACCGGCGGGGTGCTGCTCGCGGCGGCCGCGGGCTGGCTGCTGGCCCGGGAGACCTTCCAGCGCACCCCCGCCCGGGGCTAGCCGAGATGCCCCGGACCGACCACCCGGCACTCGATGCGGAACCAGTCTCCCGCAGACGCCGCCCTTCCCGAAAAATCACACGCCTCCTCGCGACAATTGCGGTCCTTGCCGCCGTCGCGCTCGTTGCCGGCATGCCCACCGTGTCGTCGAACCCCAGTGCGACATCGGAACCCAATGCGACGTCGGAAAAGGCCGAACCCACGCCCCGGGACAGCCCTAGGCAGCCTGCCCAGAAGGACAAGAGCGCAGACGCCACCTTCTATAAGCAGATCCCGCCCCCGCCGGGCTCCCCCTTGATGAAAGTGGCTCCGCTGACGCTGGCGGTAACGGACGTGCCGGTCGGAACGAGCCTGAACAAGGGCACCGTCGGAATTTCCCTGGAAGCGACCGACCTCGCGGATCCCGCTTTGGGCGCGGAGAATGCCTCGATGGTGAAGCTCCTCAAAGGCTCGGACGGCACCGTCCTGCGGTTTGGGGGTAACTCCGTTGACCGTCGATTCTTCTGGACGTCCTCAGGCGAAGCACTGCCAAAGAACTACAAAGGAGACAAAGCCCACCCGGCCAAGGTAGTCACGCCGGCCGACCTGCAGCGGGTGGCGGCTCTCCTGAATGCGACCAATGCCAGGATCAGCCTCACGGTGGACCTGGGACACTACAACCCCCGGCGGGCAGCGGACATGATCAAGAACGCGTCCCGGATCTTCGGCCCGCGGCTGCTGAGCTTTACCGTCGGGAACGAACCGAACGGGTTTGCCGCCACGAAACTGCGGCCGGCCAGCTACGGCGTCGAGGAGTACGTCGCTCAGCTCAAAGCCTATGCAAAAGCCATACATGCGGTCGCCCCCGGCGTCACCATTTCAGGGCCCGGCGTCTACGACCAGAAATGGTGGAAGCCCTTTGTCGACGCCAAGCTGCCGCAGAAGAAAGTCCTGTCTTTCCACAACTACCGGCTCTCCAGCTGCAAGGACACGAAGTCTCCGGACTTCCCCACAATCTCCAACCTTCTGGGACGGCTCAACCGCCAGCGCGCCGCAACTTACCAGGAGAGTGCCCTTAAGGTGGCCAAAGCCGCCCGAGTAGAGACCTGGCTCGCGGAGACCGGCATGTCAGCCTGCCCAGGGTCCAACCAGACCACCAAGACGCATGCGGCGGCGCTGTGGGCCGCGGACTACGCGCTCAATGCCGCCCGCCTGGGCGTCACCCGGCTGGGCTTCCACAGTTCCCTGTCGACCTGCAAGGGTGGGCCTCCCATGTCCGTATTGTGCAGCGGCGGGCCCTACCTCAAGCCCAACGGCCAGATGGTCCCTCGAGCGAACTACTTCGGGATGGCGATGGTCGCTGACCTGGCGCCAGGGAAGTTCCTGCAACTCGAGAGCAAGGGCGGAGGCTTGACCAACAGTTATGCACTGCGCAACGCGGACGGAAGCACCACTGTGGTCATCGTCAACGAAAACGACCCCGCGAAGTACGGCCAGACCGAAGTTTCGCTGAAGCTGCCCGGCCGTGCCCGACGCGGAACCATGACACAGCTCAGCGGGCCCCGCTTGAACGCGCAGGACAGCACGGTGATCGACGGGGCCAAGGATTCGCCGGTCCCGGCCGCCAAGCGTCTGACGGTGCCGGGCTTCGCCTACGGCTCGGCTACGCAGAAGTTAAAGCTGACGGCCGGCACCGTCACGGTGCTGAACTTCAGCTACTGACCGGACGCTACGGATTAACCCAAACTAGCTCGCACGAGTTGTCGTTTTGAGCGCTGAAAACGACAACAAGTGCGAGCTAGTTGGACTGCTGAGTTGCTAGTTCAGCAGCGCGTCCACGAAGCTTTCGGCGTCGAAGGGCGCCAGGTCGTCCGCGCCCTCGCCGAGGCCGATCAGTTTGACCGGCACCCCGAGCGACTTCTGGATCGCGACGACGATGCCGCCCTTGGCGGTGCCGTCCAGCTTGGTCAGCACGATGCCGGTGATGTTCACGACCTCGGCGAAGACGCGGGCCTGGTTCAGTCCGTTCTGGCCGGTGGTCGCGTCCAGGACCAGGAGCACCTCGTCCACCTCGGCGAGCTTTTCGATCACGCGCTTGACCTTGCCGAGCTCGTCCATCAGGCCGACCTTGTTCTGCAGCCGGCCCGCGGTGTCGATCATGACGACGTCGACTTCCTGGTCGATGCCGGCTTTGACCGCCTCGTAGGCGACGGACGCCGGGTCCGCGCCGTCGATGTCGGACTTGACCGTGGGGACGCCGACGCGCTGGCCCCAGGTGGCGAGCTGCTCAGCCGCGGCGGCACGGAAGGTGTCGGCGGCACCAAGCAGCACGTCCTTGTCCTCGGCAACAAGCACGCGGGCGAGCTTGCCGACCGTGGTGGTCTTACCCACGCCGTTGACGCCGACCACCATCATCACGGCGGGCTTATCCGCGTGCCGCTCGACGTTCAGGCTGCGGTCCATCGTGGGGTCCACGAGCTTGATGAGTTCCTCGCGCAGCAGGGCCTTGACCTGCTCGGGCGAACGGGTACCGAGCACCTTGACACGTTCGCGGAGGGCGTCCACGAGCTGCATCGTCGGTTCCGTACCGAGGTCCGCCAGCAGCAGGGTCTCCTCGACCTCGTCCCAGACGTTTTCGTCGATTTTGTCCGCGGAGAGCAGGGCGAGCAGGCCCTTGCCGAGGATGTTGTTGGACTTGACCAGGCGTTCGCGCAGTCGGGTCAGGCGGCCTGCCACCGGCAGCGGGGTCTCGACCGGAACGGTCTCGAGGCCCGCGACGTTGTCCGGCACCTCGACGGTTTCGAGGCCTTCGAGGTCGACGGCGTCCGGCGCCGTGGCCCCGCGGGGCGGAGCGGGACGGTCCTCCAGCAGCGTGCCGCCGCCGGTACCCTGCACGGGGTCGTTCGCGTCGCGCTGCGACGGGTAGTTGGTGATGTTCTTCCGGGTCTTCATGAGCACCGGAATCAGCGCACCGAGGACCACCAGGGCAACGAGGATGGGCAGGATGATGGGGAGGATGTCGTTCACTCCCCTAGCTTCTCACAAACCCCAAACGCCCCGGTTGCAGCCCCGGCTCCGTCCGGAGCAGGCCTTCAGGCGCCCGGACCTCAGACCTCGGCCCCCAGCCGCTGGCTGATCACGGTGGAGACGCCGTCGCCGCGCATCGTGACGCCGTAGAGTGCGTCCGCGACCTCCATGGTGCGTTTCTGGTGCGTGATGACAATCAGCTGGCTGGACTCGCGCAGTTCCTCGAAGATGGTGATCAGGCGGCCCAGGTTGGTGTCGTCCAGGGCGGCCTCCACCTCGTCCATGACGTAGAACGGCGAGGGCCGGGCCTTGAAGATCGCCACCAGCAGGGCCACCGCCGTCAGCGACCGTTCACCGCCGGACAGCAGGGAAAGCCGCTTGATCTTCTTGCCGGCGGGGCGCGCCTCCACCTCGATGCCGGTGGTGAGCATGTCCGAGGGGTCGGTCAGCACCAGCCGGCCTTCGCCGCCCGGGAATAGCCGGGCGAAGACGCGGACGAACTGCGCCGCGGTGTCCTCGAAGGCCTCGGCGAAGACCTTCTGCACGCGTTCGTCGACTTCCTTGATGATGTCCAGCAGGTCCTTGCGGCTGGACTTGAGGTCCTCCAGCTGCGTGCTCAGGAACTGGTGGCGCTCCTCGAGGGCCGCGAACTCCTCCAGCGCGAGCGGGTTGACCCGGCCCAGGGCGGAGAGGTCGCGTTCGGCCTTGCGGAGCCGCTTTTCCTGCTCCTCGCGGACGAAGGGTTTGCCGTCGACGATCTCGTGTCCGTCCTCGTCCACGGGGGCGCGGAGGGCCGCCCACTTGTCCGCCGACTCGCCGGCCGGCAGCGGTACGGGCTGGTCGGGGCCGAAGTCGGCGACCAGCTGGTCCGCGGTCAGTCCGAGTTCCTCGACGCTGCGCAGCTCAAGGGCTTCGATCCGCAGGCGCTGCTGCGCGCGGGCCAGTTCGTCCCGGTGCACAGAGTCGGTCAGCTCAGCCAGTTCACGGGCGAGGGCGTCGTTGCCGGCGCGGACCGCGGACAGTTCACGCTCCATATGCTCGCGGCGCTCCTCGGCGCGGTCGCGTTCGCGGCGGGCCAGTTCCACCGACACGTCGATGAAGCCGATCACTCGCCCGACGGCTGCGGCCACGGCTGCGGCGCGGCCGGCCTGGAGCCGGCGGCGGCGGGCCCGTTCGGCGGCCTCCTCGCGGGCGCGGCGTTCGGTGGCGGCGGCCCGTTCCAGCGACGCGGCCCGGTTGCGGAGGGCGGTCAGTTGCTCCTCCGCGCTGCGCAGCGTGAGGCGGGCCTCCATTTCAGCCGCGCGGGCCGCGGACGCCGCGAGGGCGAGGGCATCGCGGTGTTCCGGCGAGGGCTCGTCGTCGGTGGGTGCCTCCTGGGCCGCGGCCAGCCGGGCGGCGACAGCTTCCAGCGACTCCTGCTCCGCCTGGATGTTCGCCTCCGCCCGGGCCAGCGACGCGGCGAGGCGTTCGCTTTCCCCGACGGCGCTGCGCAGCACCGAGTTCAGGTGGCCCAGCCGTTCGGCCACGGCGGCCAGCCGGGCGTCCGAGTCGTGCAGCTTTTCAAGGGCGGCGTCGGCGCGGTCCTGGGCGGCGGCGCGGCGGGATTCGGCGGCGGCCAGGGCGAAGCGGTTGCGTTCCAGCCCGGCCGCCACGCCGGCGAGCCGGGCGGCGGCGTCGTCGACGGCGGCCTGGACTTCCAGCAGCGACGGCGCCGTGGCGGAGCCGCCGCTGACGCTCAGTGCAGTGAACACGTCCCCGGTGCGGGTCACCGCAGTCAGTTCCGGCCGGGCGGCTATGAGCCGGGCCGCGGCGTCGAGGTCCTCGACGACAGCGGTGCCTTCGAGCAACTGCCCCAGCGGCAGGCCGGTGCCGCCGTTCTTGTCGCCGGCCGGGCTGACGAGTCCTGCGGCCCAGCGGGCCTCCGCGGGCAATTCTCCCTCCGGGGCTTTCGCGGCTGTCCCGGATCCGTCGGCGAGCAGCAGTGCGGCGCGGCCGGCGTCGTCGTCCTTCAGCAGCTGCACGGCCGCGGCGGCCGCGGCGGCGTCGCGGACAACGACGGCGTCGGAGCAGCTGCCCAGCGCGGCGGCGATGGCGGCCTCGTAGCCGGTCTCCACGCTCAGCATGCCCGCGAGCGGACCCAGCACGCCGGGCAGCCCCGCGGCAACCACATGTTCGGAGCCGTCCTTGCGGTTCAGGCCAAGCTGCAGGGCGTCCCGGCGGGCCACGAGGGCGTCGCGTTCCCGCTCGCCTTCGCGTTCGGCGCCCTTGAGGGCGTCGATTTCGGCTACGACGGCGTCGAGGGCATCGCTTGCGGCTTCATATTCGGCGTCGAGGGTTTCCTCGCCGTCCTCGACGCCGGCCACCTGGGATTCGAGGGCGGTGAACTCGCTTTGGGCGAGGCGGCGCCGTTCCTCACCGGACTTCTGCGATTCCCTCAGCCGGCCGAGTTCGGCCTGGGCGGATTCGACCCGGGACCTCGCGGCACCCACCTGGCCGGCGAGCCGGGCAAGGCCCTCGCGGCGGTCGGCGGCGGCCCGGAGCAGGGTGGCGAGGCGTTTGTCCTCCGCCGCGGCTGCGCTTTCGGCGTCCTGCTTGGCGGCGGTGGCGGCGTCGAGGGCGGTTCGCTGCTCGACAATCTGCTCTTCCAGCCCGGCCTGTTCCGCGCGGACCCGGGCTGCCTGCTTGTCGAGTTGCTCGGGGTCGCGGCCGGTGTCCGGGGCCGCATCGGAGGTCCCGAGCAAGCGGCGGCGTTCCTCGGCGAGCGATCCGAGGGAGCGCAGCCGTTCGCGTCCGGAGGAGAGCTGGTACCAGTTGTCCCGGGCGGCGTTGAGCTTTGGCGTGGCCTCTGCGGCGAGCTGCTCCAAGCCGGCCTGGCGCTGGCGGCCGCTTTCGAGTTCCCGTTCGACGACGCCGCGGCGGGCCTTCAGCGCGCTCTCATCCGCGACGTCCTGGGCCAGCACCGACTGCAGCTGGACCAGGTCGTCGGCCAGGAGCCGGGAGCGGGCATCGCGGACCTCGAACTGGACGGTCTGGGCGCGGCGGGCCACCTCGGCCTGCTTGCCCAGCGGGGTGAGCTGGCGCCGGATTTCCCCGGTGAGGTCGCTGAGCCGGGCGAGGTTGGCCTGCATGGCTTCGAGTTTGCGGACCGTCTTTTCCTTGCGGCGGCGGTGCTTGAGGATGCCGGCGGCCTCCTCGATGAAGCCGCGGCGGTCCTCCGGGGTGGCGTGCAGGACCTTGTCCAGCTGCCCCTGCCCGACGATGACGTGCATCTCACGGCCCAGGCCGGAGTCGGATAGCAGTTCCTGGATGTCCAGCAGCCGGCAGCTTGCGCCGTTGATGGCATATTCCGAGCCGCCGGTGCGGAACAGCGTGCGGGAGATCGTGACTTCGCTGTAGTCGATCGGCAGCGCGCCGTCGCTGTTGTCGATGGTCAGCGAGACGTGGGCGCGGCCCAGCGGCGGCCGGCCGGAGGTTCCGGCGAAAATGACGTCTTCCATCTTGCCGCCGCGGAGCGTCTTGGCCCCTTGTTCGCCCATCACCCAGGACAGTGCGTCGACCACGTTGGACTTGCCCGAGCCGTTGGGTCCGACCACGGCGGTGACGCC
Source organism: Arthrobacter sp. 10T419 (assembly GCF_056394105.1). Classification (NCBI taxonomy): domain Bacteria; kingdom Bacillati; phylum Actinomycetota; class Actinomycetes; order Micrococcales; family Micrococcaceae; genus Arthrobacter; species Arthrobacter sp. 10T419. The sequence goes on along the minus strand of NZ_JBFTHF010000002.1, from coordinate 150,892 downwards.
GGGTTCGAATTCGAACGTCGTCGCGGAGGCGAACGACTTGAATCCGCGGACGGTCAGGCTTTTGAGATGCAAGGTGTTTCGGGTCTCCTGTATGGCGGACGCGGGGGTGTTTCCTGCCCTAAATCTACTGGCACCACAACGAATTCAGCGGATTTACGCTGCCTTCAGGGTTACCAGCGTCCGTTCCGCGGCCGCGGCTGGCAGACCGGGCAGGTGTAGGAGGAGCGGTTCATGAACTGTTCGCGCTTCATCAGGCTCACGATGCCCGCCTCCGCGCAGCGCCGGCATTCCTGGCCCTCGCGGCCGTACGCGTTCAGGGACCGCTCGAAGTAGCCGGAGGCGCCGTTGACGTTGACGTAGAGCGAATCGAAGCTGGTTCCGCCGGCGGCGAGGGCGTCCGTCATGACCTGCCGGGCCGCGTCGAGCACCCGCAGCGCCTCGGACCGGCGGAGGGTATCTGTGGGCCGGGCGTAGTGCAGTTTGGCCAGCCAGAGCGCCTCGTCCGCGTAGATGTTGCCGATCCCGGAAACCAGCGCCTGGTCCAGGAGCGCCCGCTTGAGGCCGGTCTTGCGTGCCCGGATCCGCCGGTAGAAGACGTCGAAGGAAAAGTGCGGGTCCAGCGGGTCCCGGGCAATGTGCGAGGCTTCCTCGGCGATCAGCGGCAATGGCGTCTCCGCGAGGCCGCCGGGACCGCCGTCGGGCGTGGGGATCAGGGCGGTGAGGAACAGCCCGCCGAAGATGCGCTGGTCCACGAAGCGCAGCTGTTCGGGCATGCCTGCTGCGGGACTGAGCCTCAGCCGGATCTTCAGGTGCTTCTCGTCCGCGACGGCGGCGTCCTGCATCAGGAGCTGCCCGGACATGCCCAGGTGGGCCATCAGCGCGACGGCGGGGGCAGGCCCTGCAGCCGCGCCTTCGCTGCCCGGGGCCGCACTGCCGGCACCCGCGGGGGTGTCCGCCAGCGGCAGCCACAGGAACTTTCCGCGACGGACGACGTCGAGTACCCGGGCACCTTCAAGGTTTCCGGCAAAGTCCTCGACGCCAAGCGCGTGCCGGCGGATGGAGCGCGGATCCAGCACCTCCACGGAAGTGATGGTCCGGCCGCGCACCCAGTTCACCAGGCCGCGCCGGACCACCTCGACCTCGGGCAGTTCAGGCAAGGGTGGCGCCTAGCTGCCGGTCTGGGTCTTGAACGGCGCGGCGTCGGCCGGTGCCTCGGCCGGCGCGTCCGAGGCCTCGGCCTGAGCGGCGTCCGCGGTCCGGGCGGGCGCGGAGAGCCGGCGCCAGGCGTCAGCGGCTGCTTCCTGTTCGGCTTCCTTCTTGGAATTTCCCGAGCCGGTGCCGTAGTCGTTGCCACCGATCCGCAGCACGGCGTCGAAGGACCGCGCATGGTCCGGGCCGGAGCCCTCCACGGCATAGTTGATCGTGCCGAGCTGCCGGCTGGCCGCGAGCTCCTGGATGCTGGTCTTCCAGTCCGTGCCGGCGCCCAGCGCGGCAGCGTCCTGGAGCAGCGGGCCGACCAGCCGCATGACGAGCTGGCGCGCGGTCTCCAGGTCGTTGGACAGGTAGGTGGCGCCGATCAGCGCCTCCATGGTGTCCGCCAGGATGGAGGCCTTGTTCTTGCCCTCGGTGAGCTTCTCGCCCTGGCCGAGGTAGATGTACTCCCCCAGCCCGATGCTGCGGCCGATGCCGGCCAGCGCCCGGGTGCTGACGACGGCGGAACGGCGCTTGGCCAGGTCACCTTCGGGCAGCTCGGGGTTGTCGCGGTACAGCGCATCTGTGACGGAGAAGCCCAGGATGGAGTCGCCGAGGAACTCAAGCCGTTCGTTGGTGGGGATCCCGCCGTTTTCGTAGGCGTAGGAACGGTGTGTCAGAGCAAGACGAAGCGTCCCGGCGTCAATAGAGACACCGAGACGCTTCAGAAGCTCTTCAGTTGAAGACATCTTAGTCAGCCTGTTGGCGGATTAGACGTCTGCGACCTTGCGGCCCTTGTACTCAAGGAACAGCGCGGTGCCAGCCGAGTCGGTAACGACCTTTGCCTGGTGCGGCAGGCTGTAAACAACCTGTCCGTTTTCCACGGTCTTCACCAGGTGGGGGGCAGTTGCCTTCCACTGGGAGCGGCGGGCGCGGGTATTCGAGCGAGACATTTTCCGCTTCGGGACAGCCACGGCTAACTCATTTCTCTCTAGTCCAACACTTACAAATCAGTTTTGCCGGTCAGGCTTAGCCAGATCAGCTAGGGCAGCCCAGCGAGGATCTACGACCTCGTGGTGGTGCCCCGGCTCGTCTTCCAGGCGAACTCCGCATTCGGAGCAAAGGCCCTGGCAGTCTTCCCGGCACACCGGCTGGAACGGCAGCATAGTGACAACTGCGTCCCGCAACACCGGCTCAAGATCGATCAGATCGTGCTCGACTCGACGTTGCTCTTGTTCGTCTTCTTCGTCCGGGAATTCAGCATCCCCGTAGAAGAAAAGTTCTTGCACATTGACCTCAAGGTCATACGCAAGGGGATCCAGGCATCGACCGCATTCGCCGGTTACTTCGACGTTTGCGGTGCCCGATACCAGAATTCCTTCGTGTACGGCCTCCAAGCGCAGATCCAACTCGACGTCCGAGCCTTCCTGCACACCAATGAGCGCCACACCAAGGTCACTTGGTGCGGGTACATGTTCCGTCAGTGTCCGCATGCTTCCCGGACTGCGTCCGAGGTCCTTGACGTCGAACGCCAGGGGCGAACTAGCATCTCGCTTAATGAGAACTCCTGTTGAACATATGACCGACGTACCATCTTAGCCTGATCTTCCGGACGGACTCAAACCGGGCGGCAGCGCGCGGAACAGCTCCGCACACGAGGCCCGGTCAGGGCCGCGCAACCGGCAGCAGGCCGCCGAGTACCGATCAAGCTTACCCTCTGCGGGGCGGATCCTGGACCGGCTCGCCGGACCTCAGCCGTTTCAGCACGGACTTCGGCACGAAGTCCGCGACGTCGCCGCCGAGGGTGAAGACTTCCTTGATCAGCGTGGAGGACAGGTGCAGGTAGTGGCCCTCGGCCGGAATGAACACGGTCTCCACGCCGGTCAGCTGCCGGTTCATGGTGGCCATCGGCAGCTCGTAGTCGAAGTCCGAGGAGGAGCGCAGGCCCTTCACGATCGCATTGGCTCCCCGCTGCCGGCAGTACTCGGCGAGCAGCCCCTCCCCCACGGGTTCCACCACGATCCCGCGCAGCGAGGCCAGGGTTTCCCGGGCCATGTCGAGCCGCTCCTCGAGCCCGAAACGGTATTTCTTGGCGTAGTTGGTGGATACGGCCACGATGACCTCGTCGAAGAGGCTGGCCGCCCGGGCTATGACTTCCAGGTGGCCGTTGTGAATAGGGTCAAAGGAGCCAGGGCATACGGCGCGTCTCATGCTCCGAACCTACCGCATGGGCCTTGCGGGCCGGGATAGCATGGCGGAATGTCAGCATCTAAGAGTTCCACCGCCGAGCCCACGCCTGAACCGTTCACCGTTGCCGGCGGGGTCGTCCTCGTGACCGGAGCCGCCATGGGCATGGGGCGGCTCTACGCCCTTCGCGCCGCCCGGGAGGGGGCCGGCGTCGTCATTCTCTGGGACGTCGACGCCGACGGACTGGCCAGCACCGCCGCCGAGGTCACGGCGCTTGGCGCGCGCGCCGTCGTCCGCCGGGTTGACCTGGCCAGCCGGGAGGCGATCGCGGAGGCCGCCGCGGAGACGCAGTCCGAAGGCCCGCTGACGCTGTTGGTCAACAACGCCGGGATCGTGCGAGGCGCCCTGTTCTGGGACCACGAACCGGCCCGCGACATCGCCCTGACCATGGACATCAATGCCCTCGCCCCGATGTATGTCACCCACGCCTTCCTCCCGGCCATGATGGCCGACGCCGGCCGGCCGCGCCGGATCCTGAATATCGCCTCCGCCGCGGGCACCGTGTCCAACCCGCGGATGAGCGTCTATGCCGCCTCCAAGTGGGCGGTCATCGGCTGGAGCGACTCGCTGCGGCTGGAGCTCGAACAGCAGGGCTACGGCCACCTCAAGGTGACCACGTTCTGCCCCAGCTACATCTCCACCGGCATGTTCGCCGGCGCCCGGGGCCCGCTCTTCACCCCGCTGATGACCCCGGACGACGCCGTCAACCGCGCCTGGCGCGCCACCGTGGCCGGCCAGCCGCAGCTGATCGCCCCGGCGACGGCGCAGCTCGGCAAGGTGCTGCGCGGGGTGCTGCCGGTCCGGGCCTGGGACTTCGTCGGCGGGAAGATCTTCGGCATTTACACCACCATGGACAAGTTCACCGGCCGCACGGCCAGTGCCTCCAACGGCGCCGGCGACGGTGCCGGTGAAAACCCCAGCCAGGCGGGAACCCGGTGAGCGCGCAGCCGCTGGCCCCCTGGCAGCGTGCGGCGACAGGCGCCAACCTGCTCTCCCCCGGAGGGGACCTGGGCGTCACCATCTTCGAGGAAATGACCACGCTGGCGCTCAGGACCGGTGCCATCAACCTCGGCCAGGGTTTCCCGGATGAGGACGGCCCGGCGGAGATCAAGGACGCGGCCCAGGCCGCGATCGCCGCGGGTGCCAACCAGTACGCCCCCGGCAAGGGCATCCTTGAGCTGCGCGAGGCCATCTCCCTGCACCAAGAACGGTTCTATGGGCTGACCCCGGATCCGCAGACGGAAATCATCGTCACCACCGGCGCCACGGAAGCCATCGCCGCAGCCCTCCTTGCCCTGGTCGGGCCCGGCGACGAGGTCCTCACCTTTGAACCGTTCTATGACTCCTACGGCGCCATCATCGGGCTCTCCGGCGCCACGCACGTCACCGCCCCGCTGCTGGCTCCCGATTTCATGCCCGACCTCGATGCCCTGGCCGCGGCCTTCAGCGACCGCACCAAGGTGGTGCTGGTCAACAACCCGCACAACCCCACCGGCGCGGTCTTCCCGCGCGAAGTGCTGGAACGGGTCGTCGAGCTCGCCATCAAGCACGACGCCGTCATCATCACCGACGAGGTCTACGAGCACCTCACCTTCGACGTCGCGCACCTGCCGATCGCCACGCTGCCCGGCGCGGCCGACCGCACCCTGACCATTTCGTCCGCCGGAAAGACGTTCTCCTTCACCGGCTGGAAGATCGGCTGGCTCAGCGGCCCGGAAAACCTTGTTGCCGCGGCCCGGACGGTCAAGCAGTTCCTGAGCTACAGTTCCGGCACCCCGTTCCAGAGCGCCATTGCGGTGGGGCTGGGCCTGCCGGATGAGTTCTACGCCGGCATCGCCGACACCCTGCGGCTCAAGCGGGACATTCTCAGCGAAGGTCTGCGTGCGGCGGGGCTGGAGGTCTTCACCCCGCAGGGCACCTATTTCGTGAACGTGGACACCGCCCCGCTGGGGATCTCCGATTCGGTGGACCTCGCCCGCCGACTGCCGGAACTGGTGGGCGTTGCCGCCATCCCGGTCCCGGTCTTCTGCCACGCCGAGGGAGCCGAGCGGACCCGGAGCCTGCTCCGCTTCGCGTTCTGCAAGAAGACCTATGTGCTGGAGGAAGCGGCCGAGCGGCTCTCCACGCTCCGGGACAGGCTGTGAGCACAGAGGGCAGCCCTGCGGCCACGCGGTTCCTGCGGACCACCAGCCAGCACGCTGTGATCGAGGCAGACGAATTCACCGAGGGCGGGTTCGTGCTGAGCATCGGCGGGGCCGAACAGTCCCACGTCAACCTGGCCGACCCCGGCGACATTTTCTACGAGTACCTGCGCCGGATCGGCCACGTGGTGGACCTCGCGGCGCCGTGGGGCGAACCCATCACCGCCCTCCATCTGGGCGCCGGGGCGCTGACGCTGGCGCGCTATATCCAGGCGACCCGTCCGGGTTCCGTGCAGTACGCCGTGGAGCTGGAGCGGGAATTGCTGGACTTCGTGCTGCAGCAGCTGCCGATGCCCGACGGGACCGAACTGCACACCGTCATCGGCGACGCCCGCGAATCCCTGGCGACGCTGCCCGCGGAACTGCGCTTCGACGTCGTGATCCTGGACATCTTCTCCGGCCCGGAGGCACCCGAACACATCGCCTGCACCGGGTTCTACCGGGAAGCGGCCGCCAGGCTGACCCCGCGGGGCGTACTGATCGTCAATGTCGGCGACGAGCCGGGCCTGACACTGGTCCGCAGCCAAGTCGCGGCGCTGCGCCGGGCGATGGCCGATGTGTCCGCGTTCGCAGAGACCGGCATGTTCGCCGGCCGGCACCCTGGGAATATCATCCTGACCGGCACCCAGGGACCGTGGCCCGAGGTCTGGACCGCGGCGCTGACGGCCCGCGGCCCGCACCCGGCCAAGGTGCTCTCCGGCGTCGAGCTGGACGTCCTCTCGGACTAGTCCACGGCCCGGGGCAGCGGTACGGAACTCAGCTGAACGCGATCTTCCGCAGCAGGACCCGAAGCTGATCCCGTTCCGGACCGTCGAGCGATGCCAGGGACGCATCTTCAGCCACCCGGACGGCCGCCGCCGCACGTTGATGCAGCTCCGCGCCGGCTGCCGTCGCGCGGATGACCTTGGACCGCCGGTCGCGTGGGTCGGGCGCGCGGAACACGAGCCCACGCTGTTCCAGGGCGTCAACCAGGGAGACAATCTGGCTCGGGTCCAAGCGCAGGAAATCGGCGAGCTCGCGCTGCGACGGCTCGGTGTCGCTGCAGGCCATCGCCAGGACCGAGTAGGACCGCACCTTCAGATCCAGCGAGGCGAGCATGGCATTTGCGTGCGCGCTGCCCAGGGCTCGCGCCCGCGCTGCCAGGAATTCAATTTCGTCCACCAGATCGCTGGCGAGAAAGCGGTCGGGGACGGCCGGAATCGCGGCGCCTTCAAACAAATCCTCGCCGTGCTGGGTTGATTCGGCCACAGATCCTCGCAGCTTCTGGTTGGCGCCTCGGAACGCTTGACAGCGTCAACGATACCGCCGCCGGCCCTCACCCTGGAAAATAGTTGAGGAAATTATCATTGACTTTGTCAATTATATGGGTTGTCATTTATGTAGCTTTGGGGCCGGCCGCCGGGTGGTCTGCCCGGCAAGTGTCCCGACCGCCTAATAACTCACCCCAAGGAAGTGGACTGTTATGAAGAGACTCACATTTGCCGCCGTCGGAGTTGCCGCGGCGTTGCTGCTCACCGGTTGCGGCGCCGGGTCGCCGTCCGGGTCGGCCTCGAACTCCTCGGCCGCCGGTGGCGATGGTGTCCGCAACATCAGTGTGGGTGTGATCTCGATTGCGCCGTCTGCCGCTGTGCAGCTGGGCATCGACGAGGGGATCTTTGCCAAGCACAAGCTCAAGGTCGAGTTGCAGAGCGGGCAGGGCGGGGCGGCAATGCTCCCCGCCGTCTCCACCGGAACCATGAACTTCTCCGTGGGAAACCCGCTGTCCGTGCTCCTGGCCAAGAACAAGGGCCTGGACATGAAGATCGTCTCCGGGTACTCAAACTCGCTCCCCACCGGGGATGACATCAATGGCGTCGTCGCCAAGGCGGGCTCGGGCATCACCTCGGCCAAGGACCTGGTCGGCAAGAAGGTCGCAGTCAACACCCTCAATGCGCAGGGAGACCTGACCATCAAGGAGGTCGTGTCCAAGCAGGGCGGCGACCCGAACGCGGTCCAGTTCCTCGAACTGCCCTTCCAGGACATGGGTGCCCAGCTCGCCAAGGGGAACGCCGACGCCGTCTGGGTTCCCGAACCGTTCCTCTCCAAGCTGCTGGCGGAAGGCAACAAGCTGGTGACGTACAACAACCAGGCGGCACTGCCGGGTCTTCCCACCATGGTCACCTTCACCAGCGGCGGCTATGCCCAGCAGAATCCGCAGGTGGTTGCCGACTTCAAGGCGGCCATGACGGAGACCCTGGCCCTGGCGCAGAGCAACCCGGACAAGGTCCGGGCACTACTGCCTGCGTTCATGAAGATGCCGGAGGCCGTGGCCAAGAAGCTGCGGCTGGAGGAATTCAACGGCAAGCTCGATGAACCCACCCTCGGCAAACTGGGCGAGCTGATGGCCAAGTACGGAATTGTGCCCTCGACGCCGGATGTCTCGGGCACGATCCTGAAATAGCGGCACTCGCCACACCGGACGAGGACGACGGCGGAAGGTTCCGCCGTCGCCCTCGTCCGCGGGGCTACTCCCTCGCGTCCGCGGCCCCCGCCTCCGCAGGCTCCACGCCGGGCTCGGCGAACCAGAGCCGGGTTTCGCCGTACTTCTTCTCCGCGAACCGCTCCAGGCCGTCCGGCCAGGTCGGTTCCGGGGTGCGGGCGGAGCGTTCCACCACGACGACGGCGCCCTCGGCCAGGTGCGGCAGCAGCTTGGCCAGGACGGCGGCCAGTGCGACCTCGTCCAGCGGGTAGGGCGGGTCCAGGAACACCAGGTCCCAGCGGGTCCCCTCGGCGGCCCGGTCCAGGAACGATTCCACTTTGGAGCGGTGCACGGCAACGACCTTGCGCCGCGCCACGGTGTTGACCAGGTCCGCGTTGCGCTGGCAGACCTCGCTGGCCTTGCCGTCGAATTCCACCAGGTCCACGGTGAGGGCGCCGCGGCTGGCGCTTTCCACGCCGAGTGAACCGGAACCCGCGTAGAGGTCCAGCACCCGCGCGTCCGCGATGACCTCGAAGGCGTCCAGCCGGGAGAAGAGGGCCTCCTTCACCCGGTCCGTGGTGGGGCGGGTCAGGGATCCGGGGACGCTCACCAGCGGCGTGCCGCCGGCGGCTCCGGCGATGATCCGGCTCATGGTTTAGCCGTGCCTGATGTTCTAGCCGCGTTCAAGGAACGCCTCCTTTTCAGGGTTGAGGTAGTCGTCAATGGCCGCGGCGAGGCCGGCGTGGCGGGCCAGGTCCGGGTCAGCGCCCACGATCGCCTGGGCGTCCTGCCGGGCCCGGGCGATCACGTCCTCGTGTTCCAGCACCCGCAGCAGCTTCAACGTCGAGCGGCCGCCGGACTGGGAGGCGCCCAGGATGTCGCCTTCGCGGCGGAGCTTCAGGTCCTCCTGCGAGAGTTCGAAGCCGTCGGTGGTCGCCGCCACGGCATCCAGCCGGCGCCGGCTGGGATGCCCCGGTTCCAGGGTGGTGACCAGCAGGCAGGTTCCCGGCAGCCCGCCGCGGCCCACCCGGCCGCGCAGCTGGTGCAGCTGCGAAATGCCGAACCGGTCGGCATCCAGGATCACCATGAGCGTGGCGTTGTGCACGTCCACGCCAACTTCGATCACCGTGGTGGAGACCAGCAGCTTGGTCTGGTTGGCCGTGAACGAGGCCATGGTCTCCGACTTCAGCACGGGGTCCTGCCGGCCGTGCAGGGGCGCCACGGGCACGCCGGCCAGTGACTGTTCGTCCCGCAGCTGTTCGATGACGCCGGTCACCGAGGCGAGCTCCCGGGCGCCGGTCTCCGCCAGGTCGGCGTCGGTGGGTTCGGCCTCGCCCGGGGTGAAGTCGCCGTCGTCGTCGGTGCCGATCTTGGGGCAGACGACGTAGACCTGGTGGCCGGCGTCGATCTCTTCGCGCGCGCGGGACCAGATCCGGGTGGCCCAGGCCGGGTGCTCGGCAAGGCCCACCACGTGGGTGGAGATCGGGGCGCGGCCTGCCGGCAGTTCGTCCAGCACCGAGGTCTCCAGGTCGCCGAACACCGTCATCGCCACGGTGCGCGGGATGGGGGTGGCGGTCATGACCAGCAGGTGGGGCGGCTTGCTGGCCTTGGACCGGAGCGCGTCGCGCTGTTCGACGCCGAAGCGGTGCTGTTCGTCCACCACGATCAGTCCGAGGTCGTAGAAGGAGACGTTCTCACTGAGCAGGGCGTGGGTGCCGATCACGATCCCGGCGGTCCCGGAAGCGGCGTCCAGCATGGCTTGTTTCCGGGCTGCGGTGGGCATGGAGCCGGTCAGCAGGGTGACCTGGACGGAATCCGGACCCAGGCCGCCCAGCAGCCCGTCCCGGGAGAGCGGTCCGAGGGTGCGCCGGATGGAGTCGAAGTGCTGCGCCGCGAGCACCTCGGTGGGGGCCAGCAGCGCGGCCTGCCCCCCGGCGTCGACCACCTGCAGCATGGCGCGCAGGGCCACGATCGTCTTGCCCGAGCCCACCTCGCCCTGCAGCAGCCGGTTCATCGGCGAGTCCAGGGCCAGCTCCTCGGAGAGGGTCTTGCCGACGGCGGCCTGGCCGGCAGTCAGGGTGAAGGGCAGTTGCCGGTCGAACGCCGCCAGCAGGCCGTCGGCGGCGGGACGGCGCGCCGTTGCCTCCTCCGCTGCGAGCTGGGCGCGGCGCCGGGCCAGTGCAGACTGCAACACCAGCGCTTCCTGGTAGCGGAAACGGTCCCGGGCACGCTGCCAGTCCGCGGGGGTCTGCGGGGCATGGATCAGCCGGTAGGCGTCCGCGACGGGCAGGAACTTCTCCCGGGACGCGATCTCGTCGGGAAGCGGGTCCTCCAGGCTGTCCAGCTCGAGCGTGTCCAGCAGTGTGGAGATGACCTTCTGAATGGACCAGCTGGTCAGCTTGGCGGTGGCCGGGTACACGGGGATGGGCATCGCGGCGAGCTTTTCCGGGTCCATCCCGGGCGTGTCCGGATCCTCGTCGAGGAGCAGGAAGTCGGGGTTGGTCAGGCCGAGCGATCCGCCGTAGCGGGTGACCTTGCCGGAGAACATGGCGCGCCGGCCCGGCTGGAGCTCGGCCTTGGCCCGGAAGCCGTTGAAGAAGCTCACCTTGAGGGTGCCGGGAAGGCCGGTAGCCGGGGAACCGGCGTCGTCGGTAATCACGACGTCGGTCAGCGAACCCCGGCGGGCGCGCATGGACCGGGTGCTGTTGGAGATAACCCGCGCAATCAGGGTCACCTCCTCGTCCAGCGGGACCTCGCTGATCGGGGTCAGCTCGCCGCGGCTCAGGTAGCGGCGCGGGAAGTAGTTCAGCAGGCCGCCGACGGTGGTGATGCCGAGGTGCTTTTCGATGCCGGCCGCGGACCGTTTACCGATCCGGCGTTCGAGGCCCAGTTCAAGTTCAGCGTTCATGTCCGTCGAGGTCCGTGGTGCGGGGGCCTGCGTCGGGAACTGCTTCCAAGGGAAGGTCATCCGGGTTACGCGGCAGGGCCAGCTCACTGACGTTGATGTCCGAGGGTTCGCCGAGCGAGCGGATCAGGGCGACGGCGGGCGCGGGGTCGGGCACGTGGACGTGGACCCGCCACCGGTAGGCGCCTTCTTCGTTGGCTTCGCCGCCCACCTGGCTCATGATCACGGACTCGCCCATCTCGTCGAGCCGCTGCCGCATGGTGGCCGCGTCCAGCGGCGAGAGCGTGATGGTGCACATAACTTCCACGCCGTCGTCCCGCGGCATGTCCACGTGGATGTGCGGGGCCTGGACGTCATAGCCGTGCAGCCCGTCGAGCAGCTGGTCCTGCAGCTCCTCGCCGAGCACGGCGGAGCGAAGGCAGTCCAGGATCAGGAGCATCCCGACACCGCCGGCGTCCACCACGTGGGCGGTATGCAGGGCCTCGAGCTGGTCCTCGGTGTGCACCACGGCGGCCAGGGCGGCCTCGACGGCGGCGTCGAGCGCCAGGCCCAGGGTGTGGTTGCTGTCGTCTCCGTCGTGCTCGGCGTCGACGGCGGCAGCGGCGCGGGCTGCCGCTTCCATGACGGAGAGCATGGTGCCGGGCACCGGGTCGCTCAGCGCGGACCAGGCCCGGATCTGGGCCCGGTTCAGGGCGGTGGCGAGCAGGGGTGAACTGAGCCGGGGGTGCCCGGCCAGCGGTTCCGCGGCGGCGCACAGGAAGACGGCGAAGAGCGTGCCGGAGTTGCCGCGCGCCTGCTCCATGGCGGCCTGGCCGGCTTTGGCCAGGACGGCCCCGACGTCGTTCTGGGCCGGGTTGGGCGGGCCCACCACGTGCAGCGCCGCGTCTGCGTCCAGCTGCGGCAGGGCGGCGGTGTCGGTGGCGACATTCTGTAGCGCCCGGGCGGCGGCGCGGACCGTGAGGTAGAGGTTGGTGCCGGTGTCGCCGTCGGCTACCGGAAAGATGTTGATGGCGTTCAGGCGGTCGCTGTGGTTTCCAAGCGTTGTTTCCGCCTTGCCCAACCACCGCTTCATCGCTTGCGCGTTGGCGGCAATCTTAGTCTGCAAAGTGATCCCATCCCACAGTGTCAGCGGGCCTGCCCGCTATGGTGACGCCTGTGCTGTCCGTTGGTGCAGAGGCCTCTACCGAGCCTATCGCAGTGAAACCGTGAGGCAGCTGAACGCCGGCCGGGAAGGCTGCGAGCAGGCCGTGGTCCTCGCCACCGCCAAGGACCCAGTCCATCGGCTCCGCGCCCAGCAGGGAGGCGGCCGGCTGCAGCGGCACGCCGAGCTCCTTGAGGGCCACTGGGTCCAAGTCCAGCACGGCGTGGCTGGCCGCGGCCATCCGCGCGCCGTCCCGGACCAGGCCGTCGGAAATATCCATCAGGGCGGTGGCGCCGGCTTCCCGGGCCAGCGGCCCTGCCGCGAGCGGCGGCCGGGGGCGGCACTGGGTGTCCATCAGGATGCGCTGTTCCGAGTTCAGGGCGTCCACGGGGGTACCGGATTCCAGCAGCGCCAGGCCGGCCGCAGCGTATCCGGCGGTGCCTGCGAGCGCCAGGGTGTCCCCTGGACGGGCGCCGGAGCGCAGTACCGGGGCCTGGCCGTCCAGCGTGCCGAGGATGGCTACGCTGACGGCGAGTTCGCGTCCGCGGCCGAGGTCCCCGCCCGCCACGGCGCAGTCCGGTGCGCCCAGCTCGCGAATCCCGGAGCTCATCCCGTCGGCGAAGTCCTCCACCCAGGACACAAGGGTGTCCGGGGGCATGGTCAGGCTGACCACCATCGAGGTGGCCCGGGCGCCCATGGCGTTGATGTCGCTGAGGTTCTGGGCCGCGGCCTTCCAGCCGACGTCATAGCCGGTGGTCCGGTAGCCGTTGTTCCATTCCAACCGGAAATCCTGGTCCACCACCTGCGTGTCGATGCTCACCACCGTGCGGCCGTCCGGCGCCGCCACGATCGCGGCGTCGTCGCCCGGCCCCAGCAGGAGGGCACTGCTGTCCCCGCCGTGGAGCCGCGGAAAGATCCGGGCAAGGAGTTCGGACTCGGAGAGTTCACCCACGGTCAGGGACTCCGGTTTTTGGGGCACGGGCTGCAGCGTTTCAGGCACAGCCCTACGCTACCGCGCAAGGGTGACAACGGCGGCGGGACGGCTGAAACCCGCGGGCCACGCGGCGGTCGCGTGCCTGTTTCGTGGTTGCAAAGCCCCATGCCAAACTCATAGGCATGCCTCGACCGATGCCCAGCGTGCCGCCCGCTCTGGTGCAGGCCCTTGGCTTCACTATTGGGGCGGTCATTCTGTGGCTGATCATCTCGGTCCAGCTCTTCGTCAATGTTGATCCGCTCAGTGTCCACCGCACCGACGCCGTCATCGTCCTCGGCGGAGCCAGTGCAGAGCGGCTGCCGGCGGCACAGAAGTTCCAGCGGGACGTCGGCATCCCCGTGCTGGTGCTTTCCCACACGGACACCCCCGGCAACAAAGCGGCCGACGAGCTGTGCAACACGGCACAATTCCCCAATCCGGACCTCATCTGTTTCCGCCCCGGCGACTACGACACGCGCGGCGAGGCTGAGGCCATCGGCAAGCTCGTGTCCCTCAACAGCTGGAAGTCCATCACGGTGGTGACATCCAGCTACCACCTCGCCAGGGCGGGCCGCCTGATGGAGCAGTGCACGACGGCGGACGTGCAGATGGTTGCCTCGCATCCGGACTTCTCGCCCGGACAGTGGTTGCGGCGCTTTGTTATCGAAACCGGCGGACTGCTGGATGTGTCGCTCCGGCCGGAATGCTCCCCCGCCGCTCAGTGATGTAAGAATTGGGGGATGCCCTATGGACGCCGTCCGTCGGAGCCTGACAGACGGAGCGAGGAAAATTGACGTTGGAGCGTGACGCCGAGCAGACTCCGCCGCTGGTTGCCGCGCCCAGGCACCTCCGCCGCCGGCGCTTTCGCGAGGACGTACCCGACCCGCTGCTGGTTCCGGATGCGGTGCCGTTCGCTCTGACGCGAGCGGCGCCTTCGACGTCCGAGCGCACCGCCAAGGGGCCCAGTTCTCGCGAATCCGTTCACGGCCGTAAGCGCATGGTCGCATTGCTGGTCGTTATTACGGTCTCTTTGAGCATCCCTCTTCTGGTTGTCGTGCTTATTTTCGCGAGCTGACGCCAGCGTCTCGGCGCCAGCTACCCACGCTTCTCGAATCGAGACAGCACCTGCTTTGAATGGGCCACCGCCCCTAATCACACGACCGTAGATTGGACTATCCGCCGAGCAGGCGGCTAGTCACGGTACCTTGGTCCTTTGGTGTGATGGCCGTGGAAGCGGACCCCTAAGTCGATTCACTCGTACGGCTGCTTGTCCCGTAGTATTCACTGGTCCGCGGTCTATATATCCTTGGGGGAACCACTGTGCCCACTATCATGCCAATCTTCGGCACCCGCCCTGAAGCCATCAAAATGGCCCCTATCGTTTTAGCCTTGCAGCAATCAGAGCGCCTCGACTGTGTGGTCACGGTAACCGGTCAGCACCGGGAAATGCTGGATCAAGTCAACGACCTCTTCGGGATCGCCCCCGATCATGATCTAAATATCCTCCAGCAGCGCCAATCGCTCTCTGCCATCATGACCCGGACCGTCGACGGTCTCGACAAGCTTTTCGCCGCCGACAAGCCCGACGCGGTCATTGTGCAGGGGGACACGACCACGTCCACTGCCGGCGCAATTGCTGCCTTTTACCACGGAATTCCCGTCGTGCACGTTGAAGCTGGACTTCGCAGTGGCGACCTCTTCTCTCCGTTCCCGGAGGAAGCCAACCGTAAGATGACAAGTCAGATCGCCAGCCTTCACCTCGCCCCGACGAGCGTGAGCAAGTCCAACCTTATTGCCGAGGGTATCGATGCAGCGGACATAGTTATTACCGGCAACTCCGTCATAGATGCCCTCCTCACGACAGTGGGCAAGAAGGTCCCATTCACGGATCCGCAGCTCGAAGAACTGGCCGACAGCGGCAAAACTATCCTCCTCGTCACTACGCACAGGCGTGAGAACCAAGGCGGCGCAATGCAGGGGGTGGGGCGGGCCCTAGCCCGAATTGCCGAGGCCGAACCGAACCTTGTGATTGTCCTGCCCGCCCACAAGAATCCGGTGGTACGCGAGGCGGTGCTCCCAGCACTCGAAGGCAAAGCGAATGTCATAGTGACCGAACCCCTTGCCTACGGTGAATTCACTCGCTTGCTTTCTCTCGCCCACATTGTTCTGACGGATTCCGGCGGAGTGCAGGAAGAAGCTCCCAGCCTGGGCAAACCTGTCCTCGTTATGCGGGACAACACCGAACGCCCCGAGGCCGTCGATGCGGGTACCGTAACTCTCATCGGCACCGATGAAGGACGAATTGTTCGCGAGGTCGACAGACTGCTCCACGACCAAGAGCACTACGACTCCATGGCCAATGCTGTAAATCCATACGGGGACGGCATGGCCGCAGAACGAACGGTCGCTGCGATCGAAGCCATGCTCGGACTCGGACACCGCATTCCCGAGTTTGAACCGCGGGAGCTCGCAGCAACGTAATGGAGCACCAGGGCTTAGCGGGTTGCCTCCTGGTTCTGGCCCTGAGCTTCCCTAACTTCGTTTTCCCCGAAGCACGCCCGATACTCGCCTCAGTATCGAACCCACGCGAGCTCGTGGCAAGGTCCGTGGGCGGGACGACGCCTCACCGGCCGAAGTTTGGGGTCGAAGACCGGTCTTTGCTTGCGTGATCCGATCGTCGACGTGCTGGAGGTTCGGCGAGGTATGAAAACCTAAGGCTTTCAATTTCGTCCAATCACCGAAGCTATTCACTGCGGTGACGATAAGGGCCTGAAGGAACTCTTTGTCGGGGGCGACGTGCCCTTGACCCCAATCGCCTATATACAGCATTAGGCGGGAATGGTTCGAAACGTCGCGAACGAACCTCTTCAAATGCCGCCCTATATGCGAGCTATCGC
The DNA here is from genome assembly GCF_056394105.1 of Arthrobacter sp. 10T419. NCBI lineage: Bacteria > Bacillati > Actinomycetota > Actinomycetes > Micrococcales > Micrococcaceae > Arthrobacter > Arthrobacter sp. 10T419. The sequence goes on along the minus strand of NZ_JBFTHF010000002.1, from coordinate 134,879 downwards.
TAGCATTCTGCACATATGCGACCGTATTGGGAAATTCTTTTTTGTACTCGCGGGTCAGGTCGGTAACAATTCTGTAATTCGACAGCGTGCGCGGGTCCGAGCCTGGCTTCGCACCAAGCCCGAACTCCAGGTAGTCTTTTACAGATTTCTCGCCATAGAATCGGATATTCGTTTGAGGATTGATGGCAATAGCGAGCGATCCCGGAAAGTGGCGGGAAAAATACATGGCCGCGAACCCGCCACCGGAAGCGCCGAAAAAGATGGCGTGTTTGCTACCGTGGACGGCGAGAAGCTTGCGGACGACGTCCGTCAGAACCGCCTGAACGTCCATCTTGTGGTTGCCGGCAAACCAGGACAAATTCAACCTGTCGTCAACGTAAAGTGTGGGGTCCTGAATCCAGACACGGTTCGCCGGCGCGCCCTTCGTTACCGTTTGCCCGCTGAAGAAAGGCAGCGTGTCTACCGCTTCAGTGACAGCTGGGTGGAACACGAATATGGTTGAAGCTGCCCCCGGGGCAGGCCGGTTCAAGATGTCAACCGGAAGGCCATTCACTTCAAAGGTAAGACATCCGCCGGGAAGCTCTTCCGCACCCACGAAGTCGGCCAGACTCTCGAATGAAGTTACGGAGTACTTCGACTCATCAAGGCGCCGTAGCCTTCCGCTCACCAGCTCTTCCTTCCACCGCGAAATCTGACCCAACGAGCCTACATCAACGCAGACGGGGTGGTCGCGCCAGCATTAGTGAAAGGCGCAGCTGTATCCAGATAAGCGTCAGCCAGCTGGTGGCTGCAGGGTAAGGAAGGCAGCAACGCCGCGACGGTGCCCGCACGCTGCGCCTGGGATCGTATAGAGTTCGTTGCGGTTACAAGAGCTAGCAGGAAAGAGAATCCGAGATGCACGACATTGGCACTTCCGCTTCTCGACCCGCGACGGAGGGGCCCGCGGACGCGCATGTCGCAGCAGAGTGCACAGGAGACCCGGAACCGGGCTTGTTCCCAAGACCGACCATCCCCGTTATTTTCTATACAAGGATGGGCATAGGGGTTTTCGATCCGCGCTGGTGGGATTACCGACTCCGGTTGTTTGCCGCCACGACACTCCCCTCGGTGGGACGGTTTTGCAGGCCAGGCACAGAGTGGATCATCTTCATAGACAAAGACATGGACTCCGAGACCCTGAAGATTCTTAGGGCACTCGTCACCTCGGTCGGCCTGGAACACCTTGTGACATTCGCGCCGGTTCAGTTCCACTTCGACGCATTCGCCGAGCTGGAAGCTTTTGCGTCTGCTCGGGCCGCGGAGGGACAGAAAGTTGGCCTCATCAGAATCGATGACGATGACGCCCTGGCATCTGACTTCCTTGACCGTTGTCTTTCGTTAGTGGCCCGAGTGGACTACAATGCGTCACTGGTTACGTTGCCGGGGGGCTGGGAAGTTTCTTTGGCGGACAGAAAAATGCGTCCGATTAGTCATGAGTTCATGTCCATGAATACTTTTTTCTATGGCCCGGCTTCTTTGGTTCAGTCTTATGCGCAGGTAGGGCACCACAGATTGGCTGAGTGGGCACAGAAAAATGCGTTGAATGTCATTGTAGATAATGAGCCAAGCCGCTCGTATATGTACATGCGGCACAAGCAGTCTGACACAAGTTTCGGTGCACGACGGACAGCGATTCTCGAGGATGAAGGCTGCAGGTTCATGACGCAGGCTTCCTACTCAACTTTCGGGATTGACCAGGAAAACCTCGGTCAATGGAGAGAGCACGCCAAGAATGCGCCGTCTACAGGCTCCAACAAGACCTGGGAAATTTCAGCGTCGATTGTGGATGAAGCAGCCAAGCTAAGGAAGGAACTCCTCAGCATGAAACTTCAACTTCGTCAGCTGACGACAGACGTATTCCAGTAGGACAGGCCGGCCATGGGCCAGGTCTGAGGGAGAAGGAAGCCGCGGGGTTCAGGGATGCCAGGAAACGGATCCGGGTACTGGAGCGCGAGAATGAGAGGCTTCGCCGGGCAGCGGCGTTCTTCGCCCGGGAGCTGTTCCCAGAATGCAGTTTCCGCTGGTCCTTGGTCTTGCCACGGACGGGATTTCCGTCGCAGCGGCCTCGCGGGTGCTGTGGTGCTATAAAGAGTCGTTCTACGCATGGAAGGCCGTCGCCGACCGAGCGTGACCGGTCCGATGCGCCACCTTATCAAAGCGGCGTTTTTCAGGTAGGCGGTCTCGGCCCGCAGCTCTTGAACTTCGCGCTCGAACTCGGCTTGGACGTGTTGATCACCTCGCGGCCCAACTCGTCCTTGAATTCGCGGGTAGATCGCCTGCGTGATGCGGTCATGCCGATCTCTGCTTTCGGTAGACCCCCATTTCAAGAGGCCCCACTGCCCGAGTTCTCTGCGGCAGCCCATACCTCCACGTAGGAGTCCAGTGCTTGTGTAAGTTCCGTGCGACGGCCGCCCGATGATCGACGTCGTCAAGGAGGTCAGCACATGAGCTCCGCTACCCTGCCACCAGTGTTTTTGAACTGCCCGCGAATCTGCAGCCGAGCTCGCCCTGCGCTCCCCTTCGGGTCATGCCCAAGGCCTCAACTGTCTGGGGAGCTGCCCGCCGAACTGCGGCTCATGTCCACGCTTTGCTTTAGGAACTGGATAGTGGGGGCCGAGCCCAAGGGGCGCGCCAAGCCGAACCCGCGGGCCAAAGACGATAGGCATTGAAGTGGGGCAAAAACTGGATCCCGCCGTGGCATACGCCCCTCTTAGCCTGCGAGCGGGAGATCTTGACGACGCTCCTGGCACGGACTATACAACTTAGTAATTGGCTTTCGTCCTGCACGAGGAGGACGCCATGACTGAAAAGCCGGGTGTTGCGACGCTTCATACGCCAGATGTCGGCGCGACTGAGTTGCGGGAAATGAAGGTGGACGAACTCCACCACGAGACCTATGACAAAAACATTAGCGTTGCATCCGGCATGCGCAAAGAGGAGCTGGTGAAGGAAGTCGCCAACGTCCGATCCAAAGGTGTCGTGGGCGCCGGCGGCGGCGATTCGCATGCCGACGCTGAGAATTTGAGTGCGCGCCCCGAAGCGGGCAAAATCCCGCACGGCGACAGTGCAGCCAACTCCCTGAAGAACTCGCAGGAGGTCACGTCAACGGAGGACGAGCCTGAGAACGAAGGCCTTAGCTTGGCGACGACACATAATGAAGTCATCACGCAGAGGGCAGAAGAACGCGGCGGAGTGCTGGCGGCTGTAGAGGGATGAGGTCATGACCACGCCCGGAGCCGAACGCACCCCGGCTCAGAAGCGCAAGTACGCGAAGACGCGCAAGCTTGTCACACCACTCTCGTCCACGCCCATGCGAGGGCATGAAGAGATCACCGGTCGCGCTGTGCGAAATCCTCCCGATGGGCAACAAGCCACGACGTGGGATCATGCCCGAGGCGCACTGCAAGAGTCGCGCGTACAAGCGCTCTACTGCAATGAAGCTTCTTGGGCGAAGACCGGAACTACTGCTGCTCGCACCTCATTTACAGCGAGACGCACAATGACCAGCCCGAGTGGGAGGCCTCCGAATGGTGGGCCAAACGCAATGTCGAGCTGTGGAAGCAGTGTGTGAAGGAGGCTCGAAGGTGATCTTCAATCGAGGCAGCATCGCGGGCATGGTGGCAGCTGCCCTCATGCTTGCGCCCACGGTCAGCGCGTCAGCGCATGGCCATACAAACTACGGGCCCATGGCCGCACCCAACGGCGTGGGTCAGCCCGCGTGGTACACCGCCTCGGAGTGGAACGGCATGAAGCCCGGGCAATACGAGGCGACCGACTGGTGGATCACCGGCGCACCCGCTGATGCGTCGCCTGACCTCAAGCGCCGCAGTGAGATCAAGGTCGGCGCGTCGCAGGCGGCTGCGACGCTGTCCGCGCCCGGGAAGACAACGCGGTGGAAGGGCTGGCTCAAGCCGGTCCTCGGCCCTGCGAAGAACGACGGGAGGTCATGGCACTCCCTGGTCCAGCTGCACGGTCCCGACAAGGATGGTGGTTGGCGCTACGCCCAGGTCGCGCTCCGGGTGGAGAACGGATACTGGCGCCTGTGGGGCGACGACGGCTCCAGTCTCAAGGCATGGAGCATTCCGCTCTTGCCGTTCGTGGACGGTTCCGCAACGTACGCGACGGTGACGTATCGTGCTGACGCGGTGAAGTCCCTTGCGTGCGTCAGCCTCGACCCTGAGGGCGCTGAGATTGGAAAGCGGACGTGGTGTCACGCCGCCGAAGCGTGGGACTCCCAGTGGGTCGTCTGGCACAGCGGACTCTACCGCGGCTCGGGTAGCAGCACACTCCAGCCGACCTACGAGCAGCGCGTCTACATCAAGGAACCGATGGTCACCATCTACTGACCTCAGTCGTACTCGACGACGGCTTCAACATCGGTGATGGTGCGTCGCCCGCGTCTCCAGGCCCATCCAGCTCGATGACGACGTCTCGCATCACCCCCGAGGGGACCATAAACTGTGGCGACGACCACTGAACTCGGCTGCCGTCACAATTGCTCATTTTCCGACCGGCAGTGACACACAGCCGCCCGCCCCGGTCACCAAAGGGACCCCGTCCGACGGCAGCGCCGGAACTTTGCCCTCCATGTCAACCGCCGCCACGGGCAGGGCAAGATCGGCTACTGCTGTGGATCCTCCTCCACTGTGCACAAAGCTGTCTCCGGTGCCTCTGACCTGGCTCTCCCTGCTGGAGCGGGCCGCGGGCATGGTTGATATGTAAGTCTGATCGCAACCCACTTGGATGGATCGATCGCAACGACCTCAATTCCCAGGCGCCAGGCCACGCGTCGGGGAAATGCCAAATCCCCGACGCCCTGGTCGTCACGCCCCCTCCATCAGCGTTCGCGAACCCGAATTCGCCGTCTACCCTTCGTCCCCGCCTAAAATAGTGGCCACCAGTTCCGGGATCACTTTGGTGCTTTCGAAGCGCGTATCGACAATATCCTTTGCACGCGCGCCTGCTATTCTCCACGAATCCTCGTTCAAACCAGACAAGAAGACCGCCATCGCGCGTTCGTCGGCGTGCAACCAATCGGTTGGGTAGATTTGGTCAGCACCGGGCCAGGCGAGGCTTGCGGGGACGGCTCCGGAAGCAGCCCCGTCGGCAAGCGTTAAATGGAATGACTCAAAATCGCTTACGGAGAGAACGATTCCGATTTTTCTGTACCACTCGGCCATGTCGTCGCCCTGCGCATCAAAAGTGACCGCCCCCGCCAGCAACGGGTCCGCTCCTATTCGCGCGTACTGCTCTTCGTAGAAGAACATCTCGTCTGGCCTGTTGGCCATCCAAGGAAAGTCCTCGGGACGTTTACCTTTGATGAAGAGGTGATAGCGATCGTCATTCATTCGCAGGAGTCGCAGAACATCGAGCGCCTTGTCGAGACGCTTTCTAGCTGGAACAATGCCGACAAATCCGAGGTTGAATCTGGCACCTTCGGCCTTGTCCAGGTCGAGCGAAGTGACGTCTACCGGGTTGGGAATGACCAGGCTCTGTTTTGCCGGAACCCCGTGGTCCCTTACCGCAACATCCAGAATGTGCTTTCCGACAAAAATGACTTTGTCGACTGCAGAGTATGCAACGTCCCTCACGTAGGGACGCGAGATTTCCTGAAGATGGAGCCGCGTGACCAACCGCTGGTGTGGCGAGACATTCCTTGAATACCAGACGGCGTTGCCCAGTGTCCATTCGCAGAACACCACGTCCGCTTCGGCCAGCAAGGTCTGGCTTTGCTCCTCATCATGCCGGGTGTGGTCCTGCCATTTGTCGATGGTGACGTTATGTCCACGCGAAGCCAGTTCCCCGATTATTCCCGTCGCGAATTTCAAGTCATGTCCCGCAATCAGTACGTTCTTCGGTTCGTTGCTTCTAGAGTTCGTGGGCCTTGTCGGTGAGGCCTCTACTTCCCGCCTAAGGCGTAGTGGGTTCGCTGGCAGCATTCCGGAGATGTTTCGGAGCAGGGGTTCATGGCCGTTGCCTTCGCCCAGTTGCGCCAGACCGAGACCAGGGGTATCAAGTTCCTCGCTTGAGATGGAGATCGAACTCCAGGCTCCAAAGGTCGTGGGCGTAAGCAAATCTTCAAAGATCGTGCGGTCCGAGTGTCCTGTCCCCGGTTCGCCCATGAACGAAATTCCGGCGGCTTCCGCGAGCCGTCGTGCCGCATCGCGATCGCTTACGACTGTAACTGGGAGTCGCGATTCGGTGCTGGCCAAGGCGCAATAGACGTGAGCGGGCTGAACTGTCTGCATGCCCAAAACTGAGGCGACCTCCGCTGTCAGTTCCGGCACGTAGACAGCGTAGGAGGGCAGTTCGGGTGCCGCGACGGTAAGGCCTGCGGTCCGAAGTAAGTAAGCAAGTCGGTGGGCGGCTGTGTGGCCGCGATGTACATATCGGTAGGCCAACCACGCATCGCGGTTACGGGATCGTTCGTTACTCATCCATTCCTGGATAAGTAGCCCCGCCTCGTCGGCACCCCGGACGACGGGCACTAGCCCGTTCATGATCTGCTCGACGCCGAGCCCCTTTCCGCTGACTACAGCTGAACCGGAAGCGGCAAGTTCCATGACGCGACGCGAAAACATCGTGGGTGATGCATCCACTGAGTTCACGTTTATATGCACCGGGTGAGCCTTGTATGCCTCAACCATTTCCGGGTAGGCAAGCCCGCCACGGACGAAACGACTCAAGTTTGCTGGGAAACGATACGGGCTTTCGGGGTTCAGATGTTGGCGGTCGTAAACAGCTAGTCCGTGGTTCTTAGCGACGCCGAGTATGGTTGCCAGCTCTTCTGAGCGGTTCTTGTACCGGTCACCGTAATAGGAGCCCGCGTAGGCGACCGTGTGATCGTAGGGGCGGTTGGCCGGGATGATGTTGTGTAGGCGGGGTTGGGCGTAAAAGGTCAGTGAGGCGACGGTCTTCTGGCGGGGGCCAGCGTTCTCCTTGTATCGGCGAATGCAATCCGAATCCGAGGTGAATACGTGGTCGAAATGGCGCGATGTTTCGCGGAAGCGGTTGAAGTGCACCGGATCTTCCTTGTTCCAAAAGATCGTCGGCACGTCCCGCGTGTTGCAGTCTTCCAGAATCTCTTTCAGTGTCGAGAAGCGCGCTTCATCGTAGTACCCGACTTTCTGCTTCCAGAGTCCGTTGAGGCCTTCCCAGGCAGACTCCACGAACAGCGCATCAAGCGGCTGAGCAGCGATTTGCTCCCGCCAGCAGTCAGGACGGAGTTCCACCAGGTTTACCTCTCCGCGCAAACCCTCCAGGGTGAACTCGTCCGAAATAATTCCGATGGTCAGTTCGTTGAGATTTCGCGCGGACGTCGCCGCACTGGCGGCCTTGGCACGGTCGTGGGCGCGAACAGCTGTACTGCCGGCAGCCCTCCACGTTCGTTGGTCTATAGCCCAAAGCCTTGCCCGTCGCCCCATGGAAGTCCGCGCCTCGGGATCCCCGGTCAATTTGATTATAGCGGCGGCTAGGGATTCGGGACTTCCGGCCTCGCACAGCAGTGCCCGCTCCTGGTTCGGGCCGGCAAGGTCGCGCATCGGCGCGAGGTCACTCAAGATCAGTGCCTTGGCGCTGGCCATTGCCTCCAAAGGCTTTAACGGCGACACCAGCTCAGTTACAGGCAATCGGCGTCGGGGGCAGGGCATGATATCGAACAAGCTAAGGTAGCCAGGGACATCTGCTGCTGCGACGCGGCCGGCGAAGATTACTTTGTCGCGAATTCCAAATTCTGTCGCCTGCCGCTTCAGTGCCGCTAGTTCCGCTCCGTCTCCAACTACAACCACAGTGATGTCCACGCCCGCGTCGAGGACGAATTTTGCCGCCTCCAGGAGGTCCTCCAGTCCCTCATAGGGCACGATGCTTCCCGCATATCCCACCACAGTGGTATCGCTGGCCAATCCTAGTTTCTTGCGTAGAGATTCCAGAGGCGGCATTGGAGTAAATGCGTCAGTGTCAACCGCGTTAGGCAAGAGGCTGATCGCGTGCCCACTTACGCCCCGAGACACCAGTTCATCCCGCACCTGGCTCGTAATCGCCAGTACGGAATCAGCTTCCTTGGCAACCAGCGTGTCGAGACTCATTGCGAGGCGGAACCGGTCAGTATTACGCCATGCGGGCTTGCTAGAGGCTTGCGTTATCTCCCACAGTCCCCTGACTTCATATACGAAAGGTATACCAAGTCGTCGGGCGGCCAGGAGCGCCGGAAGCGCCGTCACGTAGTTCGAGGCAGCATGTATGACTGAGGCGCGGTGGCGCTGGGCTTCTCTTACATAGACGTCTGTGGCTTCCGCCAGATAGTAGTCGAGGCGGTCACCGGTCCAGCTGGGACCTGGATTGAAGACGTGCTGCACGCCGCTTATTTCCCGGACAAATCTTTCAGCCGCGGCGACGGGCACATCGACTTTGGAGTCCCACGGGTAGCCCGGTCGGGCAACAACTACAACGTCTTCGCCGTTGCTTCTTAGCCCACCGACAACCCCTGCGGTCCTAGTCGAGTAACCATTACTGTTGAAGTGGCCCGTGCTATGAGCGCAGTACATTATGCGGCCGTGTTCCGCCAAGTACCCAGCATTCGGCTGTCGCTGGGCAATGAAGGGAGGGGCCGTCAACAGCTCATATTGGCCCAAGATATTTTGCAGCAGTACGAGCTCACTCCCGCCGACGTCCTCCAGCAACGCTGCATGCTGTCGGATGAAGTCCGCCGGCTGAAGGATGGCTCCCCTGTCGAAGTAATCGTGCGAAATCAGCTTCAGCGCGGCGGCTTTCGACGGATGTGTTGCAAAGTCGTTTAGAAGTTGGTGGCGAGTGGGACGTGCCGGAACCGTCGCCTTTGCAGATGGCGTCTTCCCGGGGATTGACCGCGTCGCTTCGGCGGCAGTACGGCCGCCTAATGCAGACGGCGAGATTGAACCGTTTCCTGCACTCCTGCGTGGCGCGACCGCTGCGCGGGAAAGCCATCGTGCGGGAACGCCGATCGCACGTGCTAACCGGAAACTTTTCGAGGACCGCAGAGCCTTCAGGACAGACTTGAGCTCATTGTTGCTTCGATTGGCAGCGTCCAGTTGCGCCATCGCCTTGTCTCTGGCCCTCCGCATGGCGCGAAGATCCTTGTCCAGGCTTTCGGCCCGACGGCGGTATTTCCCTTCAGCAACGACAAGACGCTCGTAGTCACGTATCAGGGAGTCGATATCCTGCATGTACCGTTTGCGCTTGGCAAGCTGAACGGTGCTTAGCCGTGCAACTTCATCTGAATACGTCATAGTCTCGCTTCGCGTTTCTTTAGACACCCGCAGCGATACTGCGGGAATCCTCCTGCCAGATGCCTCGGGTGTCCACTACCGCTTTGCCGTCTAGCATGACCGGGTCGATCTCCTTGAAGACATCGTGATCGACCAAGAGGACCACCGCATCCGCAACGTGCAGCGAAGACTCAAGTTCCTCGAGCGAGACGTTCCGAAGACCGGACAGCTGCCGCGGAAGGCTGTCGACATGGGGCTCCACGACTAGGATGCTGGCACCCTCAAGCTTGACGCTTAGCTGCTGAACGATGTTCACAGCCGGGGATTCACGCAAGTCGTCGATGTTGGCCTTGAAGGCCAGCCCCAATACGGCTACCTTCGGGGATACCTTGTTACCGATGGCTTCTTGGACTTTCTGAATGACCCAGGCCGGCTTTGAATCATTGGTTTCGCGGGCCTGCCGGATAAGCCGGGCTTCCTCGGGTGCCGCCGCTACTATGAACCAAGGATCCACAGCAATGCAGTGTCCGCCTACGCCAGGCCCGGGCTGCAGTATGTTGACACGCGGATGATGGTTGGCCAGCTTGATGAGTTCCCAGACATTAATGCCAAGCTTGTCGCTGATCACAGAGAGCTCGTTCGCAAAAGCGATATTGACGTCGCGGTAGGAGTTTTCCACGAGTTTCGCCATCTCAGCGGTGGCAGCGTCCGTCACCAAAATGTCCCCTTGGCAGAAAACGGCATACAGCGCCTTCGCCAAATTCGCGGCCTCAGTAGTCAGCCCCCCAACGATGCGGTCGTTGGTCACGAGCTCAATCATAATTCGGCCCGGCAGGACGCGTTCTGGGCAGTGAGCCACATGAATAGCAGGTCTGCCTTCGGCCCCGTCCAAGCTCAAGTCCGGTCGTAGGCTGATGAGGTAGTCACCAAGCAGCTTCGTCGTCCCGGGAGGTGAGGTGGATTCAAGGATGACGAGTTCACCTCCGACCAGCTGCGGGGCGATTCCCTCTGCTGCGGCCTTGATGTAGCTGACATCGGCAGTGTGGTCCGCGTTGAACGGGGTCGGAACAGCCACGATGTACGCCTGTGCCTTGGGCGTTTCAGTCGACGCGAGGAGCTTCTGCTGGCTCACGGCCCCGGCCACGTAGGAAGCCAAGTCCGGCTCCACAAACGGGACCTCGCCTCGGTTGACAGATTCTACGGTGTCAGGGTTCACGTCCACGCCGACGACGTGCACGCCGTTGCCTGCCAAAATCGCTGCAGTCGGAAGTCCGATATAGCCCAGACCGACGACCGCTACGCTTTCAATGGTATTCATAAGGTGATTCCCCCATTCAGACAGAGACTTCGTCCCTGTAGTTTCCAAAAAATTTCAATGACCCTGTAGCCAACAGTTCTGCTTCGCTGGCCGTCCAGGTATGACCCGAACCAGACCGCAACTGACAATAGTTAAACCTGTCGGAGGAATAGACACTCGCTTCATCCCTGGCGATGTCCCGAAGGAACAGACTGTCCTCCCCCTTGCCGATCGCAGCAAACGGAAAACGGCGGAAGATGTCTGCAGTACCCATGATGGTCGGACCCATGACCGTCCGAGTATACCGATGCTCCCACTCCGGAAAGCGCAGCAGCGTTGCATTGAGCACGGAGAGGTACATGTAGTGGGCCTGTTTTCCGACAACGTCGGCACCAGAGTAATCAAGCGCATACAACTGGTCACTCAGGTAGTTACTAGCGTAGTAGTCGTCGTCGTCCATTTTGGTCAGAACCTCACCTGATGCCGCTTCAACGCACATGTTGAGGCACGTTCCTAGGGGAACTGAACTAGGAGCCGCGAGCAAAATCACGTTAGAAACACCGTGCTTTCGCTGAAGGCTGTCGATCGCGGCGGCGTCCGGCTCGAATCCGTGTGTCAGCAGCACCAGCTCGACTTCAACATGGCACTGACGACCGAGAGTTTCAAACACGTGTTCAATTTGCCAAGGTCGGAACGTCGAGACCAACGCCGAGACGAATGGCCGGCCCGCGGCTGCCTGTAGGGCGGGGACGACGGCTGCCAGCACCTGTTTACTTCGTATGCTGTATGTGTGGTCCCGCCAGATGCGTCGTTGCCCGCGGTGGAGCTGGCGATCCCCCATTTCAGGATTCCGGTGCAGCGCCCTAAGCAACTGCTCCGCTTCCGCCTCAGTCTGAACACTGAAGATTTCGTCGGGTCCAAAGTATGTGTCGATGGCCGGGCTCGGGGTTGTGACGAGGTTGGAACCGGACGCCACAACCTCGAAGACCCGCCTGGAGCACATCGTGGGTGAATCCACTACAGAGTTCACGTTAAGAAATGTCTTGTAGGCTTTGTAGGCCGTCAGCATCTCGGCATATCCGAGGCCGCCCACCACGCGGCCCTCAAATTCTTCCGGGAACTGATATTTCGCCTCGCCGCCTATCTGGCGTGAAAATATCTCCAGCCCGGTGCTCATGGAGGAAGACGCTTTGACGGCAGCGGTGAGCAGAAGGTCCAACTGCTCGCGACGCTCGGGGTATTTTTCGGTAAAATACATTCCTCCGAAAGCAACGTCACGCTCGTGCCAGCCGAATTTCGGTCGCACAGGGTTGTGCAATGCTGGCTGGGCCGCGAATGGCAGCACCGCTACTCTCTCGTGGCCCAGTTCGCGTCTGTAGTCCTCGAGCTTGCCCGAATCGCTCGTGAAGACGTGGTCGAAGAGCTTGGCTGCCGACAGAAAATCCTGAAAGTGGGGCGGGTCTTCCTTATTCCAGAAAACAGTTGGTATCTGCCGTTCATTACACCAGGTTGTCAGTTCCTGAAGAACGGATAATTCAGCCGGGTGCTTGGCCGCTATTTTGCCGGTCCAGGCCCCGCTGTTGCCAGTCCAGGCCGATTCCACAAACAAGAAGTCTATGCGCCTGTCCTCCAGCTGAGCCCGCCAAGTCGCTGGCACTACCGGAACACAATCCCATTCCATACTGAAGGCGGTCAGTGAGAAGTCGTCCAATATTACGGCCACCCGAACAGCCGGTTGGACGGACTTTCGCGTCGGACTAATTGTGGATGGCTTGAACCTGAGCCGGCGCTTTTTGCCCCGCCCCGTCCAGGCGCCTTCCGCGTCCCGCACAGATTCGAGTCTCCGGTGCCCTGCTTCGACCGCTTTGCGTGCCAGCCATTGCCGTACCTGCTCCGGCCCTCCAGACCTGAGGTGCCAAACGAACTCCCGTGCTGACCTAATCGCGGCCCTCACGCCTTCGACCGCCGAGCGGAGTTCCGGTCGCTGACGTCAGCAACCTCCAGATCATGGATCATACGACGCCGGAGCTTCATAGCACCGATACGATCCCCAGCAGCTAGCTTCTGTGTAAACATGCGGTACCACTTGACGACTTTCTCCGGGTCGCCGTCTGCTACCAACTCCCCTTGATCGATCCAGATGGCCCGATTGCACAGATCCAGAACGGTCGACATGCTGTGACTCACCAAGAATACTGTTCCCGCTTGATCAAGTAGCTCCAGCATGCGCTCGCGGGTTTTGTCCTTGAACTGGGCATCGCCGGTATTCAAGGCTTCATCGATGATAAGGATTTCAGGGTCGATGCTCGCTGCGATCGCGAAGCGCAGTCTTGAACTCATACCTGATGAATACGACTTCATCGGCATACGGATGGCGTCTTCCAAGCCAGAGAGATCCACGATGTCATCGAACTTTTCATCAATCCGCCGATGGCTCATTCCCATGGCAAGGCAACCCAGCACAATATTCTGCTCACCGGAAAGTCCCGGCAACAATGCTGCATTGACACCCAACATCACCGGTGTGGAAGTAGCGTAAACCGCGCCTGACGTAGGCGGTATTTGACCGCCCACGAGCTTGAGGAGAGTGCTTTTGCCGGAGCCGTTCCGGCCAATTACAGCTACGGACTCCCCGTGTTCCACGACCAAAGACAGGCCCTTGAGGGCAGTGACCTCCACAGGCTTGGCCCTCTTGACCGCACGCCTGAGACCGGCCCAACCGGCGGGAGACGACGAAGCTCCGCCATTTGTCCGTGAGGTGGTCTGGTACACCATGCTCACCTTGTCGATGACGACGGCGGGCGTGCCTTGAACAAAATGAAGATCAGAGTTCTCTGCCATACGTTTCTTCTCCCTTCCAGAAGAATACGATTCCAGCCGCCGCGGCAGAAACTGACCACAGCGCCAGGATGGCCCACGCCCGCAAGGAACCGACGTTTCCGTACAGGAGACATTCCCGCGCCAAGTGGAGAACGTTATAGAGCGGGTTAAACTCCATAATCGCCTTGATAATGGGAACACGGTCAAATCGATCAATGGAAAAGAACATACAAGACGCGTACATCCACAACCGCATTGCATAAGTAATCAACTGGCTGATGTCATTGACGATCGACACCAATCTTGCGAGGATAAGCCCGAGTCCGAGGTTGAAAAGGAGCTGGAGGCCCACTATCGGGATCAATAGCAACCAGCGCCAAGAGATTTCCTCAGCTGGGGGGAGGACGATAATAAGAATGAGCATAACGATTATAACCGGAATGTTCGACAGTAGCTCTCGAACATTGGCGGCCAGGACCAAGCTTGCACGGGGAAACTGAAATGCGTGGATGATGTTCTTATTCGAGGCGATAACCCGCGATGAGCTTGAAATTGCGCGTGTGCTCATTTGAAAAAGGAACACACCGATGATGAGAAATGCAACGAAGTTTTCGGTGCCACCGCCTGAGTTCAGGAGCAACCCCATTATCAGGTAGAACATCAACCCGTTGAGCAGAGGGCCAAGAACCAGCCACGCAAGCCCGAGCTTATCTTGCTCGTTCCCGGTTTGAACGCGTGATCTTGCATCGTAAAATATGAAGTGCCTGTAATCCCAAAGTGAGACAAGGTAATCCAGCAGCGACGGTCGCGCCCCTACTCGGCGCAGCCCGCGCAAATTCACGGATGTTGTTACCGCTGTGGGCTGCGGCGCTGCCGGGCCAGACCGCGTTTCGGCACTCAACGACTTTCCTTAGTAAGTCTTTCATAGGCGTCAGCCATCGCTTTCGCGTTGGCCTTCCACGTGCGACTCTTCAAGACGCTCTGTCTCCCTGCTTGTCCATAACGCGTCCTTAGCTCCTCGGAACGAAGAAGCCGCCCCAGCTTATTGCTGAACTCGAAGCAGTCACCCGCTCGGAACAAAAGTCCGCTCTCGCCTTCTCTTACAATCTCCTCGAGCGCCGGCAGCCTGCTCGCTACGACAGGACGCGCGCACGCCAATGCTTCCACCGGCTTGAGCGGGGTCACGGACCGGGTCACTTCCAGATCCCTGCGTGGCACCACAAAGACATCCAAAGCCTGGTGATAGCGCACCGCTTGCTCGCGCGGTACCCGCCCGGTGAAAATGATGCGGTCGCCATAGCCTGACTGGCGGGCTTGGACCTCGAGTGCGGGGCGGGACACGCCGTCTCCCACAATGAGCAGCTTCAAGTCCGGCAGGCGCGGGGCGAGCAGTACAAATGCCTCGATCAAGCAATCGAGGCCTTCATAGGCTACCAAACTGCTGACCGTACCGATGTACTGCCCGCTCTCGTTGAGCCCTAGCTCACGGCGGGCGCTGCTGGCATCGAGCGGCTCCTTAAGGAAGTCACCACCGACAGCGTTTGGCGCAATCAGCACCTTTGCTTCCGGGATTCCGGCGGCCACAATGTTGGCCTTCATGGCACCACCCAAGGTCACCACGAGGTCGGCATCCCGCATGACCTCGGCCTCCCGTTCCTGGAACAGCCGGTAGCGTTCGCTTTCCTTGGCCGCCGGGCCACGCGTCGAAGCCCAGGTGTCGGCAAGTTGCCCGCGCACCTCATACACCCAGGGAATGCCCACGGCCCGGGCCACGGCGCGGACCACTAAGGCGTTGACGTAGTGCGTGGTGGTGTGCAGCACGCTGGGCTTGAATTCCAGCACGATGTCCAGCAGCTCTTCGGCTTGCTGCTGCAGCCGCGAATCCATGGTTGCTGCCAGCTTTGCCGGAAGGAGTCGTCGATAACGGACACCGTCCACCACATCGGACGGCTTCGCGGAGATCTTGCCGATCTGGACCGGGTACCCCAACCTGGTCACGGCCAGCACGTCCCAGCCCGCAGCCTGCTGAGCGGCAAGGATGGAGTGTGACCGCTGCGCGTACCCGCTGGCTGTGTGGGGCAGGGAGTTGGTTAGCAGGTGCAGCACGCGGCCCGGGACGGGACTGTAGTCCACGCCGTCGAGTACCGGAGCCGCGCCGCTGAGGACGCTCAGCTCGGCTGCCAGCCGGGACCGCTGACCACGGCGTGCCCGACCGTCACCCGCCAGGACCTCGACGGCGTCGCTGACTGCGCCGTCGTACCAGAAGCGGCGGGCACGGGAACCGTCCAGACCCGGCGCGCCTTCCGCGCGGCCGAGGAAAGCATCGGCCACGGCAGGCAGCTGGGCGGCGAGGGCGACGTCGGCGAGCCGGCGGGCGCGCTCCCCCGTCGCTGCGGTTGCGGCGGCGAGGGAGAGCCGCCGCTCAACCTCTGCGTCGTCGCCTTTTACCAGCATGGCGAGGAGGACGGGAATAGCGGTGGAATCACGATGCGCGTGGCGGACGACCGCCGCCGCAGGCGGGCCCACCAGACGCGGCGGCAAGCGTCGGCTCAGCTGCAACAGCAGTAGAAGCGGATCGTCGGTCAGGTGGCTGCCGGCCACGGCTGCGGCCAGCCGGATATTGCGGAGGAACCGGGTCATCGGGACGAGACCGTCTCCCGGTTGAGCAGTTTCTCGATCAGCCCCATGTAGCGGTCCGCCAGCAGGGAATAGTCGGCATGTTCCTTGACCCACTGCCGGCTGGTGTCGTCCCGCACCAGTCGGGAGCGGTCTGCCGCCAACTTGCGCCACAGTTCGGCCACCGCCTCCGGGCTGCTGGGCACGATGTCGCCCGCCTCTGCATCTGCGATGATTCGGGCGGCTTCGCCAATCACGATTGCCGTGACGTGGCGCCCAAGGGACAAGACCTCATAGGTCTTCGACGGCACGGTCGTTTCAAACGACTTCCAGTCGTCCCTGAGCGAGACGATGCACGTGTCGGCCGAGGCATAGCGCGCCATCACGGCCGGCCCGTGCAGGGACGGGTGGAAGGTCACAGGCGCGTTCAGCTCACGTGCCAACTTCTGGAGCGCCGGCTTTCGTGTCCCGTCACCCACCAGGTGCAGGTGCATGGAGTCCCCCACCAGCGCACTGGCACGGATCACCACCTCCAGCCGCTGGCTCGCACCGTGGTTGCCGAGGTACAGGGCTTCAAGAGTTTCGCGCTCCGGCTCCGGTGGGGACAGCACCGGTATGGTGTCCACATGCAACCCATTGCTGACCGTTGCGACGTTCTTGATACCGCGCCCGCGCAGCGTATCGGCAAATCCGTCGGTGACAGTTACCACAAGGTCGGCACGGTGCTGGATGAAATCAACGGCCACCTCAACCACACTCTTGACGCGACCCTTCACCATGCGCGAATCGCGGGCTAGGTCCGGCCATGCGTCGCGCATTTCGACGATCAGAGGAGCCCTGCGGAGGCGGGCCAGGAGATACCCCGCGGCAAGAATCGGCAGGCTCGGTGCGGTGGCGATGACGACGTCGGGCCGCGGCGTTAACAGTCCGAGCGGCACCGTCATAACGGCAGAGAAACAATGATCGATAAAGCGTGCCAGCTGCGAGTTGCCATGCGGCAGGAAGGGGACGCGCCGGATCTGCTCAGAGAACTGGCCCTTCTGTCGCCGGAACGCACGGCCTGCCAACTTGGCAGGAAGGTCCCGCCGTCCAGCCGGGGCGTGGGCAACCGGCGTGATCACATCGACATCCCAGCCGGAGGCGCAGAATTCCTTCAGCAGGGCCGTCCAGCGGCGCTGGGGAGGGCTGCTCTCGGGCCAATAGGAATGCACCAACAGGCTGACGCGAACCGGTCGGTCCGCTCTCTCAGGAGTTTCGGACGGGTTCGGGCGGACTTCCTGAGCCACCTTAGCGTGCGCCCTTCGAGGTCGCCCGGCCCCTCGCGCCCAAGGCGCGGAAGTAAGCAAAGCCGGCCGCCAGCAGGACCAGGACGGTTATGAGCTGCACCCCGAAAGGGCTGCCGGTCGCCGCGGTCACTGCGGCCTGGATCACCGGGGAGGACTGGATCACCGGGTCCGCCTTTTCAGGCTCCGGTGCCGGCGTCTCGGAAGGTGCAGCCGACGCCGGCGCGGCTGAAGCGCTGGCCGACGGAGTCGCCGTCGGCGTTGGAGTGCTTTCCCCGACTGTTGGTGCCGGGTCCGCTGGCGGAACAACCGGAGCCTCCGGAACGGGCACTTGAACCGCCGGCGCGGGTGGCGGGATGATCGGTGCTGCCGGTGCCGGGCCGGCTGGCGGACGTACCGGCGCCGCCGGGGCGGGCGCCTGCGACGACGGCGCCGGAACGGGAGCCGGCGCCGGCGCGGGATCCGGCGCGGGGGCGGGATCCGGTGCCGGAGCGGGCTCGGAAGGCGCCGGATCCACGATCACGATGGGATCAGGGGCGGGCGTGCCATCACCTTCCGCGTGGGCGGGGGCGGAACCCAGGCTGAGGAGAAGCGCCGCGGCGGCGCCGAAAGCCGCAGTCTTCAGAGTGGTCCGGTAACCACCGCAGCGTGAAGTGTTCAAGTGTTCCCCCAAAGCAAAATCCTGTTCGGTACGTCGTAAGTTCAGCGCCGTACTTTACGTCGGGGCCGCGGTTCATAAAATCGGCACCGAGAGCATCCTACCGGTTTCCCGGCAATTCCCTGAACAATGGCGCGTTGTTAGGAACCCGATCCGATGGACTTGACGAAACTGCCAAGAGTGTCCCCGCGCAGGGCGGCGGCGACCTTGGCGATGGCGGCATCGTCCCGCAACACGATGGATTGGCCGTCCGCAGAGGTCCCGATTCCCGAGGTCGGCAGGGTGAAACTGGCCACGTCTGCAGTCCGGACATCGCGCAGCCCCACCGCTAGGGAGGCTACGGCAGCCGCGTCGAGAGACTTGTCCACGCTGACGTACGGCGAGACGGTATCCACCAGGCTGCTGATCCGGACCGGATTGGTTAGCGTCTCCGCTGTGAGGAACTTTGACATGAGTGCCTTCAGGAATAGCTGCTGGTTCTTGACGCGCTGGTAGTCGCCGTCGCTGAAGGCTTTGCGCTCACGAACGAAGGCCAGCGCCTGTTCGCCGCTGAGCTGCTGCTTTCCGGCGGCAAACGAGAACTGCTTGGTGTTGAAAGCCGTTGGCACGTTGACGTTGACGCCGCCCAGGGCATCAGTCATTGCCTTGAATCCTTCAAAGTCGACCACGGCGACGTGGTCGAGCCGGGTGTCGAACATGCCTTCCAGAGTCTGGACGACCAGGGGAATGCCGCCCAGTGCCATGGCGGCGTTCATCTTTGCTTCCCCGTGTCCGGGAATCTCCACCCAGGTGTCGCGCATGATGGACATCATGTAGATGTTCTTGCGGTCTGCGGGGATATGCACCCACATCATGGTGTCCGAGCGCTGGTCCGAGGGACCGCCGGCTTCCGCGTCGCCGAGAGTTGCGGCGCGGCTGTCGCTGCCGAGCAGCAGCAGGTTTACGGCATCGGTCTTAGTCTCGGCCGGGCGCGCAGATTCCGCCGGAAAGGCCTGCTCGATCTTTTGCGACTTGGAGTTGAAGCTGTTCGCCAGATTGTAGGCGTAAACCCCGGCACCAACGGCTACGACGAGAAAGAACGCCACGACGCCCAACAGCACGTTGCGCGCAGTCTTCTTCTTTTTGGTTTTCGTCCGGGACCCCTGGGCGTCCTCGTAGGGAACCTGGTCTTCAGTTTCAACGGGCATGAATGCGTCCCCAACTCTTGTAACAGCGAACAGAAATAGCTCGGCCCATTGTGCCACGGACTCATGAATGTTCCGGTCTTGATGGGCGCTCGGGCCGGGATAGGCTGGATGGATGCAGCAGCTCCGCCCGCACGGTTCCCCACGTCCGCTTCGCCTTCTGGCAACCGCCGCCGCAGCCGGGCTCGTGCTCAGCGCCTGCTCCCCCGTCGTCGACGTCACGCCTGCCAAGGATGCAGCGAACGCCGCCTGCGCACCCATGATGCTGGCGCTACCGGACAGCCTTGGCGATGCGAAACTGCGGAAGACCAACAGCCAGGCGACGGCGGCGTGGGGCGACCCGTCCCTCGTGGTCCTGCGCTGCGGCGTCAACGTCCCCGGCCCCACCACCGACCGCTGCGTCAGCGTCAACGGCGTCGACTGGGTTATTAAGGAAGGCAACCCGGTGTGGACGCTGACGACGTTCGGTCGTGAACCTGCCACGGAAATCCTGATGGACCCCAACAAGATCAGCTCAGCCACCGTGCTGGCGGAGCTCGCCGCCCCGGCCGCGAAAATCAAGGCAAGCCGGAAATGCGTCGGCCAAGAGGACCTGCAGAACCTGCCTGCCGGAAAGTAGCGACCCAGGCGCTGGGCCCACGCCGGCAGGGTTCCCTGGCCGAAGCGGAGCGAGGTTAGGGCGCCGGTGGGGACTAGCGCAGGCCGGTCTTGCGGTGCAGAGCCAGGTAGATCAGCTCGTCGATCAGCTCCGCATAGCCCAGCCCCGAGGCCTTCCACATCTGCGGATACATGCTCTTCGGCGTGAAGCCGGGCATGGTGTTGATCTCGTTGATGATCAGTTCGCCCTCGGGCGTGTAGAAGAAGTCCACCCGGCTGAGGCCTTCGGCGCCGACGGCGTCGAAAGCGACCGCAGCGAGTTCGCGGACCCGGGCGATGGCCTCGTCGGGGAGGTCGGCCGGGCAGCTGAGCGCGGCGGCGTCGTCCTCCACGTACTTGGCATTGAAGTCGTAGAAGTCGTGGCCGCCGCCGGCAACCGAGATCTCGCCCGGCATGGACGTGCGCGGCGCATCGGTCCCGCGGCCTTCCAGCACGGCGCATTCGATCTCGCGGCCGACGATGCCGGCCTCGATCACCAGCTTGGGATCGTGTTCCCGGGCAGCCTCAATCGCGGCGTCCAGTTGCTCGAGCGAATCCACCTTGGAGATGCCCATCGAGGAGCCGGCCCGGGCGGGCTTGACGAAAACCGGGAAGCCGAGCTGGTCCACGCGCTTGCGCACCAGCTCAGGGTCGGTGAGCCACTGCCGGTCCGTCACCGTGATGTAGGGACCCACCCGCAGTCCGGCGGATTCGAAAACCACCTTCATGTAGTGCTTGTCCATCCCCACGGCCGAAGCCAGCACGCCGGCGCCCACGTAGCGGGTGTCGGAGAGCTCCAGGAGACCCTGGATGGTGCCGTCCTCGCCGAACGGCCCGTGCAGCAGCGGGAAGACCACGTCCACTGAGCCCAGCTCCTGCGGGACCTGGTTCGGAGAGGCCACAATCAGCTGGTGTTCTCCGCTGATCTCGGCCAGCGTCACGGTCTGGTCCGACGGCGCCACTTCCGGCAGCGAGGAGGCGGAGAGCGACCAATCCTTGGTGTCTCCCGGGGCCAGCACCCACTGGCCGGTCTTGGCGATCCCGATCGGGATCACCTCGTACTTGGTCTGGTCAATCGCGCCGAGGACACCGGCCGCCGTGACGCAGCTGACCGCGTGTTCACTGGAACGGCCGCCGAACAGCACCGCCACCCGGGGCCTGGACCGGCCGGACCGGGCTTCTGGAGTCAAGTTCATTTCCGACACTCTTAGTAATCGCCTTCGGATTTCAGGTCCCGGGACAGCAGCAGCGGTCCCAGTTCGTCTACGGACAGTTTTCCGGCCAGCACCGCGACGACGGCGGCGGTGATGGGCATCTCGACGCCCAGCTTGCCGGCAAGCTCGTGCACGGCCTGCGCCGACTTGATGCCTTCGGCGGTCTGCGTCATTTCGGCCGTGACCTGCTCCAGGCTCAGGCCGGTGCCCAGCAGCCGTCCGGCTGTGTGGTTCCGCGACAGCGCGGAGGAACAGGTGGCGACGAGGTCGCCCAGACCGGCAAGACCCGCCATGGTCCGGGCTTCGCCGCCGAGGGCCAGCGTCAGCCGGGACGTTTCGGCGAGGCCGCGGGTGATCACGGAAGCCTTGGTGTTGTCGCCCATCTGCTTGCCTTCGCAGATGCCGACGGCCAGCGCAATGATGTTCTTGACGATGCCGCCGATTTCGACGCCCACCACATCCGACGTCGTGTAGGGCCGGAAGTAGGGTGCCGTGCAGCTGCGGGCCATCCAGCCCGCCGCCGCAGCGTTGGCGCACGCGACGACGGACGCCGTCGGCTCCTCCCGGGCAATCTCCATGGCCAGGTTGGGGCCGGAAACCACGGCGACGCGCTCGGCGGGGATGTCCAGTTCCTCGCAGATCACCTCGCTCATGCGGGCGTCCGAGTGCAGTTCCAGGCCCTTCATCAGGGAAACCACCAGCGTGCCGGGTCCGATCAGGTCCTTCCATTCGCGCAGCTGGAGCCGCAGGGTCTGGGCGGGGACGGCGAGGACCACAAGGTCGGCGCCGCTAAGGACCTCGGCGACGTCGGTGGAGGCGGTGATGCTGGCGGGCAGGGCGATGCCCTTGAGGTACTGCTCGTTGCGGTGCTCGCTGATGATCTGGTCCACGACGGCGGCACGGCGGCCCCAGAGGCGGATGCTGCGCTCGACGCCGGAGGCGGTGGCCGCGTCGGCGAGGATTTTCGCGAAGGTAGTCCCCCAGGACCCGGCGCCGAGCACGGCAACGCACGTGGCCGAGTCAGTGGCTTCCTGGGTGGGGAGCTCCACCGTCACTTGGCACCGCCCGTGGCAGTGCCACTGTCCGGGGTAGTTTCCGGGGCCGCGCCGGGCTTCCCGCCGCGTTCGATGAAGCGCCCGTGGGTGGACTGGTTGTGCGCCGAGGGGTCCCAGCGCACCAGCGGCGGCTGTCCCCCGCGCAGCGTTGCCAGCAACTCTGTGATGGCGTCCATGATCACGGTGGTCGCTTCGCTGAGCGTCGCCTTGTCAAGGGGCCGTCCGGCGAAGGCACTCAGGTCCACCGGGTCGCCCACCAGCACGCGCGAGGTCTTCCGGGGAAACACGTGGAAGCGCTTGGCATAGCGCGGAAAGACTTCATGCGCTCCCCAATGGGCCATCGGGACCACCGGGATGCCGCTTTCCAGCGCCATCCGGGCAGCACCGGTGTGGCCCTTCATTGGCCACAGCTCCGGATCGCGCGTCAGCGTGCCCTCGGGGTAGATGATGATGGCGCCGCCCTCGTCCACGACTTCCTTGGCGACCTGCAGCGAACGGTTGGCACCCGCCGTCGACCGCTCCACCGGCACCTGCTTGGTGTTGCGCAGCACCGAACCCAGTACCGGGACCTTGAACAGGCTGCCCTTGGCCAGGAAGTGCGGCATCCGGTTCTGGTTATAGAGCATGTGCCCGATCACCAGCGGATCGATCTCGGTGCAGTGGTTGGGCGCGGCAATGAAACCGCCGGCGGGAAGTTTCTCCAGCCCCTCCCACTTCTTGTTCATCAGCAGATTCATGACGGGCCGGACAATTCCGGCCACGATGACAAAGGTGATGTGGCTCTTGGCCGTTTCCTTCACGTGGTCCCCGCTACCGGGCCGACGTGATGTCGAAATCGGCGCCCAGGCCCGCGAGCTTCTCGGTGAAACGCTCGTAGCCGCGGTTGATGATGTCGATGCCGGTGACCCGCGAGGTGCCGGTGGCGGCCAGGGCCGCGATGAGGTGGCTGAAGCCGCCGCGCAGGTCGGGCACGTCGATGTCGGCGCCCTTGAGCTGCGTGGGGCCGGAGATGACGGCGGAATGCAGGAAGTTGCGCTGGCCGAACCGGCAGGGGACACTGCCAAGGCATTCGCGGTGGACCTGGATGCTGGCGCCCATCCGGATCAGGGCGTCGGTGAAGCCGAAGCGGTTCTCGTACACGGTCTCGTGCACGATCGAGACGCCCTCGGCCTGGGTGAGTGCCACCACCAGGGGCTGCTGCCAGTCGGTCATGAAGCCGGGGTGCACATCGGTTTCCAGCACCAGCGGGTTGAGCTTTCCGCCGGGGTGGTAGAAACGGATGCCGTCCTCGCCGATGTCCATGCCGCCGCCCACCTTGCGGTAGGTGTTCAGGAACGTCATCATGTCGCGCTGGGTGGCGCCTTCGACGAAGATGTCGCCGCGGGTCACCAGGGCGGCGGAGGCCCAGGACGCGGATTCGTTCCGGTCGGAGAGGGCCCGGTGGTTGTAGCCGCCAAGATCCTGCACTCCCTCGATCCGGATGGTGCGGTCGGTCTGGACGCTGATGATGGCGCCCATCTTCTGCAGCACGGCGATGAGGTCCACAATTTCCGGTTCGGTGGCCGCACCCGAGAGTTCGGTGATGCCCTCGGCCCGGGTTGCGCTGAGCAAGACCTGTTCAGTGGCCCCAACCGACGGGTAGGGCAGCGCGATCTTGGCGCCCTTGAGGCCGTTCGGGGCGGAGATGTGGATGCCGCCCGGGCGCTTCTCCACGACGGCGCCGAACTGGCGCAGCACGTTGAGGTGGTAGTCGATCGGACGGTCGCCGATCTTGCAGCCGCCAAGGTCCGGGATGAAGGCCTCGCCGATGGCGTGGATCAGGGGTCCGCAGAGCAGGATCGGGATGCGCGAGTCGCCGGCGTGCGCGTCGATGGCCGTGTGCGAGGCCGTCTTGGCGTTGGTCGGGTCCAACGTCAGGTCCCCGGTGACCGGGTCCTTGTCCACCGTGACGCCGTGGAGCTGGAGCAGGCTGGTGACAACCTCAACGTCCTTAATTTCGGGGACGTTGCGCAACACGGACGGCTCATTGCCCAGCAGGGCAGCAACCATCGCCTTGGGGACAAGATTCTTGGCCCCCCGAACGGTGACGCGGCCGGTCAGCGGGACGCCTCCGCGGATTGTCAGAACACTACTCATTTACCAGTTTCCTCACGACTACTCGCCCCCAAATCCTTACAAAGGCTCCAGCTAAGCATAGGAGCTAGCGTTACCGATCTGAAATACGGCGCGGTTCAGGGCGGCTTGATCCACTCGTCCGCGGCTGACTGCCCTTCGCTCAGTTCGCCGTCGTTCCGGCATTGAGACGCGCTACTGCCGTCGACAACGCTGTGGCAAAACCGCACCACGCGGCATAGGGGGCAAGAGCCACTCCTGCGCGGCGGTCCAGGCGGTATGTCCGCCGCACCAGATCGACGCTGCTCGCCGTCAGGACGGCGCACTCCGCCGCTGCCAACCATGGCCGGCGGGCGCGCCAGAATAGCCAGCTCCACGACGCATTGAGGACGAGATTGGCTGCCAAAGCGGAGCGGTATGCAGTTAGTTCCTGTTGCCTCGTGGCGCTGCCGGCGCCATCGGCCCCGTCGCTGCTATCCAGGGCGACGGCGGAGCTCACGGCGAGGTCCGCATAGAGTGCTGTCCACACGACTGGAAACGCGATGGCGGGCGGCTGCCAATCAGGTTTGCGGAGCCTCCTGTACCAGGCACCATCGGGGTCAGTCGCCACTCCACCGGCTGCCGCCGTCGCGGCCGTCGCAGCCGCCGTCCACACCACGGTCATGAGTTTCATAGCTACTCCTTCTTGCTCCGGGTCGCTTTCTGCGGGATGACCTCTCCGGGGCAAGGTCTCCCCCGGGCACGGTCTTCCCGTATGGCCGATGATACGTCCCTTGCAGGGACCGCTGGCCTGGCCACCGACCACTCTGCACTAAAAGTGTCAGAGGTGGCCGATAGCGTGTTCTTATGGACGGCAAGCAAGGGCCTGACGTGGCTCTGACGGACAGCGTAACGGTCGCGGACCTTGCGCGGATCCTGGCCGGAATCCCCGCCCCGGCCAGCGCCGCGGCCCTCATCGACGAAACACGCGAGCTGGAGGACCTGAAGTCCGCCCTGGCCGCCCGGCAGGCCCGGGACGCCGTCGCCTTCGACCTGTCCCAGCGCCGCGAACAATCCCTGGCCGGCGTTCCCGCCGACCAACTCGGCGCCGGCGTCGGCGCGCAGCTCGCCCTCGCCCGCCGCGAATCCCCCGCCAAAGGCGGGAGACTCCTGGGCCTGGCCAAAGCACTCGTCACCGAAATGCCGCACACCCTCGCCGCCCTGGAAACCGGCCAGCTCAACGAATGGCGCGCCACGCTCCTGGCCCGCGAAACCGCCGGCCTGTCCCCCGCCGACCGGGCCGCCGTCGACGATGAACTCGCCCCCGACGCCGGGACCTTCACCGGCGCCGGGGACCGCGCCATCATCGCCGCGGCCCGTGCCGCCGCGTACCGGCGGGACCCGCGCTCCATCACCGGGCGCGCCGGCCACGCCGAAACCGAACGCCACGTCAGCCTCCGCCCGGCCCCCGACACCATGTGCTACCTGACGGCGTTGTTGTCGGTCGGCCAGGGCGTGGCCGTGCACGCCGCGCTCACCCGGCACGCAGACGCTGCCCGGGCCGCCGGGGATCCCCGTTCCCGGGGCCAGCTGATGGCCGACGCCCTGGTCGAACGCACCACCGGCAAAGCCGGCGGGATCAGCGGCATCGACATCCAGCTCATCATGACCGACCGCACCCTCTTCCAGGCCGACAGCGAACCCGCCCGGCTCCCCGGCTACGGCATCGTCCCCGCCGGGTGGGCCCGGACCCTGCTCAGGGACGCGGGCACCGGCACTGCGGGCGGCTCCGGCACCGCAGGTGCAGCACGCGGGACGGGCGGTAAGCCGACTTCAGGCACCGGCGACCCAGGCCGCCCGGCCGACGAACGCGCCTTCGCCCTCTGGGTCCGCAGGCTCTACACCGCGCCGGCCACCGGCGAACTCGTGGCCATGGATTCCCGCGCCAGGCTCTTCCCGCCCGGGCTGCGCCGGTTCCTCCAGGCCCGGGACGACACCTGCCGGACCCCCTACTGCGACGCACCCATCCGCCACCTGGACCACATCATCCCCTGGCACACCGGCGGCGCAACCACAGCAGCCAACGGCGCCGGACTCTGCGAAGCCTGCAACCACACCAAAGAAACCCCCGGCTGGAACGCACACCCACGCCCCGGACCCCGGCACACCCTCCAACTCACCACACCCACCGGCCACAGCTACCACTCCACCGCCCCGCCGCTGCCGGGAACCGGCGTCCCCTGCCGGCCGCAACCGCGCTCCGGCGAGGTCAGGGACACCAACGACCTTCCAAAGCCTCCGCTCCAGAACAGAATGCTCAGGCACCGGGCCAAGGCCATCATGGTCGTCCGCCTTGCGACGCGACCGGCTGCATAACCATGCCGCCCGGCCACGGCGTTGTCTGGTCATTTGCGTCCGTGGTTGGTCGAAGGCCCCCTTGTCCACGGCAGGGGGTGCTGGGCTATCGTGGGGCCATGCCAAGCCAACTAGCCACCATTGCAATCGACGCCGTCCGGCCAAAGGTGGTGGCCGACTTCTGGTGCGCCGTCCTCGACTGGCATGTTGTCGAAGACGATAGCGACATAATCAGCATCGCGCCCCGGGACAAGTCCCGGCCTTCCATCGATGTGATCGCAGTGCCCGAGAGCAAGACGGTCAAGAACCGGCTGCACTTCGACCTGCGGGCTGACGGTGTATCCACCGCCGAGGAGCTGGAACGCCTGCTCGCCCTCGGGGCTCGGCGCACGGACGTGGGCCAGGGCCCGGACGTGAGCTGGGTGGTACTGGCTGATCCCGAGGGCAACGAGTTCTGCCTGCTGTCCAGAACAGTCCAGGACGTCGAAGACTGAGGAATCGTGAGTGAGCCCTGGGCCGCTTACAGCAACGCAAAAGTGCCGCCGTCGGGTCTCACAACCCGACGGCGGCACTCGTATAACTGCAGCAACCGCCCCTAGGACAGCTTGGCTGGCAGCGTCGTGGGCTTGAACGCCGGCCTCGTGGCCTCGTAGGCCGTGATGTCTTCCTCGTGCTGGAGGGTCAGGCCGATGTCGTCCAGTCCCTCGAGAAGGCGCCAGCGGGTGTAGTCGTCGATTTCGAACGGCGCGACCACGTTGCCGCATTCGACCGTTTTGGAGACCAGGTCAACCCTGACCTCGGTGCCGGGAGCGTTTTCCAGCACTTTCCAGATCAGTTCGATGTCGTCCTGCGCCAGTTCGGCGGCCAGTAATCCCTGCTTGCCCGAGTTGCCGCGGAAGATGTCCGCGAAGCGGGAGGACAGCACGGCCTTGAAGCCGTAGTCCTTCAGCGCCCAGACGGCGTGCTCGCGTGAGGAGCCCGTGCCGAAGTCCGGTCCGGCGACCAGCACGGAGCCGGCGCTGAACGGTTCCTGGTTCAGGATGAACGCCGGGTCCTTGCGCCAGGCCGAGAACAGTGCGTCCTCGAACCCTGTCCGGGTGATGCGCTTGAGGTAGACGGCGGGGATGATCTGGTCGGTGTCGACGTTGCTCTGGCGCAGCGGGACACCGATTCCGGTGTGGGTGGTGAACTTTTCCATGGCGGATCCTTCGTGGCTGTGTGGATCGGTGCAGTCGGGGTGGGCGCTACACCGAGGCGGAACGGCGGCCAGCGGATTCGGACACAGGGTCCAGGTCCGACGGCGAGCTCAGCGTGCCGCGGACCGCCGTCGCCGCTGCCACGACGGGCGAGACGAGGTGGGTGCGTCCGCCCTTGCCCTGGCGTCCTTCGAAGTTGCGGTTGGATGTGGAGGCGCAACGCTCCCCCACCTCCAGCTGGTCCGGGTTCATGCCCAGGCACATTGAGCAGCCGGCAAAGCGCCACTCCGCACCGAAGTCGGTGAAGACCTTGTCCAGTCCCTCGGCCTCTGCCTCGAGCCGGACGCGGGCGGAACCGGGCACCACCAGCATCCGGATGTCCGGGTCCTTGGTTCGGCCGCGGATGATGTCCGCCGCGGCCCGGAGGTCCTCCATCCGGGAGTTGGTGCAGGAGCCCAGGAATACGGTGTCGACCCGGATGTCCTTCATTGGCGTGCCGGCTTCAAGGCCCATGTACTGCAGCGCGCGTTCCGCGGCGGCCTTGGCGTTCTCGTCGCCGAAGTCAGCGGGCGAGGGCACCTTGGCGGACAGGGACACACCCTGGCCCGGGTTGGTCCCCCACGTCACGAACGGTTCCAGCGTGTCGGCGTCGAGGTCCACCTCGGCGTCGAACGTCGCGTCGTCGTCGGTGCGCAGCGTGTTCCAGTATTCGACGGCGGCGTCCCAGTCCGCGCCCTGGGGCGCGTGCGGGCGGCCTTGCATGTAGTCGTAGGTGGTCTGGTCCGGGGCGACCAGTCCGGCGCGGGCGCCGGCCTCGATGGACATGTTGCAGATGGTCATCCGGGCTTCCATGGACAGTGCCCGGATGGCGGAACCTCGGTATTCCAGGACGTAGCCCTGCCCGCCGCCGGTGCCGATCTTGGCGATGACGGCCAGGATGATGTCCTTGGCGCTCACGCCGGGGCGCAGCGTGCCCTCAACGTTGATCGCCATGGTCTTGAAGGGCTTGAGCGAGAGCGTCTGGGTGGCCATGACGTGCTCCACCTCGGAGGTGCCGATGCCCATGGCGAGCGCCCCGAAAGCCCCATGCGTGGACGTGTGCGAGTCGCCGCAGACCACGGTCATGCCGGGCTGGGTGAGGCCCAGCTGCGGGCCGACCACGTGCACGATCCCCTGCTCGGCGTCACCCAGGGAGTGCAGGCGGACGCCGAACTCCTTGCAGTTGTTCCGCAGGGTCTCGATTTGGGTCCGGCTGGTGAGGTCCGCGATTGGCTTGTCGATGGCCAGCGTGGGAGTGTTGTGGTCCTCGGTGGCGATGGTGAGGTCCGGCCGGCGCAGCTTGCGGCCGGCGAGGCGCAGGCCCTCGAAAGCCTGCGGGGACGTCACCTCATGCACGAGGTGGAGGTCAATGAAGAGGAGATCCGGCTGGGCGTTGGCGCCTTCGCCGTCCCCCTTGCGCACCACGTGTGCGTCCCAGACTTTCTCGGCCAATGTCTTTGCCACGGCCTGCTCCCTTCACTGCTGTTTTGCCGCGTGACTGTCTCTGTCGCTTCGCGACGGTCCCGTTCCGGCTGGTTGTTGATCTCCACTGAATCAGCACTGCCGTCAAATATGCCAGCGCAATGATTTGCATCTCAGATATTGAGACGGCAATATCATTACATGGACAATTCTAGTGGCGTCGGCGTCATCGATAAAGCGGCCCATGTACTCGACGCGCTCGAGGCAGGCCCCACCACCCTGGCGCAGCTCGTTGCGGCCACCGGGCTCGCGCGGCCTACGGTGCACCGCCTCGCGCTGGCGCTCGTCCACCACCGCCTGGTGAGCCGCGACATCCAGGGCCGCTTCGTGCTCGGCAGCCGGCTGGTCGAACTCGCCTCCGCAGCAGGCGAAGACCGGCTGATCGCTTCCGCCGGTCCGGTGCTGATGCAGCTGCGCGACGCCACCGGCGAGAGCGCCCAGATCTTCCGCCGCCAGGGCGACTGGCGCGTCTGCGTCGCCTCCGCCGAGCGGCCCATCGGCCTCAGGGACACTATCCCGGTCGGAACCCAGCTCTCCATGAAGGCAGGCTCCGCCGCCCAGGTACTGCTCGCCTGGGAAGACCACGACCGCCTGCTCGAAGGCCTCCAGGCCGCCCGCTTCACCCCCACCGTCCTGGCCGGAGTACGACGCCGGGGCTGGGCACAGAGCCTCGGCGAACGCGAGCCGGGGGTCGCCTCCGTTTCGGCGCCGGTCCGGGGCCCGTCCGGACGCGTGATCGCCGCCGTCTCTATTTCCGGCCCGATCGAACGCCTGACCCGCCAGCCCGGCCGCCTGCACGCCGAGGTGGTCTGCAACGCCGCCCGGGTCCTGACCGAGGCGCTGCGCAAGACCAACGACTAACGCCCCCCTGCGCGGGGGAACGCTGGACATCGCAGTTAGGCTGTGGCCATGAACAGCTATGCGGTCTTCCTCCGCGGCGTCAACGTGGGCGGAATCAATATCAAGATGGCCGAGCTCAAAGAGGCCCTCAAGTCACGTCCTTTTTCGGCCGTGAAAACGCTTTTGGCCAGCGGCAACGTGGTGCTGGCGAGTGAGCTTCCGGCGGCCGGCGTGAAAGCCGAGTTCGAGGCCTGCCTCCGGGAGACTTTCGGCTACGACGCCTGGGTGGTGGTGCTGGAAGCCTCCCGGGTTGCCGAACTCGTCGACGCCTGCCCCTACCCGGCGGACGACACCGCGACGCACAGCTATGTCACCCTCTCCTCGGATACCGGGATACTTTCCGAGCTGTTCGACGCCGGCAGCACCCTCGACGGGGTGGAGCTGACGCGGCTGGGGCCTGAGGCCGTGGCCTGGCTGGCTCCCGCCGGCGGCACCCTCGACAGCCCCTTCAGCAAGCTCTCCGCCAAGGCCAAGTACAAGGCCAGCACCACGACGCGTAACCTGCGGACCCTGGTCAAGGTGCGCGACGCCGCCTCGGAGTTGTAACGGGGACAGGCCACAAAGACTAGCTGCTGGCGAACTTGTAACTCTGCATCAAGAATGGGTAGTTGACCGGCACACCAACGGAACTAGTCATCACGTCCGAGTATCGGACGGTGCCTGTTGCGTCGATACCCACGATCCCGTTTTTTGCTGATCTGTGCTCAACGACTGTCGAGAATGCAGTCATGGCTTCATACCCCCCTGCAGTGAGCCGCACCGGTGCGGTCGAAACCGTCCCATTTCCCGTCCTCGCGTAGAGATAGAGGGATCCAGCGTTGTTAACGAGCAACGCGGACGAGGTGGACCCTGATGGGACGACCAACACCATCTGCTTGTTTGCCCAGCCAGAGCCGATTGGAATCGGTTCGCTCAGCGCGCCCGATGGCAGCACATTCCATGCCGAAAGTTGTCCGCCGTATCTCTCCGCTGAAAGGACCGCGAGTCCACTGCCCCAGATGCCGACAGCGAGTTTCCGGTTGTTCCAGCCACTCGCCCCAATCGTCACTGGCGCAGAAAAACCACCTTTTGACAATCCCCGGTGCAGTTGCAGTGTCCCGTCACCATGGCTGGTGAGCACATCTAAGAGACCGTCTCCGTTCCAATCCACCACGTGGCAGGACTTCACGTAGGTCGCGAAGCCCGAGTCAGCCCGAATCGGCGTGGCAAATTTGCCATCGCCAAGAGACCGTGCCACGTAGAGCCAACCGTTTGTCCCGACAGTCACTAGGTCGGCCTTTGATCGGATGGTCGGCTTCTGAACTGTGTCAACGTCAACGATGTTTGTGCCGTTCTCGGCGAAGTACAGCCGGCCCCTGCTGGTAACGACCATGTCGGTATAGTTGCCGCGGAGTATCTCTTTTCGTGTCCGAGACTCTGTATCCAACAACGTAACGGTGCCCCCAGCGAGGTGCAGGATGGAGTTGGCCTTCGGAAGGTAGGAGATGCTACTCGTCCTGTATCCCGGAGCGGCACTTCGGTTAAGTAATCGGTAGGTGAATACCGGACTTCCACTGTTCGGGTTAATCCTAATGACGCCGTTGTTCGTGCTCACGTATAGACGTCCGCGAATCATCCTGGGACTATTAATTTCCACTTCGCCGAGCAACTCGCGCTTCCAGAGAAGCCGGCCGGTACTAACATTCCACGCGAACACATGCGCGGACTTGGTGTCGTCCACCGAGCCATATCCGCCTTTTATGCCAGTGGTGCCGTAAACGACGTCACCGTCTCCTACTAGGCCCAGGACGGATTGGCCGGGTACGGGACCGCTGATTACCTTTATGTCTGCGTCGTTCGCGGGGTTGAGAATAACCAGCGCTCCAGTGTTGTGCCCGTACTCCGCGACGGTGCCGGCAACGACCCTGCCCCCGGCGGCTGCCCAGGCAAACGCTCTGGACTGAAGATACTTATCTCGAAGTTCGATAAGCCTCGTTACACTCTTCGTCGCTGGATTGAATCTAAACAGGCGACCGCCAGCATACGAACCCACATAAATGGTGCTTGCGTCGTACTGGAACATTCCTTCTATCTGGGCGATCCCGGTGTCAGTCGCGGACCGCCAGGTATCCCGGGAGACCAGATCAACCGATCCGATGCCGTCCCCCATGTAGGCGCCCAGGTACATGGTGTAGCCGGCAGTCTCACCCATGAGGGCCTGGACTTTAAAGGGCGATGCAGCCAGTACAATTTTAGTGGATTGCACCACAACTTTTCTCGCAGTAGAGACACTCACGAATTCGTAGTTCTGCCCCTCCCCGCAGAGCATGTTGACACGGGTTTCGCCGCTGCCACTCTCCACGCTCAGGGCGCACGGCGTACCAGGAACCAGACACACGAATTCCGCGGCCAGTGTGCCCGGGGCGATGCGCATCAGTTTGTGGCTTCCCAACGTGTTCCAGACTGCATAGATGTCGCCGGTGCCGCCCAGAGCTGAAGAGACTCGGCCGGCCGGAGCCCAGTCCCAAGGCGGCGTTTTCCACTCGCCGGTCCCAAGGTCCAAGACCTTGAAAGCCGTCTTTCCGTCGGCGCCGTCGAAGTAGACAAAAAGAAAACCCGAGTGCGCCTCGATGCTGTTAACAAACCCTTTGGCCGCTGCGCCGGGAAGGGAAATTTCACGCAATTTTGAAGGCGTATCAGTGTGCCAGGTCACAATTCTTGGGCCTTCAACGCCGGACCCAGCGTAGACGTTGTCGCTGCTGTCGATGGTCAGACTTCGGACGTACTGCGCACCGGCATGAATCTGGGGGGAATGGATCGTGACGCCCGTGGACGGGTCGTAGCGGGTCGCGTTCCCGGTCGGGTAATTGCCGTTCCAAATTCTCCCCCTGGAGTCAACCGCGCGGCTGAAGGAGACGTCCGTCGCCCCAGGAGCAGCCTTATAAGCATCTGTGACTGTCCCGGCGGAGTCGATTCTCTTTACAGTGGCGCCGTAAGCGAGGACTGACTTGGTGAGTGGCTCATAGACGACATTTCTCGCACCACCTCCCCCGGCCGTAAACGGCGTGGCCGACAATTCCTTCTTCCCGGTCGACACGTCGAAGACTTGCACCTGGTCAGTCAGTCCCTGGCAGCCTGCTGCCATTTTCAACGCGCCTCCGGACGTCCGGTAAAAGGTCGCGCTGGGATCAGGGATGCTTTTGAAGACGTTGCTGTAGCGGCGAAGCACAGCTGAAGGCTCGGTTCCGACCAGAGTCAGCGGGACCTCGGTGCTGCTGAGGGCGTCCAGTGAATTTGTCGGCAGACCGGCAGCTGTGGCGCTCTGAGTGCCGTTGGCGGACAACGCTGCTCCCGCCCCGACCGCGACGGCCCACGACAGGACGCTTCTCCGGGGAACGATTCTGGGTTGGTCTGTCACTGATGGAACCTACATTTCGCTGAAGGCGCGCCGCACTGGCATCTCGCCTGGGGAGCTGACAAGCCAGGATTGGATCGGCCATCTACCTTGGCCGATCGCTGATAAGCACCCGGTCATGACATCAAAACCTATCATCGGCTACCGCAGCGCAACCGCTGGAAATCTGCTGCTTTATGCAAGCATTTCAACGGTTTTTCCTAGTGCGGAGCTGCCGCGGATTTCAAGGCGGCGTTGAAGGACTTGAGCCTGCTGATCTCCAGTTCCACCGGATCCACCACCAGTTCCTCCGCGACGGCGGCGACCGCGGTCTGGAGCCGCTTCCTGGCGTCCGCCGCACGGGCGCGCGCCGCGGCGCCGGCAACGAATCTTGCCGCGAGGGCCAGCACGATGCCCAGCAGCACTCCCCCGGCCACCATGATGGTGGGGACGGGCCAGCCCTCGATTCGCGGAATCTCCGGCACCGGCAGCTGGAAGTAGCCCAGCGCGGCCAGCACCCCCAGCCAGCCCAGGCCGCCGAGCGCGACGAGAAGCCCCAGCCACTGGACCACATTAAAGGCGGTCCACCACCAGGAGCTGCGCCCGGCTTTGAGATCGGTGCCGGCAATCGCCTGATCCAGTGCGTCCGGGAGCTGCTCCCTGCCCTCGCGGGCGGCACCGCGGATGACGGCGCGCCAGGGCCCCGGGGCGCCGTCGGACGCGGCGTCGGCAAATTCCCGCACAGCAGCGTCGGTGCGGGCCCGCTCCGGCGCGCCGGCCGGAGGCAGCGAGGTCCGGTTGAGCTCCGGCCGCGCCTGGGTCCGGCGTAGGTTCAGCCGCCGCAGCGGGTCGGGCCGGAACCGGACCAGCCACCGCGTCACCGGCCAGCCGGTGCGGCGCGTGGCCTCCTGCCGATAGGAGCGCGCCACGGCGTCCACCACCAGCGGCACGTTCGCGGCGACGGCCAACTCCCCGGCCAGCCGCTCCCGGGTGGTTCCCTTGACGCCCGCAGCCTCGCCGGCACCCGAAGCCTCGGCAAGCCGCGCGGAGGCCCGGTCGACATCCGCGGCGAGCCGTTGCGAGAGCGCCAGCCGCTGCATGACCACCTGGCGGATGGCGGCCCGGACCTTGTCCACCCCGGTGCCGACAACCGCCGAGGCGCCCAGCACCTGTACTTTGCCCAGGCCGTCCCGCGCCAGGATGCCTTTCAGGGATTCCAGCACCGGCCGGACCTCATGTTCGGGCAGGCGGTCCACCTGGTTGAGCACCACGAGTGTGACGGCTGCGTGCGAGGCCAGTGGGGTTAGGAAGTCATTGTGCACCGCGGCGTCGGCGTACTTTTGCGGATCCAGCACCCACACCAGGACATCCACGAGGCCCACCATGCGCTGCACGATCTCCCGGTTTTCCGCGCGGGTCGAGTCGAAGTCCGGCAGGTCCAGCAGAATCAGCCCGGTGGTCTCGTCGGCGAATCCGGGGACCGCCGCGGCGTGGTGCCGGGTACGGACGTCCAGCCAGTCGAGCAGTCCGTCGCTGCCCTCGGCGCCCCAGATGCCGGCCAGCGGCTCGGAGGTGGTGGGTCGCCGTGCCGCTGCGGTCGCAATTTCCGCGCCGCTGACGGCATTGAAGAGCGATGATTTGCCGCTGCCGGTCGCGCCGAAGAAGCCCACCACGGTGTGCTCCGCCGAGAGCGAGCGCCGGGAACTCGCCCGCTCCAGGACCCCGAGCACCTCGTCCAGGGTCTCCTCGGGCAGGGCGCCGGCGGCGAGTTCCCGGGCCTCGTTGAGGGCTTCCAGCCGGCGGTGCAGCTGCGAGGCCTGCTTGGCTGCGGTGTGCCGGTTCATGCCGAGGCCGCCAGTCGGCCGAGCGCAGCGGCCTGCTCCGCGAGGACCGCCGGTGGCACTCCGTCAGGCACCTCCAGCCGCGCCAGGAAACGCTGCTGTTCTGCCTGCAACAGCCGCCGGCAGCGTACCTGCAGGTCTTCGCGCGCAGTCTTGGCCAGCCGGCGCACGGCATCCTCGCCAAAGACGGCTTCGAGCACGCGCTGGCCCACGACGGCGGTGCCGCCGGCCACACCGATCTCCAGCCCGGTCAGGCCCGCGGTCATTGAGAAGACCACGATCATCAGTGCCGCGCCGAGGCCGTTGATGCCGAAGGAGAGCCAGCGGGCCTGGCTGCGTTTGCCTTGGCCTTCGGTCCGGATCAGCTCCATCAGGCTGCCCTGCCACACCCGGATCTCGGCGGCCACGGCGTCGGCGAAGCCCTCGCTGGTGCCGGAGAGGTCATCGGTGCCTAGAAGTTGGCGGCCGGCCGGGTCGGAACGCCAGCGCTGGTCGGCGTCTTCGGCGGCATTGGCGGCCTCGTCAAGGATGACAGCCTGCAGGCCTGTTTCGATCGCAGTTTCCACCCGCACGGCCGGGGTGGGTTCGCCCCGGAAGAAGGCGCCCATCCGGTCCCGCAGCCGGCCGATGTTCTGCTCCATGACGCGGAAGAACTCGCCCGTCCCCACGAAGTCCTGCCAGCGGGCCAGAACTTCACCGCGCAGCAGGGCGCCGTCCCGGGTTGCGTCGAGGATCCGGCCGACGGCGTCCTCGTAGGCGCTGCTGGCGTCCTTGGCAAGCAACCCGGCAGCGCGGTGCTGGGCCGCAGCAGCGTCCGCAACGGCGTCGACCCGGCCGCCCAGCGCCTTGACCGCGCCGTTGAGCGTCCGGCGGGCAATCGCCGCGCGGCCGGGCGCGTCGGCGGCAAGTTCCTGGAGCCAGCCGCGCAGCGGCGCCACGGCATCAACGGGCAGCATCCCCATGGCGTCCAGCGCCACTTCAGGCACGACGAAGAGCCGCGCGGCGCCCAGGCCCTCGCGGCTGAGCATGGCCTGGAGGTCCGCACTGACCTCCTCCTCTGCCGCCGCCGGCACGCGGTCAAGCACCACGGCCACCATGATGTCGCGCGAGGCGGCGTCCAGCAGCAGGCGCCAAGGCACGGCGTCGGCGTAGCGGTTGGCGGTGGTGACGAACACCCACAGGTCGGCGGCCGCGAGGAGCTGGCCGGCGAGCCGGCGGTTGTCATCCGAGATGGAGTCGACGTCGGGGGCATCCAGCAGGGCGATGCCCTGCGGTACGGCCGGGTCCGCGGCGAGCACCAGGGAGGTGATGGCGGCGGCGTCCGGGGTGGGGCCTGCCTGGTGCGCGGGCAAGGGCGCGGCGACCACCGTTCCGCGGATTCGACTCAGGCTCGGCAGCACCCGCTGGTCCTCGAACCATGCAGCGTCGCCGGGGTAGTGCAACAAAATAGGCTGGCGGGTGGTCGGGCGGATCGCCCCTGCCCGGGTTACCGGGTGGCCCACCAGGCCGTTGACCAGCGTGGACTTGCCGGCGCCGGTTGAACCGCCGACGACGGCGAGCAACGGCGCATCCAGGCTGCGGTAGCGGGGCAAGATGTAGTCATCCAGCTGGGCCAGGACCTGGCGGATGTCGAGCCGCGCGGTATCGGCCCCGGGCAGCGCCAGAGGCAGCGACACCGCGGACAGTTCCCGCCGGACCGCCTCGAGGAGCTCGACGGCGGCGCCCTGGCGTGCGGCGGGGGTCTGCTGTCCGGCAGGGCTCTGTGCTTCAATGCCGGGTTTTTCGTTAGAGCTCACAGCCTCATCATGCCATTCGGGCCGACCTGCACTGGGTTTCCGGGTCCGCAGCGGCCGGCGGACCTCCGCCGGCTCTTCGGGACGACACCAAAACTGCACCTGGCTGAGCCCGAAACCGTCGCATTTGTGAGCCGAATGGTGTGTGACCTCGGGAAACAGCGACACATGTCGCGGGTAATTCACAACAGCTGGGACGCGACCCGTGTCTCGGACATTTGCGACGGTCTTGGGCGAGTCAGCGCAAGACCCAACGCTTCCACCAGACTTTCAAAGACGGCTCATGCATCAGCCCGAGGCCCGCACAATCACCGACGTGAACGAGGACCTAGCCATGTTCCGAAACATCTAAAACCACGAACTTGCCGCTCTGCGCCCTCACGCGCCGCACCCCATCCGAGGCCTACGAAGCAACCCCAAGACCGCGACAGCCTTCGCCGCCCACGAATAGGATTGGCGGATCCGCACTAGCCGTGGCGACGCCGCCAGCAAAGTCACAGTGCACCACGCCGGACGCCTCCGACACCTCGGCATCGGCAGGGACCACAATCACAAACGCATCATCCTGCTCGTGCGATGGCCGACGTCTCGGCCGTCGCTCATGGCCCCCGCGAAGTCCTCGCAGAGGTCGCCATCAATCGTGCCGCCGCTACCGGCCGTAAACAAAGCACTTCCGGTCCCAAGACCTGGGTGCAATCGATGTCACGGGATATCAGTCGTCGATGACGCGAATATGGTCAAATCCCCCGGGACGTCGAAAGCCCAAGCTCCTTTGACAGCAACGGGAACGCGCCGATTCCGGAGAAGCCCACCGGAGGCAAAACGGCTGCTCGGGTTGTAACACCGGGCCCGGGCCACAGGCGCTTCGGCTTGCGCACGACAGGAACTGGCTCGTTCCCACTTCGGGTCCGGACTCGTAAAAGACCTAAGTCCCTGACCTACCCGAGGTTCCGGCAAGCAGACCGTCTTCCTGACAACCGACCTACCGCGGCTATCGTCCCAGCGCGGTAACCGGGCCTACGGTGTGAATTCCGCGGACTTCCTCGTGGCAGCCAGGGTCTTGCGCGTCAGCAAACGCAGCCAGGGTAGAGGTCGAAAAGACGCCCTTCCGTGGTTATCCGGAGGGACCCTACAAGCTCCCTAACTACTAACCAGCGCGGCGCTGTTCAGAGAAATCACCGTGTCTGACTTCTTCCACCGCCGGAGCCATATCTCCTTGCAGACCACTCCTTCAGGCAAGCCAACCCGATAGGACACTTGGTTCGGGCCGGCCGCTGTATGAATGTATCGGAAGAATCCAATCGCTCGATTCCCCGAAAGCGCAACGCCTTGGGCTGCAAGTAGGTCCTTGATCTGGGCAGGGTCTAGAGTCGTTCCGTCCGCACGCTCAAGGTCCAGGCTGAAGAGGGCATTGCCCGGAACCGCGTCCGGGGAGCAATCTATGTCGATGCCGAGCTCGAACTGCCCGGACAAATTGGGGACAGGCAGCCGGACTCCACGATCGTCCAACTCGGTCGGCTCGCTGACTAGGACGTTCCGCTTCATCCCTGGTCTTGGTTCTAGAGATACTTTGCCTTGGAGCACGGGAAACTCTTCATGGAGGATTCCGAAGTCCCGCAGGAGAGGAAACCGCCTCATGTCGGCCAGGACCTGCTCCATCACCTCCGCCACGGAGTGGCTACCATAAGCGAGTGCGGTGTCCTGACTGGCATGCCGCGTCCAAAAGAAACCCACCGCTCGTGAATCGAGGATCACCGGGTTAGTTCTGTCTGATGTGTTGTGTGGCGCGTTCTTGGGACCGATCAGTCGACCCTCGTCATCAAAGCGGCATACGTTCATTAGCCCGGCCGAAAACATCGGCCAATAGCTCTTCCGCGCGTTCCAGAAGCTACCGTCTATGAAGAGCGCCGTCATCCCCTCCCCCAGAGAGATTTGCATCCCAACATTATCAAGACGCACGTACGCAGACATCTGGTCGAAGTAGCTCACTGGCAGTAGATCATCATCATCGAGTCGATAGATCCCGAACGCTTGCTGAGGGTCACCCTGCGTGTGACGCAAGACCTGCTCCGCAACATGGCTGGGCTCGGTCGGCGGCTTATCCGACGACCGACAATCCAACACCAGAAATGGGTACTCGTCTGCGGCCCGCTCCAGCGCTCGCTGATACTTGCGAGGAAGACTTTCGGAGTACATCACGAGGTGCCGAACCTCGTGCCCTTTGGAGGCCAAGGCAATCTGGGGGAGAGACTGGTTGACAAAAATGTCCGTCCGCAGATCAAGGCGCTCCGGATCGTAGAGGTGACTCTTGTATTGCTCTCGGTCTGTGAAAGTCGAACCGTTCGACGCCTTCCAAGAGGGCGAATCCGGGTTGAAGAGACTGAAACGGGTGTGGCCGACAAAAAGCAATGCATACCCCTACTAGAGTTGGACAGCCAACCGGTACAGGCCGGCAGACACACATATCGCCATTGATACTATCGGCTGGTGCCTATTATCCAGAACCTGATCCCCCAGACCGACGGCAGGGGCAACCGAATCGTCGGCTCCCCCGTCAACCCTCCTGGCAAATCATCTATCACGTTTAATGCCAGCAACTGCACCGTCATCTTCGAGGAAGATGCCCAGTTCTTCGGCGGCATGACGTTTTCACACGACGGCAGCGTCGTCCGTATCGGTAAGCGGTCGATCATACGCGGCGCAATGGGCGTCGGCGAGGGATCGATAACCTTCGGAGAAGATGTGGCGTGTGCCGGGAACATTGAGGTAGTGGTTTTCGATGGTGCAACGGTCACAGTGGGCGACGACTGCCTGTTCGCGTCCGGAACCCAACTGCGTACATGGGACCAGCACCCTATCTATGATTTGAGGACCCGGAAGCGCATCAATTTCGGGCGCGACATTCGAGTGGGAAACCGCGTGTGGATGGCTAAGGATGCCGTAGCACTACCTGGTTCCAGGATTGGCGACGGCTCCATTGTCGGATTGAGGTCCATGGTTACTGCCAGCACGCCTGTCCCGCCGCATTGCGTTGCCGTCGGCCAGCCCGCCAAGGTGGTAAAGAAGTACGTGGCCTGGGCCAAGGGCCCGGCGGTCCCCGAACTTCCAAACGCAGGGTCTTACCCCGGGCCAGAGTCTATGCCGTATTTCAAGACCGACAAGGCCTGGCCGCTTGATGTGCGGGCGGTCACTACGAATCTTCTGGCTCGGCTTGGTATATGCCGCTAGACCGGACAGACACCCCCGCCATTTTGGTGGGGGCACCTCGTACCGCGGCTAATGCTTGGCGGGCGGGGTCACGACACGCGCTCCCGACACTTAGGTACGAATGACGCTCTACCCAATCTGCACCGAGGACGTCGCCCTCAAAAATCATCCGCACCTCCACAGTCTCGAGGACCGCAGGATGGTGGCGGCAGGATGACGGCGGCAGGATCCGGCTCAACGGGACGCCGTTGCCGTCCTAAAGCGCTGGCCGAGTCAAGTCACATTCGGATCGCTGATACAACTTCTGATCCCGATCACCTGCGGGCCGATGGGGTCAACGAAAAAACGCCACCTACTCAGAGCGGGACACCGACGAGTACCGCCGCACTGTCCGGAAAAGCCAGGTGCCGTCCAAGGTGGAAACTGTGCGCCCGGCTTCCTTCGCACCTAAACTGCAGTCGACGATTCGTCGATACTCACTCACGGACAGCAGGGTTATTCATGAGCAACGCAGTCGTTTAGGAACCCGAGCTGGCCCGATGCTTCGTAGCAGGACGGCACAGCATTCTAGGGGGAGGACGAAACCCCGCGGCCGTGCGTATTTCCGGATACGTGTGCGTTCGTGGATGAACCGATCAGGACTGCTGCGCCCCCGCCGTAGACTGCGTTGTTCACGATGTTCGGGGATCTGGTCCATTTGAGATAGATGCTGGCTGCTTTCTTCGTAGCCTTCTGTCGCACAACGTTGCCTCGTATTTCGATACCGCGAAGGGGTGCTGTGGAAGATCCGTTGACAGCAATTCCACTGCCTACGAGGTTGGGGTTTATTTGGTTACCGATCACCTGGACGTAATCGGACTGGATCACGTCGATTGCCGAGCTAGGGTTGGCGGGCACTTCGGCCAGATCGAAACTAAGCCTGTTGCGCTCAACAACTACGTCTGATGCCTGAACCTTGATGAAGCGCCGAGAGACGTTGCGGATTTGGTTATCCCTGATCGACACTTTGCCCGATTCGAATGGAAGCCTGCCGTCGACGAACAGCACGTGGATTGCATCACCTTCCTCGCCGGCGATGTTCTCTATCCGGTTACTAGAGATGACCGAAACGGCGGTTGCCGCCGACCTTGCGTTGAGTCCGATGCCTCGGGCGAAACCCGGGCCGTTGCCGATCCTGTTGTCGCCGATGCTGACAACATTGCGGACTACGTTGTTGCGGACCGTGACGCCGCCTGTGGTGGTCACGTCTATTGCCCGTGCGGACTGGTTTGCTGATCGGAAGTTCTCGTAACGGCCATCTTCGACAACCGCCCCGGCGCCAGTCACCTTCAGGCCGAAGGCTGCCTTGTTGTTGCCGTCGATATTGGCGCGAATAGTGGTGTTCTTGCCGGTCACCGTAAGCGCCGTGATGTTGGTTCCCACAGCGAGGATCTTCGCGTTAGTGGCCAAGAAGTGCCTATTGTCGCCCGCCAACGTAAGACCCCGACTGATGCGGTACGTGCCGTCTGCGAGACGCACACCGCCGGCATTGAGCCAGGCCTGGAGTGCGGCGGTGTCGTCTGTCACCCCGTCGCCCATTGCTTCAAAGGGCGAATCCTTCGGGTTCAGCGCGAAGGAGTCCCTGTCTGCCGGGGCAATCCCTTCTAGGCCAAGCCCTTTGGCCACCGCCGAGCTAACTGCAGTCCACGTCCCCGTGACCGCCATTCCAAATTGCTGACCGCCGACGAGCAGGCCAAGACAAACGGTGAGGATGCACAACACACCTGTCACTCGCCGTACCACTAACTTGTTTGCCATGGCGGCTCCAATCCGCAAGAGACCGCGCAAATACGTCCCAACTCACCCCACTAGTATGGCCAGATAGTCCCAGGGCTCTCCCTCGTCATCGGTTCCATAGTCCGCGCCCGAGAACGTCTAATTCATGAGGACTCTCTCCGAATCGCGCCAATTGGGTGGTTGCGGGGAGCTACCCCTGGCGATTTCGCGAGTTCGGATTCTAATCACAGTTCGAATCTTCCCACAGCTTTCGCTGAACCGCGACGGGCAAGCAGCGCTACCGGTGTCTGGATTGCAGGGCCGCCCTACCGGGCGACCGCTGCCCGGGATGTGAGCCGGCGTGCAGAGTGATGCGTTTCTGGGCTGGTGGTTGGTGCTGCCTAGCGCTTTCCAAAGAGCAGATCTGCGATTCAGGCCAACTTAGGCGAGCCTGCGACCTGAGATATTACCTGGCCAACCGCATCTGCGACCTCTGCCGGGCCCAGATAGGTAATCGTGCTTAGGCTACTCAAGGCGGGCCAGAAGGTTCCTCGCGAAGTCCTCGCTCACTAGATCTGGATCAAGCCGTTGAATATGTGCGGCAAGAGACTCCTGGACGTGGGTGCTGCCTCTGAGACGTACGGAGGCTATCATCGCTCGCGCAAACGAATCGGCCGAGCCGTCCTCAACGAATTCCGTGGACTTTGTGTCCAAGCCCTCGCGGAATGTGGGTGTATCGGCTGCCACCACGGGCAGGTCAAAGGTTCCGTAGAGGAGGGCGGCCCCGCTATTGAGCGTGCGTTCGTAGTTGACAAGGCCAATGTCCGCAGCACGGAGGAAGTACTGTGCCCTGTCGTTCGGGATCTTGTTGCTTTCGATAAGTACATTCGGGTGAACGAGTGCCCGCTTGATGAAGTCTCTAACGGGAGGGCTGTTATCCGACCCCCCAGCGACTAATAGTCGAAATCTAAAACCCGGAGACGACGATGCCATGATGTCCACAGCATTCATTAGCCGTTCCAGGCCTTTG
Source organism: Arthrobacter sp. 10T419 (assembly GCF_056394105.1). Taxonomy (NCBI): domain Bacteria; kingdom Bacillati; phylum Actinomycetota; class Actinomycetes; order Micrococcales; family Micrococcaceae; genus Arthrobacter; species Arthrobacter sp. 10T419. The sequence continues at coordinate 91,773 of NZ_JBFTHF010000002.1, read as the reverse complement.
TAGGCCTTCAGGGCACCAAATAACAGGAACACCACCTCATCAGGGCCCAGACCGAGCATGGCCCGGGCTTCTTCCCGGGTGACGACATCCACGTAGGCGCCCTTATAGCTGGGATGGGGAGCCACGACGATCTTTTCGCGGTCGAGCTTCAAATATCCGTCCATGGCATCTACCGTGCTCTCCGACATCACGTGCACGATGTTGGCCGCATCCGCCACACGCTGCTGGACCTCAAGCTCGACATCTACGTGAATGGCATCATGAGGGTAGACGTTGTGGACTGTCCATATGACATTGGCGCCCTTTTCGCGTAGCCGCTCCAGACGGCCCGCCATCCCTAGGCCGATAGCACGGGCGCGGTCTTCCTCGACCGCACCCAGGGTCATCCAGGAGTTCCAGTGAAGGTGCAGGGTGGTGGTGCGCGCCATCCTGCTGAAATCCAGTAGGCCGCGAAAACTCTCCGGCTTGAGAATTGGTGCCACGGCAATCCCAGCTGTACCGAATCGACGATAGAGCAGTGCTTGGTAGGGATTCATACGAGCAACTGGGGTGTAACCCAGCAAATGTGGCTTTTCTTCGCCGTTTGCCAAGGACGAATATGCGGCCAGCAGCTCTGATGCCGGTGACTGTGGGTTCGCAGTAAAACTCCGGTATTCAATTTTCACGTGACGCGGCTCCTTCATACAGACCTGCGAATTCATTGACGTAGCGTTCCCCGTTGCTATCCCAAGTCCTGTGAGAGCGAACCCAGTCGAGGCCGGCGGTTGCCATACGTTCGCAGTCAGCAGGGTCGTCAAACAAGCCAAGGAGCAAGGTTGACAGCGCGCGGGCATCGCCGGCAGGGAACGTTACTCCTCTCAGCGGGGGTTCGACGATTTCGAGGAGAGCAGGCAGGTCGCTCACTACTACCGGTTTCCGAAGGGCCATGGCTTCAAATGGCTTAAGCGGAGTCACATACGTTGCTGCGCGCTCGGCAATCCGCGGTACCACGAAAATGTCTATCAGGGAGTAGTAGTCGGCTATGGCGTTGTGGTCCACCGGCCCGGTGAAAATTACACGGTCAGACACGCCCAGTTTCGCCGCCAATTCAATAAGCGTCTCCTTCCGGGGGCCTCCCCCTACCAGCACGCACCGAGCTTCGGAGCCGGCGTCCTTGAGGAACCGACAGGCCTGGATGAGCGTCTCCTGGGATTCCCTGTAGTGGTCCATGTTTGATACGTATCCGAAGGTGGGGTGGCTACCGATGCCGTAGCGATCGGACAGTTCAATCGAACGCTCGCGGGGACTAAACCCATCAGCGTCCACCGCGTTTGGTATTATCCCGATTTTGGCAGCTGGGATTCCACGGCTGATCAATTCGTCTTTCATTGCCTCGCCAATCGTCAGCACTCGATCGGCGCGGTGCATACACATCTCTTCGACCCACATACGGCGCGCAAACGTTTCCCCTTGAGACTCCCACTCCAAGTCTCCGGTCCAATTTCCTTCGAAAAACGAACGAACCTCGTAAACCAGCGGCAGGCCGGTCTTCTCCTGCAGGGCCAGGCCGACTAGCGCTGTGTCATAGCCTCTTCGGCCTGAGCTCGCGTGGATAACCGAAGGACGGTATCGGAGGACCTCTTCGTATGCGAGTTGGGCAAACATCTGCAAAAATTCATCAACGGGCATCCCGGCGTAGTCGATCTCGCCCACGTCCAGACGGACGTGCCGTACACCATCAACGTGCTCGGAACTTTGGAATCGCCCGACATCGAGCGTCCGTGGGAATCCGGGTTCGGTGACAACAATCGGCTCGAGGCCAGCCTTCGACTCAGCAACGAAGTTCCGGTGGCTGCGCGATGTAAAACCATTCGAGAGATATGGCCGGCTTTCCTTGACGAGGTGGAGGATGCGGCCCTCAATGGGGTCCGTTACCGGTACCCGTCCACCAGGAATGGCCGGTGTCCATCCGGACAGCTCCCTGAGCCTTCCCTCAAGCCTGCGGATACCTCTCGGATCAACGCTCCGGTCCAACCTTGCAGCTTCATAGGTGAGGAGGAGCGCGTCGCTTATTTCGCCCCGCTTTCCCTGGAGGTCCCGTAGCGCCCGAATGAATGGCGCGTTCTCCTTCAGACGCTTCCGCAAGGCGGTAGCCCAGACGAACGCCGTGTCGTAGTCCTTAGTAGCCATGGGACGGGTCAAGGCGTTCAAGCCGGCGAACGGTGAAGTCAACTGGACGATTTGCGGGGGCGGCGTATGGGTGCCGGGCCTCGAATCTACAAAGTCCGACACTGCTGCGGCGTTTGCCTTGTGGAGTCTTAGAAGTCTGGAAATATCCGCATGAGCCTTGTCGAGCTCCTCCAAGGCGACTTCCAACATCTCCCCGTCGGACATGATCCGAGAGTGAGTGTTCATTTAATTTCTTCCCCCTATGCCTAGCAAACTCGTGCGCGCGAGAAAGCTGTGACGGACTAAAATCTTCACTCGTGTTTCGGGTGGGCCGGCGCGCATACCGGCTTCGACGGGCAACGCGAGCTTAGGAGACATCCAACATCGGGACTCGGCCAGCAGCTGGAACGCCGCGCTCATGACCGGAAGCCAGCAGCGCCAGATTCGGACCGTCGCATGAACGGGCGGTACCCAACCCAGCAACCCTCCCGCAAGAGAATCTCCGCCACATCGCCATCAACAGCGACCTCTTGGCCCAGCCTAGCCTAATTCACTAGCGACCCCCTCCGCGGACCGCCCTGCGTTACCTATTCCGCCAACGGTTGTGCCTTTTCCGCCAGTGGTGGTGCCTTCGCCTTGGCGGCCGACGTTGGGACTTCGATAGACGGTGACTTCCAAGGCGCCGGAGTGGCAACGAAAAACGGCCCCGGGCTGATGCCCGGGACCGTTTCAATGGTGACCCCAGCGGGATTCGAACCCGCGTTACCGCCGTGAGAGGGCAGCGTACTAGGCCGCTATACGATGGGGCCAGGTACTTCCAAACAGCATCTCTGCCATTCAAGCCAAGTCAGTATTTCATAAACTCGGCGCGTGTTCCAAATCGGCCAGGCCGCTTCGGAACCCCTGATTCACCGCGGAAATCCGCGGATTATTCAGAGCTGGGATACCAGGACTCGAACCTAGAATGACGGTACCAGAAACCGTAGTGTTGCCAATTACACCATATCCCAATGGAACTTTCGGGCCGGTTCCGCAGGTCGAAACCCGCGCTCCCGGCGCCTCAGCACGAGTAATTACTTTACCCGAGAGTTTTCCCTTGCACAAATCGGGCCAACCGCCTCGGCTGGCACCCCGCCAGCACCCCCTCCCGACCCTTCCAAGCCTCGCTTTTTGGGATTCCTCCGCAAAAACCCTTGCCAATCCGGCTCCGCCAAGTTTACGCTCGGTAAGTTACCAACGAGTAACAACCCTCTCCCCCACTCAATTGCGGGCAGAATAACGGCCAATTTTGGATGTTAGCTGCATCACAGTTGCGGGGGGCCGGCAGCAGAGCCGTTGCCGGCGAGATCGTCGAGAGGAACAACCCGTGTCACAGAGTCGTGCCGCTACCGTCCCAACCCGCACCCGGGCGCAACAGATCGCCATCGCCATCCTGGCCCTCCTGCTGATCGCGCTACTGGGGTTCTACACCCTGGTAACCGGACGCATCACGGACGGATCCGCAAGGCTCAATGACGGGGCCGGACTGGCCTCTGCCGGGGCACAGCAGTTGAAGGATGGCGCAGGCAAACTTGCCACCGGCGCCGGACAGGCCGACGTTGGCGCCGGCAAACTCTCGGACGGCGCCGCGAAGATCCAGGTCGGGATCGCGGACAAGCTCGCCCCCGGCGCGGAGAAGCTGCAGGCCGGCGCCCAAAGCCTCGCCACCGGGGCCGTCAAGATCCAGACGGACGTCAACAACAAACTGGCACCCGGCGTCTACAAGGTGGACGACGGCGCGCAGAAGCTTGCCGCCGGGGCGGTGCAGCTCTCCGCCGCCCTGACTCCCACCGCTTCCGGCACGGCGCCGAACAACCTCGCCGACGGCGCCACCCAGCTCGACGCCGGGGCGGCCAAACTGGCCGACGGGACAGGCCGCCTCGCTGCCGGCGCCACTCAGTTGAAAGCCGGGACCGACCAGCTGAAGGCCGGTACCAACCAGCTGAAGGGCTACCGCGGAGCGAACAACAATCCTGAAGCCGGCACCGGAACCGCCGCGCTGGCCCAGGCGCTTGAGCTGCTGCAGGCGGCCGCCAACGACCCGGTCCAGGGGCTCGTGCCGCTGGCAGTGGTCAAGGACAAGATTGCGAAGATCCTCGCCGGCGCCCAGCGACTGGATGCCGGCGCGTCCCAGCTCCAAGGCGGCGCGGGCCAGCTCCAGTCCGGCGCCGGCCAGCTGGAGGCCGGGAGCGCCCAGTTGAACACCGGAGCGGGCCAGCTCCACGCCGGAACCGGGAAGCTGACGGCCGGATTCGCCACCCTGGCCGGCAAACTCAACAGCCGCGATCCCAACAGCCCCGGCGTCGTCCTGGGCACCGAACTGCTGGCCGCCGGCACAGCCAAGATCCGGGTCGGCATGGACGGCGTTCCGGGCGATCCCGAACACCCCGGCCTGCTCAAGGCCACCGCCAGGATGACTGATGGAACCTCCCGGCTGGCGGACGGCACGCAGGCGCTGCACACCGGAATTGCCGGGGACCCCGCGGATCCGGCCAACCCCGGCCTGCTGAAGGGCTCCACGGCCCTCGCCAGCGGAGCATCGCAGCTCTCCGAGGGCAGCACCAAGCTGGCCTCGGGCTCCACCCAGCTGTCCACCGGCGCCGGCAAGCTCGCCGACGGGAACGCCCGGCTGGCGGCAGGCACCGGAACGCTGTACTCCAGCGCAGCTGCGGTGTCGCCGTCGAACATGATCAAGGCTGACGTGGCAGTGGCCCTGGGTCTCGTGGCGCTCCTCGGACTGGGCGCCGTGGGCGCCTACCTGGCGCTGCGGAACCGGCGACTGGCACAAGAACGGCGTCTCGCGCAGGAAGCGGCTTAGCCCGTCACGCAGACGGCCCCGCCGGAGGATTGGATCCTCCGGCGGGGCCGTTTTGTTGTGGCGACAGGCGCCGGCAAGCTCACGCCAGCAGCTCCAGCAGCGAACCGATCTCGCGCCCGGAGAAGCCTGCGGCGGGCTCCCCGCCGCGGTTCAGCCACACGCCCAGCAGGCCCGCCGCCGTCGAGCCTTCCGCGTCGAGAAGCCGGTTGTCGCCGACATACAGCGTTTCGCCGGCGCCGGTTCCGAGCCGGCGCACCCCTTCGAGGTAGATCGCGGGATCCGGCTTGGGCACGCCGACCGTGTCCGTGCCCACGAGGACGCCGATGCGCCCCAGCCCGGCGGCGTCAAGCTTCACCCGCTGGTAGTCGTGCACATTGTTGCTCACCGCCCCGTACGGAACGCCGGCGGCGTCGAGCGCGTCCAGCAGCGGCGCCACGTCGTCAAAGGCACGGATGTAGCTGTGCTGGCGGCTGGCGTAGGAGCTCACCCAGTGGTGGGCCTGCTCGCCCTCCTCGAGTTCGACGCCGAAGTGCCCCAGCGCGGCCCGGCCGCGCAGCAGCCGTTGTTCGTTGAAGCTCAGTTCGCCGGCCAGGTAGCGGTCGTAGAAATGGGTCGTCTCCCGCGTGAAGATGCGCCCGAACCGCTCCCAGCCGGCCTCATCGAGACCGGGAAGGAGGTGTTCGCTGACATCCCGCAGGGCGGTCGTCATCGCGAACTCGAGGTCCACGAGGGTGTCGTCGATGTCGAACAGCACCCCGCGGATGCCGTCCAGACCGGCGGCGAGGATCCCGCTGCCGGACCCGGACCCGCCGTTCATCAGCCGCGGAACGCGCGCAGGCGGGCCAGGGACGAATCCTTGCCCAGGATGACCATGGACTCGAACAGCGGCGGCGAGATCCGGCGCCCGGAGATGGCCGTGCGGACCGGGCCGAACGCCAGGCGCGGTTTCACGCCCAGGCCTTCCACCAGGGCCTCCTTGAGGGCGGCCTGGATGTTGTCCGCGGTCCAGTCGGCCACGGGTTCCAGCGCCGCGAGGGCCGCGTCGAGCACCTCGGTCAGGTTCTCCGGGAGGCCCTTGCGGGCGTCGTCGGCGACGTCGATCGCGTCGTCGGCCTTGAACAGGAAGGCCAGCATCTCAGGCGCTTCGCCGAGCAGCGAGATGCGCTCCTGGATCAGCGGCGCTGCTTCCGCGAGGATCTCCTCCTCACGGGCGCTCAGCTGCTCCCCGACCAGGCTGGCGGACTGCAGGTAGGGAACCAGGCGGCCGCGGAAGTCCTCCGGGTCCAGCATGCGGATGTGCGTGCCGTTAATCGCTTCGGCCTTCTTGATGTCGAAGCGGGCCGGGTTGGCCAGCACGTCATTGACGTCGAAGTTTTCGATCAGCTGTTCAACGGTGAAGATGTCCTCGTCCGCGGAGAGGCTCCAGCCCAGCAGGGACAGGTAGTTCAGCAGGCCTTCGGGAATGAAGCCGCGGTCCCGGAGCAGGAAGAGGTTGGACTGTGGGTCGCGCTTGGAGAGCTTCTTGTTGCCCTCCCCCATGACGTACGGCAGGTGCCCGAAGACCGGCAGGTAGCTGGCGACGCCGATCTCCATGAGCGCGCGGATCAGGACGACCTGGCGGGGCGTGGAGGAGAGCAGGTCCTCGCCGCGCAACACGTGCGTGATGCCCATCAGGGCGTCGTCGACCGGGTTGACCAGGGTGTAGAGCGGCGAACCGTCGGCACGGACGATCACGTAGTCGGGGATGCTGCCGGCCTTGAAGGTGATCTCGCCACGGACCATGTCGGTGAAGGTGACGTCCTCGTCGGGCATCCGCACGCGCAGCACGGGCTTGCGGCCCTCGGCCTTGAACGCAGCGAGCTGTTCCTCGGATAGGTTCCGGTCGAAGTTGTCGTAGCCCAGCTTGGGGTCGCGGCCGGCGGCGCGGTGGCGGGCTTCGACTTCCTCCGGGGACGAGTAGCACTCGTAGGCGTAGCCGGTCTCCAGGAGCTTGGCCACGACGTCCTTGTAGAGGTCCAGGCGCTGGGACTGGCGGTACGGCTCGTGCGGGCCGCCCACTTCCACGCCCTCTTCCCAGCTGATGCCGAGCCACTTGAGCGCCTCGAGCAGCTGCTGGTAGCTCTCCTCCGAGTCGCGTGCCGCGTCCGTGTCCTCGATGCGGAACACGAAGGTGCCCTTGGTGTGCTTCGCGTGGGCCCAGTTGAAGAGGGCCGTGCGGATCAAGCCGACGTGCGGGGTGCCGGTCGGCGACGGGCAGAACCGGACGCGGACCGGGGTTTCGGCGGTGACTTCACGGGTCATTTCCGTGGTGGCGGTGCTGGAGGCGGCGTCGGGCGCAGAAGGAGTAGTCATAGTGGTACCAACTTTACCGCGTGCCCGCCGTCGGATTCCGCTGCGGAAACGGACAGCCGCACCGTGGGTCCACGGTGCGGCTGTCCGAAATCGGCGCGGTTTTGTTCCGCGCTGGGCGGTTAGCGGCGGACCACCGGGTTGGAGAGGCGGCCGATGCCCTCGATCTCGACCTCGAACCGGTCTCCTGCCTTGACCAGGCCGACGCCGGCCGGGGTGCCGGTCATGATGACGTCGCCGGGGAGCAGGGTGAAGGCCTGCGAGACGATGGAAACGAGTTCGCGGACGCCGCGGATCATCTGGCTGGTGCTGCCGTCCTGGCGGAGCTCGCCGTTAAGCCGGCCCTGGATCTGCAGGTCCTCGGTGTCCAGTTCGGTCTCGATCCACGGGCCCAGCGGCGCCGAGGTGTCGAAGCCTTTCGCCCGTGCCCACTGCAGGTCGGTCTTCTGGACGTCCCGGGCGGTGAGGTCGTTGCCGCAGGTGTAGCCGAAGACGACGTCGTCGACGCGCTCCTCCGGGACGTCCTTGCAGATCCGGCCGATCACGACACACAGCTCGGCTTCGAAGGAGACCTCCTCGGAGAACTCCGGCAGGATGATCGGATCGTTGGGGCCGATCACCGAGGTGTTGGGCTTGAGGAAGAGCAGCGGCTGCGCCGGCACCTCGTTGCCGAGCTCGCGGGCGTGTTCCACAAAGTTGCGCCCGACGCCGATGACCTTGCTGCGCGGGATGATCGGGGCGAGGAGGCGGACGTCCTCCAGCTTGTGCTTGACGGCGGTCCGCTCCACACCGTGGAAGAAGGGGTCGCCATTGATGACAGTGACTTCCTCACTGCCGGGCTGGCCCTCAACAATGCCGTACATGGGATCAGAATCGACTACAAACCGGGCGATACGCATGGTTCCTAGCGTACCGTCTCAGGCGGCAAGGCCCGGGCTGCTCGTTTCAGGAGGGGCCATGTGAGCGCAGGTAATCGAGTTGTGCGGCGACGGACAGTTCCGCCGCGGGCCGGACAGCCGGGTCGACGGCGGCGTAGACGGCGTCGGCCACTTCTTCGACGCCCGCCTCCGCTCCGAGCCCGGCGAGGGCGGCGCGGATCTGGGCCAAGCGGTCCTGCCGGTGGTCCCGGTAGGCGCGAACGATGCTGTCCAGCGCCGGAAGCATGGGGCCGTGGGCGGGCAGGACGGTGGCCGGACCCAGGCTTTCCAGCCGGTCCAAGGACTCGAGGTAGTCCCCCAGCTTGCCGTCGGGGTAATCCAGGACGGTGGTGCCGACGCCTAAGATCGTGTCCCCGGTGAGGACGGCGCCGTGGGCTCCGTCCTGGGGCAGGTGGAAGCAAACCGAGTCGGAGGTGTGGCCAGGGGTCGCCAGCACACGGATTTCCACCCCGGCGGCATGCAGCACCTCGCCCTCCCGAAGCGGCTCTCCCCCGTGGCAGTGTGCGGGGTCTGCGGCGCGGACGGGGGCTCCGGTGAGTTCGGCGAAGCGTGCCGCGGCCGCGGTGTGGTCGGCGTGGCGGTGCGTAATGAGGATCAGTTCGACGGCGCCGTACTGGGTCAGTTCGCGCAGGTGGTCTTCGTCGAGGGGTCCCGGATCCACCACCACGACGCCGGCCGAGCCAGGTGCCGCCACCACGTAGGAGTTGGTGCCGTGCAGGCTCATCGGGCCCGGGTTCGGGGCAAGGCGGAACCGCGTCAGCTCGGTGCTGCGGACCAGGGCGCGGGCATCATCGGGAATCACTCTTCCATCTTCCCACCGGGGACGCTCAAAGGAGCAGCAGGACGACAATGACGGCGGGCAGAAGGGCCTCGGCGATGGCGCTGGCCCAGAGCCGGCGCTCGGACAGGACCAGAATGATGCCCAGCAGGACGTGGCCGACGGCGGTGAATAACAGGAGGGTTCGGCCGGCCGCCGGCTCCGCACCGGTCAGCATGAGCGCACCGATAATCGCGCCCACGCCCCAGATCATGTTGTAGAAGCCGAGGTTGAAGGTCCACATCCGCACCGCCGCGACGTCTTCCGGTTCGATCAGGAAGAGCCGGTAGAACCGCTGGTCACGGAAGAAAAACGACTCCAGGATGCCGACGGCGATCAGGACGATCCCGAAAACGATGCCCAGAACCTGTATCAGCCCAGTCATGGCTCCAGTGTGGCGCTGCGGCCGGCAGGAAAACAGGGACTTCCGGACCTTAAGGGTGTGTTGGCTGGCGGCCGCAAACTGCGGCGGCCCGCACCCGAAGGTGCGGACCGCCGTCGTACTTGTTGCTGCGGGCTACGCCAGGCGGGTCAGCCAGCCGTGCGTGTCCTCCACGGTCCCGGTCTGGATGCCGAGCAGCTGCTGGCGGATGGCCATGGTGGTCTCGCCGGCCTTGGCGTCCTCGGAGCCGATGAACTCGGTATCGTCCTTGAGCACGCCGATCGGGGTGATGACGGCTGCGGTGCCGCAGGCGAAGACCTCGGTGATCTCGCCGGAGGCGACGCCGTCGCGCCACTCATCCAGGGTGATCTTGCGCTCGGTGACCTCGCGGCCCATGTCCCGGGCGACCTGCATCACGGAGGAGCGGGTGACGCCCTCCAGGATGGTCCCGGACAGCGCGGGGGTCACCAGCGAGCCGTCCTTCATCACGAAGAAGACGTTCATTCCGCCGAGTTCCTCGACGGCGTTGTCGTTGAACTGGTCCAGGAACAGGACCTGCTTGCAGCCGTGCGCCTCGGCTTCCTGCTGCGCAATGAGGGAGGCCGCATAGTTGCCGCCGCACTTGGCGGCGCCGGTGCCGCCGCGGCCGGCACGGGCGTATTCGCGGGAGATCCAGATGGAAACCGGCTTCAGTTCGCCGCCGAAGTAGTTGCCGGCCGGAGAGGCGATGACGCGGAACGACACTTCGCGGGCAGCCCGGACGCCCAGGAAGGCCTCGGTAGCGATCATGAAGGGGCGCAGGTAGAGGGCCTCGCCGTCGCCGGAAGGAACCCATTCCCGGTCCACGGACACGAGCTCGCGGATGGCGGTAAGGAAGTATTCCTCCGGCAGCTCCGGGAGGGCGAGCCGGCGCGCAGATTTGTTCAGGCGCGCGGCGTTGGCTTCGGGCCGGAACGTCCAGATGGAGCCGTCGGCGTGGCGGTAGGCCTTGAGCCCTTCGAAGATCTCCTGGCCGTAGTGAAGGACTGCTGCGGAAGGATCAAGCATGATGGGACCGTAGGGTTCGATCCGCGGATCGTGCCAGCCGCCTTTGCCCTCGGCGTCGACGCTGTAGTCGACGATCGCGGTGTGGTCGGTGAAATGGTCGCCGAATCCCGGGTTGGCCAGGATGGCTGCACGTTCTTCAGCGGACTTCGGGGTTGCCGAGAGCCGCTGGCTGAATTCGACGCCATGGGCAGTCTGGGTCATGGTTCCTCCACGGTCGGCTGCCTGGTGTATGAACGTGGTTCATCCTCGGACCACGGCAGCATTTTGGTGATTCGCAACAAGCTTACGCCCGGGTGTCAGAGGGCGGCGGCGATCGCGTCGCCGATGGCGGCGGTGCTCCGGTAACTGCCGTCCCGGCTTTCGACGTCGGCGGCGACGGCCGCCTCGATCTTCCGTGCCGCAGTTGCGTAGCCCAGGTGGTCCAGCAACAGCGCTGCGGACAGGATGGCCGCGCTGGGGTCGGCCTTCTGCTGGCCGGCAATGTCCGGCGCCGATCCGTGGACCGGCTCGAACATGGACGGCGCGGTGCGGTCCATGTTGATGTTGCCCGAGGCTGCGAGGCCGATGCCGCCGGTGATAGCGGCGGCAAGGTCAGTGAGGATGTCACCGAAGAGGTTGTCCGTGACGATGACGTCGAAGCGCGCCGGGTCGGTGACCATGAAGATCGTGGCAGCATCCACGTGCAGGTAGTCGTGGCTGACCTCGGGGAATTCCTGCGCCACTGCTTCCACGGTCCGCTTCCAGAGGTGCCCGGCGAAGACCAGGACGTTGTGCTTGTGCACCAGGGTCAGCTTCTTGCGCGGGCGCTCGTTGGCGCGGCGGAAGGCATCCCGGACCACACGCTCCACACCGTGGGCGGTGTTCAGCGAGACCTCGGTGGCCACCTCGTGCGGGGTGCCGGCCCGCAGCGTCCCGCCGTTGCCGACGTACGGCCCCTCGGTGCCTTCACGGACCACGATGAAGTCGATGTTGCCCGAGTTCGCGAGCGGGCTGCCGACGCCGGCGTACAGCCGGGAGGGGCGCAGATTCACGAAGTGGTCCAGGCTAAAGCGCAGCTTGAGCAGCAGTTCGCGTTCGATGATCCCGGAGGGGATCCGGGTGTCGCCGGGGGCGGCTCCCACCGCGCCAAAGAGAATGGCGTCCCGGGTACGGAGGTCGGCGAGGGTTTCTGCCGGCAGCGTCTCCCCCGTCTCCAGCCAGTGCTGGGCGCCGAGCTTGTAGTGGGTCTGCTTCAGGTCGATGCCTTCGGCGGCGGCGGCCTTCTCCAGGACCTTTAGCGCCTCGGCCGTAACTTCCGGGCCGATGCCGTCGCCGGGGATGACTGCGAGATCAATCGTGGATGCGCTCATGTTTTCAGGGTAGCCAAGGCATCCACATGCTGGTCAAATTGTCTCAATATTCGGAAGGGCGGCGGGGGATCTTCAGCCGGCCGCAACCGGGGACGCGACCACGGTCACGTTCTTTCCCCAGAGGTCCCCGGTATAGCAGGAAATCAGGACCAGTCGATTGGGGACGACGGACCAGATGGGGCTGTCCTTCAGGCCCGACTTGAGGTAGGTGGTCACGGAATCCACCTTGTAGGTGATGACGCCGGTGGCCGTCTGTACAGTCAATTTGTCGCCGGGTGCGGCCATGGTGCTCAGGTGGTTGAAAGGCGCGTCGACGCCCTGCCAGCTGTGGCCGACGATGTAGGTGGTGTTTGTCGACCCGACACCTGGCACGCCGAAGGGGGTGAGCCAGTAGCCGTCCATTGTTTCGGGAGGAACGATGCTCTGGCTTGCAGCTTCACTCTGGCTGGGCTGCAGGGGATGAATCACGACGTCCATCCGTGCTGCGGGATAGGAAATGCGCTGCGGGGCGGCCGCAGCCGGGCCCGGCACCGGCGGGGCGGTGCGTCGGACGGCCGCCTTGGGGGCTGCTTTTTGTGGAGCGGAGGAGGTGGGACCAGGGGCGGACGGAACCGGGCTTTGCGCTGCTGCGGTGGCCGTAGGAATGGGTCCCGCTGCGGGCCCGGCGGCGCCGCTACCTCCGGCATTGAGACCGAAGGCCGCGTAGACGAGCCACGCCGCCAGCAGCCCAACGATGCAGGCGACCAGCACCAGTTTGTCCCGGCCACCCAGCAGCAGTCCACGCGGTGCCGTCTCGACGGAATGATCGGCATTACGGCGAAGGGCCATGAGAGCTCCTGGTGCAGTGCTTGCTCGAGGGCAGTAGCTGTGCGGGCCGGCTGCACAACGGCAACCGGCCCGCATCTTTCCTAGCTGTTGGCGTTACCGCTCCGGACCATGCCCCGGAGCAGGGCCGTTGCGGCCCCCGCTGTCAGGAGTCCGGTCAGCACGGAGAGCCAAAGCGGAATTCCGGCACTGGGAGTGCCGGCCACCGCCGTCTGGACGTTGAAGCCCATGTTGACCACGGGAGCACCCTGGGCCGCGCCGGTCGGCGGTGCCACAGGCTTCGCTGCGGGCGGCGCTGCGGGCTTCACAGCCGGCGGGTTCTTGGGCTCGTGTGCCGGCGGATCCTCACACTCGTCCTTGTCCCACTTGCCCGGCCAGTCGCAGTCATCGCCGTGGTGATGACCCTTGTCGCCCTTGTCCCACTTGTTCGGCCAGTCGGCGCGGTCTCCCCTGTCTCCATGGTCGCCCTTGTCACCGCGGTCGCCCTTGTCCCACTTGTTCGGCCAGTCGGCGCGGTCGGCCGTGTCGCCATGGTCGCCCCTATCCCACCTGCCCGGCCAGCCGGCGTGGTTTCCCTTGTCGCCACGGTCACCCGGCTCGCACTTATCGTCCTTGCCGGGCCAGTTTGCGTGGTCGCCATGGTCGCCCTTGTCGCCGTGCTCGCCGTGCTCGCCATGGTCGCCCTTGTCGCCGTGCTCGCCGTGCTCGCCATGGTCGCCCTTGTCGCCGTGCTCGCCGTGCTCGCCCTTGTCCCCATGGTCGCCCTTGTCACCCGGCTTGTGCGAGCCGTCCGGCTTGTCACCCGGCTTGTCACCCGGCTTGTGCGAACCGTCCGGCTTGTCACCCGGCTTGTGCGAGCCGTCCGGCTTGTCACCCGGCTGGTGCGAAGTGTCTGGCGTTCCGCCGTTTGCCGGCGGGTTGGTCACCGGAACGGTCGGAGTCTCTGGAGTCCCGCCGTTGGCCGGCGGATCGGCCACTGGCGGGATCGTCACGGGCCCCGGCAGGGGATCCGGCTTCTCCGAGTTGTCCGGCGTACCCGAAGCCACGGGCGGGATGGTCACCGGACCCGGCAGCGCATCCGGCGCCCCCGCGTTGTCCGGTGCCCCCGCGATGTCCGGTGCGCCCGGGTTGCCGGGCTGGCCGGAGCCAGGCGCCTGGCCAGGGCCGCCCGTGCCGGGCGAGGATGTCACTTCCCCGCTCCCGGTGTCACCGCCGCCGACAGCAGCGGCGTTGGCCGTGCCCGCTGAACCCAGCAGTGCCAGACCTAAAATCCCCATTGTTGCGATAGTTCGTCTCATTTTTGGTTGCTCCATCACGAGTCGACTTTCGACCTGACGGCACCCAGCGGAGCAACATCGGCGACCGGGTGTGCGAGTCCCCGGCCTGGAACATTGAGGGTGAGTGATGAGTTACTCCCCCAAGGGCTTCATCAGACCGCTAACGCCGTAACCGTATGCCGGGGCAACTCGGAGAGTCCCGAGTAATCTCTGCCCGCTTTCACTCCCGGAGCACCCGTTACGAAAGGGAAACTACTTGGGCGCAAAAAAGCGAGGTGACAGTTCACCGCGGTGTTCCGGGCGAACACTGCCGTGAACTGTCACCTCGCGGGGTGGTGCGGGGGATCAGTTGGGGCTACGCCTCTGCGGGCTCCTCGTACTTGGGAAACACCGGGGCCGGGGCAGGCAACGGCGTCCCGGCCTCGATCGGGGTCTCCAGCGCAGCGAAGTCGCGGGCTTCCCCTTCGGACTGGCCGAGGCTGTCAAGGATGGCCGCGGCCGCCGTCGGCATGACCGGCTGGGCGAGGATGGCGACGATCCGCAACACTTCGAGGGTGACGTACAGAACGGTGTTCATGCGTTCGACGTCGGTCTTCCGCAGCACCCACGGAGCCTGCTCGGCGAAGTAGGCGTTGGTGTCGCCGAGCACGTTCCAGATGGCTTCGAGCGCGCGGCTGAATTCCTGCTTCTCGAACGCTGCGCGGGCGATGCCCAGCAGGCCCATGGCCTGGCCCAGCAGTGCGGCGTCCTCTGCGCTGAAGCCGGCCGGGACCGGGACGCGGCCCTCGCAGTTCTTCGCCACCATGGACAGGGAACGCTGCGCCAGGTTGCCGAAGTTGTTCGCCAGGTCCGAGTTCATCCGACCGACAATCGCGTCGTGGCTGTAGTTGCCGTCAGCGCCGAACGGCACCTCGCGGAGCAGGAAGAAGCGGACCTGGTCCAGTCCGTACTGCGCCACCCAGTCAGCGGGCGCCACCACGTTGCCCAGCGACTTGGACATCTTGATGCCCTGGTTGTGCAGGTGGCCATGGATCATCACACGCTTGGGCAGTTCCAGCCCGGCGGACATCAGGAATGCCGGCCAGTACACGGCGTGGAACCGGGAGATGTCCTTGCCGATCACGTGGACGTCGGCGGGCCAGTACTTCCGGAAGCTCTCCGAGTCCGTGTCCGGGAAGCCGACACCGGTCAGGTAGTTGGTCAGCGCGTCGACCCAGACGTACATCACGTGGTCCGGGTTGCCCGGCACCGGCACACCCCATTTGAAGGACGTCCGGCTGATCGAGAGGTCCTCGAGGCCGCCCTTGACGAAACTGATGACCTCGTTGAAGCGGCTGTGCGGGGCGCCGAAGTCCGGGTGGTCCGCGTAGAGGGCCAGCAGCCTGTCCTGATAGGCCGAGAGCTTGAAGAAGTAGCTCTCCTCCTCGGTCCAGGTCACCTCGGTGCCGGTTTCGGAGGCGTAGCGGAGGCCGTCTTCACGGACCTCGGTCTCGTCCTCGACGAAGTAGCGCTCGTCGCGGACCGAGTACCAGCCGGCGTACTTGGAGAGGTAGATGTCTCCGTTGGCTTCCATCCGCTGCCAGAGCGCCTTGGCCGCCTCGTAGTGGTCCGGGTCCGTGGTGCGGATGAAGCGGCTGAGCGAGATGCCCAGATCATCGCTCATCTGGCGGAACGCGGCCGAGTTGCGGTCGGCAAGCTCCTTGACCGGGATGCCTTCCTTTTCCGCCGTCTGCTGCATCTTCAGGCCGTGCTCGTCGGTGCCGGTCATGAAGAACACGTCATAGCCGTCCAGCCGCTTGAACCGCGCCATCGCGTCGGTGGCGATGACCTCGTAGGCGTGGCCGATGTGCGGCACGCCGTTGGGGTAGCTGATGGCCGTGGTGATGTAGAACGGGGTTTTTTCGGAAGGCGTCACGTTATTAACCTAGATCAGTTCGGTCAGGGTATCGCTCTGGCGGACAAGTTCGTGGTCGTGTGAAGCGACCAGGACGGCGATGCCGTCCGACGTCGTGTCCTTGAGGATGCTGATGATGCGGTTGGCCGAGGTGCGGTCCAGGCTCGCGGTGGGCTCGTCGACCACCAGCACGCGGGTGCCGAGGATCAAGGCCCGGGCGATTGCGACGCGCTGGCGTTCGCCGCCGGAGAGCTGGGCGGGACGGTGGCGCATGCGCCGGCCCAGGCCGACGAGGTCCAGGAGGTCCTTGGCCATGTCGCGGCGCTGTTCCACTTCGCCGTCGGGGACGGCCGGAAGCAGCACGTTCTCCAGCGCGCTCATGCCGTCAATCAGGGCGCCGCCCTGGTCGACGTACCCGATCAGCGCACGGCGGCGGTCGGCGATTTCGTCGTCGCCCATGGTTTCGAGCGAGTCGCCTTCCCAGAACACCCGGCCCGACGTCGGCAGGGTCAGGCCCGCGCCGACGGTCAGGATGCTGGTCTTGCCCGAGCCGGAGCGGCCGGCGACACAGTGCATTTCGCCGGCGTGCAGCGTCATGTTGAAGTCGTCGACGACGTTGACCGCCTCCGCGCCGCCCTTGCCGCCGCCGTAGTGGATGGTGATGTTGCTCAGTTCCAGCGGTGTGGCGTGGTCCGTGGCCTTCACGATCGTGTTGGCGCGGGTCTGGTGGCCGCCGTTCCCGGTGCTCTCCGGCATCCGGTTCCGGGCCGCCCTGGTCAGGTTCAGCTCGTTAGTCATTGGACCACTTTCGTTGCAATCGGAATCCAGCAAAGTACAGCCACGAGTCCGGCGATTCCGGCCCAGAGTGCGGCATAGGGGGCGAGGAGCAAGCCAATGCCCAGGGCGCCAAGGACACCCAGCGGCACGGCGATGGCTCCCACCATGGCATTTTCGAAGAAGCGGACCTGGCCCAGCATGTCCGGGTTCCAGCCCATCGCCTGCAGGATCCCGAGATACTGGCGCTTGGCCCCCAGTTCGAAGCGTCCGGTGACCATGGTCAACAGCAGGCCCACGGCGACGCCGGACACGCCCAGGATGATGCTCGGCATCGCGATACTGGCCGCGGCCAGTCCGCTGAGGGCACTGGCGCCCGCGGCACGCGGAATGTCGATCAGCAGCGCGGCGAGTCCACCCACCGCGGCACCGAAGACGCCGACGGCGACGGCGAGGGAGCCGGTGTTGAACTTGTTGGTGCTCAGCTGCCGGCTGGCGAAGGTCAGCGGCGAATCGACGGGGATGAGCCGTTCATCGTGCTGCGGTTCCTGGTCGATGACCTCCCGGTGCCGCAGCTGCTGCGCGGCGAAGTAGGCGGCGCCGCAGTAGAGGACCAGGACCGAAGCGGAGACGACCGCGGTGGCAGGGTTCCAGCTGAGCAGGCTCAGGGCGATCCCGGCGACGGCCAGCAGTGCCGCGCCGACGCCGAACTCGGCGAGCACCCAGGACCGGATCTTGCGTTGCGTCCAGCCCATGGCCCGGAGCGTTCCGGCCTCGCGGCGGCGCTTGCGGACATAGCTGACGGTGGAGGCGCCGGTGAGCAGGGCGGCCCCGCACAGGGTCAGGAAGAGCAGGGTGAGGTTGGTGCCGGTCAGCGAGCCGGAGACCGCGTCGGCGGCGTCCTGGCGAACCCAGGACTGCTGCACGGTGCCCAGCGGCGACTCCTTGCCGGCGTCGTCCTTGGAGTAGCCGGGCACGAAGATGCTGGCGTCCTCGCGGGCCGAGCCTGCAACCACGGTCGCCTGCAGGCCCATGTCGCGGATCTCGCTGGCAAGCTTCTCGACCTCGGGCTGGGCCTGCTTCCAGCTGCCGTCGACCTTGGCACGGACGCGCACGGCGTCGATCACGGAGGCGTTCTTCTCGTAGCCGCGGGCCGCGGCCAGGCCGTAGTAGTCGGTGATGGCGCCGGCCGACTGGCTGACCAGGCCGGTACCGCTGAGTGAAGGCTTGAGGGCGGTCTTTTCGACGTCCTTGCCGTCGGCGTCCTTGGTCAGGGTGAACGGGGTCGGGTCATAGCCGCCGAGCGGAAGCCGGTTGACGTCGCCGGCCGCTTCCTGGACCTTGGCTGGATCGAAGGTGCCGTAGACCATGGCCAGCGGGGTGGCGGGCTTCTTCCCGGTCGCAAGGTTTTCGCGGTAGGAGCGCTCGTCGACCGGGGTGCGCTGCGTCTGGTCCACCGGGGCGTCGTTGGCGCCCTTCTCCGGCAGCCGGTTGACGGTGACCCAGTCGCCCGGGACCGCGGACTTGTCGACGGCGCCGTTGCCGGCCGTCTTTCCGTCCTTGTACTTGGGCGCGGCGGCGAAGTCGGTGCTCCAGGTCGCGGGGTTGTAGAGGCCCTGGCCGAAGCTGCCGGTGTCGCCGAGCAGCTTGGAGAGGTCCTTGGATCCGGGCCACTCCAGGGCGAACGGGGACTTGGAGACGAAGGGAAGGTAGTCCTTGTCCAGTGAGCGGGTCACGGTGCCGACGTTCTTGGTGACGTTGCCGGCGTCGTCGATTTCCTCGATCTTGACGGAGTACTTGAGGTCAAGGGAGGTGCCGGACCGGACGATCAGCGGAATCGCCTGCGAATCGTCGGTCAGCTGACCGGCGCGCTTGGCCTGCTGGTACTGCGTCATCAGCGGGGCCCAGTACTTCAGCTTGACGCCAAGGAAGTCGGGGCCTTCCTTGAGCTGTTCCATGCTGATGCCGCTGGTGAAGAGGCTTTCGAAGTGGCGGCCGATCGCGCCGGCGTTGCGGGCGTCGGCCGGGGGCGCCTTCTCCAGCGGCGCGAGGAAGTCGCCGGAGCCGCCCAGGAGCGCGCGCTCCGAGACCGGATCGACGGCGACGACGGACTCGGTCACCTGCGGGGCCAGCGGCAGCGAAACCGAGAGGTTGAACAGGTTGTGCTCCGAGCCGCCGGCCGGGGCGGGGAACTTGATTCCGGTCTCGCCTTCCGGGCCCGCGATCCGGACGTTCTTGCCGCCGGCCACTTCCTCTTCGATGAGCTTGGCCTTGCCGAGGGAGCCCTCGGCGGTCGTCTTGAACAGGGTCTGATCGGACGTGCCGTCCGACTTCACGGCACTGGCGGTGAGGCGGTATTTCTTGGCCGTGTCGCTCAGGACAGACTCGGCGGCGGGCCACTTGGACGGATCAGTGGCGCTGGGGTCACCGGCGGTGCCGGCCAGTCCGGCGTTGTAGCCGAGGTAGTCGGTAGCGTCGAGGCGCGGGGTTTCGAGGTTCTGCGAGACCCGGGAAACGAGGCTGATCGGAGCCGCGACCGAGGTGCCGGAAAGCTTGCGGATGGAGTCCAGCTGTTCGAAGCTGATGCCGCCCTGGCCGGTGGCGATTTCGGGCTGCATGAGCCCGCCGTTGTCGTCGGCCTTGGCCTGGACGAGGACGTCGTAGAGCCCCCGGGAGTTCTGGTCAACGGTGCGGTTCAGCGCGGCCTGCGACTGGCCCTGCACCAGCACGGACAGGCACATGGCCACGATCAAAATGGACGCGGTCAGCAAAAGCACTCTGCTTCTGATGAACCTCTGGACGGCGTTCATTGGGCTCCTGAAAGCTGGATTGCGTGCGCACACCGCTGTTCATTCCGCGCGGAAATGAAGGCGTCCCCGGCCGGGTGTGCAAAAGTAAAGGCCGGTCTGCCGGCCAAATCCGAAATTCGGACCTAGCCATTGTACGCAGACCGGCCGCTCATTCGTGGCCGCCTGCGACGGTGTTGCCGCCGCAGGCGCCCACGCTGGGGACCTAGTCCTCGAGGTCGACCTCGCGGACCATATCGGCGCCGATTCCGGCCTTGATCGCTTCCAGCACCTGCTGCGGCACGGAGCTGTCGATGGTCAGGAGCGCAAGCACCTGGCCGCCCTCCGCCTGCCGCGCCACCTGCATGCCGGCGATGTTGATGTTGTTCATGCCGAGGATGTGCCCGATCGTGCCGATCACGCCCGGACGGTCCGAATAAGCCACCACCACGAGGTGTTCGCTGATCGGGATTTCGACCTCGAAACCGTTGATTCCGACGAGCTTCTGGATCTGCTTGGGCCCGGTCAGCGTGCCGGCCACCGAGATCTGGCTGCCGTCGCTCAGGGCCCCCCGCAGGGTCAGGACGTTGCGGTAGGACTCCGTGTCCGGGGTGGTGATGAGCCGGACGTTGATCCCCCGCTGCTCGGCGATCACGGGCGCGTTGACGTACGAGACCTGTTCGGTCACGACGTCGGCGAAGATGCCCTTGAGGGCCGCGAGTTCGAGGACCTTGACGTCCAGCGAGGAGATTTCGCCGGCCACCTCCACGTCGAACTGGGTCAGCGAAGCGTGGGTCATTGCGGTGAAGATCCGGCCCAGCTTCTCGATCAGCGGGATCCCGGGGCGCACGTCCGGGGCAATGACGCCGCCGGCTACGTTCACGGCGTCTGGCACCAATTCGCCGGCGAGGGCCTGGCGGACGGACTTGGCAACGGAGACGCCTGCCTTTTCCTGGGCCTCGTCGGTGGACGCGCCCAGGTGCGGGGTCACCACGACGTTGTCGAGCTTGAAGAAAGGCAGGTCGGTGCTGGGCTCCTTGACGAACACGTCGACGCCGGCGCCGGCGATCTCGCCGGACTCCAGTGCCGCGTACAGGGCTTCCTCATCCACCAGGCCGCCGCGGGCGACGTTGACGACGTACGCGCTGCTCTTCATCTTCTTGAAGGCCTCCGCGCCGAGCATGCCGACAGTCTCGGGCGTCTTGGGCATGTGGATGGTGATGAAGTCCGACTGGGCCAGGAGCTCGTCCAAGGTCACCAGCTGCACGCCGAGCTGGGCGGCGCGGGCGGAGGTGATGTAGGGGTCGTACGCGAGGATCTTCGTGTCGAAGCCCTTCAGGCGGGCCGCGACGAGGGCGCCGATCCGGCCGAGGCCGATGATGCCGATCTTCTTCTCGAAGAGCTCCGTGCCGGTGTACTTGGAGCGCTTCCACTCGCCGTCCTTGAGCGCGGCGGAGGCCTGCGGGATGTGGCGGGCGAGGCTGAGGATGTGGCCGACGGTGAGTTCGGCGGCAGAGACGATGTTCGACGTCGGGGCGTTGACCACCATGACGCCGGCCTGGGTGGCGGCCTTGATGTCGACGTTGTCCAGGCCCACGCCGGCGCGGGCGATCACCTTGAGGTTCTTCGCGGCGGCGATGGCCTCGGCGTCCACCTGGGTGGCGGAGCGGATCAGGATCGCGTCGACGTCGGCGATCGCGGAGAGCAGCTGGGAACGGTCGGCTCCGTCGGTCTGGCGGATTTCAAAGTCCGGGCCGAGGGCCTCGACTGTGGCGGGCGAAAGTTCCTCAGCGAGGAGTACGACAGGTTTGGTGCTTGTCACCGGTGACCTCTTTAGCTCTCTTGTATTCAGGTGGGGATTTTGGTGAAACGTCGGTGGTGCAGATGTTGCGGGTGGTGCTGAACGCAGGGAAGCCGGACCCCGGTGCGGGTGTCCGGCTCCCCCTGCCGGCCAGTTGCCTTAGCGGGCCACTGATCCTTCGGTGTAGTCGTCTTCGTTCTTGATCCAGGAGAACAGCTTGCGCAGTTCGCGGCCGGTGGCCTCGATCGGGTGGTCTTCACCCTTCTTGCGCAGGGCCTTGAACTCGGGGGCTCCGGCGTCCTGGTCGTCGATGAAGCGCTTGGCGAAGGTGCCGTCCTGGATGTCCTTGAGGACGGCCTTCATGTTTTCCTTCACCTCGGGGGTGATAACGCGCGGGCCGGAAACGTAGTCGCCGTATTCCGCCGTGTCAGAGACGCTCCAGCGCTGCTTGGCGATGCCGCCCTCGACCATCAGGTCGACGATCAGCTTGAGCTCGTGCAGCACCTCGAAGTAGGCAACCTCGGGCTTGTAGCCGGCCTCGGTGAGGGTCTCGAAGCCGTACATGATCAGCTGCGAGGCGCCGCCGCAGAGCACAGCCTGCTCGCCGAAGAGATCGGTTTCGGTCTCTTCGGTGAAGGTGGTCTCGATGACGCCGGCGCGGGTGCCGCCGATCGCTTTGGCGTAGGACAGGGCCAGTTCCTTGGCCTTGCCGGACGCGTTCTGCTCGACGGCGATCAGGTCCGGCACGCCGCGGCCGGCTTCGAACTCGCGGCGCACGATGTGGCCCGGTCCCTTGGGTGCGACGAGGGCGACGTCGACGTCGGCCGGCGGCTTGATGTAGCCGTAGCGGATGTTGAAGCCGTGTCCGAAGAACAGGGCGTCGCCGGCCTGCAGGTTCGGGGCGATGTCCTCGGCGTAGACGTGGCGCTGGACCTGGTCCGGGGTGAGGATCATGATGAGGTCTGCTTCGGCGACGGCGTCGGCGACGTTGAGAACGCGCAGGCCCTCGGCCTCGGCCTTGGCGCGGGACTTGGAGTCTTCCTTCAGGCCGACGCGGACGTCAACACCGGAATCGCGCAGGCTAAGGGCGTGGGCGTGGCCCTGGGAGCCGTAACCGATAACGGCGACGGTGCGGCCCTGGATGATCGACAGGTCGGCGTCGTCGTCGTAGAACATTTCAGTCACTGGGGTGTCTCCTTTGAATGGATTCTTTGGTGTTGTCTGGGGAAATTCAGGGTATTGCTGTGTTGCTGCAGGCTTGGCACGGCCGCTTAGGCGGAGCGCAGGGCCCGGTCGCTCATGGAACGGGACCCTCGGCCGACGGCCAGGGTGCCGGACTGCACGATTTCGCGGACGCCGAAGGGCTCCAGCACCGAAAGCAGTGCGGTGAGCTTGTCGGGGTGGCCCGTCGCCTCAATGACCACCGACTCTGTGGAGACGTCGACCACTGAGGCACGGAACAAGTCGGCTGCCTGGGTTACCTGCAGCCGGGTTGCGGCATCCGCACGTACCTTGACCAGGATGTGGTCGCGCTGTACGGAAGATTCGGGGGTGAGCTCGACGATCTTAATCACGTTGATCAGCTTGTTCAGCTGCTTGGTGACCTGTTCGATCAGCTCGCCGTCGGCGTCGACGACGACCGTCATCCGGGAGATGCCCGGAACCTCGGTCGGGCCGACGGCCAGGGAGTTGATGTTGAAGGCGCGCCGGGCGAAGAGGCTGGCGACGCGGGTCAGCACACCGGGTTTGTCTTCGACCAGAACGGAGAGTGTGTGGCGGGTCATGTTCAGTCCTCTTCTTCCCAGTCCGGGGTCATGTTGCGGGCAACCTGGATCTGGTCGTTGCTGACTCCGGCGGGAACCATCGGCCACACCATGGAGTTGGGGCTGACGACGAAGTCGATCACGACCGGGCGGTCATTGATTGCCAGTGCCTTTTGGATGGTGGCGTCGATGTCCTCGTCCCGTTCGCAGCGGAAGGAGGCGCAGCCGTAGGCGTCCGCCAGCTTGACGAAGTCCGGGATCCGGACGGTGTCATGGCCGGTGTTCAGGTCGGTGTTGGAGTAGCGGCCCTCGTAAAAGAGGGTCTGCCACTGGCGCACCATGCCCAGCGAGGAGTTGTTGATGACCGCCACCTTGATCGGGATCTTGTTGATGGCGCAGGTGGCGAGTTCCTGGTTGGTCATCTGGAAGCAGCCGTCGCCGTCGATCGCCCAGACCACGCGGTCCGGCTCCCCCACCTTGGCGCCCATCGCGGCCGGCACGGCGTAACCCATGGTGCCGGCGCCGCCGGAGTTCAGCCAGGCGTGCGGGCGTTCGTACTTGATGAACTGCGAGGCCCACATCTGGTGCTGGCCGACGCCGGCGACATAGACGCCCTCGGGGCCGGTGAGGGCACCGATCCGCTCGATCACGCGCTGCGGTGCGCTGAGGCCGTCCTCGGGTTCGGTCCAGCCGAGCGGGTAGGTCTCCTTGAGGTTGTTCAGGAAGGCCCACCAGTTGCCGAGGTCCGGGGTGCCGGAGGCTTCGAACTGGAGGCGCAGGGCATCACTGAGCTCCGGGATGATCTCCTTGACTGAGCCCACGATCGGCACGTCGGCGGTGCGGTTCTTGGAGATCTCCGCCGGGTCGATGTCCGCGTGGATGACCTTGGCGTTCGGGGCGAAGGACTTCAGGATGCCGGTGACCCGGTCATCGAAGCGCGCACCGAGCGTGATCAGCAGATCGGATTGCTGCAGCGCGGTCACGGCGGACACCGTGCCGTGCATGCCTGGCATGCCGACGTGCTGCGGGTGTGAGTCCGGGAAGACGCCTCTGGCCATCAGCGTCGTAACCACGGGGGCGCCGGAGAGTTCGGCGAGTTCCCGCAGTTCCGCGGATGCGTGGGCCTTGACCACGCCGCCGCCGACGTACAGCACCGGCTTTTTGGCGGCCGCGATCAGCCTGGCGGCTTCACGGACCTGCTTGCTGTGGCCGCGGACCACCGGCCGGTAGCCGGGCAGGTCGATCTTGGGCGGCCAGGAGAAGGTCATCTGGCCCTGCTGGGCGTCCTTGGCCACGTCCACGAGGACGGGGCCGGGACGGCCGGTCGAGGCGAGGTGGAACGCCTCGGCCATCACGTGCGGGATGTCGTTGGGGTCGGTCACCAGGAAGGAGTGCTTGGTGATCGGCATGGTGATGCCGACGATGTCCGCCTCCTGGAAGGCATCGGTGCCGATGACTCCGCTGGAGACCTGCCCGGTGATGGCCACCATCGGCACGGAGTCCATGTGGGCGTCCATGATGGCGGTAACGAGGTTGGTGGCACCGGGGCCCGAGGTGGCGATGCAGACGCCAACCCGCCCGGTGACCATGGCATAGCCTTGCGCGGCGTGGCCGGCTCCCTGTTCGTGACGGACCAGAATGTGGTTCATTTTGGAGGCCATCAAGGGGTCATAGGTGGGCAGGATCGCGCCACCGGGCAAACCGAAAATGTCCTGGACGCCGAGTTCTTCGAGCGAGCGGACGATTGCCTGCGAGCCGGTCATCACCGTCGGGGGTACGACGTTGTTCGGCCCAAGGACGGGAGAGGCAGCAGCATGCTCGACGCCGGCGTCTGCCGGGCGTTCGATGCGTTCCGGAGCCTTGTGGGCTCCAGCGGACTTTGTGGCCATCAGCGAGGGGCTGATCGGCGATCCTTTGCTCATCGGACTCTTCCTTTGGTGGATCTACTGTGATCGTGGAACTACGGGTAATAAAAAAACCCCTCAGCCTTGGCGGCTCTTCGAGGGGTTTGCGCGTGACGGTTCGTTACCAGTCGGGCTATGGAGCCACGCGCTTGGTAAGTACGACGGAGACGCCTGAAGTGACGCCAGCGGTAACGATCTCGATCATGAGTTCAGTTTTCCCTCTGAGCAAGACAGGTGTCAACGAGCCAAGCCCCTGTCTCACGATGTGGACTCCATTGTCCACTTTTTGAACGCCTCTCCCAAGTAGCTCGCATTAGTTGTCGTTATGGGGCCCCATAACGACAACTAATGCGAGCCAGTTGGGCAGGTATTACCCGCAGTAGGCGCCCGTGGAGGCGCTGTGGACGAGCTTGGCGTACTTGGCAAGCACGCCCTTGGTGAACTTGGCCGGCAGCGGCTCCCAGCCCACCTTGCGCGCTTCGAGCTCGGCGTCGTCCACCAGGAGGTCGAACGTCCGGGCCCCGATGTCCACCCGGATCCGGTCGCCGTCCTTGACGAAGGCGATGGGGCCGCCGTCGACCGCTTCCGGTGCGACGTGGCCGATGCACAGGCCCGTGGTTCCGCCGGAGAAGCGGCCGTCCGTGAGCAGCAGGACATCCTTGCCGAGGCCTGCGCCCTTGATCGCGCCCGTGATGGCGAGCATCTCGCGCATGCCCGGGCCGCCCTTGGGGCCCTCGTAGCGGATCACGACGACGTCGCCGGCCTTGATCTGGCCCTTGTCCAGTGCGTCCAGGGCGCCCTGTTCGCGCTCGAAAACGCGGGCGGTGCCTTCGAAGACGTCGGCGTCGAAGCCGGCGCTCTTCACGACGGCGCCTTCCGGAGCCATCGAACCGTGCAGGATGGTGATGCCGCCGGTCTTGTGGATCGGGTTGTCCATGGCGCGGAGCACCTTGCCGTCCGGGTCCGGCGGGTTGATCGAGGCGAGGTTCTCGGCCACGGTCTTGCCGGTCACGGTGAGGCAGTCGCCGTGCAGCAGGCCGGCGTCGAGCAGGGCCTTCATGATGACCGGGACGCCGCCGATCTTGTCGACGTCGGTCATCACGTAGCGGCCAAAGGGCTTGAGGTCGCCCAGGTGCGGGATCCTGTCGCCGATCCGGTTGAAGTCCTCAAGGCTCAGCTCGACCTCGGCCTCGCGGGCGATGGCCAGCAGGTGCAGCACCGCGTTTGTGGAGCCGCCGAAGGCCATGGTCACGGCGATCGCGTTCTCGAACGCCTTCTTGGTCATGATGTCGCGGGCGGTGATGCCAAGGCGCAACAGGTTGACGACGGCCTCGCCGGACTTGTGCGCGAAGACATCGCGGCGGCGGTCGGCCGAGGGCGGGGCGGCGGAACCCGGAAGGGACATGCCCAGGGCCTCGCCGATGCAGGCCATGGTGTTGGCGGTGTACATGCCGCCACAGGCGCCTTCGCCCGGGCAGATGGCCCTTTCGATGCGGTCGAGGTCCTCGCGGCTCATCTTGCCCGCGGCGCAGGCGCCCACAGCCTCGAAGGCGTCAATCAGCGTGACTTCCTTCTCGGAGCCGTCTTCGAGCTTGACCCAGCCGGGCATGATCGAGCCGGCGTACAGAAAGACGCTGGACAGGTCCAGGCGGGCGGCCGCCATCAGCATGCCCGGCAGGGACTTGTCGCAGCCGGCCAGCAGTACCGAGCCGTCGATCCGTTCGGCCTGCATGACGGTCTCGACCGAGTCCGCAATGACTTCGCGGGACACCAAGGAGAAGTGCATGCCCTCGTGGCCCATGGAGATGCCGTCGGAGACGGAGATGGTGCCGAACTGCATCGGGAACCCGCCGCCGGCGAAGACGCCTTCCTTGGCGCCCTGGGCGAGCCGGTTCAGCGAAAGGTTGCAGGGAGTGATTTCGTTCCACGAACTCGCCACGCCCACCTGGGGCTTTGCGAAGTCGTCGTCGCCCATGCCGACCGCCCGGAACATGCCGCGCGCGGGCGCGGCGTGGATTCCGTCGGTAACGACCCGGCTGCGGGGCTTGATGTCCGGCTTGGTCTCTGTCGCTGTTTGGGTGTCCTCACTCATGGCTCAAAGTCTAGGGCTCCGCCGTCGGCAGCAACGAGCCGGACTGGCTCATTAAGCGTAAAACCGGGAATATTTCGCCCAAATAGTGGACGGTTGTCTCACCCCTTGGACTCCGCGGCTCGTTCGGCTCAGATGCTGTGAGCCGCGTCACGCAGCTCGGGGGCTTCGGCGACCGCCTGGGCCTCCGCCTTCAGCAGCATGAGTACCTGCTGGATGGTGGTCCGGGCGGCGGCCTCGGGACGAGCCAGGGCCACGATGCTTCGGCTGGCCTTGACGCCGCGGAGCGGGCGGAGCACAAAGCCTCGCCCCTGGTTCTTCAGGGCGGTGTAGCGCGGCAGGAGGCTCAGCCCGTGCCCGGCACTGACCAGCGCCTCCAGCACCCGCAGGTCCGGGAAGAGCTGCGCCCGCAGGGCAGGGGAATCGGCCTGCATCTCGATTTGCCGCAGGACGGTATCAAAGGGGAAACCGTCGGGCACGCCCATCCAGGGGAACCCGACGACGTCCTCGGCGCTGAGCGTCGCCTTGCCGGCCAGTTCGTGGTCCGCCGGCACCGCCACGTCCAGCGGTTCCTCTATCAGGGGGATCACCTGGAGGCCCTGGCGGGCGAAGACCTCGGGTCCGTCCACGCTGTGGGCCAGGACAATGTCGTAGTCCGCGGCCAGCGCGGCGAAGCCGGCGACGCCGGGGTCCTCGAAATGCGCCTCGAAGCGCAGTCCGTCGATCTCCTTCACGCGGTGCAACAGTCCCGGCAGGAACATTTCCGCGGCACTCGGAAAGAACGCCGCCTTGATGTGCGTCTGCCAGCCGAGGCGGTAGGTGTCGATGGTTGCCTCAGCGCGGGCCATGGCCGTGGAGACCTCCGCAGCGGCGCCGGCCATGGCCAGCCCTGCCTCAGTCAGCCGCACTCCCCTGCCGGACTTCTCCACAAGCACTACACCGAGTTCGTCCTGCAGGGTCTTGAGCTGTTGTGAGACTGCGGAAGGCGTTACCCGCATGGCCTCGGCGGTGGCCCCCACGGTGCCGCGGTCCGCCAGCTCGCGAAGAATCCGCAGTCGCTTGAAGTCCATGATGCGAGGCTACACGGGGCCGGTCCGGAACGCTGGACAGCCGCGTCGGGCCGGACGTAACGTCAAACAGCGGCAACCTTGCCGCCTGGACAGAAGGATTCGGCTATGGATTGGATTATCTGGCTCATCGTCATCGTGGTGATTGTCGGCGTCGTGTGGTGGCAGCTGAACCGCAACAATGCCCGCAGTGGCGCTGGAACCCCGACGTCCACCGGGTCCGGAGCCTCGTCGAGGGCTGCCGAGGACCGGGCAAGCCACGACGGCGCCCTGTCCGGCGGGACCGCCGCCGCATCGGCCGCCGCGGCCGCGACCACGGGAATGCCGTCCGCCGCCGGATTCAGCAACGCCGAGCCGGAGCCGCCGACCACCGCCGACGACGACGTGGCGGTTGCGCAGGCGGGGAGCACCACCGCCGAGGACGCACCCAAGGAAAGCGCCGTCGCCAGCGGCGGCACCGCAGCGGGCGTCGCTGCAACGGCCAGCACCGCAACGGGCGGCACCGCAGCGGGCAGCTCCGAGTGGGAGACCCAGTGGTCGGAGACGCCGCCGGCCGAGGCACATGCCGCCACGCACCACGACCTTTCGCACGGGGGCCACGGCGAACACCTGGCCCACGGCGCCCACGCCGAAGCGTCGGAAGCACACACCCCCGTGCACCACGCCGAATACACCGAGCCACACGCCCCCACCCTCCCCGGCGCGGAGTCCGCCGCGGCCGAGGCTGCGGAGCTGGAGACGGCGCAGGCAGCATCATCGGCCGCACTCACCGAGGGCTCAGCCAGCCACACCGCTGCGCCCTCCGGGCATCTGGCCGTTGAACAGCCGTACGGCGAGGGATCTGCCGCGCCGGCCGCGGATGGAAGTGGCCCGGAGGGCTTCACCGTCAAGGGCAACGCCTCCTCGATGATCTACCACGACGAGACCAGCCCCTCCTACGAGGAGACCCGCGCAGAAGTCTGGTTCCTTTCCGCCGCCCATGCGGAAGCAGCGGGCTTCCGGCCGCCCCGCCGCTCCCGGCTGTAGCAATGCAGCGGCGGTCGCAGCGGCGGGCGGCCCGGGCAGCGGCGGTGGCGGTACTGGCTGCGTCCCTGGCCGCGGCCGGCTGCACCGGCAGTCCCACCGCGCCCTCCACCGCTCCCCCGCCGCCCGCCAGCAGCCCGGCCGCCAGCAGCCCGCCCGCCAGCAGCGAGCCGGCTGCGGGCGTCCTGAGAGTTGCCGGCCGCATCGACGCCGGGCTGACGCTGCCCTGGTCGGTGGTCTTCCTGCCGGACGGCACTGCCCTTATCTCGGAACGGGACAGCGCGCTGCTAAAGTCCGTGCCGCCAGGCGGCGGTCCCGCAGCGACGGTCGGCAAAGTGCCCGGCGTCGTCCCCGGCGGCGAGGGCGGACTGCTGGGGCTGGCCCTTTCTCCTCAGCTTGCGGCCGGCCGGTATCTGTACGCGTATTTCACGGCCGGGCCGGACAACCGGATCGCCCGCTTCCGGCTCGCTGGGAACGGCCTCCCGGATCTGGGCGCCCCCGAAACCATCTTCACCGGAATTCCCAAGGCCTCCACACACAACGGAGGCCGCATCCGGTTCGGCCCCGACGGGTACCTCTACGTCGGAACCGGCGACTCCCAGCGCCGCGACCAACCCCAGGACCGCAACGCCCTCGGCGGCAAGATCCTGCGCCTCACCCCGGACGGGAGACCCGCTCCCGGCAACCCCTTCGGCTCGAACCCCGTCTACAGCCTCGGGCACCGGAACGTCCAAGGGCTCGACTGGGACAGCGCGGGCCGGCTGTGGGCGAGCGAATTCGGTCCGGACAGAGACGACGAACTGAACCTGATCGTCCCCGGCGGCAACTACGGCTGGCCCGAGGTGACGGGAGCCCCGCACCGCGAAGGGTTCCTTGACGCCAAAGTGGTGTGGCCCTCGACGGCGGACTCCTCGCCCAGCGGGCTCGAAATCGTTGGCGACACGGCCTACCTCGGCGCCCTGCGTGGCCAGCGGCTTTGGGCGGTACCGCTGCGCGGCGAATTTGCCGGCGATCCTGTGGCCTATTTCACAGGCAAATATGGTCGGATCCGCGACGTTTCGCTCGCCCCGGACGGACGCCTCTGGGCGCTCAGCAACGGCCAAAACCCTGATTTTGTGCTGGTTTTGGGGCTGTCCAACTAGCCGGGGAGCCCCGTCGGCCGCTCGATTTCACACTGCACTAAAACTCGTGTAGAGTTTCATGTCGTTGCGGAGAACACCGCGGGTAATAAAAAGCCCGGGGCGAACGAAAACAACAGCTGCACCTCTAGCTCAACTGGCAGAGCAATTGACTCTTAATCAATGGGTTCCGGGTTCGAGTCCCGGGGGGTGCACAAGCCAAAACCCCGTCTTTTCGGTCTGACCGGAAAGACGGGGTTTTTTGTTTGCATGGATCGGCGGCCCTGACATCCAGGGCCGCCGGGAGCGTACACACATGCGACGCCGGCGGCGACCCGGTCAGGCGTTGCTGTCAGGCGTTGCTGTCAGGCATCGCGGTACTTCGCCGACGCGAGTCCGCCGCCCACTGCGGCTGCCGTCCAGGCAAGCACAACAAGGCCGCCCTGGACCGGGGTTAGCCGCTCGGGCGAGGTCCGGATGGCGACCATGTCGCCCCCGGCGGACGCGGGCAGGAACAAGCCGACGTCCTGGAAGGCGTCCCCCAGGCCCGACAAGATGGCAACGATGACCGGAAGAATCATGAGGATGCCCAGCGTGGCGACAAGGCCGCCGGCGCTGTTGCGCAGCATGGCACCAATGCCAAGGCCCAGGACGGCGATCAGAGCCAGGAAGACGGCGGCGTTGAGAATGCTCCGGACCACACCGTCGGCGGTAAGTGCGTAGCCCAGACCCTGCGGCTGCAGTATCGGCTGGGCCACAGCGTACGAGATGAGAGCTCCGAGGATGCCGGTGGCGAAGGCGGTTGCGGCGATGACGAGCGTTTTCGACAGCACGGCGGTCATCCGGCGTGGCACGGCGGTGAGCGTCGTGGTGATCATGCCGGTGCTGTATTCGGAGCCGATCTGGATGACGGCCAAGGAGGCGATCAGGAACTGGGCGACCATGATCCCGGTTGCGGGGACCTCGCGGGCAAATATGCTGAATTCCTTCAGGATGCCCTCCCGCTCAGCTCCAGCGGGCCCGCCGTAGACGGCGAACGAGGCAGCCATGTCTGCCACGGAGAAGGCTTTGAGCATGCCGACCCCGACCATGCCGAGCAGCGCGACGGCGAGGATGACGTAGCTGGAACGCAGCGAGGTCAGCTTGATCCACTCGGCGTGCACGGCCCGGAGGAAGGTGAGCCTGGTCCCGCTGTCCCGGCGAGGGACGGCAGTGGCACCGTTGCTCGAGGTTACTGTGGTGCTCATCGGGTTCCCTCTCCGGCCCCGGCCAATGCGGCAGAGCGGTATTCGACGTCGTCGCGGGTCAGTTCCATGAAGGCCTCTTCGAGCGTCGCCCGGACCGGGGTCAACTCGTGAATCAGTGCATCGCATTCCCGCGCTATCCAGGCGATCTTCCGCGGTTCGGCACCGGAGACTTCCAGGAGGCCCGGTTCAAGTTCGCGAAAGAGGATCCCGCTGGCTGCCAGCCCCGCCTGCAACCGGGTTGATTGGTCGCTGCGCACCAGCGCCCTGTCCTGCCCCTGGGCAAGGATCTCGGCTACGGGCGCGTCCGCGATGATCCGGCCCCGGCCGATGACGATCAGGTGGTCGGCAGTCTGCGCCATCTCGCTCATCAGGTGCGAGGAAAGGAAGACCGTCCGGCCCTCGGCGGCGAGGCCTTTGGCCAGGTTGCGGACCCACTGGACGCCTTCCGGATCGAGTCCGTTGACAGGCTCGTCGAAGATGACCGTCCGGGGATCCCCCAGCAGTGCGGCAGCAATGCCGAGGCGCTGGCCCATGCCGAGAGAGAACCCTTTGACGCGCTTGCGGGCCGTCTCCGAGATCCCGGTCATCGCCATGACTTCCTCGACGCGGCTGCGGCTTATGCCGTGTGTGGCTGCCAGAACGGACAGGTGTTTGAAAGCGCTGCGGGCCGGGTGAACAGACTTGGCATCCAGGAGGGCACCGACTTCGTGCAGCGGCGCCGCGTGCCCGGCATACGGCCGTCCGTTCACCAGCACCCGCCCCGCGGTGGGCCGGTCCAGTCCCAGGATCATGCGCATGGTGGTGGTCTTGCCGGCCCCGTTCGGGCCCAGGAAGCCGGTCACCTGCCCTGGCCGGACGGTGAACGTGACGCCGTCAACGGCGGTGCGCTTCCCGTAGGTCTTGGTAAGGCCGAATGCCTCGATCATGGTCCAGCTTTCTTCTCGACGAGTCTGGCGGCTGACGTTCCGTTCGGAGCCAGCACACAACTCACCGCCCCCGCTACCAGTAAACATGCGGGGGTGCCGCCTGCGCGGGATTCAGGCGCCGTTTTCTGCATTTCTTCTGCCGCGGGTTCTTGCGGCACGCGGGGGTTTACGGGACGCGGGCGCTGTACCCCGAGTACCGGGCCAGGCTGGTGTAGCCGGCCTTCGAGCCCACAACGCGCACACTCATGACGTCGTAGCGGTCGGCCCAGATTATCCGGTAGTAGCGGCCGGTGGCACCGGAGATTGCCGCGCCGGACCGGTACCACTGGTAGCGGAAAGCAGTGCCGGCGGTCCAGGTGCCCGTGTTGGCGGTCAGCGTGTACCCGTAGCGGGCGGAACCGGAGATCCAGGGCCGCGTGGAAACAAGTGTTCCCGCCGCGATGGCACCGGTCGTGGCGGAATCCTTCACGATGGTGGTGTACCCCGCCTTGATCCCGCCGACCCGCAGCCGCATGATTTTCCCCTGATCGGCGGCCCCGAGGGTGTACTTGGGCCCGGTGGCCCGGCTGATGGGAAGACCGGAGCGGTACCACTGGTACTTCAGGAACGTGCCGGCAGTCCAGGTGCCCGGTACCGCTGTGAGCGTGTAGCCCACCTTGCGGGTGCCGCTGATCATTGGTGTCGGGCCGGTAAGGGTACCGCGCGCCACGGCAGCCGACGAAGGCGAGTCAAGGGTGGCCGATCTCTGGTCGGGCCACGATGCCGTCACCCGGACCTTCAGGGTCTGGCCAAGGTCGCCGGCTCCGAGGGTGTAATGGGTCCCGGTAGCCCCGCTGACCGCTACGCCGGACCGGACCCACTGGTACTGGCGTGCCACGTCGGCCGGCCAGTCCTGGGGGCCGGCCGCCAGTGTCGAGCCGACCCTGGCCGTCCCCGAGAGGGAAGGCTGCGGGACCACTGCGACGGGACTGGTGGTGGCCGCACTCGGGTTGTAGCCGTCGGCGGAGCCGGTCACCGTGACGCTCAACAGGGCGCCTGCGTCCGTGGCCGCGGCCGGGTAGGTCCCGGCCGTGGCGCCGGGGATCGCGACGCCGTCGCGCCTCCACTGGTAGCTCAGTGAGGCTCCTTCGGGCGACCACGTTCCCGCCGAAACCGTAAGCGCGTGTCCGACGACGGCGTCCCCGTCGATCCGCGGCACGCCGGCCGTGATGTAGGGGACGGCACTTGGCAGTACGGAGCCGACGGCGGCGGCCGCGTCCACTAGACCGTTGCCGCAGCCTCCTGTGCTGCAGGTGCCCGGCAGCGGCCTGGCCGTCTCCTTGAGGATTGTCTCGACCTGGGCCGGGGTGAGGGCCGGGTCCGCGGACAGCATGAGGGCCGCGACGCCGGCCACGTGCGGGGCGGCCATCGACGTGCCCTGCATGTAGCCGTACGTTTCGGAGCCCTGCACGGTGGTGCCATTGTTCCAGGTCGAGAGGATGGTGTTGGCCCGGCCGGTGGAGCTGTCGCCGCCGGGGGCGCTGACGTCGACCTCGGGACCGTAGTTGGAGTAGTAGGCCTTGTTGCCTTCACGTCCGGTCGCGCCGACGGTGATGATGTTGTTGCAGTTGGCCGGGGTGGAGCCGGAGGCGGGTGAATTCTCGTTGCCGGCGGCGGCGACGACGGTGACGCCCTGCGCGGCGGCGTAGTCGAGTGCGGACTGGAAGTAGCTGCCGCACTGGCCGGATCCGCCCAGGGACATGTTGATGACCCTGGCGGGGTTCGCGTTGGCCGGGACTCCCGTAACGGTTCCGCCGGCGGCCCAGATGACGGCGTCGGCGATGTCGCTTAGGTAGCCGCCACAGGTGCCGAGGGCCCGGACCGGGAGGATTTTGGCGGAATAGGCGACGCCGGCGATGCCGATGCCGTTGTTGGCCGCCGCCCCGATCGTCCCGGCGACGTGGGTTCCGTGCCAGGACGACGATGAGCCGTTGCAGGAGTCCCCTGCGTCGCTGGCGTCGCCGTCGCGGCCGTCCCCGTCGTTCGACTTAGTGCTGTCGGAGATGAAGTCGTAGCCCGGGAGGACGTTCGTCAGGTCGCTGTGGGGCGTGATGCCGGTATCGATGACGGCCACAACGGCGCCCAGGCCGGAAGTGGTGTCCCAGGCCGCGGGCACGCGCATCCCTGCAGTGTCTTCGGACAGGTCCCATTGCTGCGGGTACAGCGGATCGTTCGGGGTTGATGCCGGGCGGACGAAGGTGTCTGGCTCGGCGTATTCGACGTTGGACTGGACGCGCAGGGAGGCGAGGACTTTGTCGCTCCCCCGAGGGGTCAGCGCGCCGTCGGCCTGGACGACGGCCGCCCCGCGTGCCGTGGCGTGCAGCTCCTTGACGGAGACGCCCGAGCTCCTGGCCGCCTGGCCGTAAGCCTTGGCCCGGGCGTTGGCCGTTCCGGCGGTTCCGGTCTTGAACTTCACGACGAAGCGGCCGCTGGCCCCCGCGGGGGGCGCCGAGGCAGTCAAGGGGGAAGCGACCGGGCGTGAATCGATGGCTGGATCCGTAGCCGCTGCGGCCGGGAAGGCGAAGAGGGTGCCGAGCAGGACAGCGCCCGCGCTCAGTGATGCGACGGCCGTGGAAAGACGCCTTGTGGTCATGCGGGTCCTCAGGGCATGGCCGGCGTCGGCCGGCGGACGGGCGAGAGCGGGAAACGTACGCGCTCAACCAGCCCCGGGTCTCCGAAAGAACTTTAACCCAGAAGCATCGGGTCTCGCCGCAAATTGCGGGAGCCCTTGGTCTTTCCTGCGCGTTTCCTGCCGGTGCAGACAGCAACGTCCTAACCTGTGAGCGGGGCGCGCGACGCTGTCCGGGGCCTTTTTAGGGAGCCCGGTCCCCGCGGCGCCTGAGCCCCAAAAGTGCCCAGGCTGACAGGAGCAGGCCTCCGGCCGCCAGCAGGAACGCCCCCGCGCGCAGTTCAGGACCGCGGCCCTGTGAAACCTGCGCAACGACCGCGGGGGCCTCCGAAACGGCGGATTGCGGCGACGACGGCGTTCCCTCCGCCGCAGAGGGCGTAGCAGTGGCCCCGGCCGGGACCGAGGCCGCGCCCGATCCCTGGACCGGGGCCTTGGAGGGCGCCGCCCGGACGGCGGTTTTCGCGGAGGGGGCCGGTGTCGGGCTGGAGGGTGCGGCGGACGATGGTGCCGGAGCGGCCGGCGGTGCCGACGGTGCTGCCGGAGCCGTAGCCGGGGGCTTGACGGTGCTCGACGGCGTCGGGGTGGGGGTGGCCGAGGGCTCGCATCGGCCCAGGGGGATCAACACGACCGGACCGCAGGGTTCGGCGTCGGCCGGGGCGGCGACAGCGAGGGCAGTGGCGGCAACCAGGGCAAGGACGGCCAGGGCCGTGACAGCCCAAGAGGCACTCTTACGCGTTCGCATCCTAGACATCCTACGTTCCACGGATCGGCGCCTCGGGATTTCCGGACAGCTCGCGCCCTTACGGCGCTGGCCCGGGCCTAGCGCCGACCGGCTGCCGCCAGCTGGAAATGGATGGGCAACGCGAGCTGGATCGGTTCAGTGCCCAGCGGCTCGTCGAGCAGCTCGTTGATCGAGGTCTGCCCTTCCAGCTCAGGCGGTGGCACCGTTTCCATAGGAAAACCTTATGCGAGCCTCCACCCGGCGAGGGGTCAGGACACGGGGTGGGCTGGATCAGGGAACAGCCCAATGCAGCCCCGCGTCAAACGCGGGACTCACGTTGCGACGGGACCGGCTGCCGGCGAACAGCGGCTAGGATTTCGCCGGCGCCTCTTCGTGAGGGTCGCAGCCCTCACAGAAAACAGTTGTGGCGTATTCGCCGCAGCACTGGCAGTGATGTTCCAGGGACCTGGCTTCGAGGACGTACCTTGTCATGACCTCATGCTCGCCCAGCAGGGCTGGCTTGAACCCAGTAGTGGCTACTTGTTTCCCGCGCCGGGCTATCGGGGTCCGGAGCAAGCGCCGGCAGTGCCCTAACTAGTCGGCGCCAGTGGGCGACCGCGGCCTAGTTGGCTTCGGCGGACACAGTAGGCTCCACCGCTGTGACGATCGCCTTCGCTTCCGTCGTGGACATGCGGTTGGCCAGTTCCCGGACCACGGACTGCAGCTCGTGCCGCAGGGAGTCGGGATCGATCGAAGCGGCGGCGAGCACCGAGCGCTCCATGTCCGCGGCCGCAACGACGGCTTCGCGGCCGCGGTCCGTCAGGGTGACGACGTGGCTGCGGCGGTCCGAGGCGCTGCGCTCCCTGGAGATGTGACCGTGGGCTTCAAGCCGGCTCAGGGTTTTGCCCATGGTCTGGGCTTGGACGCGGACCAATTGCGCCAATTGCGCTTGGGTCATGGGTCCTTGAGCGGAGAGCACTTCCATCGCAATGACCCCGGCATGGGTCAGGCCAATGGCCCCCAGCTTCTCATTCCAGGAGTGTTCTACAAGGCGTGCTGCCGTGGACAATAGGCGGCCCGTGGGCCAGCGATCCATATCAGGCATACCAAAGAGTATAGCGATTGTGCGATTCGTGGGCCGCGCCCGGGCTCACTAGGCTGGAATTCCCTAAAATTGTCAAGGAGATAAACATGCCTGAACGACTCGTTCCCGGAGACGACGCGCCGGACTTCCAGCTGTTGGACTCGGCCGGACGCGAGGTCGGCCTGCAGGACTTCCGCGGCCGGAACACGGTGGTCTACTTCTATCCGGCGGCTGCCACGCCGGGCTGCACCAAGCAGGCCTGCGACTTCCGAGACTCACTGGCGGCCCTGCAGGGTGCGGGCTATGACGTCGTCGGCATCTCCCCCGATCCGGTCGCGAAGCTCGCGGGCTTCGCGGCGGCCGAAGGACTCAGCTTCCCGCTGCTCTCCGATCCGGACCACGCGGTGGCCGAGGCGTACGCGGCATGGGGTGAGAAGAAAAACTACGGCCGCACCTATGAGGGCCTGATCCGTTCCACCGTGGTGGTCGGTCCGGACGGCAAAGTCACCCTGGCGCAGTACAACGTGCGCGCTACCGGCCACGTCGCCAAGCTGCTCCGCGACCTGAAGCTGGACGCCTAGCTGCCCTGCCCCGCAGCCCGGCCCCGGCGCCGGGCTGCGGGGCAGAACTGTAGACTGGTGCCTGGCATCCGCCGTCGAGGGTCTTTCGGGCCCGCGAACGACGGCGCCGCGCGCGAGTGGTGAAATTGGCAGACACGCAGGATTTAGGTTCCTGTGCCTTCGGGCGTGGGGGTTCAAGTCCCCCCTTGCGCACAATGCAAAACCCCGGTCGTCGGACCGGGGTTTTGCTGTTTAACTCTGGAACTAGACCGGGGACCGCCCTTCCCGCACCCGCCAAAAAGCCCGGAATCCCGGCGAAGCCGCCCGCCCGCCCCGCCGCCCTGAACCGGTTCCGAAAAAGAATTTCGATTCCCACCCATCTCTTTCCGCCAAGCCCGCGAATACCCATTGAGACACCAACCAAGGGTCGGTGCCCGACAGTCGGAGAAAGGCCACAGCGGCAAAAACGTCGCTGAAGGCAATGAAATCGGCACAACAAAGGAGAATCGAAATGCAGACCATCAAGCGCACGACTTTCGCCGTTGCAGGTATCGCTGCTGCAGCCATGCTCAGCCTCACTGCCTGCGGCGGTTCCAGCACGGGATCCAGCTCCTCGGCTCCCGCTTCCACGCCGTCGGAGTCCGCCATGTCTTCCAGCATGGCCCCGTCACCGTCCATGAGCTCCTCCGCCGCAGCGATGGACCCGGCAGCGGACCTCGTCGGCTCCGGTTGCGCCGCCTACGCCTCGCAGGTTCCCGACGGTAAGGGTTCCGTCGCCGGCATGGCGCTGGACCCGGTGGCCGTAGCCGCCTCCAACAACCCGATTCTGACCACCCTGACGGCCGCCGTCTCGGGCAAGCTCAACCCCAAGGTCAACCTGGTGGACACCCTGAACGGCAGCGAATTCACTGTCTTCGCTCCGACGGATGACGCGTTCAAGAAGATCGACGCCGCCACCATCAACAAGCTCAAGACGGACGATGCCCTGCTGAGCAAGATCCTCACCTACCACGTAGTTCCCGGCAAGATCAGCCCGTCTGAAATCGTGGGCACCCACAAGACCGTCCAGGGCGGTTCCGTGACCGTCACCGGCAGCAAGGACGCTCTCAAGGTCGACGGCGCCAACGTGGTCTGCGGTGGCGTCAAGACCGCCAACGCCACGGTCTACATGGTCGACTCGGTCCTGATGCCCAAGTAGGCATCACCAAGACCTCCTGACCCGGATCCAGCCTGACTCCCTGGATCCACCTGGAGAAACGAAGGCCCGCACCGGACGGTGCGGGCCTTCGCCTGTTCCCTCCGGGCGGGTCAACTAGACTGGGGCTGTTCCGCAGCCGGCGGCCAACAAGTTCCCAGAGGTGATTCCTTCAGTGCCCAGCAGTACCGCGCCCATCAGTACCGGCCCCCGCAGGGCGTTGCGCCGCATCGCGGCCGGCTTCGGCGCCGTCCTGCTCCTGCTGCCGCTGGCCTCGTGCACCGGAGCGCCGGGCCCCGCACCCTCGCCCACCTCCGCCAGCGCGTCCGACGCCGGGCCCACCGCCACTTTCACCTTTGGCACCGCCTCGCGCCCGCTCGGCCTGGATCCGGCCCTGGTGTCCGACGTCGACTCCTACCGCATCACCCGCCAGATCCTCGAGGGCCTGATCGGCGTCGACCAGACCAGCGGCAAGCCAACACCCCTGCTGGCTACCGAATGGACGACCAGCGACGACGGCCGCGCCTACACCTTCAAGCTCCGCGAGAACGTGAAGTTCCAGGACGGCACGGCCTTTAATGCGGCGGCCGTGTGCACCAATTTCAAGCGCTGGTTCAACTTCCCCGCCGCCCTCCGCAAGCAGGCACCCGGCAGCACCTTCAAGGGTGTGTTTATGGCGCACGCGGACCAGGCGTCGCTGTCCATCTACAAGGGCTGCACCGCGCTGGCGGCAAACAGCGTCCGGATCGATCTCACCCAGCCCTTCACCGGTTTCCTCCAGGCGCTCACCCTGCCCGCCTTCGCGATCTCCTCGCCGCACGCCCTGGCCGCACAGTCGGCCGACGTGCTGAACCAGAAGCGCGAAGGCCAGCCGGTGTCCGCCTACGCCCTGCACCCTGTGGGCACCGGCCCCTACGTCTTCGACTCCTGGGACAACAACACCGTCACCCTGAACAGCAACAGGCGCTACTGGGGCGACAAGGGCCAGATCGGGACCATCAACTTCGTCACCTACGACCACCCGCAGGCCCGGCTTCAGGCCCTGCTTGACGGGAAAATCGATGCCTACGATTCCGTGACCGTGGGCAACTTCGACCAGCTGGTCAAGCGCGGCAAACAGATCATCCAGCGCGATCCCTTCTCCGTCATGTACCTGGGCATGAACCAGGAAGTCCCGGTGCTGCGGAAGCTCAAGGTCCGCCAGGCGATCGAGATGGCCCTGGACAAGGACACCTTGATCCGGAAGTTCTTCATTGACAACACCGCCGCGGCCTCGCAATTCGTCCCGCCGAAGCTGAGCGGCTTCAACAACAACGCACCCTCCCTGGGCTACGACCAGAACAAGGCCAAGGAGCTCCTCGCCGAGTCCGGCTACAAGGGTGAGGAACTGAAGTTCTACTACCCGCTCAACGTCACCCGGCCCTACCTGCCGACCCCGGAAAAGGTCTACGCGGAGATCAGCCGCCAGCTCACCGCCGTCGGGCTCAACATCAAACCCGTTCCGGTCGAATGGTCCGACGGCTACCTCCAGAAGGTGACCTCCCCCGGCGACCACGCACTGCATCTGCTCGGCTGGAACGGGTCCTACGCGGATCCCGATAACTTCGTGGGCCCGCTTTTTGGTGAAAATACCGGTGAGTTCGGCTACCAGGACCCCCAGGTGTTCTCGAAAATCTCCCGCGCCCGGGGCCTGCCGGACGGCAAGGACCGGACAGAGCAGTACCAGACCATCAATGCGCAGATTGCCGCGACCGTGCCCGCCGTGCCGATTGCGTTCCCAATCTCGGCACTGGCTCTGTCAGACCGGGTGCTGAAGTACCCAGCGTCGCCGGTCCTGAACGAAGTTTTCACGAACGTCGAACTAAAGCCTTGACGGGACGGCCCAATTTCAGTTAGTGGGCCGTGCGGGGATATTCTGTGACAGCCAGAGCCGCTGCTATCGGAGACTGATTGTGACTTTCATTTCCAAGACCCAACATGCCGACGTCGTCCTGATTGGCGGCGGCATCATGAGCGCCACGCTGGGCGCCTTCCTGAAGCAGCTTGAGCCGAACTGGACCATTTCGCTCTTCGAGCGCCTGGACCAGCCGGGGCTTGAAAGCTCCGATCCGTGGAACAACGCCGGCACCGGCCACGCCGCCCTGTGTGAGCTTAACTACTCCCCCGCAGCCAAAGACGGTTCGGTGGACCCGGCGAAGGCCCTGCACATCAACGAGCAGTTCCAGCTTTCCCGCCAGTTCTGGTCCCACCTGGTCACCAACAACCTGATCGGTTCCCCCAAGGGCTTCATCAACACCGTGCCGCACATGAGCTTCGTGGTCGGCGACGCCAACGTCAAGTTCCTGCGCACCCGCTACGAGGCGCTCAAGCCGAACCCCCTGTTCCGCTCGATGGAGTACTCCGAGGACCACGCCCAGATCGCCAAGTGGGCACCGTTGATCGTCAAGGGCCGCGATCCGAAGCAGCACATCGCCGCCACCCGCGCCGCCGAAGGCACCGACGTCGATTTCGGCGCCCTGACCCGCGAACTGACCGGCTACCTCGCCAACAACGGTGTGGAAACCAACTACGGCCACGACGTCACCGGCATCAAGCGTGCCTCCGACGGCGGCTGGGACCTTGCACTCAAGCACCCGCGCTCCGGCGAGCACGGCTCGATCCACGCGAAGTTCGTCTTTGTCGGCGCCGGCGGCGGTGCGCTGCACCTGTTGCAGGCCTCCGGCATCCCGGAAAGCAAGGGCTTCGGCGGCTTCCCGGTCTCGGGCCAGTTCTTCCGCTGCACGGACGAGACCCTCGCCGGCCAGCACAGCGCCAAGGTTTACGGCCAGGCCTCCGTCGGCGCCCCGCCCATGTCCGTCCCGCACTTGGACACCCGGTTCGTCAACGGCAAGCGCTCACTGCTGTTCGGCCCGTACGCCGGTTTCTCCACGAACTTCCTGAAGAACGGCTCCTACCTGGACCTGCCGCTGTCCATCCGGCCCTCCAACATCATTCCGATGCTGGCCGTGGCCAAGGACAACATGGATCTCACCGCATACCTGGTTAAGGAAGTCGCCAAGCGGCACGGAGCCAAGGTCGAGGCCCTGCGGGAGTACTACCCGGAGGCCAAGGACGGCGACTGGGAGCTCATCACCGCCGGCCAGCGGGTGCAGATCATCAAGAAGGATCCGAAGAAGGGCGGCGTGCTGCAGTTCGGCACCGAGGTCATCGCCGGCCGCGACGGCACCATCGGCGCCCTGCTTGGCGCCTCCCCGGGTGCCTCCACGGCCGTGCCGATCATGATCGAGCTGCTCCAGAAGTCCTTCCCCAAGAACTTCAAGGGCTGGCAGTCCAAGCTCAAGGAGATGATGCCGGGCTACGGCATCAAGCTCAACGAGAACCCGGACCTCGCCGCCAAGCTCGAGGCCGAGACGGCCGCGGCACTCCAGCTGGAGCCGGTCAGCGCCACCCGCTGAAACTCTTCCGGGTTGCGGCACGTTCAATCCCTGTGACGTCACGCTGTGACGTACCTCCGTCGACCCATCAGGAGACCATGAGATGTTCCGGCTGGCCAAGCTTTCGCTAGGAAACCGGGCGCTGATCGCGCTGATCACCGTCTTCGCGTCGGTCTTCGGCGTAATCACGATGACCTCGCTCAAGCAGGAGCTCATCCCATCCATCGAGTTCCCGCAGATCACGGTCATCACCTCGATGCCCGGGGCCTCTCCGGAAGTCGTAGACAAGCAGGTCAGCGGGCCGCTGGAGACGGCGCTCAACGGCGTCGAGGGGCTGGAGTCGACGTCGTCGACGTCGCGCAACGGCGTTTCGCAGATCACCCTGGCGTTCACCTACGGCTCCAACCTGGACCGCGCCCGGAACCAGATCGACCGCGCCATCTCCAACGCGAAGCAGGCGCTGCCGAAGGACGTCCAGCCGCAGGCGATCGCCGGCAGCATCAGTGACTTCCCGATCGTCTATCTTGCGGTCTCCTCGGACAAGCCGTTGAGCGAACTCAACGCGGACCTGGCCCGCCTGAGTGTGCCGCGGCTGCAGAAGCTCGACGGCGTGCGCGGCGCCGAAGTGACCGGCGGGGCCACCCAGCACATCAAGATCCTGCCGCGGCCGACGGCCATGGCAGCCTCCGGCACCACCATCGCGTCCATCTCCGAGGCGCTGAAGAACAACGGCAGCCTGGTTCCGGCCGGCAGCATCGAGGAGCAGGGCAAGACGCTCTCGCTGCAGATCGGCAGTCCGGTGGATTCCCTTGACGCGATCAAGGCCCTGCCGCTGGGAGGCGCCCGCGACGCCGCGACAATCGGCAGCGTGGCGGACGTCAGCATCACCGAGGACGCCCGCACCTCGATCACCCGCACCAACGGCAAGGAAACGCTGGCCGTCTCGGTCACCAAGAAGCCCGAGGGCGACACGGTGGGCATCTCCCACGCGGTCAAGGACGCCATCCCGCAGCTTGAGGCCGAACTGGGGTCCAACGCCAAGTTCACCCCGGTGTTCGACCAGGCGCCGTTCATCGAGAAGTCCATCAAGGACCTCACCACGGAGGGCCTGCTGGGTCTGGGCTTCGCCGTCGCCGTCATCTTGCTGTTCCTGCTCTCGGTGCGCTCCACGCTGGTCACGGCCGTGTCCATCCCGCTGTCCCTGCTGATCACCTTCATCGGGCTCTCCGCGACCGGCTACTCGCTGAACATCCTGACCCTCGGCGCGCTGACGATCGCGATCGGCCGCGTGGTGGACGACTCGATCGTGGTGATCGAGAACATCAAGCGGCACCTCAGTTATGGCGAGCAGAAAATCACCGCCATCCTGACCTCCATCCGCGAGGTCGC
Source organism: Arthrobacter sp. 10T419 (assembly GCF_056394105.1). Classification (NCBI taxonomy): domain Bacteria; kingdom Bacillati; phylum Actinomycetota; class Actinomycetes; order Micrococcales; family Micrococcaceae; genus Arthrobacter; species Arthrobacter sp. 10T419. The sequence goes on along the minus strand of NZ_JBFTHF010000002.1, from coordinate 48,341 downwards.
CGGCGCAATCACCGCGTCCACCCTCACCACGGTGGCGGTCTTCCTGCCGATCGCGTTCGTCGCCGGACTCGCCGGTGAGCTGTTCCGGCCCTTCGCCCTCACCGTCACGATTGCTTTGGTCTCCTCGCTGCTGGTCTCGCTGACCATCGTTCCGGTGCTGGCTTACTGGTTCCTGCGGACCCCGGCGGACAAGGCCGGCGCGTACGTTTCCGAAGCCTCAGCCCGCGAGACCGCCGCGAAGGCCCACGAGGCCGAGCAGCGCAGCTTCCTGCAGCGCGGCTACCTCCCGATCCTGACCAAGACCCAGCGGCACCCCGTCATCACCCTGGTGGCGGCCGTTTTGGTCCTCGGCGGCACCGCAGCGATGTCGCCGCTGCTCGCAACCGACCTGCTGGGCCGTTCCGGCGAAAACAGCATGACCGTGCGGCAGGCCCTTCCGGCCGGCACCAGCCTGGCGGAGGGCAGCGCCGCGGCCGTCAAGGTCGAGAAGACCCTGCGCGGCATCGACGGAATCAAGGACGTCCAGGTCACCACCGGCAACGCTCAGTCCGGCTTCTCAGCCCTGCAGTCCACCGGGGCGGCGAACTCCAGCTTCACCGTCGTGACCGAGGAGAAGGCCAACCAGGGCAAGCTGCAGGACATTGTCCGCAAGGAGCTCGCCAAGATCTCCGACGCCGGCAAGATCACGGTGGGTTCGCAGCAGGGCGGATTCGGCACGACGTCGACTGTCGACATCACGCTCAAGGCCGCCAGTTCCGCCGACCTCAAGACCGCCAGCGACGCCATGGTCAAGGCCATGGACGGGGTTCCCGGCTCGTCCGAGGTCAGCACCAACCTGGCCGCGAGCCAGCCCGTGGTCCAGGTCAAGGTGGACCGCGCCAAGGCCGTTGCGGCGGGCCTGAACGAACAGCAGGTCGCCGGCGTCCTGGCCGCCAGGATCAGTCCGGTCCCGGCCGGCACCGTCCGCATCGGCACAAACGACTTCCCGGTCCGGATCGGCGAAGGCACCCGTTTCACCAGCATCGGCGCCGTGCGCGACCTCCCGCTGCCGACGGCGCGGGGCCCGGTCCCGCTGTCCTCGATCGCTTCCGTGGAACAGGTGGAGGTTCCGGTCTCGATTACGGCCAGCAACGGCCAGCGGACCGCTCGCGTCTCCGTCACGCCGTCGGGCGGAAACCTGGGTGCGGTAAGCACCGAGGTGCAGGCCCGGCTCAAGTCGGTCCAGCTGCCGCCGGGCGTCACGGCAGAGATCGGCGGCGCCACCACGCAGCAGGCTGAGTCCTTCGGCCAGCTGGGGCTGGCACTGCTGGCCGCCATCGCGATCGTTTACGTGATCATGGTCGCCGCGTTCAAATCCCTCGTGCAGCCACTGATCCTGCTGGTCTCCATCCCGTTCGCAGCCACCGGCGCCATCGCGCTGCTGCTGGTGACGGGCGTCCCGCTGGGGCTGCCTTCGCTGATCGGCATGCTGATGCTGGTGGGAATTGTGGTGACCAACGCGATTGTGCTGATCGACCTGATCAACCAGTACCGCCAGCCGCGCAACGGCGAGCCCGGCATGAGCGTGGCGGACGCGATCACGCACGGCGCACGCCAGCGCCTCCGGCCGATCCTGATGACCGCGCTGGCCACCGTGTTCGCGCTGACCCCGATGGCTCTGGGACTGACCGGCGGCGGGGGCTTCATCTCGCAGCCGCTGGCCATTGTGGTGATCGGCGGCCTCATTTCCTCCACCGCCCTGACGCTGGTCCTGGTGCCCGTGCTGTACCGCTTGGTGGAGGGCCGGCGCGAACGGAAGGCGCTGCAGAAGGCCAACGGCGGCAAGGCCACCCACGGGCGCCGGGCCCAGCCCGCGCCGTCGGACGCCGCGGACGCCATCGACCGGCTCGATGAGCAGGACGAGGCCGACGAACCGGACGAGGCACCGGCGCTCCGCAACTAAATTCCGCCCCCGCCCCTCCCCTCCCCAACTAGCTCGCAATAGTTGTCGTTTTGCCCGCTCAAAACGACAACTACTGCGAGCTAGTTGGGTTCGTGCGAGCCGGGCCTGTGGATAACCGCCTGGGTGCCGCCGGAATTCGCCAGCATGGGGCCATGAAGACGCCGCAGCCCCTGCCGGACCCGGTTGCCCGTGCGCCCTTCACCTTCCAGGAGGCGCTCGACGCCGGGGTCAGCTACCGCCGGCTCCGGCACCGCGGGCTAGCATCGCCGAGCCGTGGCATCCGGATTCCTTGCGCCGCGGAAACGCCGCCCGACCTGGAGCCGCTGGTACGGCCCTTCACCCGGATTACGGAATTCACGGCCGCCTCGCACGCCACGGCATTCCGGCTCTGGGAGATGCCTGGATTCCTACCGGGGGCGGATGATCCGGGCATCCACCTGTCGCGGCCTGACTCCATGGCCATCCCCCGGCGGACTGGCGTGATCGGCCACGTCGGTCAGTTCTTCCCCGATGAGATCGTGAGTATCGGCGGACTCCTCGTGACGACGCGGGTCCGTACCTGGCTCGATGTGTCCCGGTTGATGGGGGTGGACGAACTCACCGTGGTGGCCGACCATCTGATCCGTGTGCCGCGGGCTGACCTGGAGGGCCGCAGTGATCCCCACGCCAGCATCGCGGACCTGGCCGAGATGCTGGACCGGCACAAGGGCACTCCCGGAATCCGGAAGGCCCGGCTCGCCTTGGAGCAGGCCCGGGTCGGCGCGGACTCGGCTCCAGAGACCCGGCTGCGCCTTGCACTGACGCGGGCCGGTCTGCCCGAACCCGAGGTGAACCCGCGCACGGAGTTGCTCAACGGCGTCGTGCGTCAACCCGATCTGGCGTATCCGGAATTTCTGGTGGCGGTGGAATACGAAGGCGACGGGCACTCCGAGGCCTGGCAGGTGATCCGGGACATCACCCGCGAGGAAGACTTCAGCCGGGGCGGCTGGACACTGGTCCGGTTGTCCAAACGCCACATGGCCAACGACGCCCGCTCTGCGGTGTCGAAGGTCCGCGCCGCGCTCCTGGACCGGGGCTGGAGGCCGCGTTGACCTTCCCAACTGGCTGGCAGTTGTTGTCGTTTTGGGCCCTCAAAACGACAACAGCTGCGAGCTAGTTGGGGGCGGAAGCCGATTCGGCGGTGTGTGCGGGGGCGGGGTCCGGGTCGGAGAATGCCAGCTTGGGTACCAGCATCAGGGCTGCGGCCGCAGCCAGTCCGGTGACCCCGCAGATGGTCCACACCGTGAGGTAGCCCGCCAGCGGCGCCGCGGTCTGCCCGGCGGCGGCAGAACCAGCGTCGGCCAGCACGTGGTCGAGCAGTGCAATGCCGAACACCGCCGACGCGAAGGCCCCGCCGATGGTCTTGGTCGTGTTGGTCAGGCCCGTGGCCATCGCCGTCCGGTTCAGCGGCGCCGCAGCGGCCGCCGCCGAGGGCAGCGCCGCCACGAGCGCCCCGGAGCCGACGCCGGCCACCGCCATGTTGACCAGGGCCTCGGCCAGGCTGCCGTGGAAGGGCAGGAAGAGCAGGTAGCCCAGCCCCACCAAGGTCGCCGCGCCCACCAGGGTCCAGCGCGGGGTCAGCCGGCGCGTCACCACGGGGTACAGCAAAGCCCCCACCAGCAACGCCAGCACGTACACGCCGATGATGATCGAGACCTGGCCGGCGCGCAGCCCCAGCCCGTAGCCGTGTAGTGCAGGATCGGTCCGGGCGAAGGTGGAAAGCGGGGCCTGGGCGCCCAGCACGGATACCCCGAACAGCCCCGCGGTCAGCTGCACCGGCCACATGGACTTGGACCGCAGCATCCGGATATCCACCAGCGGATCCCCGCGGCCCAGCTCGACGCGGGTGAACGGAACGAAGACCAGCAGGCCGGCCGCGACCAGCGCCCAGGCCCACCAGGCCCCGGGGCCGCCCAGCCGCATGAAGGTCAGTCCGGACGTGATCAGCAGGAGCCCGACGGCGAGCAACGCGAAGCCGCGGGTATCCACCCGGCCGCCGCTGCGCTCGGTGGATTCCGGCACCCCGAAGCGGATCGCGAACCAGCACGCCGTCACTGCCAGGGCAGGAAGCATCAGCACCAACTGCAGTTGCCCTGCGAAGGCTTCCACGAGGGCACCGGCCGCGAGGGCACCGGCGATGACGCCGAATTCCAGCGCGCCGACAAGGGCCCCGGCCGCGCGGCGGGTGCGGGCGGCGCCGTCGGGCAGCCCGTGCACCCGGCTGAAGACGAGGGCGATTTCCAGCGGCAGCCAGACCACATAGAAGCCCTGCAGCGACCACGCCGCGAGGAACGTCCAGAAATCCGGCGCCAGCGCCACGCCCCAAGAAGCGGCGGCGGTGAGCACGGTGGAGACGAGCAGGATCCTGCGATGTCCGTACAGGTCTCCCAGTTTCGCGAGCACCGGCACGGCCAGGGCACTGACCGTCAGCTGGGCGGCCTCGAACCAGTTGACGTCGGCGTCGTGGATCCCCAGGTGCCGGGCGATGTCGGTGAGGATGGGGGTGTAGTAGCCCTGCAGGATTCCGCTGGTGAGTTCCACCAGGCACAGAAAAGCGACAACGCGGCGCATGGCGCGACCTTCCGGGCGGGCTGGGCATCTGGCGGCCAGCCGATTGATTGCATCCTAGGGCCGGGCCCCGCGCGCTCCCCGCAGGACGTGGAATATCCCGGCGTGGCGGACGTTATAGAGGGTGATAGATGCAAATGCATGTAAATCGGTTATAGTAGAAACAGCTCCCGGAAGTCTCCGGTCACGGAAAGGCACATCATGCAGATCGGCGTATTCAGCGTCAGCGATATCACCACCGACCCCACCACGGGGCGCACCCCCACGGAACACGAGCGCATCAAGGCCTCGGTTGCGATCGCCAAGAAGGTCGAAGAAATCGGCATGGATGTCTACGCCATCGGCGAGCACCACAACCGGCCGTTCTTCTCCTCCTCCCCCACCACCACGCTCGCCTACATCGCGGCGCAGACCGAGCGGATCATCCTCTCCACGGCCACCACGCTGATCACCACCAATGACCCGGTGAAGATCGCCGAGGACTTCGCGATGCTCCAGCACCTCGCCGACGGCCGGGTGGACCTGGTCCTGGGCCGCGGCAACACCGCCCCGGTCTACCCCTGGTTCGGCAAGAACATCCAGGACGGGATCGAACTCGCGATCGAGAACTACTCCCTGCTGCGCCGGCTCTGGGATGAGGACACGGTCAACTGGTCCGGCAAGCACCGCACCCCGCTGCAGAACTTCACGTCCACGCCGCGCCCGCTCGATGGCGTTGCTCCCTTCGTCTGGCACGGCTCCATCCGCACGCCGCAGATCGCTGAGGTGGCGGCGTACTACGGCGACGGCTTCTTTGCCAACAACATCTTCTGGCCCAAGGAGCACTACCAGCAGCTGATCGGCCTCTACCGCGAACGCTACGAGCACTACGGCCACGGCAAGGCGGACCAGGCGATTGTGGGTCTCGGCGGCCAGTTCTTCATGCGGAAGAACTCGCAGGACGCCGTGAAGGAGTTCCGCCCGTACTTCGACAACGCCCCCGTCTACGGCCACGGCCCCTCGCTCGAAGACTTCACCTCGCAGACCCCGCTGACGGTCGGCAGCCCGCAGGAAGTCATCGAGAAGACCCTGACCTTCCGCGAGTACTTCGGCGACTACCAGCGCCAGCTGTTCCTGATCGACCACGCCGGCCTGCCGTTGAAGACCGTCCTGGAGCAACTGGACCTGTTCGGCGAGGAAGTCCTGCCGGTGCTCCGCAAGGAATACGCCGAGAAGACTCCGGCCCACGTTCCCGAGCCGCCCACCCACGCCGGTCGCGTGGCCGCCTCGCTGGCGGCCCGTGAGGCCGCCCCGCAGGACGCCTGATGTCCGCCAAGGCTGCGCCGGCGGAAGCCGGCCGGGCCGGGGCACCGGCGGAGCCGGGCACCAGCCCGGCCTCCCCGGTGCGGCTCGCCGCGCAGACCTGGGAGTCCCTGTTCCGGGCCCAGGTCGCGGTGATGCGCCGGCTGCAGGCAGGACCTGCCTTCAAGTCCCTGGCCCTCAACGAGTACGACGTGCTGTTCACGCTCTCACGCTGCCCGTCCGGCTGGCTCCGCCAGAATGAGCTCAACGACCATGTGCTGCTGAGCCAGTCGAGCCTGAGCCGGCTGGTGGAGCGGCTGGAAAAGCGCGGCCTCGTGGAGCGCAGGCCCGCCCCCGACGACGGCCGCGGCGTCCTCATCCGGCTCACCGAAGCCGGGCGGGAACTGCAAAAGGCGATCGGGCGGGAGCATGTCCGCGACATCGCCTCCCTGGTGGGCCCGGCGCTCACCGCCGAGGAACAGCGCGAGCTGCTGCGCCTGACGGAGAAGCTGCGGGCCTCGGTGGCGTCGCGCTAGCTGTCCTGCTCCGCCGTCGGCCCCTGGGCGAGCCCAGCGGAACGGCTGCTAGCGGATGGCGAGCAGCGCCGCCGGGTCCTCGACCGGCAGCTCGCCGGTGACGGTGGCGGTGACCTTCAGTTCCTTCAGCAGGAGGCTGCCGCCCACCGTGGACAGGAAGGCCGTGTCCGAGGAGTCCCGGCCGGCCGTAATCCGGAGCATGCTCTCCCGCGGCGCCAGGCCGGTCGGATCGATGACGTGCCAGGCGCCGTTGACGTGGGCTTCGGCCACGGCATGGAAATCCATCGGGCTCAGCCCCGGAGCATAGACCGCGGCCAGCCGCGCCGGGACGTTCTTGGACCGCAGCAGCGAGATGGCCAGGTGGGCAAAGTCCCGGCAAACACCGCGCCGGTGCAGCAGGGTCTCGACGGCGCCGTCCGTCCCACGCGAGGACCCGCTGACATAGCGCAGTTCGCTGAAGACCCAGTTCCGCACGGCGTGCAGGAGCTCCCCGCCGTCGAGGCCGCCAAACTCGGCGTACGCCGTCGGGAGGAGCCGGTCGGATTCGGCGTAGCGGCTGGGCCGGACGTAGCGGATGAGCTCCATCAGTCCGGGTTCCTCCGGAACGGCGGATCCGGTGACGGTGGCGCCATACTCCACCAGCACCTCGGTGGGTTCGGCGAACTCCATGTAGTGGAAGCGACCGCCGTGGTGGTCCGAGAGCTCGGTCAGGGGCACGTCTTCGCCTCCGGCCGTCACGGACAGCGACTCCTCGAATCCGCTGTAGCCCGGGTTGCGGGCTACAGCGACCGCCATCGCGACCTTGGTATCGGCCACGGTCTTGAAGGCCAGGCGTGCGGACACGATGCGTTCCATGAATCTCCGGAGGGTGCGAGCGAAGCCGCTGGATTGTCAGCGGGAGGGCAATGTCCCCGGGCCGCCATGGTGCCGGCGGGGGGACTAGTTTTTGATCTTCAGCGACATTAGCATCCGCTGGACATTGGCGAATTCCGAGCCCTCGTTGACGTATTTGTCCGCCTCGCCCAGAGTGTCAAAGGACTGGGCCGGGGCGACTTTCTGGTCCGGAGCGAACGCCTTGAGCTCAAGCAGGTCGCCGAAGGAGTAATCGCCCTTGCCTTCGGGGCCGCGCACGACGTTCCGCAGGGCGCAGGCTTTGCCGCCCGCCCCGCCGACCACGTTGGTGATGCCGTACGAGCCGAAGTACTTGTAGCCCTGGATCACGCGGAACACCACATGCGGGTCGATGGTTCCTTCCCCGCCGAGGTGCGGCAGTTCCACCGGAACGCTGCTGACCACCACGTACGGCTTGGCCGTCCCCGGCTTGCAGACGGCCGCAGCCTGCGACCGGAGTCCGGTCTGCAGCGTGGCCAGGTACCGGCCGTCCGCGTCCTTGACCTCGATCTTGAGCGCCCCCGGCAGTGAGCCCTGCGCCGGGGTGACGGACTGGGCAATCCACTCCTGCGGCAGGTCGAAACTCACGTTCTTGCCGGGATCGGAGTACGTTTTCCAGGCCGCCGCCGTGGCACCAGCCGTCGCGGAGGCGGTTGCGGTACCAGAGGCGCCCGCGGAGGCCGAGCCGCCTGACGCGGCGGCCGGGGACGACGCACCGGTGGAGGAAGCCGCCGTCGAGCCGGCACCCGGGCTCCCTGCCGTCCAGGCCGGCGTGCCCTTGCCTTCGCTGCTGCAACCGGCGAGCGCCCCGGCGGTGAGCGCCAGCGCGGCGGCTATCCGGAGTCCGCGGGTAAGAACCGTGCCAGTCATGCTGCCAGCGTAGCCGGGCACCCGCGCGGTTCAGAGCCTCCGGAGCAGCGTTTCGTAGAAGCGGACGCCGTGGCCCAGGGTCTCGAGCGAGATTTTTTCGTCGGCGGCGTGGATCGAGCCGCGGTCCGCGGCGTCCATCGCGAAGGGCGCGAACCGGTACACGGAGTCGCAGATCGCGGTGAAACGGCGCGAGTCCGTGCCACCCATCATGATGTACGGCGTGATGATCGTCTCCGGGAAGGTCTCTGAGATGCAGTCCTCCAGCAGCTGCCACTGCGGACCGGTGGAGGCGGACACCGGCGTGGGCTCGTTGCCCTCCACTACCCGCAGTTCCACCTTCGGATCCCGGATGACTTTCCGCAGCCGCTCCACGGTTCCGGCCACGGTATCTCCCACGGCCACCCGGATGTTGGCGTTCGCCTTGGCCGTGGCGGCGAGCACGTTGGCGCCCGCGCTACCTTCCAGGGTGGTGATGGCCACGGTGGTCCGGGTCATCGCGTTGGTTTCGTTCCCCAGCCGGCCGAAGAGCCACGTCATCGGGACCCTGAGCAGGGACAGGTTCGCGAAAGCTACCCGCAGCGGGGCCGGGGCGTGCGGTCCGAAGCGCCGGAGCATCTCCGCGGTCACCTCCGGGAGTCGCTGCGGGAAGGGATTTTGCTCGATCCGGGTGATCGCCCGCGCCAGCCGCGCTGTCGCTCCCATCCGGGGCGGCGTCGAGGCGTGTCCCCCCGGATCCCGAGTCAGCAGCTCCACGTCCAGGATCCCCTTTTCGGCCACGCCGACGACGGCGGCCGGCCGGCTCACGCCGGGGAACGCCCCGCCCGCCACGGCTCCGCCCTCGTCCAGCACAAGCCAGGGCCGCACCCCACGGCCGGCCAGCAGCTCCACGGCCGCTGCGGCACTGTCTCCGGCAGTCTCCTCGTTGTTGCCGAAGGAGAAGTAGACGTCGTGCGCCGGGGCAAAACCCTCGCCCAGCAGGGCCTCCGCGGCCTCCAGGATGGCGACCAGCTGGCCCTTGTCGTCCAGCGTGCCGCGGCCCCAGAGATGGGTTGCGTCGCTGTGGCCGGAGAACGGCGGATGGGTCCACGCCTGTTCGTCCCCCGCCGGCACAACGTCGTAGTGGGCCATCAGCACCGTAGGGCGGCTGCCAGGATCCTCCGAGGTACCGGGCCAGCGGAACAGCAGGGCCGCCCCGTTGACGCGTTCCACCTCGAGGGCTGCGTGGACCGAGGGGTAGAGCCGGGGCAGGGCCGCCAAGAAGGCCTCGAACTCTTCGGCGTCCACCTCTGCCGGAACCCGGGAGGAGACGGTGCGGAACCGGACGAGTTCGGCCAGCGAGGCGGCGGCGCGGTTGGCGGACCCGGCGGGGGCGGAGTTGTGCATGCGCGAAGTCTACGGGCCCCCAGCGGCGCTCCGAGGGCACGGCCCGCCGCGTTTCCGGCGGCGAAACAAGGCTAGGCTGGGGGGATGGCTGAACAGCATTTTGATGGAGCGGACGTTGACGGCCCGGACGGCGTCTCGCGAATGTCCGCCGTCGACATCGCGGACTGGCGGCTTCGGACCTTTGCGCTCTACGCCGCCGTGCGTAAGATCGCCGCGGATAACCCGGCCGAAGCCCACTCCTACTGGCGGCAGGAGCGCGACCGGATGTTCGGCACGCACCCCGCCTCGCCGCTGACCGACGACGCCAAGGCGAACTTCGGCGGCCTGAAGACCGCGGACTACGATCCGATCTATCGCTTCCACGTCCCCATCACGAAAGAAGGCGCCGGACGGGAGATGAACGTCGAAACCGGTACCGACGGCCTCGTTCGTTTTGTCCGGCTGGGTACCTTCGACCTGCCGGAGATGGGCCAGCTCGCCGTCTGGAAGCTCAACGGCTACGGCGGCGGCATCTTCGTGCCGTTCCGCGACGCCACCGCCGGCCAGCCCGGCGGCAGCTACGGCGCGGGCCGCTACCTGCTGGACACCATCAAGGGCGCCTTCCACGGCGTGACGGGCTCGGGGCCGGACGCCGAGTTCGTGCTGGACTTCAACTTCGCTTACAACCCGTCCTGCGCCTACAACGAGGCGTGGGCCTGCCCGCTGGCCGGGCCGTCGAACCGCCTCGCCGTGGACATCCCGGTCGGCGAGCTGTACTAGACGGATGGAGTCGCAGCTACAACAAGCGCAGCCCTCCCGGCAGTACCCGCCGGACACCACCGCGGCCTCCCCAACTTCTTCCCCCTCTGCTTCACCGCGCCGCCGCCACCGGGGCGTGCTCCGCTATCCGTTGGTCCGCCAGCTGCTGCGCTTCACCGGCGTCGGCGTCGTTTGCACCGTGTCTTCGCTGGCACTGTATGCCTTCCTGCGGCCGTGGATCGGGCCCCAGCCGGCCAACGCGGCCGCGTTGATCCTCACGTCACTGATGAACACCGCGCTGAACCGGCGACTGACGTTCAAGATCACCGAGCGCCACCGGATGAAGCGCGACCATCTCAACGGGCTGATCGTAATCGCCGTCGCCCTGCTGATCACGGGCGGCAGCCTCGGCATCCTCCACTGGATCAACCCGGACGCCACCGTGGCCGACGAGCTCTGGACCACCACCCTGTCCGGCTTCCTGGCCACGGCCGTAAGGTTCACGATGCTGCGGCACTGGATCTTCCGCCGCGCCCGGCACCGCTAGCATCCAGCGGGCCGCCTAGCCGAGGGCGCGGATGCTGCCGACGGCGGTGCGCACCGCGGCTGCTGCTTCCCGCAGCTCGGTGGCGGTAATGGACGAATCGAAGCTGAAGCGCACGGCGGTCTGGGCCACTTCGGCGCTGATTCCCATCGCCAGCAACACGGGCGACGGCTCGTCGGAGCCCGCGGCGCAGGCCGAACCGCTGGAGCAGACCACACCCTGCCGCTCGAGTTCCAGCAGCACAGACTCGCCGCTGGTTCCCGGGAAGCAGAACGAGGCCACCGAGGGCAGCCGCTCGACCGGATGGCCGGTCAGCACGGCGCCGGGCACTCCGGCCAGGACGCCGCCGATGAAGTCATCACGCAGGGCAGCAACCCGCGAGGAGACTTCCTGCTGCGAGGTCCCGGCCAGGCTCAGCGCCGTTGCGAGGGCCACCGCGCCGGCAACGTTCTCGGTGCCCGAGCGGCGGCCGCGTTCCTGGCCGCCACCGTGGACCAGCGGTTCCAGCCGGGTCCGGCCGCGCACGAACAAAGCTCCGCAGCCCTTCGGGGCGCCCAGCTTGTGGCCGGAAATGCTCAGGGCATCGACGCCCAGGCCACGAGTGTCGAGCGGCAGCCAGCCCGCGGCCTGCACGGCGTCGCTGTGGAACGGGATGCCGCGACCGCGGGCCAGTGCAGCCAGCCGGGCTACGGGCTGGATGGTCCCGACCTCGTTGTTGGCGTACATGACGCTGGCGAGCGCGGTTTCCGGCCGGAGCACGGCCGCGAACGCTTCCTCGGTCACCTGCCCGTAGCGGTCCACCGGGACCACGTCGACCGCGAAGCCGTGGACACGTTCGAGGTACCTGGCGGATTCCTCCACCGCGGGATGTTCGACGGCGCTGATCGCCACCCGGTCCAGGCGCGGGTCCGCAGCGCGGCGGGCCAGGGCGATGCCCTTGACGGCGAGGTTGTCCGCTTCCGTGCCGCCGGAGGTGAAGACGACCTCGCCGGTCCGGCAGCCCAGGGCCTTGGCCGTCGTTTCCCGGGCTCCCGCGAGCGCCGCGGCGGCGGCTTCGCCGAGCGAATGGTGGCTTGAGGGGTTGCCGAACTCGCCGCTGAGGTACGGCCACATGGCCTCGAGCACCTCGCGGCGGACCGGCGTGGTGGCGGCGGCATCCAGGAAGATCACGGCATTCCTCAGTCGAGCGCCGGCCCGGCGGCCTGGGCCATAGCCCCGGCGGCAGGTTCCAATTCGATGTCGAGGCCCAGGTCCAGGGCGGTGACACTGTGGGTGAGCGCACCGATCGAGATGACGTCCACCCCGGTGGCGGCGATGCCGGCCACGGTCGCGAGGCTGACGTTGCCGCTGGCCTCGACCCGTGCCCGCCCCGCGACGAGTTCGACGCCGTCGGCGAGTTCGATCAGTGAGAAGTTGTCCAGCATGATGGTGTCCACGCCGGCGGCCAGCACGGGCTCGATCTGCTCCATGCTGTCCACCTCCACCTCGAAATGCGTGGTGTGCCCCAGCCGCGCCTTGGCGTCGCGCAGCACCGCGGTGAGCTTTGCCGGGTCACCACCGGTGAGCACCGCCAGGTGGTTGTCCTTGGCCAGGACCGCGTCCGAGAGGCTGAAGCGGTGGTTTGCTCCGCCGCCGCAGCGCACCGCGTAGCGCTCCAGCACGCGAAGCCCCGGCGTCGTCTTCCGGGTGTCGGTGATCCGCGCACGGGTGCCGGCAACCAACGCGACGAACTCCGCGGTCCGGGTAGCGATCGCGCTCATCCGCTGCACCAGGTTCAGCGCCACCCGTTCGGCCAGCAGCACGCCGCGGGCGTTGCCGGTCACCCTGGCCAGCGCCGCGCCGGCCTCGAAGGCATCGCCGTCGGCCACGAGCAGTTCGACGACGGCGGCCGGGTCCGCCAGCTTCATCGCCGCGGCGAACACCTCCCCGCCGCTGAGCACCCCCGGCACCCGGGCTGCCAGCACCGCAGTGGCGCGGGCGTCGGCGGGGATGAGGGTCTGCGAGGTGATGTCGCCGTACGGGGAGTCCTCCTGCAGGGCGGCGCGCAGCACGGCCTCCACGGCGGCCGCGGGGAGGGTGCCGGCGAGGGCAGTCACCGGGAGGGCGCCCGGTCGGGCTGTGGCGGGTGCTGTCATGACGAAATCCTTTGTTTCGGGCGGGATGCGGCGGCATACCGGTGGCCGTGGGTTAGGGCGGCCGGGGCGGAACGGGCCGGGGCTGCGAGCATTGCGGGGACGACGGCGTCGCCGTCACGGGAGGCGGGGTCTGCGTCCGCCCGGAAGTGGGCGCCCACCGAGCCGGTCCTGGCCCGCGCGGCTTCCACCAGCAGGCGTGCGGCCAGCAGCAGATTCCGATCCTCGTGCCCGGACTGATCCAGGCCCGCGTCCGTCACCCTCTCGGGCCGGACCACGCCAGCCCAGGCAGCAAGCTGCGCAGCCGCAGCATCGAGGTCAGCCCCCGTACGCAGCACCCCGGCAGCCGCAGTCATCAACCGCCCCAAAGCCTCCCGACAAAACACCCCGGGACCAGGCCCAGACCCGGTTTTCACAACACCCTCGTGCAAGCCGGCCGGGCGATACTCCCGGGCGGCACCCGGGGCCGGCTGCCCACCGTCGTTCGACGGTGTTCCGGAAGCGTGCGTCAAGGCGAGGCCGCCCGCGGCCGAGACAGCACGCGGAGGAACGGCGTCGTACGACGCCCAAGCTGACGCACAGCCATGTCCCGCACCAAGGAAGTCCTCCACGGCCCGTCGCCCGAACACCAGCCCTTCGAGCAGCGAATTGCTGGCAAGCCGGTTGGCGCCCTGGGCCCCCGTGCACGCGACCTCCCCTGCAGCGTAGAGCCCCGGTACCGAGGTGCGCCCGCGCAGGTCGGTGGCGACCCCGCCCATCCAGTAGTGCGCCGCCGGGGACACGGGCAGCGGTTCGGCGGTCCAGTCGTACCCGGCGGCGCGTGTCGCTGCCGTGATGGAGGGGAACCGCCGGGCCAGGAAGCCCGGCCCGCGGCTGGCTTCAATTCCCCGGGCATCCAGGTAGACCGGGCTGTCCGCCGGGAGCCCGGCGGCCGCAAGGTGCAGCGCGATACTGCGGGAGACGACGTCGCGCGGGGCCAGCTCCGCGTCCGGGTGGTAGTCGGGCATGAAGCGGTAGCCGGCGGCATCCAGCAGCACGGCACCCTCGCCGCGCACCGCCTCCGAGATCAGCAGCGCGGGCGGCCCGCCCGGCACCTCGGCTGCGGCCAGCGTGGTCGGGTGGAATTGGAAGAACTCCAGATCGCGGACCGCGGCCCCCGCGCGCCAGGCCAGGGCGAGGCCGTCGGCGGTGGCGACGGATGGGTTGCTGGTGCGGGCGAACAGCCGCCCGGCGCCGCCGGTGGCGAGCAGCACGGCGTCGGCGTCGAGTCGCTTCGGCTCCGCGCCGGCCAGGTAGGCGACACCGGTGACGGCGCCCGGATTTGCTCCTGACGGACCGCCGCCCTCGGTGAGGAGCTCGGTCACCAAGGCGCCGGTTTCGACCCGGACTCCACCCTGGACGGCGCGCTCGAGCACAGCGGCCACGAGCGCACGCGCGATGCGGGCCCCGGTCGCATCGCCGCCGGCGTGAAGGATGCGGGCGGCCGAATGCGCAGCCTCGAGCCCCAGCGCCGGGCCGCCGTCGGCACGGACGTCGAAGTCCACACCGAAGCGGCGCAGCCCGGCGATGTCCCGGACGGCCTCCGTGCACAGGATCCGCACCGCCTCGGGATTGTTCAGCCCGGCCCCGGCGGCGAGGGTATCGGCGATATGCGCCGCCACGGAGTCACCCGGTGCGGCCTCCCCCGGCGCCAGCACGGCGGACACGCCGCCCTGGGCGTAAAAGGTGTTGCTCTCCTCGAGCGCGCCCTTGGTCAGGAGCACCACCTCAGAGGCGTACGCTTCCGAGGCGAGCAGCGCCGCGTACAGCCCGGCGATCCCGCTGCCGACGACGATGAGCCGCCTGGTCACGGCCGGGCCGCCAGCATGCGTTCGAGCGCCACGCGGGCCGGAGCCGCGACGTCGTCCGCCACCGTGATGCGGTTGACCACCTCGCCGCGGACCAGGGACTCCAGCACCCAGGCCAGGTAGCCCGGGTGGATGCGGTACATGGTGGAGCAGGGGCAGATCACCGGGTCCAGGCAGAAAATGGTGTGCTGCGGGTTTTCGGCGGCCAGCCGGTTGACCAGGTTGATCTCGGTGCCGACCGCGAAGACGGTGGGCTCGGTGGCGGCGGCAATGGCCTTGCGGATGAAGTCGGTGGATCCGGCAGCATCGGCAGCGTCGACCACCTCCATGGGGCACTCCGGGTGCACAATGACCTGCACGCCCGGGAACTCGGCGCGCGCCTTCTCGATCTGGGCCACGTTGAAGCGCTTGTGGACGGAGCAGAAGCCGTGCCAGAGGATCACGCGGGAATCCTGCAGGGACTGTTCGTCGTTGCCGCCGAGCTCCTTGCGCGGATTCCACATCGGCATCTGCTCCAGCGGCACACCCATGGCCTTGGCGGTGTTGCGGCCCAGGTGCTGGTCCGGGAAGAACAGCACGCGCTGGCCCCGCTCGAACGCCCACTCCAGCACGGTGGCGGCGTTCGAGGAAGTGCAGACAATGCCGCCGTGCTCGCCGCAAAAGCCCTTGAGCGCTGCCGAGGAGTTCATGTAGGTGACCGGGATGACGGGCACCCGGCCGTCGGCGTCGGGGTCGGTGCCGAACAGCTCCTCCAGCTGTTCCCAGCACTCGGTGACCGAGTCGATGTCCGCCATGTCCGCCATCGAGCAGCCCGCGGCGAGGTTGGGCAGGATCACGGCCTGCTCCGGCCGGGACAGGATGTCCGCGGTTTCGGCCATGAAGTGCACACCGCAGAAAATGATCGCCTCGGCGTCGGGCCGGGTCAGGGCCGCATTGGCGAGCTGGAAGGAGTCGCCCACGAAGTCGGCGTATTCCACCACCTCGTCGCGCTGGTAGAAGTGCCCCAGGATGACGGCCCGGTCCCCCAGCGCTGCCTTGGCGGCCCTGATGCGGGCGTCCAGTTCGGCGTCGCCGGCCAGGCGGTACTCCTCCGGGAGCTGGCCCTGGCGGGGGGTGGACGGCGGGGCCACGTCGGCCACAGAAGCTCCGGGGCCGTAGGCGGGCACACCGGCAAGGGCCTCGGCGAGGTCGTAGTCCCAGGGACCCCGGGCGAGCGCGGGGCTGCAGGTGGACCCCGCGGTGCTGCCTTCAGCCTGTTCGCGCGTGATCAGCTGGATCGCCGTGTTGACGCTGCTCATGGTGTGCTCCTGTTGTCTGGATCGAGGCCTGGGCGGCCGGTAAAGCGGTAGAGGCGGGGCGGGCGGTGCTTGCCGCCTTGGAGGTATTCGTCGGTTTCTTCGATTTCGGGGGCGGCTTTGATCTGGCGGCGGAAGTTGGCCGGATCCAGCTCGCGGTCCAGGACTGCCTCATAGACTTCCCGGACCTGGGCGAGGGTGAAGTACTCGCCCAGCAGGTGGTAGGCGATGGAGCCGTAGGCCATCTTGTTCCGCAGCCGCCAGAGCGCGTACTCGATGATGGTGTTGTGGTCGAACGCCAGTTCGCCGAGCCGGTCGGCCCGGAACCAGCGGACGTTTTCGGATTCGTCCGCGAGCGCGGCCTCGGTCGGCTGGACCAGGGCCCAGTAGACGATCGAGACCACCCGCTGGGTGGGCGAGCGGTGCAGGCCGCCAAAGGCGTAAAGCTGCTCGAGGTAGCTTGGCGCCAGTCCGGTGGTTTCGCGCAGGTTCCGGGAGGCGGCGTCCTGCAGCGACTCAGCATGCGTCAGCGGCCCGCCCGGCAGCGCCCACAGCCCCTTGAATGGCTCCCTGATCCGGCGCACCAGCGGGATCCACAGCGTGGGGCGGCCCGAGCGCTCACTCGGGCGCAAGGCGAAGATTACCGTGGAGATGGCCAGCGACGGCGGCGCGAGCTGGCGCTCCGAGACGTTGGCTGGAGAGGTGTAGACGGTGATCAACCCCCGCATTCCGGGGTCCGGACCGGTCCCGTGGAGACTGCCCGGACGGTTCCGGCCCTACCGCCGGAATAGTTATAGTCAAAGTGACTAGAACTAATTCTACGACGACGCCGGTCCGGCGCAAAATGTTGCGGTCCCCGGGCTGGCCGCGCGGCTACTCCCGCTGCGCGGCGGCTTCCAGCAGCGGCAGGGTCCGGCCCTCGAAGTGGGTGTTGAGCACGATCACCGAGGAGGAACGGAGCACGGTCCGGGTGGCGATCATCGCGTCCAGCACCCGCTGCAGGTCCGGGTTGGAGCGGGCCGCAATCCGGGCCATCAGGTCCGAGCTGCCGGACACGGTGTGGATCTCGATCAGCTCCGGAATGCGCGCCAGGGCCTCCACGACGGCGTCATGGCCCAGGTCCTGGTTGATGGTCAGGGAGCAGAAGGCGACCACCGGGTAGCCGAAGCGGGCGGGATCCGGTTGCGGCACCCAGGAGCCGATGACGCCGCTGTCCTGCATCCGGTCCAGCCGCGACTGCACGGTGGCCCGGGCGACCTTCAGCACCCGGGACGCCTCCAGCACGGAGGCCCGAGGGGCGTCCGTGAAGAATCGGACAATCTTGGCGTCCAGCGGGTCCACGTTCACGTCAGTTTCCTTGCCTGCAGGGATTCAACCGCACAAATCGTCGTGATTCGGGGCGGCTATTCAACAAACTGCAACCATGCTCTCACGCCGCCCGCGCGCGAGGGCACCCCGGGGACGGTAAATTCGAATGGTCCCAAAAGGACGCATCCACCACCGTAAGAAGGTTCGCCAGCATGACAACGAAGTCCACCGCGGAGCGCCCGGCCGTGAAGCTCGGCCACAGCATGAAGCCCCGCCAGCTCACCATGATGGGACTCGGCAGCGCCATCGGCGCCGGCTTGTTCCTCGGATCGGGGGCCGGAATCCAGGCCGCCGGCCCGGCCGTCCTGATCTCCTACCTGGTCGCGGGCACCCTGATCATCATCGTGATGTGGGCCCTCGGCGAGATGGCCGCCGCAAACCCGAACAGCGGCGCGTTCTCCGTCTACGCCGAGAAAGCCATGGGAAAGACCGCCGGCGCCACCGTGGGCTGGCTCTGGTGGCTGCAGCTCGTCGTCGTCATCGCAGCCGAGGCGCTCGGTGCGGCCGGGCTGCTCTTCACGATCTGGCCCGTTGTTCCGGTGTGGGGACTCGCCCTGATCTTCATGGCCGTCTTCACGGCCATCAACCTCGCCGGGGTAAAGAACTTCGGCGAGTTCGAATTCTGGTTCGCGATCCTCAAGGTCGCCGCCATCCTGCTGTTCCTGGCCATCGGCGCCGCCCTGCTGTTCGGCTGGCTGCCGGAGGTTGCCAGCCCGGGACTGAGCAACATCACCTCCAACTTCGCCCCGGCGGGCCTGGGCGGAATCGCGGCGGCCTTGTTCGTGGTCATCTTCGCCTTCGGCGGCACGGAAATCGTCAGCGTCGCCGCGGCAGAGACGGAGAACCCCGAACGCAGCGTGGGCCACGCGATCCGCACCGTCGTCTGGCGCATCCTGGTGTTCTACATCGGCTCCGTGTTCGTCATCGCCGCCGTGCTGCCTTCGACGTCGGCAGCACTGAAGTCGCCGTTCGCGGGCGTCCTGGACCTGGCCCGCATCCCCGGCGCCGGCGCGGCAATCACCCTGGTCGCCGTCGTCGCCCTGCTCTCGGCCCTCAACGCGAACCTTTACGGCGCCTCCCGGATGGCCTACTCGCTGTCCGTGCGCGGCGAAGCTCCCGCCTTCCTTTCGCGGCTCAACACGGCCCGGGTCCCGGTCATCGCCGTCAGCATCTCGGTGGCCTTCGGCTTCCTGGCCGCCGTGCTCGAACTGCTGTTCCCGGAAAAGATCCTCCCGGCGCTCTTCCAGCTGGTGGGCTCGACCTGCCTCGTGGTGTGGGGCTCCGCCCTGGTATCCCAGCTGATCCTGCGGCGCCGGGCGGACCGTGCGGGCACCGCCCTTCCGCTGCGCATGAAGGGCTTCCCGGGGCTCACGGTGTTCGGTCTGGTTCTCCTGGCCCTGATCTTCGCCGTCGGCTTCAGCAGCCCGGAGAGCAGCAAACAGCTCTTCAGCACCATGGCGCTGATCGCCGGCATCGCCGCCGCCTGCTGGATCGGCGCCCGGCTCGGCCGTGCACGCCGCGCCGACTGAGGCTCCCCGCTGCAGCCTTTCGGGACTAAATTTGGGGATGCATGTCGAGAAGTCTTGACCGGCTCCGCTCACTAAGTGGAAGACCACGACAGGCGTGGCCCCAAAATAGGAGATCATCATGCCGAAGTATCTGCTCCTCAAGCATTACCGCGGCGGCCCCGTGCCGCACCGTCCAGTGCCCCCGATGGACCAGTGGGCCCCGGCGGACGTAGAGGCACATATGGCTTTCCTCAGGCGGGTCAGCGAGGTGCTTGAGGAGAACGGCGAGTACGTCGATGCGCAGGCGCTCACCCCTGAGCGCACCTGGGTTCGCTACGGAGGCCCGGGCGCCGCACCCGTCACCACAGATGGCCCGCTTCCTGAGACCAGCGATCTGGTTGCCGGATGGTACATGATCGACGTCGATTCACGCGAACGGGCAGTCGAACTCGCGGCCTTCGTCTCCTCCGAGCCGGGCCCGGGCGGCGAGCCCCTCTACGAGTGGATCGACATCCGTGAAGTCATGTCCGGGGCACCCTCGCACGACTAACCGGGCGTGATCATCGATCCGATGCGAACACTGGACGAGGGCACCCTGCGTGCCCTCGTCCGGCGGGTGCTCGCAGGTCTGGTCCGGCGAGGCGAGGACTTCGACGAAGCTGAGGATGCGGTCCAGGAGGCGCTGCTCGAAGCGCTGCGCGTCTGGCCGGAACACCCACCGCGCGAACCGCATGCCTGGCTGACCACTGTCGCCATCCGCCGGCTTGTCGACGCCCGACGCAGCCAGGCAGCCCGTCACAGACGAGAAGAGGCCACTCGCGACGAGCCGCAGTCCCCTCTGACAGACGAGGGCGATGACACGCTCTTTCTACTTTTCTGCTGCTGCCACCGTAGCCTTGCACCTGCCTCCCAAGTGGCTCTGACCCTCCGCGCTGTCTGCGGCCTCACTACCCGCGAGATCGCCGACGCCTTCTTCGTTCCGGAAGCGACAATGGCGCAACGGATCAGCCGCGCCAAGCGCTCCCTGCAGGGGCGCCGCCTGGACCAGCCCGGCGACCTCAGCGTCGTACTGCATGTGCTCTACCTGGTCTACACGCGCGGCCACGCTGGCCGCCTCGACCTGGCACAGGAAGCCATCCGACTCGCTCGCCAGCTCACCCTCGTGACTGAAGAACCGGAGGCGCGCGGGTTGCTGGCCCTCATGCTCCTCAACCACGCTCGGCTCCCGGCACGGCTCGATCCCGAGGGCCGGATTGTCACCCTCGACCGGCAGGACCGCGGCCTGTGGGACGGACGAGAGATCGCGGAGGGCGTTCGCGTCCTGCAATCAGCGCTGGCCGCTCAGCGCTTCGGCAGATACCAGATCGAGGCTGCAATCGCAGCACTTCATGACGATGCCGCGACCGCCGAAGAGACCGATTGGCCGCAAATTCTTGCCTGGTACGACGACCTCGTCGCGCTCACCGACGACCCGGCGCGTCATAACCCGGCCGCAGCACTCGGGCGCGCGGTCGCAGTCGGCCACGTTCACGGCGCATCTGCAGGGCTGCAAGAGACCTACCTGCTACGGGACGTGATCGGCGAGCGGCACCGCTGGCATGCAGTCCTGGGCTATCTGCACGAGTTGGGCGGCTGTTTCTCCGCCGCTGCTGCCGCCTACGCCGAAGCTGCCCGCCGGGCGACGAACGTCGCCGAACGCGACCACCTTGTCCGGCAGGCCTCCCGCGCACGGACCAGGGACGAGTAATTACACTGTACAAACTGCCAAGCGGGATGAGGCCGGGAACGGCAGCTTTTGACAGAATGGTCAGTGTTACCTGAGCTGATTGCCTAGAGCTCGGCCCGTGACTAGGGTCACAGGCATGGACACACTCCCCCTCGCGGTTACCGGCGACGACGCCGGTCCCCTCACCCCCGCCCAGCTGCGCGAGCTCTACTCGCTGATGGTCGCGGTCCGGCACCTCGACACCTCCGCGATCGCCTGGCAGCGGCAGGGCATCATCCCCGGCTACGCCCCGGAGCTCGGCCAGGAGGCTGCCCAGGTGGGCAGCGGCTACGCCGTCGACACCAGCCGCGACTTCGTCTTCCCCACCTACCGCGAGATGGGCGTCGCCCGGACCATGGGCGTGGACATGGTGGGCTACATGTCCACCCACAAGGCCACCTGGCACGGCGGCCTGTACGACCCGATGGAGTCCCGGCTCGCCCCGATCCAGGCCGTCGTCGCCGGATCCGTGCTGCACGCGGTCGGCTGGGCCCACGGCCAGACCCTGGACCAAAAGGACGGCGTGGCGCTGACGTACTTCGGCGACGGAGCCTCATCGCAGGGCGACGTCCACGAGGCGATGAACTTCGCCGCCGTGATGAAGGCACCCGTGGTCTTTTTCGTGCAGAACAACGGCTGGGCCATCTCGGTCCCCACCGACCGCCAGGTGGCCGGCGGCTCCGTCGCCGCACGCGCGGCCGGCTACGGCATGCCGGCGCTGCAGATCGACGGCAACGACGTCGTCGCCGTCGTCGAGGCGACCCGCCGCGCCTTCGCGCACGCCCGCTCCGGCAACGGCCCCGTGCTGATCGAGGCGATGACCTACCGTCGCGGGCCGCACTCGACCTCCGATGACCCGGGCCGCTACCGCTCCCTTGACGAGGAGCGCGACGGCGCCGGCGAGGATCCGCTGGAGCGGCTCAAGCAGCGGCTGCTGGCGGACGGATCCGCCGACGCGGCGTTCTTCGCCGAGGCGCTGGCCGCCGCCAAGGCCGAAGAGGAGCAGATCCGGACGGGCATCCAGGCCCTTGGCCCGCGCCCCGGAACCGAAATGTTTGACCTGGTCTTCCAGGAAACCACCCCTGCCCTGCAGGCCCAGGCCGCCAACTGGCGCGAGGAGTCCGAACATGTCTAACTCGATTCTCGAAAACAGTGCCGCTGCAAGCACGAGCGCAGACGCCCCCGCCTCCACCACGGTGATGTCCATGCAGCAGGCGCTCAACCGCGCCCTCGACGAGGTGCTCGCGGAAAACCCCAAGGCTGTGATCTTCGGCGAGGACTGCGGCCGGCTTGGCGGCGTCTTCCGGATCACCGACGGACTGCAGGCCAAGCACGGCGCGCAGCGGGTCTTCGACACCCCGCTGGCGGAGTCCGGCATCCTCGGCATGTCCGTGGGCCTGGCGATGGCCGGCTTCCACCCCATCCCCGAGGTCCAGTTCGACGGCTTCGCCTACCCGGCCATCAACCAGATCGTCTGCCAGATCGCCCGGATGAACTACCGCAGCCGCGGCACCATGCCGATGCCGATCACCCTGCGGGTGCCCAGCTTCGGCGGCATCCGGGCCCCCGAACACCACGGCGAAAGCCTCGAGGCGCTCTTCGCCCACGTGCCCGGGCTCAAGGTGGTTTCGCCGTCGAACCCGCACGAGGCCTACCACCTGCTCAAGTACGCCGCCACGCGGCCGGATCCGGTGATCTTCATGGAGCCGAAGTCCCGCTACTGGCAGAAGGGCGAGGTCGATCCCGGCAACGCCGATCCCTCCGGCGGCGCGCCCGAAGGCGCCAAGGTCATGCGCGAGGGCAGGCACCTGACGCTCGTGGCCTGGGGCGCCATGGTGGCCCGCTGCCTGCAGGTGGCCGAACTCGCCGCCGAGGACGGAATCGACGTCGAGGTCCTGGATCTGCGCTGGCTCAAGCCGATCGACGCCGCGGCGCTGGCCGCCTCCGTGCGCAAGACGCGCCGCGCCGTCGTCGTCCACGAAGCGCCGCTGACCTCCGGGCTGGGCGCCGAGGTGGCGCAGCTGATTACGCAAAGCTGCTTCGACACCCTCAAGGCACCGGTGGAGCGCGTGACCGGCTTCGACGTCCCGTACCCCTCCGGCGACCTCGAAGATGAATACATCCCGAACATTGACCGGATCCTCTTCGGCATCCAGCGAGTATTGGAGTACAAACGTGGCTGAAATTTCCTTCCCGCTGCCGGATCTTGGCGAGGGCCTGATCGAGGCGACCGTGCTGGAATGGCTGGTCTCGCCGGGCGAGCAGGTGGAGCGGAACCAGCCGCTGGTGGAGGTCGAAACCACCAAGTCGGCCGTCGAATTGCCCAGCCCACAGGCAGGTAAGGTAGTGCGTATCTACGGCGGGCCCGGCGACAAGATCAATGTCGGCGAGCCCCTGATCGTGTTCGAGGTGCCGGACAACACCGCCGGCATCGTGGGCACGGTCCCGAAGGAAGAGGCACCGAAGCGCCGGGTTCGCCTGAGCGCCGTACTTGATGAGGACTGACACCATGAGCGGCAGGCACACCGGCGAGCAGCATTCCCACACGGTCGAGGGCACCGACCCCCAGCTTTACGTCGGGGTGCACGATCCGAAGGACGACGCCGGGCTGCGTCCGGTCCTGCTGCTGCACGGCTTCTCCTCCTCCTCCAAGCTCAACTGGGAGGACACCGGCTGGATCACCGCCCTCACCGACGCCGGCCGACGCGTCATCACCGTGGACCTGCCCGGCCACGGCCGCAGCGGCGCCCCGGAGGACCGGGATTCCTACTCCCCCAGCAAGATCCGCGCGGATCTGCTCCAGATTGCGTTCGACGCCGGCGCGCGTCCGCTGCGCGACGGCGATCCGGCCAGCGGCCTGGACGTGATCGGCTACTCGCTGGGGTCCCGGCTGGCCTGGGAATTCGGCGCCACCCAGCACGAACTCGTCCACCGGCTGGTGCTCGGCGGGCCCAACGTGGCGGATCCGCTGGCGGAGTTCGACCTAGTCGCCGCGCAGCGCTACCTGGCGGACGGAACGCCGATCGCGGACGCGTCCACCGCCGGGCTGCTGAAGATGGCGCAACTGCTGCCCAGCAACAACATCTTTGCCCTGCTGTCCCTGATCGAGGCGATCAAGGACGAGCCGTTCGACCCCGCCGAGGCGGTTCCGCAGATGCCGGTGCTGCTGGTGGCCGGGGAGAAGGACGAACGGGCCGCGTCCATGCCAGAACTTGCCGCTCTCGGCGCCAAGGCCGGGGCGATGGTGGAACAGCTCATCCTGCCGGCGCGGAACCACACGAACGCCGTGACCAGCCGGGCCTTCAAGCAGGTTGCCATCAGCTTCCTGGGCGTCTAAGCACTCGCTTAAACAGCAACGCGGGGTCACTTTCGGCCCATCCGGGGGTTCCGGATGGGCCGTAAGTGACCCCGCGTTGTTTTTGGCTGCCTAGTGGTGGCGGCTGACGCCCAGCGGACGGCCGCGGGTTTCCTTGGCCAGGATGACGCCGACGGCGGAGATGACGCAGAGGATCATGATGTAGATGCCGATGGAGCCGGTCCAGTGCGTGCCCTGCAGCAGGGCCTCGGCGATGGTCGCCGCGAAGGCGCCGCCCAGGATGGCGCCGAAGGCGTAGCCGATGGAGATGCCCGAGTAGCGTACGTTCGCCGGGAACATCTCGGCGTACATCGCGGACATCGGGCCGTAGGACAAGCCCAGGCCGATGGTCAGGACGAACAGCGCCGTGCCGTAGAGAACGATGTCCTTGGTGTCGATCAGGGCGAACATCGGGATCATCCAGGCAAAGACGATCCCGTAGCCGATCAGGAAGGTCTTGACGCGGCCAATCTTGTCCGAGAGCCAGCCGCCGACCAGGGTGAAGATGAGCCAGCCGAAGGACGCCAGTGTGGTGGCCAGCAGGATCTGCGGGGTGGGCATCTTCAGCGTCTTGGTGGCGTAGGAGATGAAGAAGGCGATCAGCAGGTAGCCGGCAGCGTTGTTGCCGATGAAGATCATCGTCGAGTAGAGGACAGCCTTCTTGTGCTTGCGGATCAGCTCGCCCAGGGGCGCCCTGCTTTCTTCCTTGCGCTCCTGCATTTCCTTGAAGACCGGGCTCTCAGCCACGGCGCGCCGGATGAGGTAACCGACCACGATCAGGACGATCGAGAGCAGGAACGGCACCCGCCAGCCCCAGCTGCCGAAGTCTTCCTTGGACATCGACGTGTTGAGGAAGTAGAGCAGGCCGGTGGCGAGGATCATGCCCACCGGGACGCCGATCTGCGGGTAGGCGCCAAACAGGCCGCGCTTGCTCATCGGTGCGTGCTCGACGGCCATCAGGGCAGCGCCGCCCCACTCACCGCCGGCGGAGAAGCCCTGGATGATGCGGAGCAGGATCAGGAGAATCGGGGCCCAGACGCCGATCTGCGCATAGGTCGGCAGCATGCCGATCAGTGCCGTCGCGGCGCCCATCATGACCAGGGTGAAGACAAGCATGGCCTTGCGGCCCAGGCGGTCGCCGAGGTGGCCGGCAACGATGGCGCCCAGCGGGCGGAACAGGAAGCTGATGCCGATCAGGGCGAAGGACAGGATCTGCGCCAGGCCCGGGTTGGAGGCATTCAGCGGCGCGAGGAAGAGCGGGGACAGCAGCGTTGCTGTCAGTTGGGCGAAGATGAAGAAGTCGTACCACTCGATCGTGGTACCGACCAGCGTCCCGGCGAGGACCTTGCGTTCCTCATGCTTGCTGCTGGGGCCCGTCTCTGAATCGACGGTTGAAGTTGCGGTCATTGGAACTCCGTTGCTGGGGGCAGAGGTGCTGCCCGGGTGGGTGCAAGTGAAAAACTAAATGCCTACAGAATTACTGATCGAACGGTCAGTTAGTAACTGTGATACTACTATGAAATGTGTGATCAGGCACACATTTCCGCCAAAAAGCTTCGCCGCCCCGGAAAGTGACGGGGAAACCCGCTGGCAGAACTCCCGGTCGGCGTCGGCCGGCGACTCCCGGCCGCGGGCCCGGGAAGGCGCTTGTTAGCCCTCGCCGCGTGTTCTATAATCGAACAAGCAGTTCACATATAGAACGCTACTTCACTGTGAGCCGGAACACAAGACTCCCCCGCCCGCCTCTAGGATGGACTCCATGACCCCGAACGCCGGCAGCACCCAGGCCCCGCCGTCCCAGACGCTGTCCCGGGGCATCCGGGCCCTGGAGATCCTGGCCGACGCCCCGGAGCCGCTCACCATCGCCGAGCTCGCCGACGCCATGGGTGTCCACCGTTCGGTCGCCTACCGCATCCTGCGCACCCTCGAGGACCACTCGCTGCTGGTCCGGGACGACGCGGGCAGGGTCCAGCCCGGCCCCGGCCTGGCCGTCCTCGCCCGCGGCGTCGCCCGCAATCTCCAGACCGCCGCGCTGCCTGAGCTGACCCAACTGGCCAACACCCTGACCATGAGCGCCTTCGTGGCCGTCTGGGACCGCGAGGACTGCGTCACCCTCGTCACCGTCGATCCGCGCCACACGGGGGCGGCCGTGGTCCAGCACCCGGGCTCCCGGCACCCGGTCAGTGCCGGAGCGCCCGGCATCGCAATCCAGTCGGCGCTTTCGGAGCAGGAATGGCACCGCCTCGCCCCGGGCATCCCCTACCGGTCGGAGGCGGCCGAGGCGCGCCGCCGCGGCTTCGCGGCCAGCCATGACGAGGTCATCCCCGGCGTCTCCTCGCTGGCCGTGCCGGTCAGGGTTCCCGGCGGGCGCCCGGCCGCCCTGGCGGTGGTCTACATCCGCGCCGCACAAGACCCGGATGAGGTTGCGGCCGCCCTGTCGGCGAGCGCCGCGCGGATCGAGGCGCAGCTGGCCTGAGGCCCCGGCCCGGGCTCTCTCTTGACAAGCCGGTCCAGTTCGGGCAGTTTTGTATCGTATACGATTTCATACTCAATGAGGAGATGCGATGGAGCAGCTTTCGCAGGACGCCCTGGCCGCCACCGGCAAGGTCATCGCGGTGCACATCAACTACCCGAGCCGCGCCGCCCAGCGCGGCCGCACCCCGGAGCAGCCCTCCTACTTCCTGAAGCCGTCCTCCTCGCTGAGCCTCTCCGGCGGCACCGTCGAACGCCCCGCCGGCTGCGAACTCCTGGCCTTTGAGGGCGAGGTGGCGCTGGTGATCGGCAGCCGGGCCCGCCGCGTTGCCCCGGACGAGGCCTGGCGCCACGTCGGCTTCGTCACCGCCTCCAACGACCTCGGCGTCTACGACCTGCGCTATGCGGACAAGGGCTCCAACCTGCGTTCCAAGGGCGGGGACGGTTTCACCCCCGTGGGCCCGGGCCTCCTCCCGGCCGCCGAGGTCGACCCGGCAGGCCTCCGCATCCGCACCTGGCTCAACGGCGAACTGGTGCAGGAGGACACCACCGGCACGCTGCTGTTCCCCTTCGCCCGGCTCGTCGCGGACCTCTCCCAGCTCCTCACCCTGGAGCCGGGCGACATCATCCTGACCGGGACGCCCGCCGGTGCCTCCGTAGCCCAGCCGGGCGACGTGATGGAGGTCGAGGTGGACGCCCCGGCGTCGGGGCTCACCACCGGCCGGCTGACGACGACGGCGGCCCAGGGCACCGTGCCGCTCGCCGACTACGGCGCGCAGCCGCGCAGCGACGAGGCCCAGCGCGCCGAGGCGTACGGCACGGCGGCAGCCGCCGCCGAACCTACGGCAGCGGCGGAACCGGCCGCGCCGAAGAATGCTCTGACCCCCGAGCTGAAGGCGAAGCTCGAGTCCGTCGCCACCGCCACCTTGAGCTCCCAGCTGCGCAAGCGCGGCCTGAACAACGTCAGCATCGACGGCCTGCATTCGACCCGGCCGGACCGCACCGTCGTCGGGGTGGCCCGGACCCTGCGCTACGTGCCCAACCGCGAGGACCTCTTCAAGACCCACGGCGGCGGCTTCAACGCCCAGAAACGCGCCATCGACTCGCTCCGGGAAGGCGAGATCCTCGTTATGGAGGCCCGCGGCGAAAAGGGCACCGGGACGGTCGGGGACATCCTGGCCCTGCGCGCCCAGGTCAACGGTGCCGTGGCTGTCATCACCGACGGCGGCGTCCGCGACGTCACCGCCGTCGGCGCCCTGGAGATGCCCACGTTCTTCGCGAACGCGCACCCCGCAGTCCTGGGCCGGCGCCATATCCCCTGGGACGTGGACCTCACCATTTCCTGCGGCGGCGCCACGGTTCAGCCCGGGGACATCATCGTGGGCGACGCGGACGGCATCCTTGTGATCCCGCCGGCACTCGCCGAGGAAGTGGCCGACGACGCCCTGGTCCAGGAGTCTGAAGAGACGTTCATCGCCGAGATGGTCGCCGCCGGGCACAGCGTGGACGGCCTGTACCCGATGAACGCCCAGTGGCAGGAAAAGTACAAGGCGTGGGCCGCGGACCGCGGGCAGTCCCGGCCATGACCAGCACCGTGAGCACGGCCGGCCCGGCTGGCGCCACCTCGAGCAAGTCGGAGCAGGCGTACGCGGCGGTCAAGGCCAGCATCCTCAGCGGCGAATACTCCCCCGGCTACCGGCTGGTGCTGGCCAAGATCGCCGAGGAGCTGGGCTTCAGCGTCGTCCCGGTCCGCGAAGCCATCCGCCGGCTCGAGGCGGAAAACCTCGTGGTGTTCGAACGCAACGTCGGCGCCACCGTGGCCGGCATCGATCCCACAGAATACCTCTACACAATGCAGACCCTGGGGATCGTCGAAGGCGCCGCGACGGCGTTGTCCGCGCCGCTGATCTCCACCGCGGACATCGCCCGGGCCCGCGCGGTGAACGAACTTATGCGCGAGTGCCTGGAAAACTTCGACCCGGTCCGTTTCACCAGCCTGAACCGCGACTTCCACAGCGTCCTGTTCGAGCACTGCCCCAACCCGCACATCCTCGACCTGGTGCACCGCGGCTGGAACCGGCTGCAGGCGCTGCGTTCCTCCACCTTCAGCTACGTGCCCGGCCGGGCCCGGCAGTCGGTCGAGGAACACGAGTCACTGCTGCGGCTGCTGGAGGCGGGCGCCCCGGCGGACGACGTCGAACGCGCGGCCCGCGCGCACCGCGCCGCCACCCTCGATGCCTACCTCGCCCACCGGGCTCCGTCCCCCTGACCCCAGCGGGCCGGCCCCGGCCGCCCCTCCCCCGAACGATAAGGAAAAAACAATGAAGTTCCGTTCCGATCCCCAGCAGCACCTCAAAGGCTCCCTCGCCGCGATGTTCACCCCGTTCACGGCGTCCGGCGATGTCGACCACGACAGCCTGCGGAACATGGTCCAGTGGCAGATCGCCAGCGGATCCTCCGGCATCACGATCGGCGGGTCCACAGGCGAGCCCAGCGCCCAGTCCGTCGAGGAACGCGCCACCGCCATCCGCGCCACCGCCGAGGCGATCGGCGACCGCGTGCCGTTCATGGCCGGCACCGGCACCGCAAAACTGCAGGAGACGCTGGAGCTGACCCAGGCCGCCGTCGACGCCGGCGCGGACGCGTCGATGATCATCACGCCCTACTACTCCCGGCCCACGCAGGAGGCCCTCTACCGCTGGTACGCCACGATCGCCACCGAGTTCCCGCAGATGCCGTTCGTGATCTACAACGTGCCGTCCCGCACCGCGGTGGACATGGCCCCCGAAACCGTGGCGCGGCTGTTCCGTGACTTCGACAACATCGTCGGGATCAAGGAGACCACGAAGGACTTCGAGCACTTCTCCCGTGTCATGCACCTGGCCGGCAAGGACCTGCTGGTCTGGTCCGGCATCGAACTGCTGTGCCTGCCGCTGATGGCGATCGGCGGCGTCGGTTTCATCTCGGCGCTGGCAAACATCGCCCCGAAGGCCTCCGCGGACATGTACAAGGCCTGGGTCGAGGGTGACTTCGAGACCGCCCGGAAGATCCACTACGGCGTCCACCCGCTCGTGGACCTGTTGTTCGTCGAGACCAACCCGGCGCCCAGCAAGTGGCTGATGGCCGAGGCGGGGCTGATCTCCTCCGACTACGTCCGCCCGCCGCTGATCACGCCCACCGACGCCGGGCTGAAGAAAATCACCGAACTGATGGAGGCCGGCCGGGACTACCTCACCCCGGTGGACGGCTTCCGGATCACCAAATAACACTCCCCACCACTTCAACGCCGAAGCAAAGGATTGACCCATGGCTGAGCACTACATCCCGGACGATTTGCCCACCCGCATCCAGCACTACATCAACGGCGAGTTCGTCGACTCCGTCAGCGGCAAGACCTTCGATGTCCTGGACCCGGTGTCGAACGAAACCTACGCCACCGCGGCCGCCGGGCAAAAGGAGGACGTCGACCTCGCCGTCGCCGCCGCCCGCACGGCCTTCACCCAGGGTCCCTGGCCCCGGATGAAGCCGCGCGAACGCGCCCGCGTCCTGAACAAGATCGCCGACGCCGTCGAGGCCCAGGAGACCCGGCTGGCGCAGCTGGAGACCTTCGACACCGGCCTGCCGATCACCCAGGCCAAGGGCCAGGCGCTGCGGGCCGCAGAGAACTTCCGCTTCTTCGCCGACCTGATCGTGGCCCAGTTCGACGACGCCATGAAGGTCCCCGGCGCGCAGATCAACTACGTCAACCGCAAGCCGATCGGCGTCGCGGGCCTGATCACGCCGTGGAACACGCCGTTCATGCTCGAGTCCTGGAAGCTCGCACCGGCGCTGGCCACCGGCAACTGCGTGGTGCTCAAGCCGGCCGAATTCACACCGCTCTCCGCCTCGCTCTGGGCAAAGATCTTCAAGGACGCAGGCCTGCCCGACGGCGTCTTCAACCTGGTCAACGGCCTCGGCGAGGAAGCCGGCGACGCCCTGGTCAAGCACCCGGACGTGCCGCTGATTTCCTTTACCGGCGAAACCACCACCGGCAAGACGATCTTCCGCAACGCCGCGGAGAACCTCAAGGGCCTGTCGATGGAACTCGGCGGCAAGAGCCCGGCGATCATCTTCGACGACGCCGACCTCGACGCCGCGATCGACTCCACCCTCTTCGGCGTCTTCTCGCTCAACGGTGAGCGCTGCACGGCCGGCTCCCGGATCCTGGTCCAGCGCGGCATCTACGAGGAGTTCTGCGAGAAGTACGCCGCCCGCGCGAAGAACATCGTGGTCGGTGACCCGCACGACCCGAAAACCGAGGTTGGCGCGCTGGTGCACCCGGAGCACTACGAGAAGGTCGCCCGGTACGTGGAAATCGGCAAGTCCGAGGGCCGGCTGCTGGCCGGCGGCGGGCGTCCGGAGGGACTTCCGACCGGCAACTACATTGCCCCGACGGTGTTCGCCGACGTCGCCGCGGACGCCAGGATCTTCCAGGAGGAGATCTTCGGCCCGGTCGTGGCAATCACCCCGTTCGAGGACGACGCCGAGGCGCTGGCCCTGGCGAACAACACGAAGTACGGGCTGGCCGGCTACGTCTGGACCAACGACCTGACCCGGGCGCACAACTTCTCGCAGAACCTGGAGGCCGGCATGGTCTGGCTCAACAGCCACAACGTCCGGGACCTGCGCACCCCCTTCGGCGGCGTCAAGGCCTCCGGGCTGGGCCACGAGGGCGGCTACCGCTCCATCGATTTCTACACCGACCAGCAGGCCGTCCACATCACCCTGGGCAGCGTCCACACCCCGAAGTTTGGTGCCACGGCCCGCTGACGGCTCACCGCCTGTCCGCCACCCGCCACCGCACCCGCCAGCTCAAAGAGGAGTCACATCATGGCCAACGACATCATCACCCCCACGGTCCCCGCGCCGGACATTGTCCGCTGCGCCTACATGGACCTCGTGGTCACCGACCTGGAAAAATCCCGGGCGTTCTACGTGGACCTGCTGGGCCTGCACGTCACCTATGAGGACGAGGACGCGATCTACCTGCGTTCCTTCGAGGAGTTCATCCACCACAACCTGGTGCTGCGCAAGGGCCCCGTGGCCGCAGCCGCCGCATTCGCCTACCGGGTCCGCACCCCCGAGGATGTGGACAAGGCCGAGGCCTACTTTGCCGAAATGGGCTGCCGCACGGAACGCCGCAAGGACGGCTTCGCCCGCGGGATCGGCGACGCGGTCCGGGTGGAGGACCCGCTGGGCTTCCCCTATGAGTTCTTCTACGAGGTGGAGCACGTGGAACGCCTCACCCAGCGCTACGACCTCTACAGCGCCGGCGAACTGGTCCGGCTGGACCACTTCAACCAGGTCACCCCCGACGTCCCGCGCGGCCGGAAGTACCTGGAGGACCTGGGCTTCCGGGTCTCCGAGGACATCAAGGACTCCGACGGCGTCACCTACGCGGCCTGGATGCACCGCAAGCAGACCGTGCACGACACCGCCCTCACCGGCGGCGACGGGCCGCGGATGCACCACATCGCCTTCTCCACCCACGAGAAGCACAACATCATCCAGATCTGCGACAAGATGGGCGCGCTGCGGATCTCGGACCGGATCGAGCGCGGACCCGGGCGGCACGGCGTGTCCAACGCCTTCTACCTCTACATCCTGGACCCCGACGGCCACCGCGTGGAGATCTACACCCAGGACTACTACACCGGCGATCCGGACAACCCCACGGTGACCTGGGACGTGCACGACAACCAGCGCCGCGACTGGTGGGGCAACCCCGTGGTCCCGAGCTGGTACACCGAGGCCTCCCTGGTCCTGGACCTCGACGGCAAGCCGCAGCCGCTCGTGATCCGCACCGACAGCAGCGAAATGGCCGTCACCGTTGGCGCCGACGGTTTCGCCTACACCCGTGAACCAGGCGAGGAGCGCGGCTTCAAACTCGGCTCCCAGCTCTAGATCACCTAACTGACTCGCAGTCGTTGTCGTTTCAGCCCGCGAAACGACCACCCCTGCGAGTCAGTTGGGGTTATGCGGCCGCCCGGTTTCGGCGCTGGAGGACGACGGCGGCTGCCGCGCCGAGCAGGAACAGCGCCGCCGCGGCGCAGACCGGAACGAGGAACGCGGCCGAATAGCCGGAGTTCTGTGCCAGCTGGCCGGCGATGGAGGAGCCCAGCGCTGTGCCGGCGACAATGCCGCTGGCCAGCGCCGTCATCACCGTGCCGAGTTTCCCCTCCGGGGCCACGACGCCGCCGATCGCGAATACGGTGACCATCAGCGGACCCACCGGCAGGCCCAGGACCAGCAGCACCAGGATCATCGGCAGCGCCGTCGAGGGCAGGAGCAACAGGGCCGCGAGCCCGGTCATCAGCGCCGCGCAGGCCAGCCAGCGGGCGTTGACGCTGAACCGCCGCGGCCAGTACGCCACGGAGAGCGCCGCGGCAGCGGAGCTCAGGCCCATCACCGCGTAGAGCAGTCCGGCCAGCTCGGACGTGGCGAAGCTCGCCGAGAAGGAACTGAGGGAGGTCTGGGTCGAGCCGAAGAAGGTGCCCATGCAGACCATGGCCAGGACCGGCAGCCCGACGGCGGCGAAGGTTGCCGCGCGCTGCCCGGTGGTGAGGGCTCTCCGTTGCTGCCGGGCGGCGGCAGCGGCCGCGCGGCTCCGTGCCGGGGTGCGCGGCACCGCGCGGTGCGTCGGGTGCACGGCGAACGCGGGAACCAGGGTGAGGGTGAGCGCGGCGGCCAGCGCGAGCGGCAACCAGGGGCTGAGGAGGCTGGCGAGGATGCCCACCAGCGCCGGGCCCAGCACAAAGGTCAGCTCGTCGGCGGTGCTCTCATAGGACAGGGCCGTGTCCAGGTCTTCCGCGTGTCCGCCGCCGCGGGAGCTCAGCGCCATCCAGCGGACCCGTGCCAGCGGGCCGACCTGCGGGCAGCTGGCGCCCGCCACGAAAGCCGCGGCAAGCACCGGCACGGCGGCGGCCAGCTCCCGGCCGCCCGGGACCAGGTATGCGGCGAGGATCAGGGCGGTCACGGCGACCGCGTTGAAGACGGCGGAGAAGAGCAGGACGGGGCGCTGGCCCAGCCGGTCGGCGAGGGCGCCCAGCACCGGGGCCCCGAGTGCCGAGCCGATGCCGACGGCGCCGGCCGCGGCGCCGCCCACGGCATAGGAGTCGGTGACTGCGGTGACGAGGGTGAGGGCGCCGACGGTCAGCATGGCCAGCGGGAGACGGGCGAAAAGCCCAAGCGGGATGAAACTCCGGCCGGCGAGCAGGGGCAGCCGGGCAAAGCGGCCGCCGCTGCGGGCTGCCGCGGGCGCAGCGGAAAGGGACGTCGTGGAAGACGGTGAAGGGTTCATGATTCCGGGTTCGTTCGATAGTGCGCATCGTCCCTCCTCCCGATGCGCGCGACCCGGTAACCCTCCGATTATACCCGAGCCGGCGGGCCTCAGGCCGGGGTGTCGTCGGAGATGTGCAGGGTGGATCCGTTCCGGCCCTTGACCACCTGGAGCTGGGTGGTGATCCGCTGCTTCATTTCCGCGACGTGGCTCACGAGGCCCACGACCCGGCCGCCGTCGCGGAGCCCTTCGAGCGCGTCCATGACCTGTTCGAGGGACTGTTCGTCGAGGCTGCCGAAGCCCTCGTCCACGAAGAGGGTCTCAATGTCCACCCCGCCGGATTCCATTTGCACCACGTCCGCGAGGCCGAGGGCCAGGGCGAGCGACGCCATAAAGGACTCGCCGCCGGAGAGCGTGGCGGTGTCGCGGCGCTGGCCGGTCCACTGGTCCACGACTTCGAGGCCCAAACCGGATTTTTGCCCGCGGGCTGCCTTGGCGTCGGTGTGTTGCAGGGTGTAGCGGCCGTCGCTCATGCCGATCAGCCGCTCCGAGGCCGCAGCCGCCACCTGTTCCAACCTGGCCGCGAGCACGTAGCTGTTCAGGCTCATCCGGTAGTTGTTGTCTCCGCCGCCGCGGGCCGCCTCGGCCACGGCGGTCCACAGCGCTGCCCGATCCCGGGGCTCCCGGCCGGCAGCCGCGTGCTCCGCATACTCGGCGGAGATCCGGCCCAGGGTCTGCACCGACTTCCCGGCGAGCCCGGAGGCCAGTACAGCCTCCCGGGCCTTGCGTTCCGCCGACGCACACTCGGCCCGGAGCTGATCGAGAACGGCGCCGTCCACAGGGCCGTCCGCGGCCAGCTCCCGGGCGGCCAAGGCGAGTTCCTCACCGGCAAAGAGTTCCGTAAGCCGGGCGGCTTCGTCCTGCCCGGCACGGACGGCGGCCTCCAACCCGGCCGCATCCGGTGCCGGCAGGAGCACCGAACGGGCCGCGTCCGCCGACTCGAAGCCGGCGTCCGGGAGGGCCCGCTCAAGCTGGGCACGCGCATCGGTAGTCCGCGCGCGGGCCTGTTCAAGGCTGCCGGCGGCCGCGTCGGCGCGTTCGAGCAGGGCCGTCGTTCCGCGAACGGAGACGAGGCGCCTGCCGAGGCTCGCGTGCCCGGCGCGCAGGCCCGCCAAGGCGGTCTCAAGGCCCTCGACCTGTCCGAGGACCTCGCTGATGGTGGATTCGGTCTGGGCGATCCCGGAAGCGGCCGCCGTCCGGGCCTGTTCCGCGGCCAGGATCTCCTCGTCCAGCTCCGAACGCCGGGCCCGGTTGGCCGCCAGCTCTGCGGCGGCGCGGGTGGCTTCGGCCGACCGCTCTTTCGCCAGTGTGGCCTCTCTGCGGGCCACGTCAGGCTCGGTGTCGCCGCCCTGGGCTGCCAGCACGGCGAGGTCCTGCTGGGCTTCGCCGAGTTCACGCTCCAGCGCCGACAGCACAGCCTCGGCCGCCTCGGCGTCCTCCTGCGCGGTCTTTTCAGCCTCGGCGATGGCCAAGGCGGACGCCGCGGCCGGGGCGGGGGCGGGGTGCTCGGCGCTGCCGCAGACCGGGCACGGCTGGTCCGGGAGCAGCTGGGCCGCGAGTTCAGCGGCGGCATTGGCGAGCCGCTCTTCCCGGAGGTCCAGCCAGCGCTGCCGTCGGTCCTGGTGGCTGTCGCGGGCCACGCGGTGGCGGTCGGTGATCCGTGCGCAGTTCTCCGCGGCGGAAGCGTGGCGGGCCACGATGGCGACCAGCTCTTCCGCGGCGGCGGCTTCCTTGGTGCGCAACTGGACTTCGGCGGCAAGTTCTTCGAGCGGAGCCAGGGCGGCAAGGAGTTCGGCGGATTCGGCGCGCAGGGCGTCGAGGGTTGCGGCGCCGGATCGGCTGGCCGTGTGCAGTCCGTCCAGGGTGAGCTGCAGTTCGGCGCGGCGGCCGATCAGGACGGCAAGACGGTCCTCGTCCGGCAGCCGTTCCTCCAGGACGGCACGGAGGGAGCGCAGCCGGCCGAGCTCGCTCCGCAGCACTGATCCTTCGAGAAGCGGCTCGCCGGCCGGTCCGTCGGAACCCGGAGGCGCGGCAGGCAGCGCGGCCAGCTCCGGGTCGGTGAGCGCCGCGGCCCGCAGTTCCGCAGCCGCGCCGGCGGCGGCCGCGGCCGCGCGTTCCTCGGCCATCTCGGCACTGTCTACCGCCTGCAGCTGGCCGCCAAGCACTTCGGCTTTCCGGTGCTGTTCCAGTAATGCGGTCTTCTTCCGCAGCTCCGGGACTGCCGCTTCGGCGGCGGCGCGGCGGCGCTCGGCCGCCGCAAGTTTTGCCTGCCGCGCGGCGCGCGCCGCCGTGCCCTCGAGAAGGGCGGCCAACTCGGCGCCGACCCGCTCGGACTCGACCGCGGCGGCCTGGCGTTCCCCGGCGGCCGAGCCGGCGCTGGCCTCAAGCCAGGCCAGCAGCTGGTCGGCGTCGTCGCGGCGGGGTGCCCCGTCCAGCTCGACGCCCAGGCCCGCGGTTTCCGCTTCGGCCTGGGCCAGCAGCAGTTCGAGCTTGTTGTTGAGGCTTTCCACTTCGGTGCGGGCCGCGGCGGCGCGCCGCCCCAGTTCCTGTTCCACCGCTTCGAAGCGCTGGGTGCCGAAGAGGCTTTGGAGCAGCACCAGCCGGTCGGAGGCCTTGGAGCGCAGGAAGGCAGCGAAGTCGCCCTGGGGCAGCATCACCACCCGGGTGAACTGCTCCCGGTCCATGCCCAGCAGTGCGGTGATTTCCGCACCTGCCTCGTCGTTGCGGCCGGACTTTTCCAGCCACTCGCCGTCGATCCGTTCCCGCAGCAGGGTGTTGGCCTTCTGCTCGGTGAACCCGTTCTTGCCCCGGGCGCTGGGCTTGTTCCAGGCGGGCGTCCGGGAAACTTCGAAGTGCCTGCCCTGGGCCGAGAACTCGCAGGTGACTCGCGGCTCGGCGGCGGGGTCCGCGTGGTCGCTGCGCAGCCGCTTGCCCTCCTGCCGGGCGCCGGGCACGGAGCCGTAGAGGGCAAAGCAGATGGCGTCCAGGACGCTGGTCTTTCCCGCGCCGGTGGCGCCGTTGAGCAGGAAGAGACCGTGCGTGCTGAGCCGGTCGAAGTCGATGTGCTCCGTGCCGGCGAAGGGGCCGAACGCGGAAATTTCCAGGCGGTGGATCCTCACCGGGAAACCCCTTCCAGTCGGACGGCTTCGAGGGCTTCGGCCAGGACTCCGGACTCGGCCTCGTCGGCGGCGCGGCCGCGGACATGTTCCAGGAACCCGCAGCAGATCGAGAGGTCGTCCCCGGCCTGGGCCAGCCGGCTGCTGTAGCTGGTCTTGGCCGAGGCTTCGGCGCCCTCGGGGTCGAAGCCCAGGACGAGGGTGTCGGGAAAACGCGCCCGCAGCCGTTCCATGGCCTGTTTCGGGCGCTGCGCGTCGGTCAGCGTGATCTGGCAGTAGGCGCCTTCGGCCCAGGCGAACGCCTCGTCGGTGAGCAGCTCGTCCAGTTTGCCGCGCAACGTGGCGAGGCGGCGGGGCGCTTCCCACAGGACTTCCGTGACGGCGGTGACGCCGGTGGCGTCGACGTCGATCAGCCAGCCGCCCTTCTGGTGCTTCGCTTCGGAGAACGAGTAGGCCAGCGGTGAGCCCGAATAGCGGACCGCGGACGAGAGTGACTGCCGGCCGTGCAGGTGGCCCAGCGCGGTGTAGCTGAAGCCGTCGAAGAGGTCCAGCGGCACCGCGCCGACCCCGCCGATGCTCAGGTCCCGTTCACTGTCGGAGCTGATGCCGCCGCTGGCGAAGGTGTGGGCGAGCACCACCGAATGGACGGTCCGGGTCTTGGACCGGGCCGCGATGTCGGCGCGGACCAGCCCGGTGGCGGCGCGGGTCACCTCGAAGTGGCTGGCGGTCTCGACGCCCAGTTGCGCGGCGACCAGCCGCGGCTCCAGCCAGGGGATGCCGTAGATCGCCAGCACCGGTCCGTTGTCCTCGTCCGCGCCGGCGCCATTCGCCCCGGCGTCGTTCGAGAGCGGGAGCAGCAGCGGGGTGTCCAGCTCGGCAAGCCGGGTGCGCAGGTGCACTCCCCCGCGTTCGAGCAGGCGGGAGGCAAAGCCGAGCCGGATGGCCGAGTCGTGGTTGCCGCTGGTCAAAACCACCTTCGCCCCGGCGCCGCTGAGCCGCACCAGTGCGTCGTCGAGCAGGCCCACGACGTCGACGCCGGGCAGCGCACGGTCGTACACATCACCCGCGATGAGGACGACGTCGACCGACTCTTCGCGGACGACGCCGACGAGTTGGTCGATAAAGGCGCGCTGGGCGTCAAGCATCCCGACGCCGTGGAACGACCGGCCCAGGTGCCAGTCCGAGGTGTGCAATAACCGCATGCCACTACGCTATCGGCTGCCACCGACACTATTGCGCACCGGCCCGGCGCCAGGGGTGACAGACGTTACAGGGTGCGCTTGTCGAAGAAGTCGCGGGCCTCATCCGCGGACGTCGCGGAAGTCGCCGGCGCTGCCGGTACGGCGTCCCCCGCGTCGGCCGCGTTGTTGGGCTCGCCGGGCTCGTCAAGACTGTCGTCGTCGACGTCGGCATACCCGCGGGTCCGCTCCGGGCCGCCGGAAACCGCGCCGGCCCGCACCGAGGTGCTCGCGAACCCCCGGAACACCAGCCCGGCAACCGCAGCGCCGACCAGCGGGGCCACCCAGAAGAGCCACAGCTGGCCCAGGGCGTCCGGGCTGCTGAAGAGCGCGGAAGCCGTGGCACGCGCCGGGTTGAAAGGGGCGTTCCCGATGCTCTGGCCCAGCTGCAGCAGCACGGCCATGCTCAGGCCGACGGCGAAAGGCGCAGCGGCCTTTGCCGGGTTGCGTCCCGCGGTGGTGCCGAGATAGACCGCCACCAGCAGGGCGGCACCGAGCACCTCGAGCAGCAGTACACCGGCCATCGGAGCCTGGATGACCGAGCGGCTGTCAAAACCCGCCGCGACCGTGTCGAAGGCCGTCTGCGTGCCGTTGAGTTTGGGAACCGTGCGCAGCACGCCGAACAGCGTCAGCGCCCCGAGCACGGCGCCCACCAGCTGCGCGCCAAGGTAGGCCGCGGCGTCGAGCGGCCTGATCCGGCCGGCGATCGCGTTACCCACCGTGACCGCGGGGTTGAAATGGCCGCCGGACAGGTAGCCGAAGGCCAGCATGGCCGCCGTGAGGGCCAGGCCCGCCGCCAGCGAGGCGGACATCGGGTTGTACTGAGGAACGGCGAACAGCGGCACGCCCAGGCCCACCACCACGACGAACAGGGTCCCCAGTGCCTCGGCGGACAGCCGGGCGATGAGGCCCGGCTGTCGGTCATCGGGTACGAGGGCCGGCTGGGCGACGTCCGGCTCGGAGGCGTGCACTGGCTTGGTCATGGCGCGGAAATCCTTTGGCTGGGGGCCATGGTCTGCTTGGAGTCTGCCAGCGGGGGCTGGGTGTTCGCTGGAGTCCCGCCGTGCCGGGCGGCGGCTACGTCCCGAGCGCAATCGCCGCCACCGTACTCGCGGCGAGCGCCAGGACAGCCGCCGTCGCGCTGATCATCAGCGCCGCCGGGGCCGCGTCGGTGGAGCTGCGCAGCTGCCGGGAGCGCACCCGGACGCAGACAAAGAGGACCACCGTGGACCCGAGCGCCGCTGCGGCACACAGGCCGAGGGAGTCGAAGCGGCCGGCGGCCTGGTCCCCCGGGCCGGACAGCGCCCAGGTGCGCCAGATGAACAAATCCGCGACGACGAGGGCCAGCAGCGTCCGGCCCCAGGCCAAAGTCGTGCGTTCCGGCTGCAGCCCGGGGCCCTGCGGCGGTACGGTCACCGTGCGATCAAGATCAGGATGGCGATAGTGAGCGCGGCGATGGCGACGCCGACGGTCATGACCAGCATCAGCCCGGAGTAGGGCAACTCCCGGTTGTTGCGCATCGCGGCTTCCATTCGGCCCCAGCGGTGGTAGGCCAGCGCGGCCAGTCCGGCGCCGAGGACCGCCAGCACGACGCAGATGGCGATGCGCACCGGCCCCGGGGCGATGTTGGGCGCCAGCTGATCGATGGCGAGCGCGCCGGCGATCAGGGCCAGAGAGGTCCGTACCCAGGCCAGGAAGGTCCGCTCGTTGGCCAGCGTAAACCTGTAGTCGGGCGTGCTGCCGGTCTTCCGCCACGCTGGTTCGCGCATCACTCTCCCTTGTCCGTCCTTTGTCCGGGGCCGCGGCCATGACGAACCTGGCACCACCAGCACCCTACCCGTCTCAGCCGGGCGCCGCGTTCCCGTACGGGCCGGGCACCGGGGTAAATTTGGAGGTATGAGCATTGAGCCCGGCAGCACCCCGGCGGCCGCCCCGGCGCCGTCCCATGAGTCCCGCATCCACGGCTGCCTGCTGGGCGGCGCGCTCGGGGATTCGCTGGGCTACGCCGTCGAATTCGCGAAAATCGACGAGATCCGCGCCACCTACGGCCCGGAAGGACTGCGGGACTTCACCGGGCTCGACGGCGTCAGCCACTTCTCCGACGACACCCAGATGACTCTGTACACGGTGGACGGCCTGCTGGAGGCACTCGAGTGGGCCAACTCGGGCGTGGCGGCGGACACGAATGCCTGCCTCTGGCTTGCCTACCTGCGCTGGCTCGGCAGCCAGGGCGAGGCACTCCCGGACTCCGCCCCCTTCCAGCCGCCGCGCTGGATAGACAGCCACGCTGTGCTCCGGCACCGCCGCGCCCCGGGCAATGCCTGCCTCAGCGGCCTCGCCACCGGGGAAATGGGAACCGTGTACCGGCCGGTCAACCCGGAGTCCAAGGGTTGCGGCACGGTGATGCGCTCGGCGCCGTTCGGACTCATCCCCTACGTCCCGGCGGACGCGGTCTACAAGATGAGTGCGGACGCGGCGTCGCTGACCCACGGGCACCCCGCGGCCCGGCAGAGCGCCGGCGTGTTCAGCCTGCTGATCCATGCGCTGGTCAGCGGCAAGGACCTGCATGAGGCGGCTGGCGCCGCGCTCTCGCAGCTCCAGGACGGCCCGCTGCCGAAGGGTGAGGAGCCCGATCCGGCCCTGGTCGACCGCTTGACGGCGTCCCTGCGCCTGGCCGCGGCGGCAGCGCCCGGGGCCGGAAGCGGAGGTTCCGGGGACCTGCTCGGCGCGGAGGAACTGGTGCGGGAACTGGGCGAAGGCTGGGTTGCCGAGGAGGCACTCGCCGTCGGCGTGTATGCCGTGCTGGCCACCGCACCGGCGACGACGGCGGCGGCCGCCAGCCCCGAGGGGCACTTCCGGGCAGCGATCGCTGTGGCGGTGAACCACAGCGGCGACAGCGATTCGACCGCCTCGATCGCCGGGAACATCCTGGGCGCGCACTACGGAGAGGAATGCCTGCCGGCGGACTGGCTGGCGGCCCTCGAGGCCCCCGACGTCATTCGGGGCATGGCCGCACGGCTGGCGGCGGTTACGGGCGCCTGAGCGAAATGTTGTTGCAGGC
The DNA here is from genome assembly GCF_056394105.1 of Arthrobacter sp. 10T419. Lineage (NCBI taxonomy): Bacteria > Bacillati > Actinomycetota > Actinomycetes > Micrococcales > Micrococcaceae > Arthrobacter > Arthrobacter sp. 10T419. The sequence continues at coordinate 7,014 of NZ_JBFTHF010000002.1, read as the reverse complement.
TTCGCAGACATCCTCGGGGATGAGTCCGCGGCGCTGCAGCAGCCCGAAGATCGCACAGCCGAGGCAGAAGCCGGCGAAGGCCTCCAGCGAGGCGGCGGCGATCAGGGCCACGAGCAGGACCCAGGCCACCGGCGCCAGGCCCGCGGCGAAAAGGATGGCAGCCGCCGTGGACAGGGCCGCTCCGATGCCTTGGGCGAAGCGCTTCGGTGGCCCGGGAACCAGCCGCTTCTTGCCCAGCAGCGGAGTCAGGACCTTGACCGAGAGCACGCCGAAGGGCGAAATCCGCGGCCCGAACAGCACCCGCAGCCAGAATCCGGCGGCGATGACCGCCAGCCCCCAGCCGGAGCCGGTCAGGAGCGTCACGAGGGACAGCAGCACCACGAGAGCCGCGGTAATCCGCGCGGAGTACTCGTTCACCGGATTGGGGAAGGCAAAGACCTTGGCCCAGTCGATTCCGCCGCGCGGGTCAGCGGCGGGAGCCTCTGCTGCGCGGGCGGGTGAAGAGATCAGTTTGCTCATCGTTCAAGGCTAGGAGCGGACCGATCCCGGGCGAAATGATTGTTGCGCCGTATGACCTAGCGCCTACGTCAGGGAGTGAACGTGGCCGCCCACCATCTGCAGGAACTCCCCCTCCGAGAGCACCTCGATCCGCTGGCCGCGGTCATGCAGTTCCAGGACCCGACGCGCCTTGCCGGTCAGCCGGCCCGAACGCAGGTCGGCCGCGACGAAGCCGTCCCCCACCACCAGCACCGTGGTGCGGGCGGTGACGCGGCTCTCGGGCCGGGCCCCCAGTTCGGCGGAGCGCAGTTTTGCCTCGGGCCGCGGAATCGCGAGTTCTCCGGTGAACACCACGGTCTGTCCGAACAGCGGGTGGTCCGGTTCGGCCCCGGCGTTGGGCACGGGGTTGGCGCCCTCGTCCGGCCAGCCGGGACGGAACGGCCGGGTGGCCGGAGCCGCGCCCTGTCCGGCGGCGAGCGCCTCGAGGGCGGACCTAGTGGCCTTGGAGAGCGGGTCGCGCCGCGGATCGAAGGCAGGCTGGCGGGACACGGCCAGCCCCAGCGAGAGGTACAGTTCCGCGATGCTGGCGGCGCCGTTGCGGGCCGCGATGTCGATCAGGATGCCGGCGCAGGCCCGGGCGTCCTCGGCGGCGTCGTGGTGGTTGAGCAACGGCACGCCGGCCTCCTCCGCGGCGTACGGCAGCGAGTTCGACACCAGCGAGTAGCAGCGCCGGGACAGCATCACGGTGCAGACGTAGTCGTAGGCGGGGCCGGGCAGCCCGGAGACCTCCAGCCCGGAACGGATCACGCCCAGGTCGAAGGCGGCGTTGTGGGCGGCCAGCACGTCGTCGCCGATGAAGGCACCGATCTCGGGGAACAGTTCACCGAAGCGCGGCAGGCCGGCGACCTGCTCGGGCCGGATGCCGTGGATGCGGACGTTGTGGTGGTCGAAGGCGTCGTGGTTCGCGGGCGGCCGCATCAGCCAGGAGGCCTCCTCGACGACGACGCCGCCGCGCACCTTACTCAGGCCGACGGCGCACGGCGAACCGCGGAAGCCGTTCGCAGTCTCGAAGTCGATCGCTGTAAAGTCCAAACCCACGCTCCAACTTTAGCGCCGGAACCGGCTGCACCCGGTCAAGTACCCTAGATAGGTGAACCCTTACACCCTGCACGACTTCGCCGTGACCACCTTCGGAGGCGCCGGACCGGTCCAGCCGCACCTGGCCTCGTTCCTGCCCGACTGGCTTAACCCCCAGGTTTTCCTGGCCGACCCTGCCCTCGCGCCGTGGGTCGTGGTCCTGGTCTGCGGCATCATCTTCGCCGAAACCGGGCTGCTGATCGGCTTCTTCCTGCCCGGTGACTCGATGTTGTTCACCGCCGGGCTGCTCGTCGCGACGGACACCATCAAGTTCAACATCTGGGCGTTTGCCGCGCTGATCGTCGTTGCCGCGATCATCGGCAACCAGGCCGGTTACCTGATCGGTTCCAAGGCCGGTCCGGCCATCTTCAACAAGCCAGATTCCAAGCTGTTCAAGCGCGAGAACGTCGAGAGCGCCCACGCATTCTTCGAGAAGCACGGCGGCAAGGCGCTCATCCTGGCCCGTTTCGTCCCCATCATCCGGACCTTTGTCCCGGTGATCGTCGGCGTGGCCCAGATGAGCAAGCGCAAGTTCTTCATCTACAACGTGATCGGCGCCGTGCTGTGGGGCGGCGGCGTGACCCTGCTGGGCTACCTGCTGGGCGACAAGGTGCCGTGGGTCCGGGACAACCTGGACATCATCTTCATCGCGATCGTGCTGCTCTCGGTCATCCCGATCGGCATTGAAGTGATCCGTGGCCTCATCGCCAGGCGCCAGGCCGAAAAGTACGGCACCGGGCTGGTCGAGGAATTCATCGAGGAGCACGAGCCCGAGGAAGAGCGCAAGACCCCGTAGCCCCCGGTTCTCCCCGGCCGCTGCGCTCCCCCGCCGCGGCCCAAAAGGATGGCGCCCCACACTGTGGGGCGCCATCCTTTTACGTTGTCCAGCGCAGATGCTATCCAGCGCAGAGACACTACCGGCCGGCCAGGGCCTCCACGATCGCCGGCAGCAGCGCCCGGAACGCATGGCCGCGGTGGCTGATCGCGTTTTTCTCCGCCGGGCTGAGTTCGGCGCAGCTGCGGTCCAGGCCGCTTGGCTGGAGCACCGGATCGTAGCCGAAGCCGCCCGCCCCGCGCGGTTCCCGCAGCAGCGTGCCTTCCAGCTGGCCGTACTCCACCACTTCGCGCGCTTCCTCGCCGGCCAGGCCAGGCACGGCGAGTGCCGCCGCGCAGACAAAGGCCGCGCCGCGGTATTCGTCAGGCACGTCGGAAAGCTGGTCCAGCAGCAGCTGCAGGTTCGCGGCGTCGTCCCCGTGCCGGCCTGCCCAGCGGGCGGAGAAGATGCCCGGGGCGCCGCCCAGGACGTCGACCGCCAGGCCGGAGTCATCGGCGATCGCGACGAGGCCCGTGGCCTCCGCCACCGCCCGGGCCTTGAGCAGCGAATTCTCCGCGAAGGTCACGCCGGTCTCGACGACGTCGGGGGCACCGACGGCGCCCGCGTCCACCACCTGCGTGTCGACGTCGAGTCCGGGAAGCTGGCCGCGCAGCAGTTCGCGCAGTTCCCGCAGTTTGCCCTGGTTGTGGGTCGCGAGGACCAGGACCGGCGGGTTCGGCTGGTTGCCTGACGGGGCGCCGCTCACGGGGCCTCGGCCAGGGTTTCGCGCTGGATGGCGGCGAGCTGCTCCGTGCCGAGCAGGGCCAGGTCCAGCAGCTTGTTGAGCTCGTCGCGGTCGAATGGCGCGCCCTCGGCGGTGCCTTGGACCTCGACGAACTTGCCCGATCCCGTGACCACGACGTTCATGTCGGTCTCGGCGCGGACATCCTCCACGTACGGCAGGTCCAGCATCGGCACGCCGTCAATGATGCCCACCGAGACGGCCGCGATGGTGTCCACCAGCGGCTGGGCGTTGCGGGCGATCAGCTTGTTCTCGCGTGCGTAGCGGATGGCTTCGGCGAGGGCGACGTATGCGCCGGTGATGGCGGCCGTGCGGGTGCCGCCGTCCGCCTGCAGGACATCGCAGTCCAGCACGATGGTGTTTTCGCCGAGGGCCTTGGTGTCGATGATGGAGCGCAGCGAGCGGCCGATCAGGCGGGAAATCTCGTGCGTGCGGCCGCCGATCTTGCCCTTGACGGACTCGCGGGCGGAGCGGGTGTTGGTGGCCCGCGGCAGCATGGCGTATTCGGCGGTGACCCAGCCGCGGCCCTCGCCCTTGAGCCAGCGCGGCACGCCCTCGGTCAGCGACGCCGTGCAGAGCACCCGGGTGTTGCCGAACTCGATCAGGGCGGAACCTTCGGCCTGCTTGGACCAGCCACGGGTGATGCTGATCGGGCGGAGCTGGTCGGGCGTGCGGCCATCGGCGCGGATGACGGGGGCAGTAAGGGCTTCGGAAGTCATGCCTTCCAGCATATCGACTTGGCGGTGCGCGCCGCCCACGGCGTCAGTTCAGACGGTGTAGTGCACGCCCGCGACGGCGACGGCCACGTGCTGGCCGAAGACCTCCTTGGCCTCCGCCATCACCTTTGTCGGGGAGGTCCAGACCGGGATGTGGGTCAGCAGTAGCCTGCGCGCCCCGGCAGCCACGGCCGCTTCGCCGGCTCGCTTGCCGGTCAGGTGCACATCCTTGATGCCGTCGTCGCGGCCTTCCTCGAACGCTGCCTCACAGAGGAACAGGTCCGCGTCCCGGGCCGCGTCCTCGAGGCCGCCGCAGGAGTCGGTGTCCCCCGAGTAGCCCAGCACCCGGGTAACCGGGGTGCCGTCCTTGTCCGGTTCGGTGACCTCCACCCGCAGGGCGTAGGCCTCCTCGACCGGGTGGTTCACCGCGAACGGGGTCACGGTGAACGGGCCCATGGTCACGGGCTTGCGCTCGGACCAGTTGCTGAAGTCGAACTCCTCGTGCATGCCCGGGTCCAGATCCAGGCCGTAGGCCGTGGCCATCCGGTCCGCAGTGGCGGCGGGCCCCCAGACGGGGATCCGGCCGCGTCCCCAGCCGCCCGGCTTCCAGCGAACCGCGACGTGCAGCCCGCACAGGTCCATGCAGTGGTCCGGGTGCAGGTGCGTCAGGAAGATCCCGTCGATGTCCTCAAGGTCGGTGTACCGCTGGATGGCGCCAAGTGCTCCGCTGCCCAGGTCCAGCACAATCTTCCAGCTCCGCTCGCCGTCGTGCGCGGTCAGCAGGTAGCACGACGCCGGCGAGCCGGGTCCGGGAAAGGACCCGGTGCAGCCCACGATGGTCAGCTTCACAGGCCGGACCTCCGGAGGCCGGTCAGCGGCGGCGCGTCGGAGGCGACAAAATCGGTGGAGACGAAGTTGGAGATCCGCGGCCGGCCGGCGCCGGCCTGCGCGGCGGCGATCATTTCCGGGGTGATCCGGGCGAGGCTGCCGGTGGGGTACTGCGCGGCCACGTGGTCCACGTGGCGGACGCTGAGGACCTCGGGGCCGAGGAAACGGCGGGCGAGGTGCTCGAACTGCGCGGCGTCGCCGGTGGCGATGAAGTTGTACTCCGGGGCGGTCGTGCCGGTGCGCTCGAGGCCGCGCGAAGCGAGCGCACGGTACACGTCTTTGGCGGTTTCTTCCGCGCTGGAGACGAGCGTGACGTCCTCACCGAGGACGAAGGAGATCACACCGGTAAGCAGCGGGTAGTGGGTGCAGCCCAGCACCACGGTGTCCACGCCTGCCGCCGTGAGCGGGGCCAGGTATTCGCGGGCGACGGCGAGCAGTTCCGGCCCGGTGGTGATGCCGGCCTCCACGTAGGAGACGAAGGCCGGGCAGGCCACCGAGGTGATGTCCAGGTCCGGTGCTGCCGCAAAGGTGTCCTCGTAGGCGCGGGAGCCCACCGTGGCCGAGGTGCCGATCACGCCGATCCGGCCGTTGCGGGTGGCCGCGACCGCACGACGGACGGCCGGCTGGATCACTTCGATCACCGGGATCCCGTAGCGGGCGGTGTACCGTTCTCGCGCGTCGCGGAGCACGGCGGCGGACGCCGAGTTGCAGGCGATGGTGAGCAGCTTGACGCCGGAATCGACCAGTTCGTCCATCACGCCGAGCGCATTGGCGCGGACCTCGGCGATGGGCAGCGGACCGTACGGCCCGTGGGCGGTGTCACCAACGTACAGGATGGATTCGTTGGGCAGCTGGTCGATGATGGACCGTGCCACCGTGAGGCCGCCGACGCCGGAATCGAAGACGCCGATCGGGCGCTCCCCCGGCCGGGCATCCCCGGTGCTGCCCGCTGCGGTCTCCGCCGCAGCTTCCGCTGCCGGATCCGTGCTCGATGCTGAAGTCATGATTATTCGAGGATAGGGCTTTGCCATAGGCGCGGCCATCACATTGTGTCGAGCGACTCGTGTCTAATGGGTCACACGGGCCTAGGCTTCGAGCGAAGCCAGCATCGCCTGGACCAGGGACTCCTGCAGCCAGGTAGTGAAGTTGTAGACCAGGGCCAGGTAGCTTTCGACGTCCTCAGCCTGCGACCAGTCCTGCATCCGGTGGACGTGCTCGGCGTCAGCGTCGTCCCGGATGTCGAGCCGCTCGGCGAGCACCAGCCGGACGTCGTTGAGCGCGGTGGACCAGTGCCGGGCGTCCGCGGGCGTCAGCACCAGCTCGTCCTTGTCCAGGCCAAGGGCTGCAGCCTTCAACGCGCCGATCTTGCTCTCCCGCAGCGAACGCTCGGTGTACCGGCGGAACTCCAGGGAGGCCTTGTCGTCGTCCTTCATGACATTGGGCAGCAGCCGGCGCAGGGCGCGGTCCGACGGCTCGCGGGCCTCTGTGTCCAGCCCGACGAGCGCGGCCAGCGGATCCTGGTTGGCCCGTTCCTCCGGCTCCAGCATGGAAACGACGTCGTCGAAAAGACTGCGCAGCAGATCCCGCTCGGCCGGCTCCAGGTAGCCCGTGATGCCCTTGAGTCCGTACTTGAACGCCTTAGCCACGTTTTCCCTTGCCCTTGCCTGATCCGTTGCCGCCGTGGCCGCTGCTTGCCTTCTCCACGGTGGCCCACAGGCCGTAGCCGTGCATCGCCACCGCGTGCTGCTCGACCTGCTCCTTGCTGCCGTGCGCCACGATGGAGCGGCCCTTTTTATGGACCTCCAGCATGAGTTTGTTGGCCTTCGCCTCGGAATAGCCGAAGTAGCTGCGGAAGACGTAGCTCACGTAGCTCATCAGGTTTACCGGATCATTCCAGATCACGAGGTTCCAAGGGATGTCCGGGGCGGTCAGGACGTCGGCCGACGACGCCGTTCCGGTCTGGGTGCTCTCCTGGGTGTCAGGGCCGAGCGCAACACTGAGGGTCATCTGTCCATTCTATGGGGAGGGTGGGCCCACACCGGCGAGGGCCCCGCGGCGAAGCGAAGCGAGACGTGGGAGCCGGTGGGTGGGCCCACACCGGCGAGGGCCCCGCGGCGAAGCGAAGCGAGACGTGGGAGCCGGTGGGTGGGCCCACACCG